>DBCR01000057.1:0-27407 GCA_002293125.1 Opitutia bacterium UBA953
CATTTCCTGCCGCGGTGAACGAAGCCCTGCTGCAGCGCCTGCGTCAATCCCTCGCCCAGCGCGAGGGATCGTCGTTGCGCCGTAAGCTGACGGCCCGCGCTTCGGCGGACACCCGCGTCAATCTGGCCGATAATGATTACCTCGGCTTGTCTCGCGACCCGGCGGTCGTCGCCGCTGGCGTGGCCGCGCTCCACGAATGGGGTGCGTCTTCGTCCGCCTCGCCGCTGGTCACGGGCTACACCGAGATCCATCAGCAGCTCGAGCACACCCTCGCCGCGTGGCAGGGTTATGAGCACGGGCTGGTGATGAACACCGGCTTCTCGGCCAACTCCGCCGTCCTCGGCGGCTTACCCAAGAAGGGCGACCTCATCCTCGCCGACCGTCTGGTGCACGCGAGCATGCTCGACGGCATCATGGCCTCGGGCGCACGCCTCCGTCGCTTCGCCCATAACGACCTCGATGCGCTCGAGCTCATGCTCCACGAAGAGCCGGCGTTGGATGGCGTCATCTTCGTCGTCACGGAAAGCGTCTACTCGATGGACGGCGATAGCCCCGACCTGAAGCGTCTGGCCTCGCTGCGTAAGCGTTTTGGATTCTGCTGGGTGCTGGATGAAGCCCACGCCACGGGTTGGTACGGTTCTACGGGTTCTGGACTACAGGAAGAGCAGGGTGCTTTTGCCGCCGCGGACATCGTGGTCGGCACGCTCGGCAAAGGCCTTGGCTCGCAGGGCGCCTATGTGCTCTCGCATGACCCGGAGGTCCGCGACGCCCTGATTAACTTCGCCGGGGAGTTCGTCTACTCGACCTACCTCGCTCCTTCCTGCGCCGCCGCCGCCCTCGCTGCCGTCGAACGCGTGAAAGGGATGTCGGGCGAACGTGCCGAGCTCCACGCGCTCTCCCGGGCTTGGCGCGACGGGCTCCTTGAAGCTGGCTTCGCCGTGCCCTCGGGCGACTCGCCGATCATCCCGCTCATCTTGGGCGACTCCGACGTCACCCTGAAATACGCCACCGCGCTGCGCGCCGCCGGCTTCATGGTCTCCGCCATCCGTCCGCCCACGGTGCCCGTGCGCACCGGACGCATCCGTATCTCGCTCCGTCGGGGCCTTTCGCCCGCCGTGCTGTCCTCCTTTGTCGCCGCTTTGAAGGGCGTCTCCGCATGAAGATCGGCTGGATCGGCGGATGGGGCGTCTCGCTCGAGGAGATGAAGGCCCTCGCCGTGGCCCATGCGCCCGACGCCGAGCACCTGATCTACCCGCCGGTCGTGGGCGCCGCCGAAAATCTTTCCAACTGTGACGCCGTCATCGCGTGGTCGCTCGGCGCGCATCTCGTGCTCGAGGCCGGGGCCCGCGGCGTGCAGTTCCCGGCCAAGGTGCTGCTCTTCGCCCCGTTCACGTCGTTCTGTTCCGAGCACGGCAAGTGCGGAAAGCATTCCGAGACCCAGGTGAAGTGGTTGCGTCGCTGGATTGATACCGACGCCCCGGCGGCCTTAGCCGACTTCCGTCAGCGTGCCGGCCTGGCCCCGCTGGTCGGTGATGCCTTGCCCTACGAGAAGGAATACCTGCAGGCCGGCCTGGACCTCCTGTCCCAGCCCGCGGGCATCTCACTGATCACCTTCGGACGTCAGGGCCTCAGCCCCGGCTGGGAAGCCTATGTCGGCGACCAGGATGCGCTCCTGGATGCCACGGGCGTTTGCCAAGCCATCGTAGGTTGTCATATTGGTGAAGGACTCGGGCACGACCTGCGCGCCTTCCTCGCCCCCTAATCCCATGCGTTTTCATGAACGAGCTGAGAGCTACGACGCGCACGCCGCGCCGCAGAAGCGTTTCGCCGAAGCGCTGGCCGCCTTCGCTCCGTTCCGTCGCGGCGTCCGCGTCACCGAACTCGGCGCCGGCACGGGCTTCCTGACCGCTGCGCTGCTCGCCCAGGGCGTGAACGTCGACGCCACCGATGCCTCGCCCGCGATGGTCGAGCTCGGCCGTCAGGCTGTGCCCGCCGCGAATTGGTCCGTGCATAATGCTTTCGGTCCCATCGAGAAAGCCGGCGCACTCGCTTCGACCGGCTTGCTGCATTGGGCGGCTGATCCCGCGGCGGTGTTGCGTCATTGGCGTGCGGCGTTGCCGGCTGGCGGACGACTCTTGCTCGGCGTCCCGTGCGATCCTTGCCTGAACGAATTACGCGACCTCATCGGCGAAGGCCCTGTGCGCTGGCGCGATGAGCCTCAGTGGCTCGCCTTGCTCAAGGCCGCGAACTTCGACGTCCATGCGCACGGCGTGCTTGAGTCTGAAGAGATTTATCCGAGCGCCTTGGATTTCTTGCGAAACCTGCATCGCAGCGGCGTGACCGGCGATCCGCGACTCTCGCCGAGTGAACTCAAGTCGCTCATCCGCGACTATGACCGCCTCAACGCGCGACCCGATGGCGTCGTCGCCACTTGGGCTTGGCTACTGGTGGATGCGACGGCGCGGGTGTAGGGATGCGATGACATCGCATCCGCTTCCGGGCGCTTAGCGACGCAGGAGTTTGCCGACGGTGGCGATGGACCCAAGTAGCATCAGCGTGATAAGGCTGGCGGCAAAGACCTTGGGGGCGCCATCCGCCACGGCTTGCCAGCTGACGACGGAGCGCCAACCGAAGACGCCGCAAAGCATCAGGGTCATCGCCAGTGCGATCCACTTGGCGAAATGGAATCCCTTGGCCAGAAGAAGTCCCCAGACCGCCGAGAGACCACCAAAGAGGGAGCCGGAAATGAGGGCAGTCTTGGCGGCGGCGGGATTGGAGAGATAGCCTGCGAGGCCGCAGAGAAAGAGGAAAACTCCAAAAGAAATCAGCCAGCGGGCGTTAGTCATGTTCTGGTAGATAGTAAGGCTCGGCGCTCGTGCAATGCTGATTGCTACACTCAGAACGCCCGGCGGAAGATCAGCCGTGGATCCTTGGGAAGGGGCGCCACTGCGTGGCGTCCGTGGACGGACAGACGTTAACTGGTCCGATTGCTTGCCTGGCTCATCGATGCTATCTCGGCGAACGGACGCGACGCAGTCGCGCCCCTACCTATAAAAAAGCCGCCCGGGTGGGCGGCCTGTCTTGATCCTTGTGTTTCGCAGCCGTTCACCATGCCAGCAGACCCCCGCGGCACGAAGTGCCGCTATTAAAAGGCCCGGCGGATACTCAGGGCGGCGGAGACGTCCGAGGACGGGCCGATGCCAGCGGCATGGACGGAGAAGTTCAGAAGCGTGTCGGCCGAGAGCTTGTGATCGATGTCGAAGCCGAAGCGGGCCTGGTCGGCGGTCGGTGCGATGCCGGTGGCGGTCAGCGTACCCATCGTGGAGCTGGTGGCGGTGAGGCCTTCGCCCGCATCATCGAAGCGGTGAATCCACTCGGCGGTGAAGAGCAGGGTGGTGCTGGGCGAGGCGACGTATTTCGCCGTGACTCCGAGGCGGCCTTCCTGCGCGGTGTGTTCCTGAGCGCCGAAGCTGGCCGGGAACGAGCCACCGGTTTCCGCATAGGCGTCGGCGGTCGTGCGGGTGGCGGTGTACGAGATGAAGGGCGTCGCGGAGACTGCGCTGATGAACTTCTGGGCCGGGCCGTCGAGACGGAGGCGGGCGCTGGAGGTCTTCAGGCCCGTGCTGCCGCGGGAGGTGTCGGTGCCGCTGCCGGTCACGTAGCCGCGGGTGGTATCGGCGTCGTAGTTGCCGTGAACGAGGACGAGCGACACGATGCTTTCCTTGTCGGCCAGACGGGTGTCGGCTTCGGCGAGGAGATAGTTGCCGGAGATATGGGCGTTGCCGCCGAAGAGCAGGTCCTGGTTGAGCGAGGCATGGCCTGCGGCGACGCCGAGGACGAAGTCGCCGTACGTCTGGCTCACGCCGATCTCACCGGAGGTCATGTGACTATCGGACTGGCGGGAGGACGTGCCGAAGTCGCCGGTGGCCCAGGCCTGGCTCTGCTTGCCCATGTTGTCGTAGGACATCAGCGGGCGATGGTGGGCGCCTTCGAGGGGCTGCGAATTCAGGCTAGTCGTCATCGCGAGGAGGCTGCTTGGGCCGTTCAGGGAGCGGAGCCACTCATCGGCATCGAGCATCGTCTGGTTCGCATACACGAAGGCGTGGCGGAAGGCGCCGCCGGACGTGATGCGCGAGTAGCCCACGATCACCGTGCCATCGGCGGAGACGCCGGTGGCGTCGGATTCGTCGCCCGTGCCGAGGAAGCCGAGCGGGGTTAGCGTGCCGTCCTGGTATTTGAAGGCTTGGTTGTCAGATTGGCCCACGATCACCGAGCCATCGCTATTGATGGCACGAGCAATCGACCAGCCGCCGACGCTCAGCGATCCCAGCGCGGCGTAGGTGGCGCCAGAGACGTTATACCTGAAGGCCTGCTCATCGCCAGAACTCAGGCTGCTGGAGACGTAGCCGATGGCGATCGCACCGTTGCCTGAGATCGCGGTCAGCTGGGTGAAGCTGAGGCCAGCGACGTTAAAGGCCGGAACTACGGTGGCGTCAACCAAGGTCGAGGTTCCGCCGATGGTATAGACGAAGCCGCTGACCGCACCCGGGGTGCTGAAGTTATCACCGACCGAGCCGACGATCGTATTACCGTCGGCCGACACGCCCATGGCCTTGCTGGCTAAGCCGGAGAAGAGAACGCTGAAGTTATTGATCGAGCCCGCCAGATGATAGAAAGCTTCCTCCTGAAAGCTCGTTCCGCTGAAACCCCAGCCCACGATCGTGGTGCCGGTCGAGGAGATGCCGGTCGCTTCGGAGAGCAGGAAAGAGGCGGTATTGTCGAGGGTGGTGGCGGTCGTGCCCGTCCATGAAACTGCCTGGTAGGCTCCGTTGAAGTCAATGGAGGTGCCGACAATCAGTGAGCCGTTGGAACAAGCGGCGGTGGCCCAAGAGCCGGAGCCCCCGCTGAGGTTATCAAGCTGCGTGTAGGTGCCACCAGCGATCTTGAAGGCCCTTGCATTGCCGCCGATGTTGGAGCGACCGACGGAGACCAGGCCGTCGGAGGACACTCCGTTGGTCCATGTGCTATTGGTCGGGTTGGCTGCCGGATGGATGTCGGTGAAGCCGGCCCCGTGCATGGCGGCCGTGGCGGCGGCGAAGAGGGTGAGTTTCGAGAGGGTGCGCATATAGTAAAGGTGGGTGCGGTTAGCGGTTGGCGGTTGGCGGTTGGGAAAGACAGGGCGGGGTGGGACTAGTGACATTCTTTGCCGTTCTAGGAGACGGGCAAGCCGGAAGCCCCGCCGTCAGCGCTCATAAGGGTCGTAACGGGTCAGTTCCACTCCCTCCGTGCCCGGGGGCGGCTGCAGCAGGTTGCTCTTTCGGTCCATGACCAGCCGTCGGTCATCCGCCACCGGATTGTAATAATAGCGGAAGGTGATCGCCCCATAGCCACATCGAATCGCCCCTTGGATCTTGGCGTAATGTGCGGAGATCACTCTACCATCAGGACCGAGCTTGGTGCGGACCCGCAGATAGTAGCCGACATAGTCATCTTGAAAACTCGGATAGGGCAGGGTCGCGTAAGGGATTTCGAGGACGGAGGTATAGCCCTCGGTGGGCGCGAGGGCGGGCATCTTCAGCTGGCAGTAAGGCCAAAAAGCGGGCGAGCGCATGACGCCGTCGGCTGGTTGACCGCAGCCGACCTTGGTGGTGCCGCGAAAGGAACCATACATCCCGTTGAACTCGGCTTCGGAGAAGCGGGCATGATCTTTGTCCTTCCGGAATCTCTCGACGGTCTCATCGGTCTCGGTCCACCCGATTTGCTCCCCTTCGTTCCAGAAGCGGATATCTGACACCTTGCCACGGCCCCAGGGCGCGACGATGTCCCCGATGGCGAAATCAAAGCCTACCCAGGTCTTCCTCGGCAAGGTCCCCTTCAGTGTGCGGAGTTGTACCTCTTTGTAATTGAGGGGGATTTCGTTAGTTTCATACGGCAGGGTGATGAAGTGCGAAAGATCCGAAGGCACCTTACCCATACCGTGGACTTCAGTCACGTCTGCGTCGAAGTAACCTTGTTTCGCTGCGCGTAGACGATCGAGGCACATCTCGTCACCGGCCATGAATCGGAAGACGCCTTGGACATCCGTCTTTCCTTCGAACGAACGCATGCTGGCAAAGCGTGGATCGTTCATTCGACTGAATAAAGCCGAGACCGCGACGCCTTGCATCGGCTGGCCTGATTCGTCGACGACGGTCAGCGTGTAATCCCGGGCCAGCAGCGTGAACGCAAGAAAGGGCAGGAGGTATAGGCGGATTTTCATCGGAGAGCCGCAGATTTGATCAACTGCGTGTAGAACGGTGTGACGTAAGGAAGGGCGACGTTCTTGAAGTCGCTGTGCAGCCATCGCCCCGCCAGCCGCGTGGCGTCGTGGCCCTCGGTCGGCCACCTGCCGGGGTCGGTACGGCCGAGGCTCTCCAGGTTAAAATTTACGACTTGGGCGCCGGAGCCCGTCGGGGGTACCGGTACGGCGCCAGCGGCGAAAGTTATCGCTGGGATTGCTCGGGCGAGGAGGTCGTACCGCATGTTGGAGCAATCCAGGATAGGCGAGGGTGCAAGCAGGCGGGGGCCGCGCAGGCAACCTTCGTAGAGCGGTCGGAAGAATGGGTCCTGGGTCAGTTGGGCCGACGTGATGCGACTGGCCGTTATCGGATCCATCCGCTCGTAGTATCCCCCTGTGCTCTTGGTCGGCCCGTTGGGCACGTAGCGACCCCGCCATGCCGGATTAAAGCCCCACCCGCCTTGGGTTCTTTCCATGGCTACCGCTGCGATGGACCTGCTCCATCCTACGCCTTTGAGCAGCTCTTGGGTTTTCCAGGCGCCATAGTCGATGGCACGGCCAGACCAGAGGGTCGCGAGGACTGAGGCGGAGACCATGCTGCTTGGGGAGTTGGTGACGTCTTCTCCCGGTGAATAGAAATTCGTGGCGATGCCGAGCGTCCGCACGCGCGCGAAGCAATGCTCCCAGGTGATGGTGCGTCGAAAGTCGCCGGGCGCGAAGAGATTGGCCCAGTCGGCGGCATAGAGTTTACGCGCGTAGGGCCGCCAATATTCTTCGGTCATCTCAACGGCCTGCGGCTGGGCGTTATTTCTCCCAGCGAGTGCTTCGATTGGAAGCGCAGCATTGAGTAGAAAATAGTGCGCCGGGGTGAAGCCCGCTTGCACTGCTTGGCTGGCGACAACGTTGCCCAGACTATGTCCGATAAGGAGCGTGCGAGAGGCATCAAGGAAGCCCAGCGCCTTCGGCACCTCATCCCCGGTCTGAAACGCGTGGTACACCGCCTTGTGGTAATCCAGCCCGGTGTCGCCGTTCCAGGTGACGCCGACGAACCGCGATTTGCTGCCGAGGACATGAAGGCGTTTGAAAGTTTCGGCATGCCAGCCGCGCGCGCTGTCGGCTGGCACGTTGTAACCATGAATCAGCACCACCCACCGGCCATTGGTCTCGGTGTCGGGCAGGCCCGTGGGCTCGCCGATCTGTTGCGGCCGGGCGATCTTTTTGACCAAGGCGGGGCGCCCAGAGTAATCGCAGGGTACGCGGGTAAGGTTCACATGCCGGTACATTGTCTCGACAGAAACGATCGTCATGGGCTGTTCGATGGTCGCGACGATCTTTTCGGATTTTCGTATCTCAAGTTGCAAGGGCCTCCGGCTGGCTTTGGCGCCCTCCATGAGGATGACGCCATGTCCGAAGGCGGTGATACGGTTGATGAATGAAGACGGAATCTCGATGCGGCCATCGGCGTCAGATTCGAGGATTTCTGCCGACGCAACATCGCCATCCAGCCTAGGACCAAAGACCTTCAGGTTTACGTCGCGGTGAATGGCCCCCACCTCCGAAGGCGATAGGCTGGTCAGAGCGACTTGGATGGCCCGCTCGGGGTGGGTTACATAGTAACGGAATCCATCGGACGGACGAAGTAGTCCGGTGATGTGCGACAGCTTTAGGTTGATGGGCAGGAAGTCGACGAGATCGCTCATGCCATCGATGCCTGCATGCGTGAAGTCAGCTTGACCCGAAGGTCGTCCGGGCACATCAGAACGCTTCTGGTATCCTCCTTGGTCATCATCGTCATTGATCCAATGGCGGATCGGCTTACCGCCTGCCGGCCTCTCGTTGCCGCCGATGGTTCCGTCGCGATCGACATCGGCCTCGAGACCCACCGGCGCGGCTATGAAATCGGCCAGCGAATAATCCAGATTCCCATCTCCTTCCGGAATGAGGCTCAGTGTGAGCAACCTTCCCTCGTCGTCTGGCTGCAGTGAGAAGGGTAAGCCCACGTAGCGCCATTCGGTATCCACTGGTACGGGCGTCTTCCATTCGGCGAGCGTCCTCCCGTCATCACTCCGGACGGAAACAGTGTAACGTTGTTCAATCCCCAGCGGGTTCCAGCGCACGTGATGACGCCAGATGAGCAAGAACGAGCCGGCTTTAAGGTCTGACCGGATTACTTCGGCGGCAAGGTTAGGGTTGTTCCCTCCTAGGTAGAAGTAGCGCAAGGAGAAGGTGGCTATCTCTCTACGGGCGACGGGGGTGCTGGTCGTTGCCCCTTGTCGTCTCGATGCCAGTAGTTCTTGAACCTTTAATCGTAGCGCAGGATTGGAGGGAAGGGCGTCGTAGCCCTCGGTGGTAAATTCTTTCGGGTAGTCAAGGGAATCGCACGGGTCTGTCCCCTGGATGGTTTCGATAAGATCATCCCAGCCATCGCCATCCGTATCGGTGTCGTCGGGATTAGTGCCGAGCAGCAGCTCCATTTCGTCATCAAGCCCATCCTCGTCGGTGTCCGCTTCGATGGAGACAAAGACATTTGTGCTGGCCCGGAAAGCCCCTGGGCAGAGGCACGTGGACAGGATGAATAAAAGGCCGAGACGAATAAGCATGGCTCGTCCTAGACTAACGAGCCGGACGAAAAAACAATGAGCGGCGTATGGGGATTTTATGATGAGTAAAGCGCTTGGGTAGGCTGCGGGGGGAGTCCGGGCTTGGCTATATGTCCGCGACCTGTCGTTTAAAGTCCGGGGAAAGTGATAGGGTCGGTTGACCCCGCAACCGCAGGGGTTATCTGGTGTCTGTATGCGTATGCCCCGCCGCACCTTTTCCTTGGCCGCCCTATGCCTGGCGGCCGCCGCGTGCGCGCAGGTCGGCGATAAGGCCGGTGAGCCGCAGGTTCCGATCGTGCCGGCGAACCTGATCCCGCCTTCGCCCCCGCTCACGGCCGAGGAAGCGCTCCGCAGTTTCAAGGTCGCCCCGGGCTATCGCATCGAGCTCGTCGCCGAGGCCCCGCTGGTCCGCCACCCGACGGTGCTGCAGTTCGGCCCTGACGGTCGCCTCTGGGTCGTCGAGATGACGGGCTACATGGAGAACTTCGACGGGACGACGGAAGACCAGGCGAAGGGTTCGGTGGTCGTCCTGGAGGATACAGATGGCGATGGCCGCATGGACAAGCGTACGGTCTTCCTCGATAACATCATCCTGCCCCGCGCGCTCATCCTTCATCGCGACGGCGCCCTCATCGGCGCCCCGCCGCATCTCTGGTTCTGCCGCGATACGAACGGCGATGGCAAGGCCGACGAGAAAATCGAGGTCGCGACGGACTTCGGCGTACGCGTCGACCCGGCCCGCCCGCAGCTCGCCAATCCCGAGCGCGCTCCGAACGCGCTGCTGTGGGGTCACGACGGTTGGCTCTACGTCGGCGCCTACACGGCGCGTTTCAAGTTCGACGACGGTAAGTGGGTCCGTGCCGCGAGCAACTTCCGTGGGCAGTGGGGCTTGGCACAAGACGACTTCGGCCGCCTGTATTCCAATAACAACAGCGACCTCCTGCGCGTCGACGTCGTCAACTCCGGCTACCTGCTGCGCAATCCCGCCCTGGGGCGTAGCACCGGCCTCAACACCAAGGCCGCAGCGGAGCAGCTCGTCTGGCCTAACCGCGTCAACCCGGGCATCAACCGCGGCTACCGGACCGAGATGCTTCGCGACTTCAAACTCAAGGAGTGCACCGCAGCTTGTGGCCCGTGGATCTATCGTTCGGATCTCTTTCCGGCCGATGCCTATGGTAACGCGTTCATCTGCGAGCCGGCGGGCAATCTCGTGAAGCGACTGGTGCTCAATCCCGACAAGGGCTTGGTCAAGGGTACGCCGTTCTATGATCAGCAGGAGTTCGTCGCCTCGACCGACGAGCGCTTCCGCCCCGTCAACGCGCTCACCGGACCCGAAGGCGCCCTCTACCTCGTGGACATGCATCATGGCGTGATCCAACACCGCATCTCGCTCACGACCTACCTGCGCAAGCAGGGTGAAGACCGCGGCCTCATTGCGCCCCTCCACCTCGGCCGCCTCTGGCGCGTCGTCCCCGAAGGCCACAAGACCATGGCGCTGAAGGGCCTAGCCGGACTCCAGCCCGCCGAACTCATCACCGAACTCGGTAGCGGCAACGAATGGCGCCGCGAGACCGCGCAGCGCCTGCTCGTCGAGAGCGGTGACCAGTCCCTCGCCGCCGCGCTGACCGCCTTCGGACTCAAGGCCGCCACGCCCATGGGCCGCGTGCATGCGCTTTGGACTCAGCACGGACTTAAGGTCACCGACTGGGCGCTCGTCTCGGCTGGATTGGCCGACACCGATCCGCGCGTCCGTGCCGCCGCTCTGCGCGTCTCAGAAGGCCTTGTCGCCGGCCCGCATCGCGCTGAGGTCATCGCCCGCTGGACCGCACTCGCCGCGAGTGAAGCCGTCCCCGAGGTGCAGCTGCAGCTCGTCCTGACCATGGGCGAAGCCAAGGACCTCGCCGTGGACCTCGTCGCCGCCGCGCTCGCGCACCGCGCCGCGGAGCACATCGCCATCCAGGATGGTTTCATCAGCGGCCTCGCTGGCCGGGAGCTCGAGAACTTCGCCGCGGTGCTCAAGCAGCCCGCCGCCTATTCGAAGACCTTGCCCGCCGCGCTGCTGCGCTGCGTCTTCTCTGAGCGTAAGCCGGAACGCATCGAGCAGGCCCTCGCCATCATCGCCTCGCTGCCGCTGCGGTCGCAGCAGTTGACTTTGCTCGGTTCGCTGACCGCGCACCCGACCGTCACCGCCAAGCGCCCGATCAAGTTGGCCGCCGAGCCGGCTTCGCTGGCTAAGCTTTCCAAGAGCAAGGACGCCGCGATGGTGAAGGCTCTCGCCTGGTTCAAGAGTACCGTCGTCTGGCCGGGCAAGCCCGGCGTCATCGTCCCCACCGTGAAGGCCCTCACTAATGAGCAGCAGCTGCTCTTCGATTCCGGCAAGCAGACCTACGCCGGCCTGTGTGCCGCGTGCCATCAGCCGACCGGTAAAGGCCTCGAGGGACTGGCTCCTCCGCTGGCTGAATCAGAATGGGTGCTGGGTGACCCCGAGCGTATCGTGAAGGTCATTATGCATGGCCTGCGTGGTCCCATTAAGGTGAAGGGAATCAGCTATTCTTACGACATGCCCGCCGCCGGTTTCCTGACCGATCAGCAGATCGCCGGCGTCCTGACCTACATCCGCCGGGAGTGGGACCACGAGGCCGCGCCCGTGCCCCTCGACCTCGTCCAGAAGATCCGCGCCGAGACCAAGGGCCGGACCGACGCGTGGACGGAGCCGGAGTTGCTGAAGAAATAAGCGCGGCTAAGCCGCGAGGGCGCCGTCTCTCCGTCGGCCAACGGACGCGACGCAGTCGCGCCCCTACCTCAGGCCTAATGCTCCGAAGTGGTCATATCAGTAAAGGGAACGCGGTTGCCACGCAGGGCGGGGTGAAACAGAAGTAAGCAACCCCTTACCCCGCCATGCATATTACCTGGATTGATTGGGTCATCGTCGTCGCTTCGATCCTGATCTGCTTCGTCCCCGCGCTCTTCCTCGCCAAGCGCTCGAGCGGCAGCACCGCCGAGTTCTTCGCCTCCGGTCGCTCGGTGCCGTGGTGGCTTGCCGGCCTCTCGATGGTCGCGACCACCTTCTCGTCCGACACCCCGAATTGGGTGACCGAGCAGGTCCGCAAATACGGCGTCGCCGGCAACTGGCAGTGGTGGGCCTTCGTGCTGACTGGTGTCGCCACCGTCTTCTTCTTCGCCCGCCTGTGGCGCCGCTCGGGCGTCATGACCGACCTCGAGTTCTACGAGCATCGCTACTCCGGTACCGCCGCCTCGGTCGTGCGCGGTTTCCGCGCCCTCTATCTCGGGTTATTCTTCAATTGCTTCATCATGGGCATGGTGACCTTGGCTGCCTGCAAGATCGCCAACATCCTCTTCGGCATGCCTGCCTGGCAGACCATCGTCGTCTGCGGGATCCTGAACGTCGTCTTCGCCGCGCACTCCGGCCTCTGGGGTGTGCTGGTCATCGATATGATCCAGTTCTTCATCAAGATGACCGCCGTCTTCGCCGCGGCTTGGTTCTCGCTGGTCGAGGTCGGCCGCCGTCTGGCCGGCGATGCCAGTGGCTGGACTGGTCTGAAGTTGCTCGTAGAAAAACTTTCCACCCAGCAGGTCGTCACGACCGACGGCGTGCCGGTGATGTCGGTGTCGGACGGCAAGGGGCAACCGATCTTGGACATGCTGCCGAACTTCACGATGTCGGAGCTGGCGTTGATGATCTTCATCCTGCCGATCGCCATCAGCTGGTGGGCCAACTGGTACCCCGGCGCCGAGCCCGGCGGTGGTTCGTACATCGCGCAGCGCATGCTGGCTTCGAAGTCGGAGAAGGATTCCCTCGGCGGCACGCTCTTCTTCAACGTCGCCCACTACGTCC
This sequence comes from Opitutia bacterium UBA953, assembly GCA_002293125.1. Lineage (GTDB taxonomy): Bacteria > Verrucomicrobiota > Verrucomicrobiia > Opitutales > UBA953 > UBA953. Next base: position 12,734 of record DBCR01000057.1, read on the forward strand.
TGCGTCCTTGGCCGTGGATCATCACCGCGCTGTGTTCTATCATCGTCTACCCTGACCTCGCGGCGATCAAGTCGGCCTTCCCGAACGCCGACCCCGCGCTCATCGGCCACGACTCCGCTTTCCCGGCGATGCTTATGTTCCTGCCCGTCGGCTTCGTGGGCCTGATGATCGGCGGCCTCATCGCCGCGAATTCCTCGACCATCCTCACGCACCTCAACTGGGGTTCTTCGTACCTCGTCCACGACTTCTACCGCCGCTTCATGAAGAAGGACGCCAGCGAGGCGCACTACGTGAACGTCGGTCGCCTTTCGACCTTGCTCCTGTATGTCGTCGCCGCGGTGCTCAGCCTTTATATGACCTCGGCCCAGCAGGCCTTCCAAGTCCTGCTCTCCATCGGCGCGGGTACCGGCCTGCTCTATATCGCGCGTTGGTTCTGGTGGCGCGTCTCCGCTTGGTGCGAGGTCGTCGCCATGGTGATGTCGCTCGTGACCTCGGTGGCCGTACCGTTCTTCATGCCACACGCGGACTTCGCGACCACGACCATCATCCAGGTCGGCCTGACCACGCTCTCGTGGCTCATCACCGCGTATGCCGGCCCGCAGACGGACCGCGCGACGCTCATCAGCTTCTGCCAGAAGGTGAAGCCCGCGGGTCCCGGTTGGACGGATATTCGCGCTGCGGCGGGCATCAGCGACACCGAGATCGCTCAGGAGAACCGCATCGGCTCCGCCTTCGTCGGCTGGATCGCCGGGTGCGCGCTGATCTGGGCTTCGCTCTTCGCCATCGGCAACTTCCTCTATTCGTCGGGAGATCCCAAGCGCCTCACCATGGCCTGGGTGCTCACCGCCGTCACGGTTGTGAGCGGCTTCGTGCTCCTCAAGGTCACCCAGCAGCTCTGGGCGGATAGTACGGCGGCAGAGAAGCGGGCGTAAGCGCCCGCGGGGAAATGCTGGCACGGTGAACCGCTGCGAAGCAGGCGCGGCGAAGTCGCGAGGGGGTATGCTGGCATGCTGCGAAGCAGAGGCATGTATTCCAGGTGGCGGGATTTGATATGCCGACCGCCATCCGCTAACACCTCTCCCGGGTAGGGCTGGCCATCCTTGGCCGGCCGCGGCCGAGCAGGGATGCTCGGCCCTACCTAGATGCAAAGGCAGATAGGACAGCACGTGGTGTTGCCCCTACCTAATGCCATTACTTCGCAGCCGTTCACCAGGTCAGCAGATCCCCGCGTCCGCGGATTATCCGCGGGTGACGCCGAAGCGGAAGACGAGCTTTTGGGAATACTGTTCGCCGGGGCGCAGGATGCCGCTGGGGTAACCGAGGCGATGGAACGCAGGCTGGTTCGGCGAGTCCGGGAAGAGGCCGGGCTCGAGGCAGAAGCCTTGGCGGAAGGCGAAGGGCTTAGGCCAGCGGCCTTGCACGGTGCCGGTGAGGAAGTTGCCGGTATAGAATTGGAGTCCGGGGGCGTCGGTGAGGACTTCGAGCGTGCGGCCGGAGGACGCTTCGGCGACGAAGGCGGCGGACTTCAGGGACTTATCCGTGCCGAGGTCGTAGCAGTGGTCATAGCCTCTTCCGCGACGGAGCTGGTCATGCGGGGCGCCGATGCGTTCGCCGATCGCGTGCGGGCGACGGAAATCAAACGGCGTTTTCGTGACATCCATGAACTCGCCGGTCGGGATGAGCGCGGCCGTGACTGGTACGAGGCGATCGGAGCGGAGCGTCATGCGGTGGTCGAGGATACTACCTTGGCCGGCGAGGTTGAAGAAGACGTGGTTCGTGAGATTGCAGGCCGTCGGGGCGTCGGTCGTCGCCGCGAAGTCGATGGTCAGTTCGTCGGCATGGTCAGGTAGGGTGTAGGTGACCGTCACGTTGAGCGTGCCCGGGTAGCCTTCTTCGCCATCGGGGCTGACGGTGGTGAAGCGGACCGCGGAGGCGTCGGCGGTGCGGATCGCTTCGGATTTCCAGACGCGCTTATCGAAGCCACGGAGACCGCCGTGGAGGTGGTTGCCGTTGTTGTTCTGCGCCAGGGCAATGGTGCGGCCGTCGATGGTCAGCTGGCCGTTCGCGAGGCGGTTGGCGTAACGGCCGACGGTGCTGCCGAGGAAGGGATTCCCGGCGACATAGTCCTCGAGTGAGCGGAGTCCGAGGGTGACTTCACCGAGGCGGCCTTGGATGTCCGGGACGCGGATCGAGGTGAGCGTGGCGCCGAACTCGCTGACCGAGACTTCCATGCCGCGGGCGTTCGTGAGCGTGTGGAGCTGGACCGGCTGGCCGTCGATGAGGCCGTGCTGGCGGCGGAGGGTCAGGCCGGCGCGTCGCGAGCGGCGGAGGGTCAGGAAGCCCGTCACCAGGAGGGTGCCGTAGACCAGTGCTTCAGGGGAGAGCATGGCGAGAAATTGCGGGGTGAGGGAGGGGTGGGCAAATCAAACAGGATGCCATGGGGGTCTGCTGGCAAGCTGGCATGCTGCGAAGCAGAGGCATGTATTTTCAGGTGGCGGGTGGCAGCCCCGGGTGGCTGGTGGCGGGTTTTGATATACCAACCGCCATCCGCTGACCGCTAACACCTCTCCCATGTAGGGCTGGTCATCCTTGGCCGGCCGCGGCCGAACAAGGATGCTCGGCCATACCTCGTTGTGCATGTAACAAAAAAAAGCCGCCTGGTCGGGCGGCCTGTCTTTGCTTCGCAGCCGTTCACCATGCCAGCGGATCCCCGCCGTCCGGTTTACTTCGTCTTGGTTTCCTTGGCGGCGGCGACGGAGGAGCCGAGGAGGGCGGTCCAGTCGGTCGCGATGCGCACCGCTTCCTGGAGCTGGATATCGTAATCCGGCCAATCGTCATCTTCGAGGGGGTCACGCATGCGGCTGGCCCGCTTGCTCTTCGCGGCGGAGGCCGGGCCTTCCTTTTTCTCCTGCTCGATGGCCGCATCGAGTTTCACGTCCTGGACCTTGAAGGCCTTCTTCGCGTAATCGGAGAGCTCGCGGCGGATCTGTTCGCGGAATTCCAGGTCGTCCTTGCGCTCGGTGCTGCGCTGGTCGAGCGAGAGTGACACGTCCTTGCGGACCTGTCGGCTCTTCGTCCAATCAATCGTACGGGAGAGCGTGAGGAATTCCGGGAGCTCGGACTGGCGGCGGGTGGAGCCGGCGGCGAGCTGGGCGATGAGGCTGTCGGAAAGCTTGGCCTTCAGCCAATCGCCTTCGTCGGCCTTGGTGAGCGTGGGCGTGACAGAATCCCAAGGGAGGGGGCGGTCGAGATCGGACTCGGAAACCGGCAGCACCGAATAGACGGAGGGGACGACGATGTCGGCCGGGACGCCCTTGAGCTGGATCGAAGAGCCGCTGGGAGCGTACCACTTCTGGATGGTGACCTTCACCGCGGACTTTAGGTTCTTATCAAAGCGGCTCAGCTCGATGATGTTCTGCACCGATCCCTTGCCGTGGGTGTTCGTATCGCCGACGACGATGGCGCGACGGTGGTCGCGCATCGCACCGGCGAAGATCTCGGAGGCCGAAGCGGAGAGTTTCGAGGTCAGCACGATCAGCGGACCATTCCAGGCGACCTTCTCGTCTTCGTCGCGGTAGTCTTCGGAACGACCTTGGCTGTCGCGGACCTGGAGGACGGAGCCTTTCGGGATGAAGAGCCCGGAGATGTCGACCGCCTCGGTCAGGAGGCCGCCACCGTTCTTGCGGAGATCCATGATGAGGGCCTTCATGCCCATCGCCTTGAGTTTATTGATGAGCTGCTCGATATCAGCCGAAGGGCTGGAGCCGGAGCCGTCGGCGTTCTTGCCGTAGAACGAAGGAAGGTCGATGACGCCGAGGAGCAGCGTGCCATTCCCGTTCGGGACTTCGAAGGCCTTGGCGGAGGCCATCTGGCCGACGAGCTTGATCTGATCGCGCTTGAGCACGATCGTCTTCCGGCCGCCAGCGGCCATATCGACGAGGAGGCGGACGGACGTGCCTTGCTTGCCGCGGATGCGGCTGATCGCCTTCGAGAGGCGCATGCCGACGATGTCTTCCATCTCGCCGGTAGCACCTTGGCCGACGGCGATAATCTTGTCACCTGACTTGGCCTGACGGGAGAGGTCGAGCGGACCCCCGGGAAGGATATCCTTGATGACGCAGACGCCGTCTTCGTCCGAGAGCGTCGCCCCGATGCCCACGAGTGAGTTGCGCATCGCGATCTCGAATTCTTCCAGCGACTGCTGGGAGAAGAAGGTCGAGTGCGGGTCATACTGGCTCGAGTAGGAGTTAAGGAAGAGCTCCTCGACCTCGTGCTGATCGAAGTTAAGGTAGGTGCGGGTCTTGTCGTAGCGCTTCTTCAGGCGGTCGGCGGATTCCTTGGTCTTTTCGGGGGTGATTTCCGGGAGGGCCTGATCCTTAGGGGCCTTGGCGGTACCGGTGCGATCTTCACCGAGGAGTTCCGAAAGCATGTCGAGGCGAAGCCGGAGCGCCCAGAGGGCGTCGGCGGCTTCCTGGTTGGCGGGCCACTCGGCCTTCTTTCGGTCGACCGGGAAAGTGCCCGGCTGGGTGAGGTCAATCGGCAGGTCGAGGGCGGCGAGGTTCGAGACCGTGCGCTCGTTGACCTTCTTCTTGAAGAGGGCGTAGATCTCGAAGGCCGGAGTCAGGTTGCCGCGCTGCAGGTAGAGATCGAGCGTCTTGCCGTAGCGGTTGACGAACTCGTCCACTTCTTCGGCCGTGAAGTACATCTTCGCGCCATCGAGGTTTTCGCAGTAGGTCTTCACGACGGAGTTCATGTCGACCGAGCCCATGTCCTTCTTGCTGATGTGGAGCTTCTCGAGGAGCGCCGCGGTGGCGCGCGTCTCGTTCTGCATCGACTGCGTGGTGGTGAAGCCGGCGGTCTGGCCGTAGGCCAGCGCTGCCAGAAGGATCGGCAGCAGGAAAAGTCTGAGGCGCATAAAGGGTGGGGTGGGGAAACTTAGCGTAGGCGGGCGCTAAGTTCTTCGAGCCTACGTTTCTCGCCGACAGTGAGCGAGCCGAATCCCCCAGCCGAAATCTTATCCAGAAGCCGGTCCATTTCCGCACGAGCTTGGGCGGAGGTGAGCGGGCGGGATGAGGGATTTACCTCGGTCGGGGTCTCGAAAGCGGGGCTCGGAGCGTCGGTTGGCACGGGTTCCTGCACCTGAGCGTAACTGGGAGCCCAATTTGTCCGGTTGAGATAACGCCAAGCGAGCCAGCCGAAGATCAGGCCACCGAGGTGGGCCGAGTGGGCGATGTTGTCGGTCCAGGCGCCTTTCCAGCCGGGCCAGTCGTGGCGGCCCGGGAATTCGGAGAAGGCCCAGCCGAGCACCGTGAAGAGCGAGACCACGATGAGGAGCCAGCGGACCTTGAGCGTGACGGGCAGGAAAAAGAATAGGAGCAGGGTGATCTGGTGATCGAGCTTATCGAGCAGCGCGACGAGCATCAGCGCGTAGACGCCGGCGGAGATACCGAGGAGCGCGCCGTCATCCCGGCCGCCAAGGCCACTGAGATACCAAGTAAGCGCTCCGATGATTGCGCCGCCGACAAGTACCTTCAGGAGCGTGACCGGTCCGTGCTCCTGCTCGACCGTCGCGCCGGTCCACCAAAGCACGAGTCCGTTACCGAGGAGATGCCAGAACCCATCGTGCAGGAGCGCATGCGTGACCCACTGCCAAGGCTGCAGGGCGCTTTCTCTGAGCACCATCCAGCCGAGGAAGTCCGCGTGCGCGGATTCCTGGATCAGGTTAAGGATGAAGAAGCCGACGAGGATGCCGACGACCCATGCCGTCAGGGAGATCGGCGTGCGCGGGGCACCCGTCGATCGCATATAGGCCCGGTCGCCGATGCCCATGCGCGCAGGCCGTCCTCAGAGCTTCTTCACGATCGCGTCGGCGAGGCCATACTCGATGGCCTCCTCGGCGGTCATGTAGAAGTCGCGGTCGGTATCCTTGGTGACTTTTTCGATCTTCTGCTTCGAGGCCTTGGCGAGGATCTCGTTGAGCTCGGAGCGGAGGCGTTCCATTTCCTGGGCCTGGATGTGGATGTCCACGGCGGTCGCCTGAATGCGGCCCATGATGAGCGGCTGGTGGATCATCACGCGGGAGTGGGGGAAGAGGAGGCGGTTGCCCTTTTCCTTGGGAGCCTGCAGGAGGATGGAGCCCATCGAGGCGGCCATGCCGGTGACGACGACCTTCACGGGGGAGCTGATCATGCGGATGGTGTCATAGACGGCCATGCCAGAGGTGATGGAGCCACCCGGGGTGTTGATGTAGAAGGTGATCTCCTTGCCGGGGTCGATGCCGTCCAGGTACAGGAGCTTCTCGACGATGTCGCGGGCAGACGCGTCTTCGACGGCGCCCCAAAGGAAGATCTTCCGCTGTTCGAGGAACTTCTTCTGGATGAGCATGGCGCTCGGGCCGCCGTCCTTGGGGGCGGCCGGGGTCTTCTCGTCCTCGTCTTCGTCGTCGTTACGCATGGGAGTCGTCAAATTGCCCGAATCCGGCCCCGTGGCAAGCGTGGGAAGGCGAAGCAGTCGGGGAAATCATTCACAGTCGGCGGGCGACCTTGCTCCCCGGAGGGGCTTATGCCTAGGTTCCGGCCGTGCCCACCCTCCGCCTCACCGGCCTGCGCCGCCAGCTCGGCACGACGCCCGTCCTCGCGGGGGTCGATCTCGTCGTCGAGACGGGCACGCTCTGCTGCCTGCTGGGTCCGTCGGGCAGCGGCAAGACGACCCTTCTCAAGGTGCTCGCGGGGCAGATCGAATCCCAGGGCGGCACGGTACTCCTCGACAACCGTGACATCACGTACGCCGAGTCCGCCGAGCGCGGCTTCGGTTTCGTGCACCAAAACTATGCGCTTTTCCCACACCTCACCGTGCTGGAGAACGCCGCGTTCTCGCTCGACGCGGAAAAGCTTTCCGCCGTGGAGATCAAGGACCGCGCGCTCGCGGCGCTCAAGCTCGTCGGCGCCGCCGGCTGGGCCGCGCGCCGTCCGCAGGAGCTTTCCGGCGGCCAGCAGCAGCGCGTCGCCCTCGCCCGCGTGCTGGCGCTGCGTCCGCAGCTCCTGCTGCTCGATGAGCCCCTCAGCAACCTCGACGCCGCCTCGCGGCTCGAAGTCCGCGAGGTCATCCGCCAGCTCGTGCGCACGACCGGCATCACGGCGCTCTGCGTGCTGCATGACCAGAAGGACGCCTTCGCGATGGCCGACCGCCTCGCGATCATGCACGAAGGCCGCATCGTACAGACCGGCCTCCCCATCGACCTCTACCGCCGTCCCGCCGACAGCTGGATCGCGACCTTCCTCGGCTCCGCCAACCTCATCCCCGGCAAGGTCGTCCATGTGGGCGCGGGCGAATTCGTGGCCGAGACCGCCGTCGGCGAAGTCCGTGGCGCGCTGGCCACGCCGGCCAGCGCCCCGGGCCCCGGCGCGAAGATTGTCGTCTGTGTTCGACCCGAGTGCCTGAAACTCGATTTCATGGCGCCCGATGAGAACGCCTTTGCCGGCTCGATCACCGCCTCGCTCTTCCAAGGCGACGTTTCCCTGCACGATTTCAAGACCAAGGAGGGCGTGGTCCTCAAGGTCTCCGAAGCCAACCCACGCCAGCGGGTCGGCTCCAAGGCCACCGTCTTCGCCTGGGCCGAGCCCGAGGACGTCGTCGGCCTTAACCGCTGATTTCCGGGAACTAGTGGGTGGACGGGCGGGTCGGTTTATGGACACTGCCCGTACCCCCATGAAACTCCGCCTCTTCACCGCCGGCCTCCTCGGCCTTTGCGCCCTGGCTTCCGCCGCCGGCCTCATCGACAACAAGAACCAGGCCTCGATCTCCTCGGGCGCCGACAAGCCCGAGAACGCCAAGAAGCCAAAGGTGCTCATCGTCATCGGCGACGCCACCGAGCTCCTCGACACGATGTATCCGGTCTACCGCCTGCAGGAAGCCGGCTTCCAGCCGGTCTTCGCGACGCCCGAGAAGCGCGTCTACCAGACCGTGCTCCACGAGGTGAAGCCAGGTTGGACCATCACCAAGGAGTGGGAGGGCTACACCATCAACTCCGACATCGCCTTCAAGGACATCAAGCCCGAGGAGTACGCGGGTATCTTCTTCAGCGGCGGCCGTGCCCCGGAGTATATCCGCGAAGACGAGGCGCTCCTGGCCGCCACCCGTTGGTTCTGGGAGAATAAGAAGCCGATGATGAGCGTCTGCCACGGCGTCGAGATTCCCGCCCGCGCCGGCATCGTGAAGGGCCTCCGCATGGCCACCGTGCCGAAGTGTAAGTTCGACCTCGAGGTCTGTGGTGGCATCTTCGTGAACGCCCCGGTCGTCATCGATCGCCACATGGTCAGCGGCCGCACCTTCCATGACAACGGCGCCTTCGTCGGCCCTTGGATCAAGATGCTCGAAGCCCAGCGCGACCAGAAATAAACGCCATGCTTTCCCGTCGCGATTTCCTCCGCTCCGCCGGTCTCGCCGTAGCCGCGGTCGTCGCCGCCCCTGCCCTACGGGCGCAGGGAACGGAGTCCTTCCGTCTCCGCTACGTGCTCTCCTCTGCGATGTACGGCTACGCGCCGCTCGCCGAGATCCTGCCCGAGGTCGCCAAGACCGGCAGTGAGTCCATTGACATCTGGTGCAAGGTGCATGGTGACCAGCGCGAGCAGGCCGCGGCGCTCGGCGACGAGGCCTTTGCGGCTCTGCTTAAGAAGCATGGCGTGAAGGTGGGCGTCAGCACCCGCTATCCGCTCGGCCCGTTCAAGCTTCAGGACGAGATGGCCTGGGTGAAGCAGCATGGCGGCACGACCGTCGTCTGCGGCAGTACCGGACCGAAGAATCCGTCCGGCGTCGCCGCCAAGGCGTCCATCGCCAAGTTCCTCGAAGACATGAAGCCCCACGCCGCCAAGGCCGAAGAGCTGGGCGTGCGGATCGCGATTGAGAACCACTCGAACCAGGCGCTGCACCACCCCGATTCGATCCGTGCCTTCGCCGAATTGAACAAGTCCCCTGCACTCGGCGTCGCTTTCGCGCCGCACCATCTGCATGAGTGGGCTGACCAGATCCCCGCGCTGCTCCGCGACCTGGGTGCGCGCAACCTTCCGTTCATGTATTTCCAAGAACACTCCGCCGGCATCTTCAAGAAGGCTTCCAAGGAAGAAGAGCTCCAGCAGATGGCTGGTCGTGGTAAGCTCGACTACCGCCCCATCGTGAAGGCGCTGCGCGATATCCGTTTCAACGGTCAGGTGGAGCTGTTCATGCACCCGACGCCGCGCGGTATCCCGGTCATGCCGACGACCCCCGAGGTCACCGCGCTCATCAACGAGTCCCGCGCCTACGTGGAGAAGTGCATCCGCGAGACCGCATGATGCTGCGCCTCGTAATCCTGCTCGGCGCCGCCGCGCTGGGCGCCGAACCTCTCGTCACCGGTTTTGAGCGCTTCCATGCGTCGGCACCGACGGCCGAAGGCGGCCGGCTGCTTTACAACGAGCTCGGTTGCGTGAACTGCCACGGTGGCGAGACTGGCCTGCCCGCCATGCGCGGTCCGGCGCTCGCGACGGTCACTCAGCGCGTCCGCTCCGAGTGGCTCCGTAAGTTCGTCGCTGATCCAGCGTCCGTCCACCCTGGCGCAGTCATGCCGCAGGTGTTGGCGAAGGCCGACGATAAGACCCTCGTCGCCATCGAACACTATCTCGCCTCGCTGAAGCCGAAGGCGGCCTCCAAAGCCGCGGCGAAGATCATGCACGTGAACGGCGCCCGCGGCGGCGAACTGTTTAACACGCTCGGGTGCGTCGCCTGCCACGCGCCCGGCAAGGATTTCATCCCGGCTGAAGGCGTGCCCAAGGCTTCCGAGTCTACGCACCGCAGCGTCGGCTTCGCCGACCTCAAGGCGAAGTATAGCCTCGATAGCCTGGGCGCGTTCATCCTCGACCCACTGAAGGTGCGCGCGGACGGGCGCATGCCAAAGACCGTGATGGATCGTCAGGACTCCATCGATATCGCCGGCTACTTGCTCGAGTTCCAGGGCAGCGATGGCCGGATTGATCAGCCCGTCGTCTCCATCGTAGCGGATAAGAATCTCTCGATCGCTGGCCGCAAGGCCGTCATCGCCGCCCAGTGTGCCGCCTGTCACGATTTGCCTAAGGATGCCGCGGCGAAGCCCGTCGCCTTGAATAAGAACGAAGGGGGTTGTCTCGATGCTGACCATGTCAGTGGCCCCCGCTATGCCCTTTCGGACGCGCAGCGTGCCTCGCTAAAACTCTTCCTCGCGAAGAAGGATGAGTCTGCGTCGCCTAAACTTGCCGCCGACCTCACTTTGCATGCCCTCAACTGCGTCGCCTGTCATGAACGTGACGGGAAGGGCGGACCTGATGCCGCGCGTAAGCCCTACTTCCAGGGCGATCATAATCTCGGCGACACCGGTCGCTACCCTCCGCCCCTCACCGGCATCGGCGGCAAGCTCCGCCCCGAGTGGCTGGCCAAGGTGCTTGCCCCGCGTGTCGAAGCCAAGCCCGCCGAGCTATTCACGAGCCACAACAAGGCAGACGAGACCCGCGTGCGGCCCTATCTGAAGACCAAGATGCCGCAGTATGGCGCGTCCGTCGCAGATCTGGCCAAGCTCCTCGGCGTCGCTGACGCGCGACCCGCTTTGAAATTCGCAGGCGGCGACGACACCGCTGGACGCAAGCTGCTGGGCACGCAGGGCGGTGCGGGGTGCATCACCTGTCACCGTTGGGGCGATCGCCCGTCTCTTGGCGTCCAAGGGCCTGACTTGAGCAATATCGCCGCCCGCCTGCAGGAAAGCTGGCTGCGTGAGTATCTCATCAATCCCGCTGGTTATCGACCGGGCACGCTGATGCCGTCCTTCTGGCCAGGCGGAAAATCCTTCAATCAGGAAATCCTCGGCGGCGACACCGACAAGCAGATCGCCGCGATCTACAAGTTCGCCGAGAGCGCGAACGGCGATCCTGAAGGTTTCCCTCAAAATCGTAACGGTGAATTCGAGGTCGTGCCTAAGGACCGGCCCGTCGTGCAGCGCGCCTTCACGGAAGGCGTCGGCGTGCGGGCGATCCTCGTCGGTTTCCCGAGCGGCGTGCACCTCGCCTATGACGGCGACAAAGGTGGCCCCGGCCTCGCCTGGAAGGGGCGCTTCTTCGACGCCTACCTGACCTGGTTCTCGCGCTTCCCGACCTTTGAGAAGCCCATCGGCACGGAGGTCGTCGCCTGGCCTAAGCCCACTGGTCGCTTCCTCGGCTATCGTCTGGATGCCAAGGGTAACCCCACGTTCCTGAACGAGCAGGGCGGCGTGAAGGTCGAAGAGACCTACGAAGGCATCGAGAACGGCCTTCGTCGCACCGTCATCTGGGCGCCCACGCCCGACTTCACCCCGACGATCACGCATCCTGCGGGAATGATCGTCGACGTGAAGGAATCTTCCGCTCAAGGCCGTCGCGTCTTCACCTATCTCTGGAAATGAAAGCCACGATTGTAGCCCTCCTTGCCGCCGCCTCGCTTTCCGCGGCGTCCTACGACATCGCCGACATCCTCACGGCGAGCACCGCAGCCGATACGCGCGCCAAGGATTGGAAGCCCGGTGACGGTCTCGCGCTGGAGGTCAGCGGCATGGATTGGACCGCTGACGGCAAACTCGCGCTGTCGATCCGCAAGGGCGAGGTCTGGGTGCTTGACGGCGTCCTCGATGCCAAGCCGACTAAAGTCAGCTACAAGCTCTTCGCCTCCGGTCTGCATGAGCCGCTCGGCCTGCTGCGGGACGGCAAGGACCTGCTCGTCACCCAGCGTACCGAGACCACGCGCCTGCGTGACAGCAACGGCGATGGTGTCGCCGACGAATACCTTACCGCCGGCGCAGGCTGGAACGTCTCTGGTTCCTATCACGGTTATGCTTACGGCCCCAAGCGCGATGGACTCGGACAGCTCTGGGTCACGCTCAACGTCGACATGGGCGACCATGCCGACAACAAAGCCCCGTGGCGCGGCTGGGGTGGCGTCCTCGGTCAGGACGGCAAATTCATCCCCATGGCGGCTGGCATGCGTTCGCCGTGCGGCCTCGGCACGAACCTCGCCGGCGACATGTTCTGCGTCGACCAGCAGGGCACGTGGATTCCGACCACTCCGATCTACCATCTGCGCAAAGGCGCGTTCTTCCTGAACCCCGAAGGCATCGCCTCTGAGAGCCGCCCCGAGTCACCGCTCAAGCTTTCCGCGAAGATCCCGGAGAAGCGTCCGTATCCCGAGGCCCTCAAGGCTTTGCCCGAGATGCGCCCGCCCGCGGTGTGGATGCCCTATAACAAGGTCGGCCGAAGCGGCACCGACCTCGCCACGTGCGATGCCGGCGGCAAGTTCGGCCCCTTTGATGGGCAGATGTTCGTGGCCGAGTTCACCGACGCTAAGATCAGCCGTGTCTTCCTGGAGAAGGTCGACGGCGAGTATCAGGGCGCGTGCTTCCCGTTCGTCGGCGGCTTCGCCTCCGGCATCGTGCGGCTCAGTTTCGCGCCGGACGGCTCGCTTATGGTCGGCATGACCAGCCGTGGCTGGTCTTCGCTCGGCACCAAGGCTTACGGACTGCAACGGTTACGTTACAACGGCGCCGTGCCTTTCGCCATCAAGGAGATGAAGGCCAAGCCCGACGGCTTCGAACTCACCTTCACCAAGCCCGTCGACGTCGCCCGGGCCGGGGACGTCGCCTCGTACCGTATGACCAACTACACGCTTTTCTATTCGGGCGCGTACGGCAGCGATGAGATCCAGGCCGCTCCGAACGGCATCGTCTCGGCCAAGGTCGCCTCGGACGGACTGAGCGTGCGTCTCAAGGTCGACGGCCTCCGCGAACTTTACATCCACGAACTGCATGCCGATGGCATCCGCTCGGCTGGTGGCGAAGTGCTGGATCATGCGGATGCGTATTACACGCTGAACCGCGTGCCGAAGAACTGACTCGCAACGGGAGGGTAATCCTTTCCTCTTGGGGGCTTGGAACAGCCCACGACTATCCGCGCCGAGATCGGCCCCACACTCAAGCTGGCGACTCCCATCATGCTGGGGATGCTCGGGTATGGACTGATGTTCGTCGTCGACGTCGCCATGGCCGGTCACCTCGGTGAGACCGCGCTGGCGGCCTCGGCCTTGGCTTCGAATCTCAACTACATCCCGTATGTCTTCGGCATCGGCGTCGTCGGCGCTATCGCCGTGTATCAGTCGCAGGATAACGGGGCCGGCGTCGAGGAGTCGTCGCCCGCGATCTTGCGCCACGGCATGGTGCTGGCCGTCGCCATCAGCGTCGCCGCCGCCATCGCCTCGCATTGGGCGGCTCAGTTTATCCCGCTGCTCGGTTCATCGCCGGCCGTCTCCGCCGAGGCTCAGGAGTTTTTCATCCTCATGTCATGGGCCATGGTGCCAGGGCTGGTCTTCCATGCCTTGCGTGGACATCGCGATTCGCAGCACCAGCCATGGATCTCGCTCGTCTGGCTCAGCATCGGCATCCTCGCTAACATCTTCTTCAATTGGCTCTGGATGTTCGGCCATTGGGGCTTCCCTGCGATGGGACTCGCTGGCGCCGGTTGGGCCACGCTCGTCGCCCGCCTCGTGATGCTCATCGGCCTATGGTATACGCCGGGCCGTGGCGAGGTGCGCTGGGCCGACGGCCTCCAGATGACCGTATTCCAACGCCTCATGAAGACCGGCTGGCCGGCGGGACTGCACAGCCTCAGTGAGGTCGGCATCTTCGCGATCGTCCCTGTCATGGCTGGCTGGATCAACGCCACCGCGCAGGCCGCGCACCAGGTCGCCATCAGTACCGCGTCCGCCGCGTTCATGTTGCCGCTCGGCCTCGGCATCGCCGCGGGCATCCGTGTGGGCGAAGCTTATGGCGCCAAGGATCCGCGCAAGGTGCAGGCCATTGGTGTCGGGGCCTTGATCATGGGGGGCCTCATCATGGCAGTCTACGGGCTCGGCATGATCCTCCTGCGTCCGCTCCTGATGGCGACGTATGGCGTCGCCGGGACCGAGACCGCCGTACTGGCTTCGACTTTGCTTATCTTTGCCGCCGTGTGGGCGCCCTTCGACGGCGTGCAGGTCGTGGCGGCCTACCTCCTCCGGTCGGTCAATCGGGCCGCCTGGGCCTCGTGGAGTGTCTTCATCGTCTACTGGCTGTTCTGCCTGCCGTTCGCGCTCGCCTTGGCGTTTCCCGCGGGCTTCCGGCTCTTCGGTATTCCGGCTGGTTTCTTCGGCCTCGGGGCTGTGGGCATCTGGATCGCGCTGGCGACTGGGCTCGTTGTCGTGTCGTTGGCCATGGCGTGGAAGTTCCGTCAGGCCGCACAGGCCGGGGTCGACGCCTGAGGCCGTCACCTCGTTGGCACGGGCGGGTCAGCCAATCTTCACATCGCGGGGCTTTGCTTAGCTGAGGCGGGGCTTAGTCTGAAGGAGCACCCCAATGCACCTCACTCAGAACATCACCCCTGGCCGGGAGATGGATGAAGATCCGGAATATGGTTTCCGCGAGGAAACCGAAGCCGACGTCATGCTCATGTCGTTTGAGAAGCTTCAGCTGCTCGCAGTCGAACTGCGTGGCTGCGGAGCTGACCCTCAGGCGATCGAGCGCGTCTGCGATTACGTCGTACACGATCGCGTGTACGACGATTCCACCCGATCGCTTTTCCAGTCTACGCTGGAAATCATCCGCCACCGAGCCGGCTAG
>DBCR01000057.1:27482-48410 GCA_002293125.1 Opitutia bacterium UBA953
TGGTCCGTAAAACAAAGAAGCCGACCAGACGGTCGGCTTCTCGGGAGGCTGGCGAAGCAGCTTACTTGATCGAGCAAGCGGAGGAGGTCGTCGGAACGATCTCGACCTTGCGGTGCTCGGCGTCCCACTTGACGAGGCCGTCGGCCTTCGCGAAGAGGGTGTGGTCGCGGCCCATGCCGACGTTGCGGCCGGCATTCATGCGGGTACCGCGCTGGCGGATGATGATCGAACCTGCGGTGGCGAATTCGCCGCCGTAAAGCTTCACGCCGAGGCGCTTGGAGGTGGAATCGCGGCCGTTGGAGGAAGTGCCGCCGCCTTTCTTTGTTGCCATGGTGGTAGGACGTTAAGGGTTAAGCAGAGATGGACTCGACCTTGATCACCGACAGTTCCTGGCGGTGGCCGCGACGGCGGTAGTAGCCCTTACGGCGGCGGTGCTTGAAGATGTCGATCTTGTCGCCGCGCTTGTTCTCAAGGATCTTGGCGGTGACCTTCGCGCCGGGGACGGTCGGGGTGCCGATCTTGGCGTCGGCGCCGGAGCCCACGAGGAGGACCTGGTCAAAGGTGAGGATGTCCCCTTCGTTCTTACCAGGGTACTGGTTAACGATGAGGATGTCGCCTTGAGTGACGGTGAATTGGCGACCGGAGGTGATAAATGTGGCCTTCATGGCTGTCGGAAGGTCGGAGCAAACGGAGTGAGGGGGCGTTGGCAAGGGGAATTGTCGGGCGATTAGGGGTTGGGTTAGGGATTTGATAAAGGGGTAGGGGTAGGGGTGGGCATTTTGGGGGTTAAAACGGGCTAAAAGACAGGGGTGAGCTGGTTCGGTCTTCCCTGTCGGGGGGAGGTGCTTAATTCTCCAGCCATGAACCCGTTTTACCAAGGAGGTCAGTTCGAGGAACCGGCTGACGCGGATGAGGCCCTCTCGAAGGAGTTGACCCGCAATCTGTCCAAGGGGCCCAGCGCGCACGCCACGGCTTTCGTCCATTCCAAGGCGGTCGTCATCGGTAACGTGACCGTCGGCCCCAAGGCCAGCGTCTGGCCCTGCGCCGTCCTCCGTGGAGACATCGCCCCGATCGAGGTCGGTGAAGGGACCAATATCCAGGACGGGGCGGTCGTCCATGTCGCCGACGGCTTGCCGGCCAAGATCGGTGCCCGTGTCACGGTCGGCCACCTCGCGATGATCCACGCCTGCACCATCGGTGACGAGTGCCTGATCGGCATGCACGCCACCATCCTCGACGGCGCCGTTATCGGTGCGCGTTCAATCGTCGGCGCCAACTCGCTCGTCACCAAGGGTACGCAAGTGCCGCCCGGTTCGCTCGTCATGGGCTCGCCGGCCAAGGTCGTGCGTGCGTTGACGGCCGAGGAGCAAGCAAAGCTGCCTGGTTGGGCGGAGAAATACGTCAAGGTCGCCGCCCATCATCGACGCTTCGATTGAGCGTCGCACCTGCCAGTCAGGTCGTGCTCGGTCCCGCGGAATGGCGGGCCCGTCGCGCGGCGCATGAGGCCCGTGCGGATCGACTGGTCGAGGCCCGTCGCTCTCGGGCGCAGAAGGGCGAGCGTGATCCCGTCGAAGATTTTCTCTTCACCTATTATCCGTTCCGCTTCGCGGCCGTCCGGCGTTGGACGCCGGGCGCCGGCATCGCGCTGGCCGAGGCGGACGAGCTTGTCGCTGACCGCCGCTTCCTGCGAGGCGCTGATGGGCTCGTGCGGGTGGCCTTGCCTGACGCGGCGCAGGCTGGCCGTTTGGATTTCAGCCTGAGGCTCTGTAGGGCGGTCGCGACCCGCGCGGCCTTCCACGGCTGCTTCGGCCTGCATGAATGGGCGATGGTCTATGGTCAGGCCGAACAGCGCCGCCACGGCTCCTGGCCTTTGCGGCTCGGCGCGGAGGGCACGGACGCCGTCGTCCGCTCGATGCCCGTGCGTTGCACGCATTACGACGCTTTCCGCTTCTTCACGCCCGGCGCGAGGCCGTTGAACAAGATCGCGCCCACCCTCGAAGCGCGCGGCGATAACGAGCAGCCCGGCTGCGTGCACGTCACCATGGATCTCTTCAAGTGGGCGATGAAGGCGCAACCATGGGTCTCCGCGGAGCTCGCCGCGGACGCCTTCGAGCTCGCGCACGTCGCGCGGACGGTGGATATGCGCGCCAGCCCTTATGACTTCTCCGCCATCGGCCTGAAGCCCATCGCGATCGAGACCGCTGAAGGCCGGAGCGAATATGAAACCGAGCAGCGTCGACTGTCGGCTTTGGCCGAACCTGTCCGCGCACGGCTCATCGCTGAACTCGAACGAGCGCTCGCCTGAATTACGGGCGCAAAAAAGGCGGACCTTGTGGTCCGCCTTTTGATTTCATCGTCCGACTGCTCAGGGCAGGCGTTCGACGACGAGATCCTTGTAGTCGACCTTGCAGCCCGGATCATGGGCTTGGATGGCGAAGGTGCCGTTGCCGAGCTTGCGGCCGGCCATGCCCTTCGGCGGGGTCCAGCCTTCCGGCTCGGTGAAGTCGACGGTCTGCTTGCCGTCGATCCAGATCTGGATGCGCTTACCTTCGACGCGGATGCGGTAGTCGAACCAGACATTGTCGGGGGCGGCCGGCGTGTTGAGGACGTCGCGGACGGCGTAGAGGCCGCCGGTGCGCTTGATGTCCTTGTGGCTGGCGTTGACTTGGCACTCGTAGCCCTGGGAGGGCCAGCCTTTGTCTTCGTAGGCCGTGTGGAAGTAGAGGCCCGAGTTAGCGGTCGGGTAGGTCTTCACCTTCGCCTTGAAGTCGAAGTTCGTGAAGTTGGCTTTGCCGTCGGCACCGACGAAAAAGAGGTGACCTTGGCCACCGCGGATCTGGAGGACGCCGTCCTCGACCTTGTAGGTACCTTCGGGGGAGTTCTTCGAGGCCTTCCAGCCGGCGAGGGACTTACCGTCGAACATCTGGATCGTTTCGCCGGCGAACGCGGCGTACGAGCTCAGGAAGAGCGCGGCCGTGGCCAGCAGGGTGGTGCGGAGGGGTGAGGTGCTCATGGGGAAGCACTTAACCAAACCCATTCCCGGTTTCTGGCAAAGGTTAATTGGCGGGCTGCCGCCGGTTGGCGTAGATGACCGTATGCGCATTGGGGCAATCGCCGCGTTTCGTGCGCAAGGCGACGTAGCCCATTTCGCGTAGCGTCGCCTCCTCGGCGGGGTGGTTGTAGATCAGCACCACGTCCAGCTCGCGCAGCCGGGTCAGGAAGCGGCGCATCAGGCCGGCGCCGAAGGGGTTGTAGAGGTAGCAGAGTACGCGGCCACCGAGCGGGGCGAAATCGAACGTCTCGGCTCCCTCGGCGGAGAGGAATCCCGGATTTCCGAAAAGCTTCTCGTGGTTGCGGCGGGCGATCGCGACCAGCGGCGCGTGGTAGTCTAAGCCGTGCACGCGTTGGGCCGAGCCGGCGGCCGCGCGGAGCTCAGTCCAGCGCAGCACCGCCTTGCCCTTGCCGCAGCCGACGTCGACGAACGCGAACGCGTCGAAGTCCTCGCCTAGCAAGGTGCGTGTCTCGCGGAAGGCCCAGTCGATCTCGCTCGTCCATGACGCCATGTAGAAGGTCCCTTCGGCGAAGCCCGGCGGTTCGGCGCCGAAGTCTGCCTTCGGGATGCGGGCGTGCGTATCGGTGCCCCGTCGCAGGTCGAACGCATGGGCCTCGCGGAAGTAGCGCCACGGCAGCCATGGCCGACCGGAGGTCAGCATGCGCCAGTAGTCACGCCAGCCGAAAGCGGGGGTTCGCATCCGGCCATGACTCCAACCGGCCGGCCGCCCCGAGGCAAAGGTTAAGTGAAGACCTTGATGCCGGCTTCGCGCATCTCGAGCAGGCGCTTCTTCAGCGTCGAGCGGTTGATGCCGAGGATCATCGCGGAGCGGAGCTGGTTGCCGCGGGTCTCTTCCATGGCTCGGCGGATCATCTCCATCTCGATGGCGGCGAGGATGGATTTTCCGTCGTTCACCCGGCACTGCTTGTAGATCGTATCATAGGCGGGGATGAGGCCGGCGACGGGGGCGGCGGCCTCCGGCAAGGCAGCGGCCGGGGCAGCCATCGCAGCGACGGGAGCCACGGCGATCTTGCGAGGATTCAGGACGTCCTGAGGCAGGTCCTTCGGGAGGATCGTCTCGCCTTTGGCGAGCACGTTGGCGCGTTGCACGACGTTCTCGAGTTCGCGCACGTTCCCCGGCCAATCGTAGGCGAGCAGGGCGTCGAGCGCCTCGTTCGAAAGACGCTTCGGCTTGATCTTCTTCGCGGCGGCCTGGCGCTGCAGCATGTAGTCCACGAGGAGCGGTACGTCGCCCTTGCGGTAGCGGAGCGCGGGCAGGCGGATGCGGAAGACGTTGAGGCGGTAGTAGAGGTCTTCGCGGAACTGGCGGGTGGCCACCATCGCCTCAAGATCCTTGTTGGTCGCGGCGACGAGACGCACGCTGATCTTGACGGTGACCGTACCGCCGACGCGCTGGATCTCGCCTTCCTGGATGGCGCGGAGGACCTTGGTCTGCGTGGGCAGGGACATGTCGCCGATTTCGTCGAGGAAGATGGTGCCGCCGTCGCAGAGCTCGAACTTGCCGAGCTTCTGGTTGGCTGCACCCGTGAAGGCGCCTTTCTCGTGGCCGAAGAGTTCGGACTCGATGAGGTTCTCGGGGATGGCCGCGCAATTGACCGCCAGGAACGTGCCCTTGGCGCGGAGCGAGTGCTGGTGGATGCAGCGCGCGACGAGTTCCTTGCCTGTGCCGCTCTCGCCGGTGATGAGTACAGTGGCGTCGGAAGCGGCGACCTGGCCGATCGACTTCAGGACTTCCTGCATCGGTTCGGAGCTGCCGACGATGCCTTCCTTGTAGTCGGCCGGATTGACGAGCGTGCGCGTGGACTTCGTGGCGGCCGCGAGGTCGCGGCGGGCGGAGAGGGCCTTGTCGACGAGCGTGATGAGCTTCGCCTGGTCGAACGGCTTCATGACGTAGTCGTACGCGCCGAACTTCATCGCCTCGATCGCGGTCTGCGTGGTGCCAAAGGCGGTCATCAGGATCACCATCGCCTGCGGCTGCGCGCCGCGGAGCATCTGCAAGGTTTCGATACCGGTCATGCCGCCCATGCGGTTATCGAGCAGGATCACGTCGGGCTGTTCGCGCTTGGCCGCGACGACGCCGGTTTCGCCGCTGTCCGCTTCGATGACCGTATGGCCGAGACCAGCCAGAGCGCGGCGGAGCGAGTAGCGGAGGTCCTTGTCGTCGTCGATGACCAGGACTTTGGCGTTCGCTGCGGAAGGAGTGGCGCTCATGTTGAGTAAAAGTAGGCAGAATCCGTGCCATTGGCGGACTCCCCCTCAAAATGACCTAATACCGACTTTCGGCAACCTATAGGTGCTTAAATTTAAGCAAATCCCTGTGAATGGTCCCCTTGCCAACGGAATTTTGGGCGTAATGGTCGTTTCTATGTCTCGATGGCTCAAGCGCGGGGTGGGGGTACTTTTTGCCCTGACGACGTTTTTCTTCGTCGGTTCGAACCTCTGGGTCTGGTCGGCCGGATGGGGTCGGTTGGCCGGCAAACCTTCGGAAGTCCCCGTCGGATCCGTGATGGTCATCTTGGGGACGGATGAATTCGTGGGCACGACCGGCGAACGCACGGGTACCTATCGGCCGCGTATCGACGCTGCGCTGGAGCTCGCGCGCTCGGGGCGCGTGAAGCTCATCGTGACCTCCGGGACCGAGGTTCATGCGCGCGTGATGGCGACGCAACTGCGCTCGGCCGGCGTGACATGTCCGATCGTCGAAGACCCGTATGGTTGGCGCACGCTGGATTCAGTCCTGCGGGCGAAGGCCTATTATCCCGACGATCACGTTGTCTTCGTCTCGCAAGGCTGGCATTGCGTGCGCGCGCTCTGGCAGGCCGATCATGCATCGCTGCGGGCGACGGCCTACCCTGCGGCGTTTGGCGACGGTTGGCGTCCCCTCATGGGTTCGCTTCGGGACTGCTTCGCTAAGCCGAAGGCGGTGATTGATCGTTGCCTTGGGAATCCGCTCACGGCGCCGGCGCCGGCGAACGAAGGCAACGTGCCGCATCGCTGAGTCAGGCGCGTTCGTGGCGTCCGTCGGGCCTTCGGGTGAGCACGCCGCGGATCTCCATCATCGTCAGGCTCACCGCGGCTTCGGCGACCGCGCAGTCCGCAAGCACGGATAGGCTTTCGGCGTCATGCGCCGTTCCGCCGGCGAAGTGCGGCAGCCAGCGAGCGAACTCGGGCGGGTCTTCGATCAACGCCAGCGTGGGGCTACCGCGGCTTTCGCCCAGCTCCGTGAGGATGTCGTCCACGGAAGACACGAGCGTGGCGCCATCACGGATGAGGGCATGGCAGCCGCGGCTCGATGGGCTATCGGCCCGGCCGGGCACGGCGCAGAGGGTCTTGCCGAGGTCGCCCGCGAAGCGGGCGGTGATCATGCTGCCGCCGTCGACGTCGGTCTCGACCACTACCATCACCCGCACCAATCCGGCGACGATCCGGTTGCGCTGCGGAAAAGTCTGTCGGTCCGCGGGCCGGCCCAGCGGAAATTCCGAAAGCACGCAGCCCTCGGTCTTCATGCGGGCCCGCAGGCGGACGGCTTCCGGCGGGAAGGTGAGGTCGAGTCCGTGGCCGACGACCGCCGCTGTCCGCCCCTCGGCATCGAGCGCCCCTTCGTGTGCGGCGGTGTCGATACCGCGGGCCAGTCCGCTGACGATCCACCAGCCTTGCTTCGCCAGGTCGCGCGCAAAACTGCGGGCGAGCGAGGCGCCATAGGTCGTGCAATGACGCGAACCGATGATGCCCACGGAGCGATCGCCCGGGAAATGCGTGCCTTCGGCGTAGAGCACCAGCGGCGGATCCCAAAGTTTGGCGAGAGACGTCGGCCAGGCTTCATCGTCCTCACTCAGCAGCCGGAAGCCCAAGTCGCGGACACGCCCCATCTCAGCGGCCCAGCCGAATTCCCGTGCGGCGATCGCCGCGGCGACCGGTCGGCTGATCCCTTGGACCTTGGCCAGCTGATCCGCCGGGGCACCGAGTGCGACCGAGAGATCGCCGCCGAATGCGTCGCGCAGTCGTCGCACCGTGATGGGTCCGACGCCTTTGAGTCCGTTAAGCAGGACGCGTTGTGCGAGCGGGTCGGTCGGGATGGGGAGCATCCCGCCAGCCAGCGGGACGTCTTCAGCCGCGCAAGACAGGGGACAGCCCAGCGAGGAGGTCGGTGGTTCTCACCGCTTCTTCCCCATGGGTTTCCCTCAGCCAGTCGGCGGCGCGCGCGTGCCAGGTCGTCGCGAGCACCACGGCATCGAAGGGGGTGAGTCCGAGTTCATGGCGTCGCGCGAGCACCGAGGCGACGATACCGGCGAGCAGGTCGCCGGAACCGCCGCGCGCGAGCACGGGGCCGCCGAAAGGAATATGGATCACGCGGGTCCCATCGGTGACGCAGGTCAGCGGGCCTTTGAGCACGACGATCGTCTTCGTCTTGCGCGCATAGGCGCGGGCCGCCGGGACGGAGGCGTCGCGGCCGCTGAGACGCTTGAATTCACCGGCGTGCGGCAACAGTATGCGGACCTTGGCTTGCCTTGATCCGGCGATGACAGACGGGTGGAGCGCGTCGGCATCGAGGACGAGGTCGGCGGAGCAACGGGTGGCGACCGCGCCGATCAGCTTGGCAGATTTCTCGCCCATACCAGAGCCGATGAGCAGCACATCCTTGTCGGCGAGCAATGTCCGGATTTCCTTCAGGTTGGCCGTAGCGAGGCGTCCGTCGCGTTCGGTGCGGAGTCCGCGCCACATCGCTTCGGGATAGGCGACGGCCGCTTTCGCGCGGACGGATTCAGGCAGGCAGGTCGTGACGAGGGCCACGCCGGCACGTAAGGCGGAGGCGGTGTTCATCAGCACCGCGCCAGGCATCCGGTCCGAGCCGCCGACGACAAGCAGACGACCCTGATGGCGTTTATCGCTGCGCGCGCGCCGAGGACGACGGAGCGGCGTGAGGCTGGTCGCGGTCACGCAGGCCTCTTCGGTCTCGCCGAGCGGCAGGCCGATGTCGAGGACGCGGAGGCGACCCATGAAGCGGGCGGATTTAGGTGCGAGCAGCGGGCGTTTCAGGCAGCCAATCGAGACCGTGAGGTCGGCGCGGAACGCCGGACCAGTGGCGTCGTCGCCGAGTCCGCTCGGAAGGTCGACCGCGACGCGGAGTCCGCGGAGCGACTCGGACGCACGGAGGAAGGTGCGGAGTTCGGCCGAGAGGGGCGAGTGGAAGCCTTGGCCGAGGATGCCGTCGAAGATGAGGCAGAACTCGTGAGCCGCGAGGAGGCGGAGGTTCGCGGCGGCGACCACGCCGATGCGGACGCCGGGCTTGCGGGCGGACCAGGCGCGCTGGGCTTGGGCGCGGGCCGGACCGCCTTCGGCGAAGACGGCGACGATCTCCGTGCCGCGTCGGGCGCAATGTAGCGCGGCGAGGAAGGCGTCGGCGCCGTTGTTACCTTTGCCGGCGAGGACCAGAATCCTTTTCGGCTGACGGCCGAGCAACGAGACCGCTTCGTCGGCGACCCCGCACGCGGCGAGGTTCATCAGCTTCCAGGAAAGGGCTACATCGCCGGCGATGAACGCCGCTTCGGCGACCGCGGCTTCCACGCAGGAAAGGACCGGCAGACGGGCGGAGGCGCTCATGGTCTCAGCGGACCAGCACCACGAAGGCTTGGGCCAGCGAGTCGGTGTGCGTGAGCGAGAGCAGCAGGCGGGAAGCACCGCGGGCGGCGAGCAAGGCGCGCGCCCTGTCATCGAGTTCGACGACCGGTTCGCCTTCAGGGCCGTTGAGCACGCCGACGCTGGTGAGCGCGAGTTCCGCGCCGATGCCCGTACCGAAGGCCTTGCTCGCGGCCTCTTTGGCGGCGAAGCGGGCGGCTAGGGACGGATAAGGATCGGCCTTTGCGAGGCAGAGCTTCTGTTCCGCTGGCGTGAAGACCTTGTCGAGGAAAGCGGCGCCATGCTTCACGTGCGCGGAGCGGATGCGATCGACCTCCGTGAGATCCACCCCGACACCGATCACGTTGCCGCCTTCAAGGTTCATGCCTTCAGATGGTCCTTCATCTCGGCGACCGCGCCACGGATGCCCGTGAAGAGCGCACGGGCCACGATCGAGTGGCCGATGTTCAACTCGTGCAGGTGCGGGAGCGTCAGGATCGCCCGGATATTGTCGTAGTTGATGCCGTGGCCGGCGTTGACGATGAGACCGAGACCATGGGCCTGTTCGCAGGCGCCGCGGAGACGGGCGAGTTCGGCTTCGGCGGTGGGGGATTTCCAGGCGTTGGCGAAGGCCCCCGTGTGGAGTTCGATGACCGGCGCGCCGACGGCGACGGCGGCTTCGATCTGTGGGGCGTCGGGCCCGATGAAGAGAGAGACCTCGATGCCCGCAGCCTTCAGCGCTTGGGTGGTCTCGCGGACGCGGGTGAGCTGGCCGGCGACGTCGAGCCCACCTTCGGTCGTGACCTCTTCGCGGGATTCCGGGACGAGGCAGACGGCGGCGGGGCGGAGCTTCAGGGCGAAGGCCGTCATCGCAGAGGTGCAGGCCATCTCGAGATTGAGACGGATGCCTGGGATCGCGGCGATCGCATGGACGTCGGCGTCTTGAATATGACGGCGGTCTTCGCGCAGGTGGAGCGTGATGCCGTCGGCACCGCCGGCGAGGGCTTCGCGTGTGAAGGCCACGACGTCGGGCTCCGCATGCGGCGACATGTGCGCGCCGCGGTAACGAGCTTGGCGGAGCGTCGCGGCGTGGTCGATATTGACGCCGAGGAGGATGGGACGGGTGGACATCGGACTTGGGCTTGTAGCAATAGGCCTCGGCGGGCCTGGGTCAAAGGGAACCGCAAGGCGCCCGAGTCCTAAACCGCCGTCTTTTTGATTAGGCCTCGTTCGAGCGTAAGGCGGAGCGAGGGGGCGGTCGGCGACTTCTTCTGCTTGGCGAGAGATTCGGGGTCGCCCGCGTGGACGAGTTCGCCGCCGGCGTTGCCGCCTTCGGGGCCGATCTCGAGGACCCAGTCGGCTTCGGCGATCACATCAGGGTGATGCTCGATGACGACGACCGTGTGGCCTTGGTCGACGAGCGCATGGAGCAGCTCGATGAGGCGACGGCAGTCGGACTGGTGCAGGCCGATGGTCGGCTCTTCCAGGATGTAGAGGTTAGGACGGATCTCGCCGCGCGAGCGCTCGCGGAAGGTCGGGAGACCTTGGGCCAGTTCGCTGACGAGTTTGAGCCGCTGCGCTTCGCCGCCCGAGAGCGTGGGGCTGCTCTGGCCAAGCGTGAGGTAGCCGAGGCCGGTCTTCACCATCAGTCCGCAGAGGTCGCCCAGTTTGGCGTCGAAGGAAAGGAACGCGGCGGCTTCCTCGAACGTCATCGCGAGCAGGTCCGCCGCAGACTTGCCGTTCCAACGGATAGCCTTGGCGGCCGAGCCGTAGCGCGTGCCCGCGCATTCTTCGCACGGCACGTAAGTGTCGGGCAGGAAGCTCATCTCGAGCTTGATGCGGCCGGCGCCGGAGCAAGCTTCGCAGCGGCCGCCAGAAGTATTGAAAGAGAAGAAGCCAGCGGCGTGTCCGCGGATGGCCGCTTCGGGGAGCGAGGCGAGGCGCTCGCGGATCAGGTCCCAGGCGCCGATGTAAGTCGCCGGCGTCGAGCGGGGCGTCTTGCCGATCGGTTCTTGGTCGACGACCACCAACTGACGGAAGCCTTTGAGACCTGACAGACTAGTGAAGGCTGGCTTACCCTGATAGGAGACGACGGCGAGGGCTTCCTTGCCCGTCAGGCCATCCTTCTTCTTGCTGACAGCCGCACGGATCGCCGGAGCAAGGAGGTCGGTGATGAGGGTGGATTTACCCGCACCCGAGACGCCGCAGACGACGGTGAGTCGTCCGACGGGGATCTGGACATCGAAGCCCTTGAGATTGCGGAGCGAGGCATTCTTCAGGCGGACCCATTCGGCGGGCGCTCCCTTGCCGGCGATGGGGCGTCGAGCGCCGCGGAGCGGATGAGGGATGGCTTCCTTGAGGAAGCGACCCGTGACGGAGTCGGCTCGTTTCTCGAGCGCGGCGGCCGTGCCTTGCGCGACGATCGTACCGCCATGGACGCCAGCTCCCGGGCCCATGTCGACCACCAGGTCGGCGGCACGCATGGTGTCCTCGTCGTGTTCTACAACGAGGACCGTGTTGCCGCGATCGCGGAGATCTTTCAGCGAGCCGATGAGCCGATCATTATCCCGCGGGTGCAGGCCGATGCTCGGTTCGTCGAGCACGTACAGCGCGCCGGAAAGCGTCGAGCCCAACTGCGCCGCGAGTCGGATACGCTGCGCTTCGCCGCCCGAGAGCGTGTCGGCGCCGCGGTCGAGTGCGAGGTAGCCAAGGCCGACGGAATCCAAGAAGCGGAGGCGGGCGCCGATTTCGGGCAGCAGTGCGCCGACGATGGCTTTCTCGCGGGCCTCGAGCTTGAGGCCAGAAAGGAAGGCGAGGGACTCGTCGGGCTGCAGGCGGAGTAATCCGGGTAGCGAGAGCGAGCGGCCTTTCGGGCCGGCGAGTCTCACCGAGCGACCAATGGGGCCGAGGCGTTCGCCTTGGCAGGTCGGGCAGGCTTCTTCGCCGACGCGATCCGCGATGGCGTTCTCGTTGATGGATTCCTCTTCGTCGGAGGAGAAGGTCGTGACTTCGAGTCCATGCCCACGGCAATCGGGACACCATCCGCGAGGGGAGTTCCAAGAGAGATGCTTCGGGTCGACTTCAGGGAACGATTCACCCGTGGCGGGATCGCTCCGCGATGTCGACAGATAGGCGACTTGCTGGCCGTCGGCGCCGAGGAGGACGCAAGCGTTCTTGCCCGCTGCCAGCACCTGGCGGACGAGTGTGCGGAGGGCTTTCTCGCCGGATTCTTCGGTCTCATCGGGCAGGCTGATCAGTCCGTCGGCGCGGATCTCGCCGAAGACTGCGTCGACGTCGTGTTCAGAGTAACGGTCGAGGCCTTCGAAGCCTTCGACCTTGAGCATCTTGCCGTCGCAACGCAGGAGGCGGAGCCCTTTCGTCTCGGCCCATTCGGCCAGCGGGCGATGATGACCCTTGCGGGAGCGGACGAGCGGGGCCGCGATGAGGAGCGAGCCTTTCTTCAACGACTTCGCCTTCTTGGCGACGAGGCGGACGACCGCATCTTCGGTCATCTCCTCGAGTGGTTCGCCGGTGGTTGGGCTATGCAATACGCCGGCGCGGGCGAAGAGTACGCGGAGGTACTGGGCGACTTCGGTGACCGTCGCGACCGTGGACTTCGCTGAGCCGCGCGTCACGCGTTGCTCGATGGCGACCGTGGGCGGCAGGCCCGTGAGCGAATCGATGTCTGGCTTCGGCAACTGTTCGACGAACTGGCGGGCATAGGCCGAGACGCATTCCAGGAAGCGACGCTGGCCTTCAGCGAAAAGGATATCGAACGCCAAGGAAGATTTACCCGAGCCCGAGACGCCCGTCATCACCGTCAGCGAGCCGTGCGGGATCTCGAGCGAGACGTCCTTCAGATTGTGTTCGCGGGCGCCACGGAGAGAGATGGCGGTCGGACGTGGCTTGCTCGCCGTGGTCGAGGCGGAGGCGAAGGCGTCATCACCTTGTGCGAGGAAGCGGCCCGTGACCGTGCCGGCCTCGGCGACTTCGGCGGGCGTACCTTCGGCGACGAGGTGGCCGCCGGCGGGACCGGCTTCGGGACCCATTTCCAGGATCCAGTCGCAGGACTTCAATACGTCGAGGTGGTGTTCCACGACGATGAGCGAGTGGCCAGCCTCCGTGAGGCGATGGAGCAGGCCGATCAAGCGCGCAACGTCCTCGCGGTGCAGGCCCGTCGTCGGTTCGTCGAGGAGCAGGAGCGCGCCGGTTTTGCGCGTATCAATCTTGGAAAGGTAGCGGACCAGCTTGAGTCGTTGGGCCTCGCCTCCGGAAAGAGTGGTGAGCGGCTGGCCCATCGAGAGGTAGCCGAGGCCGACTTCTTCCAGGCAGGCGAGCTGGGCGGAGGCCGGCGTGCGTTCGCCCAGGAACTTACGCGCCTCGGTCACTGACATCGCGAGCAGGTCGCCGACGGACTTACCGTCATAGTGGAAGCCCAGTACCTCGTCGCGGAAGCGCTTGCCGTTACAGGAGGGGCAGGGGAGGGCGACGTCGGAGACGAACTGCATCTCCACCGTCTCCCAGCCTGCGCCGCCGCAGCGTTCGCAGCGACCTTCGCCGGCGTTGAAGGAGAAGTGCGAGGGCGTGAGACCGGCGGCCTTCGCCTCGGCCGAGTTGCCGAGCAGCGTACGGATCGCATCCCAGGCGCCGACGTAGAGCGCCGGGTTGGAGCGCGGCGTGCGTGTGGCGGGAGATTGGTCGACGAGCGCGACCTCGGCCGGCTCCTTATCGAACTTCACCCATTTCAGTTCCTTGGCTTCGTCGCCTGATTCCGGATCGCGTCGGCCGATGACTTGATGGAGCAGCGTCGACTTGCCGGAGCCCGAGACCCCGCAGAGGCCGACCAGACGGCCGAGTGGGATCGAGCAGGAGAAGTCGCGGAGATTGTTCACCGTCGCGCCGCTGACACGGAGGCGCGGGGTCGTATCGCCGATCGGGCGCGGGGTGCGCGGCTCCGAGACACGGCGACCCGACAGCCAGTTGCCCGTGGCAGAATCCTTGATCTTCAGGACGCCCTTCGGGACCCCTTGGTAGAGGAGATGACCGCCTTCGGCGCCGGGGCGTGGGCCGATCTCGATGAGCCAGTCGGCGGCGCGCATCACGGATTCGTCGTGCTCGACGACCACCACCGTGTTGCCTTGGTCGACGAGACTGCGGAGGATGCCGACCATGCGCGAAAGATCGCGGGCGTGCATGCCCACGCTCGGCTCGTCGAGGACGAAGACCGTGTCTGCGAGACAGGCGCCGAGGCAGGAGGTCAGGTTGACGCGCTGGACTTCGCCGCCGGAGAGCGTGCGCGAGAGACGGTCGAGGGCGAGGTAGCCGAGTCCGACCGCCTCGAGGTAACCGAGTCGGGCCAGGATAGCTTCGAGCGCGTGGTCGGCCGGGTGACGCGAATCTTTTGGTGCGAGGGGCGCGAGTAGCGTGCGCAGGTCTGAGACTGGCGAAGCGTAGAGCTCGGGCAGGGACTTGCCCTGCCAGCGCCAGAAAAGCGACTCCTCGCGGAAGCGGCGGCCGTGGCATTTCGGGCAGGATTCGTAGGCGCGCCAGCGGGAAAGAAAGACGCGCACGTGCATCTTATAGGTCGTCCCTTCCAGCCAGCGGAAGAAGCCGCGGATGCCATACCACTTCGAATCGTATTCGCCCGGCACATAGCCCGCCTCGCCGTTCTCGACGATTTTACGGTGCGCGGCGGAAAGCTTCTTCCATGGCACGTCGAGCGGGATGGCCGCCTTGCGGCAGGCGCGGACGAGGTCCTTCTGTGATTCGCCGTAGACGTTGCCTTGGAAGGGCGCGATCGCGCCTTCGGCGAGCGTCAGCGCCGGGTTCGGGATGATCTTATCCCAGTCGAGCCCGATGACGCGGCCGAAGCCGCGGCACTCCGGGCAGGCGCCCACGGGTGAGTTGAAGGAGAACAGCGCGGGCGAGGCTGGGCGGAACTTACGTCCGTCGACCGGTGACTCGAGGGCTTCGCTGTAGCGGGAGAGCTCCTGGCCTTGGTCGTCGAGCAGGCGGAGGCGGGCGCCTCCGAGGCGGAAGGCCGCGAGCGCCGCTTCATGGAAGCGCGAGGCTTGGTCGGCCGCGATCGTGACGCGGTCCTGGATGACGAGCAGTTCGGTCGCGTCGGCGGGAATCTCGTCTTCCGTCAGGCGAATCCGCCGGCCGGAGGCGAACGCTCGGCTGAAGCCCGCTTTGGCGAATTCTTCCGCGATCGTCTTCCATCCGAGCGTCTCCGGTTTCGAGACCGCGAAGGCGAGCGAAATGGATCGGCCCATGAAGCGCGCGAGGGAATCCAGCCAGGCGGCGTCGGGGCCGCGCGGGACGATGACCTGGCCGCTGGCCGGGTCGATGAGGTCGGCGCGGTGGGCGAACCAGACTTTGAACCAATCGCAGAGCTCCGTCATCGTACCGACGGTCGAGCGCGAGGTGCGGACCGCGTTGCCTTGCTTGATGGCGACAGAGGGACGGACGTTCTCCGCGGAGTCGAGGGCTGGCGAGGGGAGGAGTTCGAGGAACTGGCGAACGTAAGGGCTGAACGTCTCGACGTAGCGGCGTTGGCCCTCGGCGTGGAGCGTGTCGAAGACCAAGGACGACTTGCCGGCTCCGCTCAGGCCCGTGACCACGACCAGCTTGCCGACGGGGATGTCCACATCGAACCCCTTCAGGTTGTTCTGGCGGACGCCACGGAGGCGGATGGCGTCTGGTCGGGGCGCGGACATCGGACCCTCCATCGGACACGATTCCACTCGCTTGGCAAACCTGCTAACGTACTCGGCAGCGAATCACGCCCTGCGGGGTAGCGACCGCCTTAACTTTAATATCATGCGGCTCATCCGGGAGGCGCGACACCAGTTGGAAGGCGTGGGCGTGGCCGAGCAGGAAGGTCTTGCGGGGCGGCTTGGCGAGGAGGCGGTCGTAGAAGCCACCGCCGAACCCGAGACGTCGTCCAGCGCCGTCGAAGCCCAGGCCGGGCACGAGGACCAGCTCGGCTTCGGCCAGCGTCGCGACTGGCGCGGACGGCTTCGGTTCGCGGATTCCAAGACGCGAGGGTTGGAGGGCGGCGAGGTCGGTGACCTCGTGGAGGACGAGGCTCGTTTTGTTCGTCACGCGCGGGAGGAGGAGGCGTTTGCCTTCGAGGAGCGCGAGTAACATCAGGGCGTCCGTCGGCAGTTCGCCGCCGAAGGACGCGTAGAGGCAGACCGTCTTCGCCTGCTTCCATTCCGGGAGCTGCGTCACCAGACGGGCGGCTGCGTCGCCGGCGACCTGCAGTTCGCGGGGCGTGAGGGCCGTGCGGCGGGCCTTGAGTTCCGCGCGCAGGCGGTCCTTGTCGGCGCGCGCATCCATGGACCTCAGAAAATCCGGTTCAGCGTCAGAGTCAACAGGACGACGGGCAGATAAAGGATCGAGGCGAGGAAAAGGGGCTTAGCGGCTTCCGCGCGGCGGCTCGGGACGCCGAAATCGAGGCAGAGCTTGAAGAACCAGGCGCCGGCAATGAAGGAAATCCAGACATAGGGACTGCTCCATCCCGGAAAGAAGATTGTGGCGATAGCACCGGCGACAAAAAGCATCGGGATGATGAAGAGCAGCGCCCAGATGGCGGCGGAACGGCCGGAGGGGTCGTTCACCGTGGCGACCTTGAAGCCGCCGCGGGCGTAGTCTTCCCGGCACATCACCGCGAGGGCCATGAAGTGGGGGACCTGCCAGAAGAACAAGAGAGCGAAGAGCAGCCAGCCCATCGTGTCGATGTGGCCAAGTTTGGCGGCGGTGCCGATGATCGGAGGAATCGCCCCGGGCAGCGAGCCGACGAGCGTGCACCATGACGTCATGGACTTCAGCGGGGTGTAGAGCAAGAGATAGGAGATCGCGGTGGCGGCCGTCAGGGCGCCCGCGAGCGGCTGGTCGGTGCCGACCCAGACGAAAATCACGCCGAGCGTCAATAGCAGCAGGCCGAAGAGGAGCACCGCGCCGGGCTTCAGGATGCCGGCCGGAATGGGACGGTTGCGCGTCCGATCCATTTTGGCATCGGCGTCGCTCTCCCACCACATGTTGATGGCGCCGCAGCCGCCGGCGGCGAGGGCGGTGCCGATCGCCAGCGAGACCAGCACCTTCGGATTGGTGGCCTGGCTCGGTTCGCTGCAGAAGTAACCGGCGAGAGCCGTGAGGACGGAAAGGAACGACAGCCGGGGCTTGGTCAGCTCCCAGTAGGCGGCAGGCACGGATCCGGCGCGTTCGCTCATCGGTCTTGTCGTGGCGGTTTTGCGCGACGGGTTAAAGGTAAATCAGTCACCGCGGCTCAGGCAGCCGGCTTCTTCGTCGAGCGTCTGGCCAGCATCACCGCTGCGCAGAGGGAGGAAAAGAGGGCGGCTCCGACGACGAGGTGCACGGTGCGGACGTGCGGGTTGAGCGGGAGCTGGATGCTCAGGATGCCGAGGAGGACCTGCAGGAAGACGAGTACGACCAAGGTTGCCCAGCGGAGGAGCGGGAAGCCTTGGCGGGCCAGCTGCACGGCGAAGAAGAGCACCGCCGTCCCGGCCAGGAGGGCGCCCCCGCGGTGGAGCAGGTTGACCCACCAGACGACGCCCGTGCCGATGGAGGGGATGAACAGACCGTCGGAAGGGGAGGAGACCCAGAGCGTGAAGTGCCCTTGACGCATCACCGCCCCGATCACGATGACCGAGAGCGTCAGCGCGGCGGCGGCGGCGCCGGCGCGGAAAAGGGAGCGCGGTGCGGTGCGGCCAGCCTGATGCCAGGCAGTCGTATGGGTGAGGGCGATGATGGCGAGGAGCGCGAGCGTGAGCTGAGCGTTGACCGCGTGACCGACCGCGAAGGCCACCGCCTTGAAGTTGCCATCGCCGCCGATGTTGAGCTGATCAAGGAGCACGCGGAGCCCGCCGAGTAAGCCTTGGAGGACCACCAAGCCGACGAGCGTGTAGGCCGCGAGGCGGATCGGGCGTCGGTTTTCGCGAAAGCCATGGGCGACGGCGATCGCGATGCAGAGCAAGCCGAGGACCGCAGCCGCGAGGCGGTGGGAGTGCTCGGCGAATTTGTCGATCTCCGTGAGCCAACCCGGAGGGTTAATTGAGCCGTTGGACAGAGGCCAGTCGAGGAAGGCCATGCCGGCGCGGATGCTCGTGGTGAAGCCGCCGGCCTGGAGTACCAGGACGGACCAGCCAAGCGTGAGCAGGCACAGCCAAAGAAGGCGGCGGTCGGGTGCGGAGGCTTCCGGCTGGCTCATGCCGTCATCTCATCCGCCTTCTTTCCCGGCGCAAATCCCAACCAGTCATATCTCCAGTCTTTAGCCGCGCCAATGGGCCTTATCAGGACGCGGCGGCGGCCCGGCCGAAGGCGCGGATTTTGCCGACGAGGTTTGTCAGGCCATTGCGGCGGTTGGGCGAAAGGTGCTGCGTGATGCCGACCGCAGAAAGGAAGTCCGCGTCGGCGGCGGCGACTTCCTGGGGTGAGGCGCCGTCGTAGAATTCGCAAACCAGGCTTGCGATGCCCTTGGTGATGAGCGAATCGGCGTCGCAACGGAAGCGGCAGACGCCGGCTTCGAGAGATGGCACCAGCCAGAGATTAGAAGTGCAGCCTTCGATGAGGAACGCGGCGAGCTTCAGGTCGGACGGCAGGGCCGGGGCGGCCTTGGCGCGGTCGATCACGTATTGGAAGCGTTCGTGGTGGTCCGCGAAAGGTTCGAGCTCCGCGATGAGCTCTTCGCGTCGGCGTAGCAGTGTCATCGGACGATCAGCGGCCGGCGAGCGCCTCGGGGTCGAGGTTGCTGCGAATCAGCGGGGACATCGCCGCCTCGAGCTTGCGCTGGTGATCGGCGGGCAACTTGGATTCCGAGCGAAGCCAGGCGACGGCCTCCTGCCAGATGGCGGGCGAAGGACGGCGCAAGGTCAGCAGTAATTCAAGTTCGTCGGCGACAGATTTACGTGTGCCGTAGGTTTCCGTCTGACCGGCAAGGATGCGGGCGGAGATGTAGTCGGCGCGCAGCTGCGAGTAGCGGGGAAAGAGCGTGACGCCCGCTTCGAGCACGCGTACGGCGGCGTCGCCCGCGCGAATCGAGCGCAGGTGGCGGCCGACGGAGCGGTAGGCTTCGGGACCGAGGTCCTTGGACTTGAGGAATTCCGTGAGGTAGCGGTCGCCGATATCGCGGTCGCGTTTGGCGATCACCGCGTCGGGTTTCTGGCGGGCGTGGTAGGCGATCGCGATGAGCGCTTGCACGATGGCTTCGTTGGATTTGAAGAAGGCTTTGTCGGCGGCGACGATCTGCTGGTACTGCACGATGACTTGGCCCGGCTCGGGGCCATTGAGGATCGCCTCGAGGTGGAGTGCGGCGAAGGTCGCGCGTTCGAGGCCATACTGGGCGGCGGAGTTGGCGAGCGCCCCCGTGAGTTCGGCGTAGCCCTTCTCGGCGGCGAAGTTGGCGAGCGCGATCATCGGCGCCGAGTTACCAGCGTAGTTCGCGAAGATCAGGCGGAGCTCTTTGTCGAACTCGTCCTTGAGGCTGAGACGGTCGAGCAGCTGGAGTTTCTGGATGTGAGGGAAGGGGGCTTTCTCGTCGGCCGAGATGCGTTCCTGCGTCACCTCTAAGGCCATCTTATGCTGACCGAGAAGGATGTGAAAGCGGGCGAGCTGTGAAAGGACCGCGTCGCGACCAGCCCCTTTGAACGCCGACGTCTTAGCCTCGAGCAGGTTGATGGATTCCTGGGTCTTCCCGCCTTCGAAGAGCGCGCGGGCCTTGAGGAGGAGGCCGCTTGGCTGGGTATCTAGGCTGCTGGCGTTGATGATATTGACTGCGTCGGGGTATTTACCCGTCCAGTAGAGCGAGGTGGCGGCCGACATCGAGAGCGAGTCCCGCATGTAGGTAGGCATGTTTTTCGTGACCTGAATCAGCTTCAGGCTCCCGTCGATGACTTCTTGGTCCCGTTCCCGGGCTTGGAGTAGCTGGAAATAGCGCTCCAAGTAGTCTTTGGTAAGGGGGTCGTCCACCGGGAGGAATTCTAGGCCATGCTTAAGGGTCTGAATCCCGTCATCAGTTCGGCCAGCGATATTATGTAAAAAGTTGGCGTAGAACAACTTAGACTTTGCGTTACCCGGATTACAGCGGATGGCTACCTGGGCTAGGCGCTGGGCGTCAGCCATCTGACCGGCGTCCTGGGCGGCCATCGCCTGCTTGGTGAAGTATTCCGCTAGCTGGATGAGGTGCTCTTGGCGGATTTTGGCCGCATTTTCGGGCTGATCTTCGAGTTTAGCCAGGGATAGGCGGATGATTTGCAGCAGGGGCTTATCCTTAATCAGATCCGCTTTAATGTAGGTTTGGCGGGCATAACTCAGAATGGCTTCCTTTTCCTTGAGGTGGGGGAGTCCGGCCAAAACGATAATTTCAGCATCTTCTTCGGCCTCTTTGCTGGCGGGGGCTGGGCTCTTCTGGGCGGCTGGGGGTGGCAGCGGGCTCTGAGCCAGACCCGAAAGGGTAGACATCCCGAGAAGGAAGGCGAAGGTCAGGCGGGTGGGCGGCATGGGAGGGTTTTGACTAATGGCGTGGGCGTCGGAATTGTCCCGCCAAAAAAGACGAAAGGGGAGCGGGGTAGGGAGAGGAGTAAAGAAACCTTAAAATCCCCGCACTTTCCTCTTGCATGAGGGGCCTCGACCCCTATGCCCAAACACTCTTTTCCCAATTTACCGAGGTCCATGCCTACCATCAACCAACTCGTCCGTAAACCGCGTGTCCAACCCAAGGCCAAGTCGAAGTCGCCTGCCTTGAATAACTCGCCCTTCCGCCGCGGCGTCTGCGTGCAGGTCATGATCCGTACGCCCAAGAAGCCGAACTCGGCTCAGCGTAAGGTCGCCAAGGTGCGCCTGACCAATGGCCAGGAAGTCATCTCCTACATCCCTGACGAAGGCCATAAGCTCCAGGAGCACTCCGTGGTCCTCGTTCGTGGCGGCCGCGTGAAGGATCTCCCGGGCGTGCGCTACCACATCGTCCGCGGCCCCCTCGACTGCTCCGGCGTCGAGAAGCGTCGTCGCTCCCGTTCCAAGTACGGCGTCAAGCGCCCGAAGGAAAAGAAGGCCTAATCCGTTTCCGACCCTAACTCCTCTCAGATCATGTCTCGTCGTCGCAAAGCAGCCAAGCGCGCCCATCTCCCGGACGCCCGTTACGGCTCCCCCCTCATCAGCCAGCTCATCAACGTCGTGATGAAGTCCGGCAAGAAGTCCATCGCCCAGGGCATCGTCTA
>DBCR01000029.1 GCA_002293125.1 Opitutia bacterium UBA953
CGGCACCACCGACATCTACGTCACTGCCACTGGCAATAAGGATATCATCACGCTCGAGCACCTGACCAAGATGAAGGATCAGGCCATCGTCTGTAACATCGGCCACTTCGACAACGAGATCCAGGTCGTCCGCCTCAACGCCCACAAGGGTGCCAAGAAGGACACCATCAAGCCGCAGGTTGACCGCTACACGTTCAAGGACGGTCGCCAGCTCTACATGCTCGCTGAAGGCCGCCTCGTGAACCTCGGTTGCGCCACCGGCCACCCGAGCTACGTGATGTCGACCTCCTTCGCCAATCAGGTCCTCGCCCAGTTGCACCTCTGGGAGACCCGCGCGACCGCCAAGCCCGGCGTCGTCGTCCTCCCGAAGCACCTCGACGAAGAAGTCGCTCGTCTCCACCTCGGCAAGCTTGGCGCCAAGCTGACGATCCTCTCCAAGGAGCAGGCTTCGTACATCGGCGTCAACCAGTGCGGCCCGTTCAAGCCCGATAGCTATCGTTACTAAGCGCGACGCTTCGCGTCGCGAGGGTCACGTGGGCAAGGGGACACGGTGACAAGGGGAAGTGAAGAGGGCGCCTGCGGGCGCCCTCTTTGTTTGGTAGGGATGCGATGACATCGCATCCGCGCTGTCAGCGCCCACTTACCGTTCACCCGGCGCCGCGATTTCGCCTGCGGATTTCAGCTGTTAAATTGGCAGGGAAGGATGGAGTCGAACCATCGCCAGCGGATTTGGAGACCGCTGTGCTACCGTAACACTTCTTCCCCGTGAGCCTACATTTAGGGGAATCACGTCCCCAAAAGCAACCAGAAGAGCGCGTCCCCGGTCGCCCTTTTTGTTTAAATACAGGAACTCCGAGGGAAACCGGAGACCGGATGGTGTGCTGGGGGTAGGGACAGCACCACGTGCTGTCCTAAGTGCAAAAGTGCAAATCGGCCTGCGGCCTGTGCAAAGGTGTAAAAGTCGGGTGGTGGCGGTTAGCGGTTGGCGGTTGGGAACACATCAGAGGCAAAGTCGCCGATACAGGTGGCGGGTGGCAGCCCCAGGTGGCGGGATTCATTCTCAGGTCCCGGGTCTCGGCCATCGGGGATCAGGTTCAGGGGCTCGGGTTCAGGTACAGGTCCGGGGTAGGCGGTCGGCACTCAAGGGGAAACCGGAAACCGGGAAGTTAGCTGGAGATATAATGTCCGAAGCATCTATCCCGGTTTCCGGTCTCCCTTTGCTTGATGCCGCTGCTTCGCAGCATGCCAGCGTGCCAGCATGTCCCCTCGCGCCCCTACCTCCTGTCTCGCCTCCAGCCCTCGGGCCCTCTAATCCTCGGGCCCTCGAAACATGCGCTCCCTCCTCGCCCTCCTTTTCGCCGCTTCGCTCTTCGCCGCCGAACGTCCCGCGGTCGATCACGCCGCCTACACGGCCGCGCTGAAGGATTTCCGTAAGGGCACGTCGAAGTCCATCGATACGTTGAAGAGGGCCGATGCGCCCGTTGCCGCGCGCCTCGCCGCCGTCGATGATGTGCGCGAACGCCTCGTCGAGGAGCCGACCTCCCCGCTGGTCGGCGAAGTCGCCGCACTGCTCGGCTCGACCGACGTCGAGACCGCCAAACTCCTCCTCGCCGCGCTCGCCGAAGCGAAGGCCGCTGGTGCCACCGCCCAGGTCGCGGCGCTCGCTTCGAAGGCGGATTCGCCCCTCCGCATCCCCGCCGCGCTCGCCCTCGCCGAGGTCGGCGGTGCCAAGGCCGTGCCGGTGCTGGCTTCGCTCGCTAAGGACGAGGCCCTTGCCGAGAATATCCAGGACGCGTTGGTGAAGGTCGCCGGCCCTGGCGTAACCGACGCGTTCGTCGCCGGCATCAGCGATACCAAGGCCGACGTCTCCGCGCGTAACGCTCTCATCAAGGCTGCCGTCGGACGTAATCTCCGCTCCGTCGCCGGTGCCCTGTGCGTCGCGATCAAGGAAGAGTCCATGCGCCTCGAATGTCAGAAGGCCTTGCTCAAACTCGCCCAGCCGTCCGACCTCGTTGCTTTGCGCGACGCCGAGAAAGCTGTCACGAACGAGACGACCAAGGGCGCCCTCGGCCGCCTGATCAAGAAGTTGGAAGCGGTGAAATAAGCGCACGCGCTCCATGTCCGCCGAAGCCGGCATCAGGGTGGTGCTTGTCCATGGATTCCTGGACACTGGTTGGGTTTTCCGACGGATGAAGCTAAGGCTTGAGCGACAGGGCGCCGTCTGCCTGGTCCCGCGACTCCGTCCAAACGATGGGCGGGGCGGGCTTGTGACCTTGGCGGAAAACCTGAAGCGCGATATCGACGAAGCCTTCGGTCCTTCGGCGAAGATTCGGATTATTGCCTTCAGCATGGGCGGTTTGGTATCCCGGCACTATCTCCAGCTCCTTGGCGGGGCCGCGCGTTGTGAGAAGCTCTTCACGATTTCCTCGCCGCACCATGGTACCGCCACGGCGCGGCTTTATCCCAGCAAGGGCGCTCGCGATATGCGTCCCGGTAGCGCGTTCCTCCGCCGCCTGCGAGCGACCGAGGGGACGCTCCGCGGAGTCCAGCTCGTCTCCTATCGCACGCCGTTGGACCTGATGATCCTGCCGGCGACGAGTTCCGAGTGGGCGCCGGCGCTGAACCTCGACTTCCCCGTCTTGCTGCATCCCTTGATGCTTTCCGATAGGGATGTCCTCAGCGACGTCGAGCGGCGTTTGACGAGGTAGGGTGCGCGAGCGGATGCGATGTCATCGCATCCCTCCCTTCTCCCGCCACCTGCCACCCGGGGCTGCCACCCGCCACCTGAATCGAGTCATCTGCTCAAAGGGAGACCGGAGACCGGAAAGTATGCTTCGGTCATGTGCACCCTCGCCAACCATCCGGTTCCCCCATGGTGCCCCCTTTGAGTCCTGCCTCTCCCTACATTCGATACTCCATACCCTATTTCCGAAGCGCCCAGATTACCCCTCCGTTGAGGTGCTGGACGAATTCCGGCTCGGAGAAGGATTCCTTGGTGTGACCTCCGGCGGTGTAGAACATACGTCCTTTGCCGACGTCCTTGCACCAGGCGATCGGGTGGTTTTCGCCGTTCTTGCCGCCTTCGTACGTCTTTTCGTCAAGGAGGATGAGGACGACGTTGTCGGCCTGCAGGTTCCGGAAATTGTACCACTCATCCTTGCGCTTCCATTCCGCCGGCAGGTGCTTGGTGGAGGGGTGGTCCTTGACGACCGGCCGCAAGGTGGCGGGCTGGATCTTCGGATGGCCGGCGAAATAGCCGCCGATCATCTGGCCGTACCAAGGCCACTTATATTCGGTGTCCGAAGCCGCGTGCACACCCACGAAAGCGCCGCCGTTTTCCATCCAGGCTTGGAAAGCCGCGCGACGGGGTTCAGCGGCCTTCGCCGCGGCATCCTTGGCTTCCTTGGGGGCGTCCTTGGCGACGACGTCGCTCATGATATCTCCGGTGGTGCTCATGAAGGCGACCGCACGATACCTCGCGAGGTTCTCGGCGGTGAAGACCGCGGCGTCTTCGGTGATGTCGACCTCGAGGCCGGCGGCCTTGAACTGCTTCGCGAGCAGCTCGTTGCCGAGCGGAATCGAATCCTTGTGCCGGAAGCCGGCGGTCTTCGAGAAGACCAAGGCGCGGTTAGGTTCGGCAGCCAGGGCGACCACCGAGGCGAGGAGGAGGGCGAGGAGGGAGCGCATCATGATCGAGGACACGTGGAATAGAGGGCACGAGGGCCGGAGGCAAGCGCGGCGGGGCCGCGAGGGGACACGCTGGCACGCTGGCATGCTGCGAAGCAGCGGCATCAAGCAAAGGGAGACCGGAAACCGGGATAGAAGCTTCAGACATTATATCCCCAGCTAACTTCCCGGTTTCCCCTTGAGTGCCGACCGCCTACCCCGGACCTGTACCTGAACCCGAGCACCCGTACCTGAACCCCGATGGCCGAGACCCGAGACCTGAGAATGAATCCCCCACCTAACCATCCGGTTTCCGGTTCCCCCTTGAGCGCATGTCTTTTCTGGTCCTCCTGTCCTCCGGCCCTCGTGTCCTCGAATCCGCTTTCCCTCCTTTCCTCGGAACGTTTCCCCTGTTACACCTGTCCTACCCTTACCCCTGCCCCCACCCCCCTATCCCTCCTCAGATGTCTCAACTGAATCGTCGTTCATTCTTGAAGAACACCGCCCTCGCTGGCGCTGTCCTCGGCTTCCCCTCCATCATCCCGGCCTCCGCGCTCGGCAAGGATGGCACGGTCGCTCCCAGTAATCGCCTCCAGCTCGTCGGCATCGGCCTGAAGGCCCAAGGGGGCGGCGTCATGCGCCAGCTGATGTCCAAGAAGGGCGTCCAAGTCATCGCGGTCTGCGATGTCGACCGCCGCGTGCTGAAGTCCTCTGCCGAAGGCGTGGTGAAGAAGGGCATGGCCGCCCCGAACCAGTATGTCGATTTCCGCGAGATGCTCGCGAAGGAGAAGCCCGACGCCGCCGTCCACGGCTTGCCTGACCATTGGCACGGCGTCATCAGCTGCGCGCTCCTCCGCGCCGGCATCGACGTCTACGGTGAGAAGCCGCTCGCGAAGACCTGGGCTGAAGGCAAGGCGATCACCGACGCGGTGAAGGAGAACGGCCGCGTCTGGCAGACGGGCATGTGGCAGCGCTCCACCCCGAATTTCCGTCGCGGCGTCGAACTCGTCCGTAACGGCATGCTCGGCAAGATCATCAAGGTCGAAGTCGGTACCGGCCCGAACAAGCACGCCATGCCGCCCGCCCCGCAGCCAGGCGAGAAAGCTCCGGCTGAAGTCGACTACGATATGTGGGTCGGCCCGTCCGCCGATTTCGCCTACGATCCGCGCGTCTTCCATTTCCACTGGCGCTGGCACATGAATTTCGGCGGCGGCCAGCTCCTTGACTGGGTCTGCCACCATCCCGACATCGCTGCCTGGGCCATGGGCAAGGATGCCGAGTATCCGGTGTCCGTCGTCGGGTCGGGCAAACTCCGCGAAGGGCCTTGGGATTCCCATGCCGAATATGATTACACCGTGGGCTACGCCGACGGCTTCCAGATGTCGGTCAGCAGTTCGTTCATGGGTATCCGCTTCATCGGTGAGAAGGGCGAACTCTACGTCAATCGCGGCAAGCAGGAATGCTCCATCCCCGGCCTCTGGGAAAAGGACCTCGGTCCGGATGCTTGGCGCTGTCCCGGCACGACCGATCACTTCCAGGATTTCGTCGACTGCGTGCAGTCCCGCCGTCGCCCACTTGCGCACGCCATGGCCGCGCACTATACTACGACCATCGGCCACCTCGGCAACGCCGCGGTCTTCACCGGCCGTAAGCTCAAGTTCGACGGCGCCGCCGGTAAGTTCATCGACGACGCCGGCGCGACCGCGATGCTCTCGCGCGAACTCCGCAAGCCCTGGTCGCTGGAGAAGATCTGACGCGGCGAAGCCGCGCTCAGAGTATGGAGTATCGAGTATAGAGTATCGGGGGATGGTAGGGACGGCTCTCCGAGCCGTCCTTTTATTTGGGCTGTCTTGAGGTAGGGTCGGGACCGCGTCACGACATAGCTGCCTCGGGTGGGGCCGACCACCCTTGGTCGGCCTCGGCCAAGCAAGGATGCTTGGCCCTACCTCATTACATGAACTCAAAGGGAGACCGGAAACCGGAAATCATACTTCGGGTATTAAAACCCCAGCCAATCATCCGGTCTCCGGTTTCCCTTTGATTGGTGGTCTCTGCTTCGCAGCCGTTCCCCCATGCCAGCATGCCCCCGCTGTCTCTTTCGCCTATACTCCATACTCGATACTCCATACTCTCACCTCGAACCGATGCCCCTCCGCCGCGTAGCGCAGATTGCCGTCGTCCTTGGCCTCGTGGCCGTGGGCGTCTGGGTCGTGCGCGGCAAGAAATGGGAACAGCTCCGCAAGCCCACCGAAGTCGCGGCGAGACCCGCGATCAAGCTGCGTTCAGCCGCCGACATTATTCCGCAACTTAAAGATCCGCCCAAGCGCACGGGTGTCACGATCAAGGAGTTGCTCGAGGGCAAGGTGCCGAAACTCAATCAGCTCGAGGTCGAAGCGTTCCTCAAGAATCAAGGTCGCACGACCATGAATCTTCTCGTGGCTTCGCGGCTTCTGAATGACCTCGGCTTCGCCCGCGAGGCCGCCAAGGATGACCCTAAGAATCCAGCCGTCCAGCTGGAGCTGGCGCTTCGCGGCGAGACGCCGGAAGAGAAGGCCGCCGCGGTCGCCGCCTTTCGCGAAGCCGCCCCCGGCAATTCCCTCGGCGATTACCTCGCCGCCCATCAGGCTTTCCTGGCAGGCGACGCCGGCGCAGCCGGCGCGGCGCTCATTCAGTCATTAGATAACCCGCTTTTCGCCGATTACTCGCGGCAACTCGTGGCTGGTTCGGAACAGGCCTACCTGGAGTCAGGCTACGAGCCGAACGCCGCTGCCGGTGCGGCGATGTTCGCCCTGACTATGCCGCGCGCAGGGCCACTGATGGAGGTATCCAAGAGCCTCCTGTCCCTGCAGCAGGAATTCATCCGTTCGGCCGACTTCGACGCTGCGGAGCCCACGGTCATCATCGGGCTTACGCTCGGCCAGCGCATCCAGGACCAAGGGCCTTACCTTATCGACCAGCTGATCGGCGTCAACATCGAGCGCCAATTCCTCCAGCAACTCGATCCGCTCACCCAGGCCGGCCCTGGCGGTCAGTCAGCCGGCGAACGACTTGAGGCCTTGGACGCCAATCTCATGGAAATCCGTTCCTTGAGCTCCGCCTTCACCGAGAAGTTCGCTTCCGCCGACGAAGTGACGCAGTCGCAGTATCTCGAAAAAATAAAGTCCGAAGGCGAACTCTCCGCGATGCGGTGGTTGGTGAATGGGAAGTGAGCGCAAGCGTAGCTTGCGCGGGGATCCGCCGGCAGGGTGAACTGCTGCGAAGCAAAGGCATCGACTAGGTAGGGGCGCGACTGCGTCGCGTAGGTGTGATTCGGGTAGGGCCGACCATCCTTGGTCGGCCGCGGCCAAGCAGGGATGATTGGCCCTACTAAGACGCAGATGAACTAGGACAGCACGTGGTGCTCTCCCTACCTTAAAAAGCTTCGCAGCAGTTCACCATGCCAGCAGTTCCCCCACGAAGGCCTTCAGCCTTCGTCACAGGATGACCATCGCATCCCCATAACTGAAGAACCGATACTCTTCGCGAATCGCTTCGGCGTAGATTTCTTTCAGCCAGGTGAGGCCTGAAGGATCGCCGGGCGTAAGGAACGCGGCCACGAGGCAGAGGAGGGTGGAGCGGGGCAGGTGGAAGTTCGTGAGCAGGAATTCGCAGCAGCCGACGGTATCTCCCGGGCGGATGAAGAGCGACGCGTCCGATAGGAAATCGCCTTCGTGCGCGAAGCCGTGCGTCTTGCGGAAGGCGTCTTCGCTGGCGCGGACCGACGTCGTGCCGACCGCGAGGCGCGAGCGGCGCGTCTTGAGCGCCTGCATCGTCGCGGCCGGGATACGATACGCCTCGGAGTGCATGACGTGCTCGTTCAGGTTTGCGACGGAGACCGGCTGGAAGGTGCCCGGTCCGACGTCGAGCACGAGGTCGAAGGCGTCGTGGCCGCGCGCCTTGAGCGTCGCGAGGAGTTCGGGCGTGAAGTGCAGTCCCGCGGTCGGCGCGGCGGCGGCGCGGGCCGACGCCGGATCGGCATACACGGTCTGGTAGCGCGTGGCGTCATCGGCCGGCGCGAGTCCGCGGTCTTTGCGCGCTTCGACGATGTAAGGAGGCAGCGGGAGTTCGCCGACGCGGTCGGCGAGCTGGTCGACGGTCTCACCAACGGGCAGCGTGAACCGTACGCGGTATTCACCGTTCTTCGTCTCGACCGCGACGGCGTGGCGGCCGTCGATGGAAAATCCCGATGCGTCCGAGGCGCGCTTGCCCGGGCGCAGCATGCACCACCATTCGAGCGGATCGGAAGTCGGACGCAGCAGCAGGCACTCGACCTTGCCTCCCGTCGGGCGCACGCCGAAGAGGCGCGCCTTGAGTACCGTGACGTTATTGCGGATGAGCACCGTGCCCGCGGGAAGCAGGTCGGGCAGTTCGGAGAACAGGCGGTGCTCGATCGTGCGCGTGGCGCGTCGCACCACGAGCAGGCGCGACCCGTCTCGACGTGGCGCAGGCTCCGCGGCGATGCGTTCGGGCGGGAGGTCGAAATCCAGCTCCCGGACGTCCATGGCTTACGCTCCGGTCTTCGGAGGCGTGATCAGCAGCTGGCCATCGATGGCGCGCAGGGGCATGAACTCGGCGCCAGGAGGAGCCTTGCGGAGTTCTTCTTCCACCGCCGAAAGCTTGGCGTCCAGGTCGTCGATTCGCGCGACGAAGACTGCTTCCGGCGTCGAGGGCGTGGCGCAGGCGCCGTACTCACGCATCGTGTGGTGGCTGAGTAGGATGTGCTCGAGGCGTTCCATCAGCGAGGCTTCGAGGCCGACCTTCGTGCCGTGTGTGCGCACGATGAAGGCGCCGAGGACGAGGTGTCCGTGCAGATTGCCCGCGCGGGTGAAGCTGGCTTTGGCCATGCCGGGTTCGAGGCGGGAGTATTCCTGGACCTTGCCCATGTCGTGGAGGACGATGCCGGCGACGGCGAGGGCGTGGTCGACTTTCGGGTAGAGGGGGAGGAGGGCTTCGGCGCACTTCGCCATGCGGAGCGTGTGCTCGAGCAGGCCGTGGCGGAAGGCGTGGTGCATGCCGAGCGCGGCGACGGCTTCGTGGAAACGTTCGCCGTGTTCTTCGAAGGCGGATTCGACCGTCGCGCGGAGGCCGGCGTGCGGGATGCGCGCGATGATACCGAGGAGGTCGGCCTTCATCTTGATCGGGTCATGTTGCGACACCGGGGTGAGCTTACCCATGATCGCCGGGTCGGCGCGTTCGGCGTCGGTGATCGGCGTGAGGGAGTCGACCTTGAGGTCGGGACGTCCG
Organism: Opitutia bacterium UBA953; assembly: GCA_002293125.1. Classification (GTDB taxonomy): domain Bacteria; phylum Verrucomicrobiota; class Verrucomicrobiia; order Opitutales; family UBA953; genus UBA953. The sequence continues at coordinate 8,950 of DBCR01000029.1, forward strand.
TTGAAGTCGCTGACCGTTCCGCCTACGCGGACGATGGCTCCGGCCTTGAGGGAGGTCAGGACCGGCTTCACCGGTGAATCGCCAAAAACGCGGATCTTGATGTCGTCGGTCGCGTCGGCGATGACCGCCTCATAATAGGTCGAACCAGTCTTCGCGGTCTTGGTGGCGATTTCTCCTAGGGCGCAGATGGCTTGGAAACGAGAGCCGACCGGGGAGGTCTTGCTTTCACGAAGGGTCAGAAGTGGTTCGGACATGGGCGGGAGAGTGGCAGTGGGGGAATTGTTTTCGAGTATGGAGTATGGAGGTGGGGCGAGAGTATCGAGTATCGAGTATGGAGTATAGGGGGCTTGAGCCGTTTCGGGTGGCCGGTGGCGGGGCGCATTTTCAGGTCTCAGGTCTCGGTCATCGGGTATCAGGTACGGGTGTTCGGGTTCTGGTGCAGGTACGGGGAGATAGATTGCCCAACCGCCATCCGCTAAACGCTTTCACCTGTCATGGGTAGGGCCGACCATCCTTGGTCGTCCGTGCGGCCGCCGTATGGTGGCCGAGGGTAGGGGCAGGACTACGTCATGCCCTATCGAGCGAAGTGGGCGCGGCGTAGCTTCGCCCCTACCTTGGCGTTCACCATCCGGCGAACGGACGCGACGCCGTCGCGTCCCACCCCGTTGCATTTCTGGCCAACTATTCAACAAATCAACTCATGCGGCATCTTTCAGGTCCCGGGTCTCGGCCATCGGGTACCAGGTTCGGGTCCTCAGGTTCAGGTGCAGGTGCGGGGTAGTTAATACTTAAACCATTAACCAAGAACAACTTAACAAATAACACCCCCTTGCCTATTTTTAAGCACACGCATTTAGGTAGGGAGGCGATGACATCGCCTCCGCCTTTGTTCCCAACCGCCATCCGCTCACCGCTTCCACCTGTCATGGGTAGGGCCGACCATACCTGGTCGGCCGCGCGGCCAAGCAGGGATGGTCGGCCCTACCCATACACCCCGATCCGGCCCTCGATTTGCCCCCACCCCTCCAAACCGCTCCTAATCCTTTTTATTTACATATATTATTGTCTAGGGGGTGTCTTTTAGGTCAAATCATACACCCCAATCTCCCCATCACACCCTTTGGTCCCCCGCCAAAGCCCCCCCTTTGTTAATAAACTGACACAGTAGATGTCCGAACCCCGCCGACAGCGCCCTCGTGGAGCTTTGTCGCGTGCCTCCCTCATGGTGGCCGCGGCCTTGCTCGGCGTCGGCGTGTCCACGGCCCCGCAGGCGAAAGCCGCGAATCTTTATTGGGACGCCGCGAACGGAGCCACTGCCGGTCTTGGCGGTACAGGAAATTGGAATACCACGAGCGCGTTCTGGTCCTCGACTGCCGCCGGCACCGACGCCGCCGCCATCGCGAGTTTCACCGCGAACGACATCGCTTACTTCACCGGCACCGCGGGTGAGGTCACGCTCGGCGGTGCGACTACGATCGGCGGGCTGGTCTTCACGGGAGCCGATTTCACTCTTACCGGGAGCACGCTTACCTTAGCGGCTCCCGTGGGTTCGACGACGCCCTCGGTCTCCGTCTCCGCAGGCAATCGTGCGACGGTTTCATCGGTCGTGGCCGGTTCGGCCGGTCTCACCAAAACGGGTAACGGCTCCCTCTTGCTGACGAATACGGGCAACACCTTCACCGGCGACGTCACCATCAAGGGCGGTTCCTTGGTCGTCACCTCCAATGCGCAGCTCGGCCTTGGCACGGGACAGATTTCCATCTTCGGATGGTCGAACACCGGCAACCCTGGCTACTCCGGCGGCTCATTGGTCGTCAAAGGTGCCGAAGCAGCTGGCGCTACCGGCATCACGATTGCGCGCGATGTCACCTTCTCCGGCCGCGGTCCGACTTCGAACAACAATAGCGGCGGCCTAATCAGCATCGGTTATAACACATTCACTGGGACGATCGGGGTTGGCAGTGCCACTACCGACGCCCGTGCTTGGTCCGCCTACGGTACCACGACCCTCGCGGGCAACGTCCTGATCGGAGCGACCGGCCAGAACACGGTCTTCCATGGGAACGGAAACTGGACCATCTCTGGTTTGGTCGGGGGCGCCGAAAGCGCACAGGACCGTTTCATCAAGTCGGGCAACCTGATCACGACCACCCTGTGGCTGAAGAATAGCGGCAATACCTTCGCGCAGTCGCTGCGTATCGATAACGGAACCGTCCGGGTGCAGGCCGACGGAGCCTTGGGCGCCAACATCGGCTCGACGGCGGTTGATCTCGTGAACGGTACCCTCGAAATCCGCTCCGACGCCCTTGCCGGCTTCGCAACGCGTAATCTCTCTTTTCGTGACAACGCCAGCGGCAGCACCCTTTTCGTCGACCATGATGTGACCGGTTCGCTCGGCATCGGTTCGGCGGCGATGAACCAGACGATTTCGTTCCCCTCTTTGGTTCGTGGTGCTGGAACCAGCGGCATCGCGACGTTAACCATCCAGAGTCGTAACGGATACAACACCACCGTCACCGGCAATATCGCGATTGCGGCGACTCATGGTACCACCTTAACCAATAGCTCCAGCGGTCTTTTCACCTACTTGGGCAACTTGGGCCTATCGAGCGACGCCACCGCCCGTGCCCTCACCATCCAGGGTGGCGGTGATAGTATATTGACCGGCAACATCACTGGAACCGGTGCGCTCCACGAATTTACGAAGGGTGGAAGCGGAACGCTCACCTTATCCAAGGCCCAAGGAACCGGCACCACTTCGACCTTCACGGGCAATACGAAGATCAGCGACGGGACTTTGCAAATCCGCACCATCGATGCGCTTAATCCGTCCGCCGGGACGACGGTAGTGTTTAACAACGGCGCGCTCGAGTTTCTTGGCAATACCACCACCGGGGCGGGTGAGACTTGGACGAACAAGACTCTCAATTTCGATTCCGGCAACGCTTATCTCTATGCCAGTCAGTCTGGCTCTGCCCCGACGGCACTGATCCTGCCCAATAATTTCGCCGTCAAACACACTGCGACGGGAGGACGTACATTGTTCCTGGGCGGCAGCAGCACGCAGGTAAACGAAATCCGCGGCCTGATCACGAACGGCATTTCGGTCACCTCCGTCACCAAAATCGGTTCCGGCACCTGGCAGATCAGCGCCCCGACTAGTTATGGGTCAGCCGCCACGTTGAGTCTGGGGGCGACGGGAACCACGGCAACCGCCACCCTTACCCTGGCCGCTGGCACGACTTCCGGGTTGGTGGTCGGCCAGCCGATTGCCGGTGCCGGCATCCCGTTTGGTTCGACCATTACGGCGATCCTCGATAGCACCAATTTGATTATCAGCAAAGTTCGTGTGGCGTCGACCGCGGCCGCCAGCGCTACGGCGGGGCTAGCCAGCGGTGCGACGAGTGCGATCACGGCTTCGGCAGTGAGTACCGGAACGGCAAACCCTGTCATCACGGCGGCTTCCACGACGGCGCTTAACGGGCTCGTAGCCGGGCAGTCCGTCACTAGTACTAATTTGCCTGCAGCCGGAAAATGGTATGTGCGCGACATCACTTCAGGGACGAGCACTTCCACCGCCACTTTTACTTTGGCTAGTGCGAACGGTTCGACGATTCTTGCGGGGGCGGTATTAGTTGGCGAAGTCATCACTCCCGTCGCGAGCACGAATTTTGGCGGAACGTTGACCATTCAGAAC
>DBCR01000079.1:0-8850 GCA_002293125.1 Opitutia bacterium UBA953
GTTCGGGATCTCGATGCCGACGGTGCCCTTGCCTGGCACCGGCGCGAGGATGCGTACGGCCTCGGCCTCGAGGTTCATCGCGATATTATTCGAGAGATTGGCGATTTTCTCCACACGCACGCCAGGTGCGGGCTTGATCTCATAGCGCGTGATCGACGGACCCTGCTGGATGCCGACGTCGACGCCGTTGACAGGGTCGACCGGCACGCAGTCGACCTTGAATTGCTTGAGGGTCTCGATGAGGTCGGCGGCGCGTTTGCGGAAATCCTCCGGCTCGGCCCGGGAGTTGGCGGACGGCTCGTTGAGCATCTTGATCTCGGGGAAGACGTAGTCGCCGCGCTTCTTCAAAACCTGGCTGGCTCGGGCCTTCTCGATCTTGTCCGGCTGGACAACGAGCACCTTGCCGGCGTCGGGGCCGAGCGGCGCCGGCTGCTTACGGATGGGCTTGGCTTCGACTTCTTGTTCCTCTTCTTCATCGACGACCGCCTTGGGTTTCTCTGGCTTCTTGTCCTTGCTCTCCAACTCAGGGGAGATGCTGACGTTGTCGGACTGGACGAGGTCGGGGCCGGTTTCCGCCGGAACTTCTTGCGGGATGTCGACGGCGACCGGGGCGACCTTCGTGGCCGCCTTCGGGGGCTCCTTGGGCTGGGGCACCGCGATGGCGGCGCCGACGACTTCCTGCTGCTTGCGGCGTAGCTCGGCGGCGCTGGCGGCTCGGCGGCGCTGCTCTTCCGCGACCGTCGCGGCGGCGGCCTTACGCTCGGCGTTCCAGGCACCGAAGCCATCGCGGATCTCCGCGATCCAAGAGGAAAGCGTGGCCTTCGGATCGTCCGCCAGCGCACCGAGGAGACAGAAGCCGTAAGGGAAGACGAGAATCCAGGCTCCATAATCACCGAGCACCGGATGGAAGACGGTGGAGAAGAGCATACTGCCGAGCACGCCACCCGGTCCGCGCGGATCGAAGGCGACGGAGGCATCCTTCGCGGCGCCGAGCCATAGGGTGAGGATCGGGGCGAAGAGAACGATGCAGAGCACCATCAGCGTGACCTTGACCGGCCAGAGCGTGTGGGCGCGCTGGTTGAGCGCGAACCAAGCCGCGGCGAAAAGGAAGAACGGCACGAAGAAGCCGGCGTAACCGAAGAGACTGAACAGGATGACCGCGACGGTCGCACCGAAGGCGCCGCACGGATTATGCTCGGTCGCCGCGTTCGATTCGGCCGGCAGGCTGAAGGTCTTCTCCAGCCATTCCGGGATGAGATTCTGGTCCGCGGGAGTGTGGAACAGCATCGCGACGAGCAGGAACGCGCCGACGAGGGAGAGCACGACGGCGAGGATGGGTTTGCTCTCGCTGGCCGGGCGGGCGAGCGTGGTGGAGCGTTTGCGGGCAGGGGCGGGCATGATTATTCGCCGAAGAGGGTTCCCTGCGAGGCGGCGTCCGCGGCGCCCGGAGGCGCCGGCTCGGTGTGCAGATGGCGAGGCGGACGCGTGACGCGGGCCGCGAGGGCGCGCGTGCGTTCCTGCGCGAGGCGTTCGACCATGCCCGCGAGGGCGTGGCGAATCCACTTGGGCGTGAAGGAAGCGGCGGAATAATCGCATGGGCCGTAGCCATGCACGCGGCCGGCCTGGAGCAGCGCGTCGTTCTGGGCGAACTCGGCCTCGCTTTCGGGCACGTAGACCGCGAAAGCCTTGCCGCCGTTCTTACGCAATAACGAGAAGACGGGGACGTCGCTCGGTCCGTCCGCGACGTAGATCATGTTCTCGAAGGGCACGCGACGGTCCTCGGCGCGCACGACGGCGTTGACGTCGATGTCGGTGTTCTTGTTCGAGCCTTTGTTGATTTCGAAGAGGAAGCGGGTCTTGATGGTGTTATCGACCATCGCGGCGACCTGGGTGATCTCGGTCGGCAAGTCCAACGCGAGCTCGTCCTGTTTGGTGAAGTGCGGCGGGAGCGGGTGCTCGAGGAATTCGCAGCCGTAGATGCCGTCGCAATGCGCCGCGAGCGAGGTGCCGCGGATCATCTCGGCGAGGCCGGTGCTGATGACGTAATGCTCGAGGACGACTTCGACGTTATGCTTCCGGCCGAGTTCGCGGACGTGCTCCTTGAGCGCAGGGAAGAACTGCGGGAGCCCTGGGCAGAGCTCAATGTCGGCCCCGAGCTCCCGGAGGCGGGCGTTGGTCAGGCCCTTCATGAGGCCGGCCTTCACATAGCTCAGGAGGTGGTTGAGGTAGACGGAGTCCTTGGGCGTGCGGATGCCTTTGCGGGCGTAAAGCGCCGGAAGCTGGTTCGTTTCCTTCCAGAACTGCTCCTCATCGACCCCGAAGGCCTTGAAGAGCGGGGTCTGCATATAGCCCGGGCAAAGGGTCTTGTCGAAGTCCCACACACAGGTGAGGACGTGGGTGCCGCGGAGCGCGGGTTCCTTGGGCTGCATGTCGATCGGAAAAGGGATGAAGGTCGGGCTTGCGGAGGGGAGCCTGCCGCACTCCATTGAATAACGAACGGACGTCTCCTGTCCAAGCCCGATTAACCCTCTTAACGATGTCCGCCAGCCCCCTCCGCCCCGACCTGACCGGCTTCCGCCGCCGCCTGGCCGAGCTCGAAGGCCTGCTGGCCGACCCGGCGACCTTCGCCGATAACCGCCGGGCCGCCGCCCTCGGTGCCGAGCTCCGGTTCACGTCCAAGGCCGTCAAGGCCGACGACGCCCTGGTGGCCCTGGAAAAGGAGCTGGCCGAGTCCCGCGCCCTGGCCGGCGAGGCCGACGCGGAGATCCGCGCGATGGCCGCCGAGGAGATCGCCCGGCTGGAGCCGGCCGTCGAGGTGGCCCGCGAACAGCTGATCCGGGCCATCATCCCGGTCAATCCGGATGATTCTCGTAATGCTCTTGTAGAAATCCGGGCCGGTACGGGCGGGGAGGAAGCCTCCCTCTTCGCCGCCGAGCTGCTCCGCGCCTACACCCGCTTCGCCGAGAAGAAGGGCTGGAAGTGCGAGCTGATGTCCCTCTCCCACTCCGACCTGGGCGGGGTCCGCGACGCGGTCCTCCTCATCGAAGGCGAAGGCGCCACGGCCCTCCTGCGCCACGAAGCGGGCGTCCACCGCGTCCAGCGCGTGCCCGCCACCGAGGCCTCCGGCCGCGTCCATACCTCCGCTGCCACGGTCGCGGTCCTCCCCGAAGCCGAAGAAGCCGAAGTCGTCCTGAAGCCCGAAGACCTCGACATGTCCGTCGCCCGCGCGAGCGGCGCCGGCGGCCAGCACGTCAATAAGACGGAGTCCGCGGTGCAGATCATCCACAAGCCGACGGGGTTGATGGTCTACTGCGCCGACGAACGCTCCCAGCTGCGCAATCGCGTGAAGGCCCTCCGCGTCCTACGCTCCCGCCTCCTCGACCTGACGCGCGCCAAGGAACGCGAGGCCCGCGCCGACGCGCGCAAGACACAGGTGGGTTCCGGCGACCGCTCCGAACGCATCCGCACCTACAACTTCCCGCAGAACCGCATCACCGATCACCGCATCGACCTCACGGTCCACGGGATCGAACAGGTGCTCGAAGGAAATCTCGACCAGCTCGTGGACGCGCTCTTCGAGGCTGACCTGCGCGAACGCGCCGAGGCGATCACTCGGCCGATAGCCTGAGCAACGCGACGTCTTCGCGGACCAGGAGATCGCCCTTGTCGGCGTGGCCGTCATCGACCCAGCCGTCGGCGACCCCGAAGGCCCGTTCGTAGGAACGACCGGGCTCCGCCGGCGTGAAGACGACCGCCGGACCGCCCGAGGGGGACTTGGCCTGGAAGACCCACTTGCCGGAGACCTGACACTTGGCGACCGCCGTGGTCATCGGCTCGAGATTGAAACCGCCGAACTGGCCGCCGGGCGCCGCGAGGTCGCAATCCATCGGCCACGCGCTCTTCTCAGCCTGATACTGCAGGAAGATGATCCGCGCCTGCATGCAGACCTGCGATACGGAATTAGCCTTCCGATGGTCAAGCACGACGAACACCAGGGCGACCACGAGGCCGATGAGCAGCCCCCAGAAACCACGGCGGGCCGCCGACAGCCAGAGCGGCTCGAGGGGCGTGCGCAGGATGGGTGCTTTGGGGGCGTGCTCGGCGGCGGACATCGGCCATCACGATGCCCGGGGCGACCCGGCCAGCAAGCCCGGAGGAAGTGCGTTTGTTCCTTGGAGGGGAGCCGCTTACCGCCTTGATTGGTAGCCATGGACGCGGACCACCTCCAACGCTTCGCGGGCATCGGCCGTCTCTACGGACGCGCCGGCATGGAACGCCTCGCCCGCTCATCCTTCCTCGTCGTCGGCCTCGGCGGCGTGGGCTCCTGGACCGTCGAGGCGCTCGCCCGCTCGGGCGTCGGCCACCTCGCGATGGTCGATGGCGATGCCGTCTGCATCTCCAACACGAACCGCCAGCTGCACGCCGTCGCAGGCAACGACGGTAAGCCGAAGACGGAGGCGATGGCCGAACGCGCCCGCTCGATCCACCCCCGGATCCGCACGACGCTCCACCAGCGCTTCCTCTCCCGCTTCAATCCGCACGAGGTGCTCGCGGATTTCGACGGCGTGGTGATCGACGCGATGGATGCGCTCTCGCCGAAGTGTGGCCTGATCGCCGAAGCGGTGAACCGTAAGCTGCCCGTGGTCACGGCCGGCGGTTGCGCCGGCCGCCTCGACGGCACGCGGATCAAGGTCACCGATCTCCGCGATTCGCGCGATGATCCGCTGATGATGCTGGTCCGCAAACGCCTGCGTCAGAACTTCGACTTCCCCCGCGGCAAGGCGCCTTTCGGCGTCTCGTGCGTGTGGTCCGACGAACCGTTCACGCAGCCGACGGATTGCGAAGGCCTGCCGGGCGGTGAGATTCCTGAAGACGAAGACCTGCGCCCGAACTGCGAATGGGGCTACGGCACGGCCTCGCATGTGGCCGGCGCTTTCGGCCTCGCGGCCGCGGGCGAAGCACTCCGCCTGTCGCTGCTACGCCCCGAATAAGCGCGCGAAGTTCGCGGAAGTCAGCGCGGCGGACTCCTCAGGCGTCACGCCCATGGTCCGCGCGAGCTCCTCATTATTGCGCACGAGGTTCGACGGGTGATTCTGCTCCGTGCCTTCCGCGTCGGGCGCGAGCTCGCGCAGGCGGAACTCCGCCGCGGGACAGAGCGCGGGCGCGTCGGTCTCGACGAGGATTCGCTCGCGCGGGATCGCCGCGGCGAACTGGATACGGAGGTCAGCCTTGCGCGGGATGAGATGGTGCGCACTGAAAGAGAAATACGCGCCGAGCTGCGCGAGCTCCGGGACGAGCTCCATCGGGCCGTTCCAGCTATGCAGGAGAAAGCCGCGGCGCGGGAGCGCGGTCGTGCGCAGGATATCCATCAGCGACCCGATCGCTTTGACGCAGTGGATGGTGAGCGCGCGGTCGAGCTCGACGGCCAGGGCGAGCTGCGTGCGAAAGGCCGCTTCCTGCGCGACGGGATCGAAATCCTTCACCCAACGGTCGAGGCCCATCTCGCCGACGCCGGCGGTCGGGTGCGCCAGCAGCATCGCACGGAGTTGCTCCGCCCAGCCTTCTGGAGCGGTCGGGACATCCCACGGGTGCAGTCCGAACGACATGCGGTTACGCGGATCGCGCCGGCCGAGGGCCGCCACGTCTTGCCAATCGGAAGGCGCGCTGCCGTTGATCATCGCCTGGCCGACTCCGTCCGCCCGCGCCTGTTCCACCGCGGCGTACGGCACCTCGGCGAACTGATAATGACAATGGGCGTCGCGGAGTTCCATCAGGCTGCACGGAGGATGACCGCCGCACCTTGCGCCTCAACGACGAACCACCTTGCCCTGCCGCCCCGCCCTGCCCTATCTCCGTGGCAGGATGAAGACGCCGCCCCTGCCTACCGAAGCGCTGATGACCGTCACCGGCCTGCCCTACCCGCTCCAGGCGAAGGGCAAGGTCCGTGAAGTCTTCGACCTCGGCACGCATTACCTGATCGTGGCGACCGACCGTCTCTCCGCCTTCGACGTCGTGATGCCCAACGGCGTCCCGGGCAAAGGCATCCTCCTCACGCAGATCAGCCTCTGGTGGTTCGACCAGGCCCGCCTCGTCTTCCCGACGCACCTGGTGCCCGACCACGCCAACGCGCTGGCCAAGGCCCTGCACGGCCACGAACACCTGATCCCGCGCTCGATGCTCGTGCGCAAGCTCAAGCCCCTCCCGGTCGAAGCAGTCGTCCGCGGCTACCTCGCGGGCAGCGGCTTCAAGGAGTACCAGAAGACCGGCGGTATCCTCGATCACCCGCTGCCCGAAGGCTTGCTCGACGGCTCGAAGCTGCCGCAGCCCATCTTCACCCCTTCGACCAAGGCCGCCGAAGGCCACGACGAGGCCATCACCCGCGCGCGCTGCGGCGAGGTCCTTGGCGAAAAAGTCTTCCGCACGGTGCAGGAAACCTCGATCGCGCTCTACCGCATGGGCGCCGAACGCGCCGCCAAAGCCGGCGTCATCCTGGCCGATACGAAGTTTGAATTCGGGAGCGCTCCCGACGGCTCACTGGTACTCATCGACGAAGTCCTGACGCCCGACTCCTCCCGTTATTGGCCCGCCGCCACCTGGCAGCCCGGCCGTGCCCAGCCTTCTTACGATAAGCAGTTCGTCCGCGACTGGCTTGAAACCCAGCCGTGGAACAAGACCGCGCCGGGCCCGACCCTGCCGGCCGACGTCGTGCAGAAGACGCAGGCACTCTACGCGGAGTGCCTCGAACGCCTGACTTCGTAAGAAGTTGACCGGCTGCCAAGGTAGGGTCGGGACCGCGTCACGACCTAGGTGCCTTGAGGTAGGGCGGGCTCTCCGAGCCCGCCGCTTGTTCGTTCGGCGGGCGGACGGTTCGGAGAACCGTCCCTACTCAAGGCAGGTGTCCGCGGCTGGCGGTTGAGTTCGCTCAAAGGGAAACCGGAGACCGGATGATTGGCTGGGGTTATTCATCATGCCCGAAGCAAACCTCCCGGTTTCCGGTCTCCCTTTGGCTCTTCCTCTGCATCGAGGTAGGGACGGGAACCGCGGTCGACAGGCAGGGTGGGACAGGTTACCAAACAGACCATGAAGCCGACCCCGCTCCTTGCCCTCCTGCTTACCTCCGTCGCGTTCGCCGCTCCGGAACCGAAGTTCCGCCTGCAGGAGATCGACAAGGTCGAGATCGGCTACGGCCTCGCGATCGCCGACGTCGATGGCGACGGCAAGCCTGACATCATCCTGGCCGACAAGTCCACGGTGCAGTGGTATCAAAACCCGACCTGGAAGAAGCACGTCATCGCCACGAACCTCACGAAGGAAGATAACGTATGCGTCGCGGCGCAGGATCTCGATGGCGACGGCAAAGCCGAGATCGCCATCGGCGCCGGCTGGAATCCGAGCGACACCGTGAAGAGCGGCGCAGTCTTTTATCTCATCCCGCCCGCCGACCGCACCCAGAAGTGGGAAGCGGTGAAACTCCACCACGAACCAACCGTGCACCGCATGGCGTGGGTCGAAGCCGCTACGGGCCGCTGGGACCTCGTCGTCCAGCCCCTCCACGGCGTCGGCAACAAAGCGGGAGTCGGCGCAGGCGCCAAGCTCCTCGCCTATCGCAAGCCGGCCAACCCGAAGGACGAGTGGAAGACCGAACTCGTCAATGACTCGGGCCACATCACCCATAACCTCGACCCAGTCCGCTGGGATAAGTCGATTCGACAACAAATCCTGGCCGGCTCCAAGGAAGGCATCTGGTTCAACACCTATGCCGACGGCAAGTGGAGCCGGACGCAGCTCACTACCGAACCTATCGGCGAACTCCGCGGTGGCCGCCTGCCTTCCGGCAACTTCATCGCGACGATCGAACCTTTCCACGGTACGAAGTCGGCCATCTATACCCGTGACGGCACCGGCGCTTGGCAGCGCAACCAAGTCCTCGATGGCTTCAAGGACGGCCATGCGGTCGCCTGCGCTGACTTCCTGGGCACCGGCTCCGACCAGGTCATGGTCGGCTGGCGCGGCGTCGACCCGGGCGTCCGCCTGCTCACCCCGCTCGACGATGCCGGCAAGACCTGGCGCACGAGCGTGATCTCGACCAAGGAGATCGCCGTCGAAGACTTCAAGGCCGCCGACCTCGATGGCGACGGCAAGCCCGACCTCATCGTCGCCGGCCGCCAGACCAAGAACCTCATGATCTTCTGGAACGCCCGCTAAGGGATCCGATATAGATATGAAAAAGCCCTCGTGAGAGGGCTTTTTGCTTTCAGGAAATAGTCCGACTAGGATTTGAACCTAGACAAGGAGAATCAGAATCTCCTGTGCTACCATTACACCATCGGACTGTCCTGAGTCGTCTGACGATGGGACTCTCTAAGCGTTCGTCAAAAAGAAAGAGGGGCGAAAAAACAGCGGAAACACGCAAGGGATAGGGGTAGGGGTGGGGGTAGGGGTAGCGTCACGACCTAGGTGCAAAAGTGCAAATCGGCCTTTGGCCTGTGCAAAGGTGCAAAAGTGAGAGGCACACTTCAGGTGGCAGCCTCAGGTGGCGGGTGGCGGGTGTGGATCGGTCAATGGGTAGGGATGCGATGACATCGTATCCGTCAGGCCGCCGAATGGTGGCCGACGGCAGGGGTAGGACTACGTCATGACCTCCGATATAAAAAGGGCGCGGCGTAGCCACGCCCCTACCCTGCGTTCACCATTCGGCGAACGCGAACACCTGCCTTGGGTAGGGACGGTTCTCCGAACCGTCCGACCACCGATCGAACAAGCAGCGGGCTCGGAGAGCCCGCCCTACCTCGAGACAACACTGTCGGCACGCAGTGCCGACCCTACCCAAGGCATCACTACCCTATACTC
>DBCR01000079.1:8865-17482 GCA_002293125.1 Opitutia bacterium UBA953
ATACTCTCCGTCTCTCCCTCCGGCCTCGCGTCCTCGCTTACTTCTTCTTCTTCGCCTTTTTCGCCTTCTTGACGGACTTCGGCGCGCCCGCCGATTTGGCCAACCACTGTCCATATTCCGCCTCGGAGATTTCGCTGGCAGCCAAGCCCAGCGTCTTGATCACGACTTCGACTTCCGACGCCTCGAAGGTCAGGCCATTTAATTCCATGAAGGCCGCGGCAGCCATGAAGCCAGTCCGCTTATTGCCGTCGGTGAACGGGTGGCCCTGGACAATCCCAACCGCATAAGCAGCGGCGAGACGCGCCAAGGCGGGTTCACCGTAAGAGAACAGATGCTTTGGTCGCGCCAAAGCCGACTGCAGGCGGCCGGCGTCGCGGATGCTCGGATCGCCACCATAGTCGGCGACAACCAACTCGTGGAGAGCCAGCACGGACTCCAACCCCAGCCAATGCGGCTCCTTCATTTGGCCAGCTCGCCCAGGGCGTTACGATAGCGACGGCTGAGCGATTTGAAGACCGCCAGCTCCTTCGCGAAATCCGGATTGGTCGCAAATAGGCGAACGCCATCCTTCGACGCCGAGTAATCAAGGCCGTCACCCTCCTCGACGCGGAGCTGCTCCAGGATTTCCTTAGGTAGGATCACCCCGAGTGAATTGCCGATGCGACGGACCTTGAGCTTTTTGGCCATGTTCTCAATGTAACAACATTTGTTATAACATCAAGCCCAAAGCAAACTTTCCGGTTCCCGTCCTCCCCTTGAGCCCTGGCTCTCCGCCTTGGGTAGGGTCGAGCATCCCTGCTCGACCGCGGCCGACCAAGGATGGTCAGCCCTACCTCATGAATCTCGCGACCCTGCCCTCCGGCCCTCGCGTCCTCGCTTACTTCGCTCGTCCCGGCGCTCTCGCCACCACCACCTTCATCCGGCGCAAAATCTCGCGCAAGCGTTCGCGTGGGCAGCCGAAATTGAGGCGCACGTGACCAGAGCCACCGAAATCGGCGCCGTTACTGAAACCGATGCCGCCTTTTTCGAACTCGGCATGCGCGTCCTCGAAACCGAGGGCGGTGATGTCGAACCAGACGAGGAAGCTGGCCTGCGGACGCTGACGCAGCACGACGCCGGGCATGGACTTGAGTTCCTGTTCGATGAGATCGAGGTTGCCGCGAAGGTAATCCACGCACTCGAGACGCCACGGCTCGCCGTGGTCAAACGCCGCCTGGGTGGCGGCGAGGCCGAAGACATTCTGGTCGAGCGACATACCCTGGAGAATCCGGCGGAAGCGCGAGCGCAGGCCGGCGTCGGGGATGATCGCGAATCCGCAGGTGAGGCCAGCGATATTGAAGGTCTTGCTCGCGGCCATCAGGGTGACGGTGCGGGCGGCGAGATCTTCCCCCATCGCGGCGAAGACGATATGCTCCGCGGCTGGATCTAACACGAGGTCGCAGTGGATCTCGTCGGAGCAGACGGTGAGCTCATGCTTGCGCACGAGGGCGGCGAGGCGGTCGAGTTCGGCGCGATCAAAGACGCGGGCGAGCGGGTTGTAAGGATTGCAGAGCAGGAGCACCTTGGCGTGCGGCTGCGCGCAGGCGGCCTCGAGCTTGGCCCAGTCAAACGTCCAGCGGCCGCCCTCGAACACCATCTCGAGCTTCAGCGGGTTGCGCTCGGACAACACCGGGGCGCTCATGAACGGCGGGTAGACGGGAACGGTCGTGACCACGGACTCGCCGGGCTTGCTGGCGCAGCGGATGGCGGCGTGGATGCCAGGGACGAGCGAGCACATGAAAGTGATCCACTCGGGCTTGATTTCCCAGCCATGACGGCGACGGACGTGGTTGACGATGGCAGCGAAGACGGCGTCGCGCTGAGCGGGGTATCCGTACACGCCATGCGCGGCGCGGGCCTGGACGGCTTCGACGACGGCGGGCGGCGCCTTGAAGTCCATGTCCGCGATCCAACAAGGGATGATGTCCTTATCGGCATACTTGTGCCACTTGGTGCTGTCGGTCCCGGAGCGTTCCGGACAGCTGTCAAAATCGAAAGCCATAGTCTGAGGAGAACCTTGGATTGAAGCCGACGACGGGCAAACGCAATCTGCCACCGCCTTATGACTCGCTGGCTGACTGAGCTCGACCGTGGGTTCTTCGACCTGGCCTTCCCCCGGGACTGCGCGGTCACGCAGGAGCCGATGGACGACGGGGCTCGCCTGCACCTCTCGGCCGCCGGGGCCGACCAGCTCACCCGCATCCACGACCCGCGGTGCCTGACCTGCGGTCACCCCTTCGAAGGCATCCTCGAAGGCGACCGAGCCTGCCCCCACTGCCTCGACCTCCAGCCGGCCTTCGCCCGGGCGGTCTGTGCCTTCCGCGCCCGCGGGCCGGCCCGCCGGATCATCCATCGCATCAAGTATGAACGATGCCCATTCCTGGCCGACGACCTTGCCCACGCCGCCCTTTCGGACGACGTCTTCCGACGCCACCTCGCCGGGTCGGTACTCGTGCCAGTCCCGCTACACGCCGCCCGCAAGTTTGATCGCGGCTATAATCAGGCGGAACGCATCGCCAGCGTCCTGGCGGAACATGTCGCCGGCTGCCGGACTGAGTTCCTCCTGCGTAAACAACACGAAACCATCTCCCAGACCCGGCTCGGCCGGCAGGAGCGACGCAAGAATGTCGCCGGCGCGTTCGTCGTCGCCGACGGAATGTCCGTCGACCCCACCGTCCGCTATGTCGTCATCGACGATGTCCTCACCACCGGCGCGACTCTGCATGCGTGCGCAATCGCGCTGAAAAAATCCGGTGCGACATTGGTGGATGCCGCGGCGTTGGCTCACGGGTAATACAGAATGGAGGACTGAGTTGAGGACTGCATCGAGGGCTGAATGGAAGAGACGCGTCTCGACTGGCGGGTGGCGGGATCCGCGTTCCCCACCGCAAACCGCCAACCGCTTCCACCTGTCACGGGTAGGGTCGGGACCGCGTCACGACATAGCTGTATCGAGGTAGGGATGCGATGACATCGCATCCGTCGGGATTAAGGGCGGACGCGATAGTGATCACGCCCCTACCTCGATACCGAGGAAGAGCCAAAGGGAGACCGGAAACCGGGATGTTAGCTGCGGGCATAATCAATAACCCCGGCCAATCATCCGCTCTCCGGTTTCCCTTTGAGTGCGGGTCTCTACCCAAGGCATCACTCCCCCGATACTCCATACTCAATACTCTCAATCGTTCTGGCCAACCGATCAACAGGTCAACTGGTCAACTTCTTCGCCGGAGACGCCCATCTTGGCGACGACAAAGGCGCGCATATCTGGCGCAAGCGGCGCGGTGAACGTCCGCGTGATGCGCGGCGGGAAACGAAACTCGAGCTTCGCGGCGTGCAAAGCCTGGCGGCCCATCTCGAGCGCGGCGCCGAGACGCTTGGTCCAGCCGTGCGCGACGAATTCCATGTAGAGCGAATCGTCGCCGCCGTAGAGTTTGTCGCCGATGACGGGATACCCGAGCCAGAAGGCGTGCGCGCGGATCTGATGCTTGCGGCCGGTGTGCGGCTGCACGCGCGCGAGGGTGTAGCCGTTACGCACCAGCACGGGCTCGAAGAACGTCGCGGCGGGCAACGTGCCCGGGCCCTCGCGCACGGCGGTCTTCACCACGACCTGGCTGGTCTCGTCGGGTCCGAGCGGTTGGTCGACCATGACGGGCTCCTTGAGCTCGCCCTTGAGCAGCGCGTAGTAGGTCTTGATCACCATGCGACGCTCCATCGCGGTCTGCGCGGCGGAGGCGGCATCATAATGCTTGGCGATGAGGATCACGCCGCTGGTCTCGCGGTCGAGTCGGCTCACGAGGTGCGAGACGTCCATCTGCTTCCATTCCTTGACCGCGCCGACGAGCGACGACCACGGGCCGTCCTTCGAGGGATGGCAGACGAGCCAGCCCGGCTTATCGAAGACCATGTAGTCCTCGTCTTCCTGGATCAGCCACTTCGGCAGCTCCGCCGGATCGACCTTCGGCGTGGTGCTGCTCGGCGGGACGAAAGAATAGTCGGTCATCGGGCGGAGGGCAGGCGATCCTGCCAACTGTCGGGGAGCCCGTGGCCGCGTAGGCGCGCGAGGACTTCGCCGACGAGATAAAGCGAACCGAGCACGACGATGGTTCCGCCTTCAGCGGTGCACGCGGCCGGCGAGGGGAAGAGTTCCACGACCGACGTGCGGTGGACTTCGCCCTTGAAATCCGCCGGCACGAGCGCGGCGAGTTGCTCGACCGAGCACGAGCGTTCGTTATCGGGTCGTACGAGCACGAGGCGCCCGGCGGCCGCGGCGGCAGCGGCCACGAGCGGACGGGCGCGATCAACGCCAAGCGCGCCCACGATCACGGTCGGAGCGT
This sequence comes from Opitutia bacterium UBA953, assembly GCA_002293125.1. Taxonomy (GTDB): domain Bacteria; phylum Verrucomicrobiota; class Verrucomicrobiia; order Opitutales; family UBA953; genus UBA953. The sequence continues at coordinate 13,242 of DBCR01000079.1, forward strand.
TCAGCGCGGCGAGCAGAGGGGCGACGGCGCGGATGCCTTCTTCATTGTGCGAGCCGTCGACGATGAGGCGGCGGCCGTCGATGAGACGGAATTCCTGCCAGCGGCCGGCCCACTCGATGGAGCGCAACGCAGCGCGGGCCTGGGCGTCGTCGATGGGCAGACGTGTCGCCAGTTCGCACGCGAGCAAGGCCGCGGCGGCGTTACGACGCTGGTGTTCGCCGACGAGGTTCGTCTCGGGCAAGCCGGCGACGAACCGATCGCGGACGAAGTGGAGCGGCGCGCCGACCTCACGGGCACGGGCGACGATGACCGCTTCAGCTTCGGGCGGAACATCACCCACGACACACGGCACCCCGGGCTTGATAATACCCGCCTTCTCGGCGGCGATGGCGGCGAGCGTCGAGCCGAGGTATTCCTGGTGGTCGAGTCCGATGGACGTGATCACGCAGACTTCCGGCGTGCAGACATTGGTGGCATCGAGGCGGCCGCCGAGGCCCGTCTCAAGGATGGAGACATCGACCTTCCCTTCGGCGAATTCCAGGAGCGCCGCGGCGGTGATCAGTTCGAAGAACGTCGGCGCGTTCTCGGGATCCTCGGCGCGGATGGCTTCGTAATGCGGGCGGAGGCGTTCGGCGAGGGCGACGACTGCGTTATCGCTCAGTGGTCTGCGATCGACCTGGATGCGTTCCCCGATCGCGATGAGATGCGGGCTGGTGTAGAGGCCCGTACGGCGGCCATGAGCGCGCTGGATCGCCTCGATCATCGCGGAGGTCGAGCCCTTGCCGTTGGTGCCGGCGATGTGGAAGCACGGCTGCGCGCGCTCCGGGTTGCCGATGCGCGCGGAGAGCAGACGCATGCGGTCCACGCCGAGGCGCGAACCGAGGTTACGTAGTCCCGTCAACCAGCGGAGCGTCTCTTCAGGAGTCATCTCCGCGGCGGTCGCGCTCAGGCGCGGCTCTTCACGGCCTTCACCTTCACCTTACGGTGGGCGAGGGCGCGGAGGAGGCTGGCGAGCTTCGACTTCATCTCCTTACGGTGGATGATCATGTCGATGAGGCCGCGCTTCAGGAGGAATTCGGAAGACTGGAAGCCTTCGGGCAGGTCCTGGTTGGTCGTCTCCTTGATCACGCGGGCGCCGGCGAAGCCGATGAGCGCGCCGGGTTCGGCGACGATGACGTCACCAAGGGTCGCGTAGCTGGCCATGACGCCGGCCATCGTGGGATTGGTGAGGACGGCGATGTAAGGCAGGCCGGCCGCGCGAAGCTTCGCGAGGGCGGCGCTGGTCTTGGCCATCTGCATCAGGGAAAGGATCCCTTCCTGCATGCGGGCGCCACCGGAGGCGCAGACGACGACGCACGGGCACTTCAGCTTGATCGCGCGCTCGATGGCGCGGGTGACCTTCTCGCCAGCGACGGAGCCCATCGAGGCGCCCATGAACGAGAAGTCCATGATCGCGAGGGAGACCGGGAGGCCGTCCATCAGGCCGTGGCCGCAGACGACGGAGTCGCGGAGGCCGGACTTCTTCTGGTGCTGGGCGAGGCGCTCGGGGTAGGAGCCGCCCGCGGTGAATTTGAGGGGGTCCTTGGAGACCAGCTTGCTGTCGGTCTCCTTCCAGGAGCCGTCGTCGATCAGGAGGGCGATGCGGCGCTTGGTGGACAGGCGTTCGTGGTAGCCGCTGATCGGGAAGACGTTCCAGTTGGCCTCAAGGTCCTTGGTGTAGACCATCTCGCCATCGAGGGGACACTTGGTCCAGAGACCCGCCGGGATATCCTTCTTCTTAGGAGTCGGGGTGTGCGTGCGCTTGCGGAAGACGGCCATGGTGAATGCCCGGAGATTGAAGCGTTCTCCGCGAAAGCGAAAGGGTAAACCTGCCCCATAACCCTCGAAAACCAAGGGAAAGTGGCGTTTAACCCGACGCCGCCGGCTTAGCGCGGACCGCGGTCGGTGCCGGCCAAGCGCTCGAGGAGTTTCTCGTAGGCGTTCACGGCGCGTTCGGCCATGACGAGCTCGAAGTTCTCGTTCGGGGCGTGCAGGTGAGACTCGGGCGTGAACAGGCCGATCATGACGGAATCGAGCCCGGTCTCGCGACGGATGTCGCCGATGATGGGGACGCTGCCGCCTTCGCGGAGGTAGAGGGGGCGCTTACCAAAAGCTTCGCCGATGGCCTTGTCGGCCTCGCGGAAGGCCTTGGCGAGGACGGGATTCTGGCCAGCTGGGGTGTTCGGACGGTCAGGCGGACAAACAAAGTAGGCCGCATTGCCCTGCATCTCGATGAGGTCGACGCGCACGCCTTTCGGAGCGCGGGCGTGGATGGCCGCGGCGACCTTGCGATGCACGTCGGCGGGATCTTGGCCAGGGACGAGGCGGCAGGTGATCTTGGCGAAGACCTTCGAAGGAATGACGGTCTTGGAGCCCTTGCCCTGGTAGCCGCCGCCGATGCCGTTGAACTCGAGCGTCGGCGCGAAGCGCACGGCTTCGAGTCCATCGAGGCCGGGGGCGGGATGGAGTTCATCGACGCCCAGGGCGCGACGGTAGCCGTCTTCGCTCAATGGCAGCTTGCGGAGTTCTTCGCGCTCCCAGCGGGTCGGCTGTTCGACGCCGTCGTAGAAGCCTTCGACGGTGACCGCGTTATCGGCGTCGTGGAGCGAAGCGCAGAGTTCGGCCAGCGCTTGGATGGGATTATAGACCGCGCCGCCATGGAGGCCGGAGTGCAGGTCGGACTTCGGTCCGGTCAGGCCGACTTCGAGGCCGACGATGCCGCGCAGGGCCGTCGTGATGACGATCTGGTCGGACGACGGCGAAGCGGTGTCGGAGAGGATGACGCAATCGGCCTCGGAGAGCTCGGCCTTATGATTGTGGAGGAATTCCGGGAAGCTCGGGGAGCCGATCTCTTCTTCGCCTTCGATGAGGAAGGTGATGCGCAGCGGCAGGTTCGGGCAGCGCTTGAGCAGGCGGGTGAGCGCGGCGACCGCGACCAAGTGCGGGCCCTTGTTGTCGGCGGTGCCGCGGCCATAGATCTTACCGTCGCGGACGACCGGCTCGAAGGCGGGGGAAGTCCAGAGATTCAGCGGATCGGCCGGCTGCACGTCATAGTGACCGTAGAGGACGATGTGCGGCCATTCCTTCGGGCCACGGCGACGGCCGAGCACGATCGGGTGGAGCGGAGTCGGGATGACCTCGACCTCGAGCCCCGCCTGCTTGAGCAGTCCGCAGATATGTTCACGCGCACCGTCCATGCCTGCCTTGAAGGACGGGTCGGTGGACACGCTCGGGTGCTTCACGTAATCGATCAATTCGCGGACGAGATCCATGCATCCATTAGGCAAGGAAGAGAGCGGAGAGCAATAGTTAGAGGCACGGAGGCTCAGAGGCTCAGTTGACCAGAGGCCGAAACGCTCAAAGGGAAACCGGAAACCGGATGATTAGCTGGGGGGCATTTTGAGGTGACGGGTGACAGCCGCCAGGGCATCGGCCTTTCGGGAGCCAGCCGTTCGGCCTTCGGCAGCCGGCTCCAGCCACCCGTGGCTGATGGCCGAAAAGCCGATGCCTGAGTCCCAGATGCCCGTGGCCGTCACCCGTCACCTGAAACTGTTTCGGCCATGGGTAGGGCTGACCACCCTTGGTCAGCCGCGGTTGAGCGAGGGCGCTCAACCCTACCTAAGACAACCGCAGCATCCTTTCCGGTCTCCGGTCTCCCCTTGAGCCCTGTATCTTCTCTGGTCCACCGAGCCTCTGGGCTTCCGGGCCTCTCGCTTGCATCCCTCCGGTCCCCCTGCCCTCCGGTCCTCTTTGTATCTCGTGTCCTCCGGCCCTCGTGTCCTCGAGCCCTCGATGACTCTTTTTCCTTCCCCCTTCCCTCTCTCTGGGAACAGTAAAGACATGTCCCCCGCGGAACAGTTGAAGGTCATGAAATCCCGCACCGAGAAATTCATCGGTGAGGCGGAGATCCTCAAGCGCCTGGAGGCCGGCAAGACCCTGCGCGTGAAGCTCGGCGTCGACCCGACCCGACCCGACCTGACCTTCGGCCACATGGTCGTCTTTAACAAGCTCCGCCAGTTCCAGGAGCTGGGCCACCAGGCCGTCCTCATCATCGGCGACTACACCACCCGCATCGGCGACCCCACCGGCAAGTCCGAGACGCGCCCGGTCCTCTCCGAACAGGAGATCGAGGAGAACGCCAAGACCTACCTTGAGCAGGCATTTAAGATCCTCGACCCCAAGAAGACCGAGGTCCGCCGCAA
>DBCR01000079.1:17603-18184 GCA_002293125.1 Opitutia bacterium UBA953
CCCATCTCGATCGTCGAGTTCCTCTACCCGCTCCTCCAGGGCTACGACTCCGTCATGCTCAAGGCCGACATCGAGATCGGCGGCAGCGACCAGCTCTTCAACATGCTCGTCGGCCGCGACCTGCAGGAACAGGACAAGATGGCCCCGCAGGCCGTGCTCGGCATGCCCCTGCTGGTCGGCCTCGACGGCGAGAAGAAGATGTCGAAGTCCCTCGGCAACTACATCGCCTTCAACCATGGCGCGAAGGACATGTTCGGCCGCATCATGTCGGTGCCCGACGCCACCATGTGGGTCTACTACGACCTCCTCCTGCTCTCGACGCCGGAAGAGCTCGCCGCGCTCAAGGCCGGCCACCCGATGGAAGCGAAGAAGCAGCTCGCCACCCGCCTGACGGACATGTTCCACGGCGCGGGCGCCGGCGCCAAGGAGCGCGCCGAGTTCGAGAACGTCTTCTCCAAGGGCGGCGTCCGCACGGACATGCCCGAGTTCGCCTGGGCCGCCGTCTCCGGCGGCGCGGCCGAAGTCAGCATCGTCGACCTCCTCGCCGCGACGAACCTCTTCCCCTCCAAGAAGGAGATCCG
>DBCR01000072.1 GCA_002293125.1 Opitutia bacterium UBA953
CTGTAGCTCGTCAGGCGCGTCTCGTAACCGCCACCGTTCGGACCGAAGGCTTCTTCGTCCGGCACGTAACCCACGCACCCGTTGGCGAGCTCGACCGGGAAGGTCATCGGGAAACCGCTGCGCTTCTTGAGCTGCAGCCCGTAGGACACGAAATACTCCGCGGGATTAGAAAGGCAGACCACCGGGCCGACCTGGATGGCCTGCACCTCGACCTCGACGGCACGCTTCTTGGCGATGAGCGCATCGAGCAGGAGCGTCTCCTTCGCCCAGACCCAATCCTTATGGGCGACCGGGCCCTTGATGCGCTCCCGGGCTTCGGCGACGCGCTCCGGGGCGGGCAGTCGACGGGGAATTTCCCAGACCTTATGATCGGCGGCGAGGGGCACCTCGGCGGTACGGGTCTGAGACATGCTCAGCAGGACTTTCAGGGCTTCGGCGCCCACGCGACCGCCGACGAACTGCGACCAGTCGTCGGACGCCGGATTGGCCTTGGGGTCGAGGTTGTTGACCTGGGTCACGTCACCACAGGCGCCCTGCAGGAAGACGACCTTGGTGTCAGCGCCGTAATAACCCCGGATGACCTTCTCGGTGTAATAGATCCAGTTCGCGCCGATACCGTCGGAGTTCGTGGTGGCGTGACAGGAGAAGTTGACGATGCATCCGGTTAGTTTGCCATCCGCACCCCAGACGCCGATGACGCCGACTTCATCGTCGGTCGGATTGGCGAACGCGACCACATCGGGATTATTCTTTCCCGGATGCGAGAAGGTCAGGCCGTTCTTCATGCGGAGGCGGCGATTGAACGCCACCTGACTCTCATGGCCGACGCCGTAACCGACAGTCACCGCGGCCTTGGACCGGTCAGCGGCGACGATGGCCTCGACCGTGGCGGAGATGGCCTTCTTCAGATAGCCGGCATCGGCGCAGGACGATTTCTGGTAAGCCAGTTCCTGGATCTCAGCGGAAGCGTGGTCGAACTCGCCCGGCAGGATCATCCCGATCGGACCGGAGGAATGAGAATGGGAAGCGCCGATCATCACGTCGGTGATGCCCGTCGCGGCTTTCACCAAAGAGCGGATCTCCTGCACCGTCTCGCGTCGGATCATCAGGGCGTCGATGCCCACGAGCGCCACGCGTTTCTGGCCGTCGTCGAAGACACTCGCGCGCACCTTGCAGGGATCATGGATCTTCTTCGAGTAGACCTTCCCGTAATTGCCCGGGACTTCCATGCCTACCTCCGGCGTGATGTCGCGTTCCGCGAAGCCCACGCGGACGCCGGGCTTGGCCGGCGGAGCGGCGAAGAGCGTGACGCAGGCCAGGACCAGCATCGCGTGGCGGAAACCGAGTCGGGGAGAACTCATAGGGGTAAGAGCAGATATGTCGGGGGAAGGTTCCCAGGACAAGCCCACGAGTACGGGGTCAGACCGCTTCTGAAGGATATCGGCCAGAAGCGGTCTGACCCCGTACTGTATCCTTGCGTCGATGGGTAGGGTCGGGACCGCGTCACGACCTAGGGGCACGTGGTAGGGACGTGATTGCCATCACGTCCGTTCGCGGACGAACCTGAAATGTCGTTAAAGACTGCTAAGTTCGTACGACGGACCTCCCGTGGCGAACGGACGCCATGGCAATGGCGTCCCTACCTTAAGATCTCACTCGTGAAACCTGATCCTCGGCTTGGGGCCGTCCTTGGCCTTGGGAAGGTTGGCGGGGTCGGAAAGCGAGGCGCCGGACTGGAGCTCGGACTTGCCCTTCCATTCTCGTTCGAAGCCGGTGCTGGCGAGGCGCACGGCATCTCGGCCGAGCTTATGGTTCAAGGCATCGACAGCCTTCATGAGCCGGTCCTTGTTCGGATCGATCTCGCCGCCCATGCCAGGCAAGGAAGGCTGGACGACGTCGGCGGGCGTCAGGCCCTGCAACATCACCCCGGCCCGCTTATACATGTAGCCGTCGCGGCGGACGCGGGCGAGCGCGCGGGCCGCCGCCCCGCAGATCGCGCGGGCGTCGTCGGTCGGCGGGTCCAGCGGCTCCAGTTCGTCGCCGCGATACTGCTCTTGGTCGATGCGATGCTGGTTAGTGCGGATGAAGACGACGATTGAGGAAGCCAGCATGCCGTCTTCGCGCAGTTTCTCTGCGGCGCGAGCGGCGTGCGCGGCGATGGCTTCGGAGAGTTCGAACGCGTCGGTGATCGGCCGGCCGAAGGAACGCGAGACGAGCACGCTCTTCCGCGGACCGGCGTCCTCGACGATGTCGTGGCAGGAGATGCCGCGCAACTCGAGGGCGAGACGCTCGCCGACCACGCCGGCGATGCGGCGGATGAAACCCGGATCGGCTTCGGCGAGGTCGATGGCCGAGATGATGCCATGCGAACGGAAACGCGCCGCCAGGCCGGGGCCGACGCCCCAGACGTCCTCGGCTTCCACACCGCGCAGGAACGCCGTGCGTCCTTCGACCGAGGCCGGCACGATGATCACGCCGCCGCTGGACTTATCAGCCTTGGCTCGCTCATTCGCCAGTTTGCACAGCACCTTCGTCGGGGCCATCCCCAGCGAAATCGGGATACCCGTGCGCTTCAAGACATCGGCCCGGATGCGCAGCCCCAAGGCCTTCGCATCCGCGTCGGGCATATCGGGAAAGCCAAGGAAAGCTTCGTCGACCGAATAGATCTCGAGGTCGCGCGCCTGCTCGCCGAGGGCGGCCATGACGCGTTCCGAGAAATCGCCGTAGACCGAGAAGTTGGAAGAGAAGATCCGGACGCCATGGGCTTCGCAAGTACGGCGTACCTCGAAATACGGTGCGCCCATCGGAATGCCCAACGCCTTCGCTTCGGACGAACGCGCGACCACGCAGCCGTCGTTGTTCGACAGCACCACGATCGGTACGCCGATCAGCGACGGATCCAGCGCACGCTCGCAGGAGGCGTAGAAGTTATTGCAGTCGGCGAGGGCGCGGAGCATGGCATCAGCAGCGGCGCACGACGGCGACCACTGT
>DBCR01000049.1 GCA_002293125.1 Opitutia bacterium UBA953
GCCGACACGAAAGCGGCCCTGACGGCGTCAAAAGCCGCCCCGAAGGCCAAGAAGTAAGTTTTCTTTTGCCCAGCCCCCTGACCCCGCCCTTTATCTCAAACACCCCAATGAAACTCCGTTCCCTAATCGCGCTGGCACTCCTCGCCGGCCTGACCACCTCGCTCTCGGCCGAGCAGAAGCCTCTCCGCGTCCTCGTCGTCGCCGGTGGCTGCTGCCACGACTACGCCACGCAGAAAGAAGTCCTGAAGAAGGGCATCGAAGCCCGCGTGAACGCCACCGTCGAAGTCGCCTACGACCCGACCAAGTCGACCAAGCCGCTCTTCGAGCTCTTCAAGAGCCCGGACTGGGGCAAGAACTTCGACGTCGTCGTCCACGACGAGTGCGCCGCCGACATCACCGACCAGGCCTACGTCGCCAACATCGTCAACGCCCACAAGAACGGCCTGCCCGCCGTGAACCTTCACTGCGCCATGCACAGCTACCGCTGGGGCAACTATCGTACGCCCGTGAAGGCCGGCGATGACAACGCCAGCTGGTACGAGATGCTCGGCCTCCAGTCCACCGGCCACGGCCCGCAGCAGCCCATAGCCATCACGTTCACCGACAAGTCCCACCCGATCACCACGGGCCTCGCCGACTGGACCACGATCAACGAAGAGCTCTACAACAACGTCCAGGTCCTGGGCGCCAAGACCCTCGCCACCGGCCTCCAGAAGATCCCGGAGAAGAAGGACAAGAAGGGCAAGGTCACCCCGGCCACCGAAGCCAACGCCATCGTCGCCTGGACCAACGAGTTCGGCCCCAAGAAGACCCGCATCTTCAGCACCACGATCGGCCATAACAACGCCACCGTCGAAGACGCCCGCTACCTCGACCTCGTCGCTCGCGCCGTGCTCTGGTCCGCCGGCAAGCTCGAGGCCGACGGCAAGCCCTCCGCCGGCTTCGGCAAGTAAGCCGTCAGGCTATCACTCAAAGCCCCGGACCTCCGGGGCTTTTTTGTGCCTGCCTACCCCGCGCTACGCCCTTAAACCTACCCCTACCCCAACCCCCTTAAACCCCATGCGCCTCCTCGCTCTCCTCGCGTTCACTACGTCGGCCTTCGCCGCCGAAACCCTTCCGCTCTGGAAAGGCGACGCTCCTGAAGGCGACGGCAAGTTCTCCGACTCTTCGAAGGCGAAGCTTACGGTACACCTGCCCGAGAAGCCTAACGGCGCGGCGATCGTGATCTGCCCCGGCGGCGGCTACGGCGGACTAGTGACCAAGGGAGAAGGCCACGGCATCGCCGCTTGGCTCAACGCCCACGGTGTCGCCGGCATCGTCCTCGAATACCGCCTGCCCGCCGGACGCCCTTACGTCCCGCTGCTCGACGCGCAGCAGGCCATCCGCACGGTCCGGGCGAACGCCACGTCTTGGAAGATCGACCCAAAGAAAATCGGTATCATCGGCTTCTCCGCGGGCGGCCACCTGGCCTCGACCGCGACCGTACACTTCGAGACCATCGAGACGCGCGCGCCTGACGCCATCACCGGCCAGAGCAGCCGCCCGGATTTCTCGATCCTCATCTACCCGGTCATCAGCATGGACGAAGGCGTCCACCGCGGCTCCAAGAAGAACCTCATGGGAGAGACGCCCGCCGCCGGCCTGTCGGATTACTTCTCGACCCAGAGGCACGTGAAGGCCGGCACCCCGCCCGCCTTCCTGGCGCACGCGATCGATGACAAGCTCGTGGGCATCGAGAACAGCCGTATGTTCTACGAGGCCCAGCAGAAGGCCGGCCTCCCGACCCGCCTCGTCGAACTCCCCAACGGCGGCCATGGCCTCAACGGCTACAAGGGCCCGTCTTGGGACAAGTGGCAGGCGGAATCCTTGCTTTGGCTCAAGGAAATCAAGGTCCTGCCCTGACCACCGATAAAGGACTTCAAATCCGTCGGAATACTTCCCATATACAAAGCCTCCCCATGAAATCCTTGCTCCTCGCCCTGCTCGCCACCGGCACGCTTTTCGCCGGCGAAAAGGCCACCCTCACGCTCGCTGACTTTACCGACCTCAACGGCGGCGCGCCTGCCGGCGGCTGGAAGACCCAAGAAGGCGGCGTCATCCACCTCTCCGCCCAGAAGGGTACCGGCGCGCTGATCTCCAAGAAGGAGTACACGAACTTCGAACTGACCTGGGAATGGCGCCTCGAAGCCAAGGGCAATAATGGCATCAAGTATTGGCTCACCAACATCAAAGACGCCAAGGGCAAGGGCGAGTGGCTCGGCATCGAATATCAGATGATCGACGACAACGGCCACCCGGACGGACTCAAGGGCGGCAACCGCAACACCGGCTCGATCTACGACATCATCGACTCGGCCAAGGATAAGGCCATGAAGCCCATCGGCGAATGGAACCAGAGCCGCGTCGTGGTGAAGGACGGCAAGATCGAACACTTCCTCAACGGCAAGCCCTGCGCCTCGGCCGATACCAAGTCCGAAGAATGGAAGGCCGCCATCGCCAAGAGCAAATTCAAGAACAAGAAGGATTTCGGCCCCGGCCACGGCAAGCTGATGCTCACCGAGCACGGCGATCCCTGCTGGTTCCGCAACATCGTCGTCACTGAACTCTGAGCCTTCTCAGAGCTAGTGAATCAAGGGCGCCCGAC
>DBCR01000039.1 GCA_002293125.1 Opitutia bacterium UBA953
ACCCAGCTCGTCGGCGACGACCTCTTCGTCACCAACACCGAGTTCCTCTCCCGCGGCATCAAGACCAAGACCGCCAACTCGATCCTCGTGAAGGTGAACCAGATCGGTTCCCTCACCGAGACCTTCGACGCCGTCTCCATGGCCCAGCGCGCCGGCTACTCCGCCATCATCTCGCACCGCTCCGGTGAGACGGAAGACGCCACCATCGCGGACATCGCCGTCGGCCTCAACGCCGGCCAGATCAAGACCGGCTCCCTCTGCCGCTCCGACCGCGTCGCCAAGTACAACCAGCTCCTCCGCATCGAGCAGGAACTCGGCAACCGCGCCATCTACGCCGGCAACACCTGCACCTGGGGCCAGTAAGCCTTGGTCGCAGGCAAAACGAAGGGCCGCCCGATGGGCGGCCCTTTTTGTTGTCCGTCTGCGCGGCGCTTACTTCGACTCGAGGCCGGCGGAGTTCACCGCGACGATCTCATACTTCGCGCCAGCCTTAGCGCCTTTGTCGACGAAGCGCATCTGCGCGAGCGGTAGCGTCGGGGTGTCGCCATAGCTCATGCCTTGGAAGAGCGGGCGACCGAAGGGGTTGGTGAGTTTCTCCGGCACTCGTCCGACGACTTGGCCGCCCTTCTTGACGAGGAACTGACGGATGCCGCTCTCAAGGTCGGCATGCGCATCCCACGTCACTTCGACGCCTTCAGCGATGGCCTTGGCCGCGACGTTGAAGGGCGCGGGCGGCGGGGTGGTGTCGTTCGTCGCGCCGGTCTTCACGTATTCCGTCCAAGCCTTGGCGAAGGCCGCGTCAGGCAGCCAGTTGGACTCCGCCTTGTCGCCGGCGTATTCGCCCGCAGGCTTGGCCTCGTTGCCGAGGAGAGAGGAGAGCCAGCCCTTCGACTGGTCGATCTTGCGGAGGATGTTGCCGGACGCAGGTAAGCGCAGGGCAAGGCAGGCATCGAAGAATGCGATGGAGGCGTAACGCTGATCGCCGGTCTGGTGCGAGGTGAGGGGGTCCGGCGCGAAGCCGATCGGCGCACCCTTGGCACGGTAGTCCTTGAACATCGCGAGCGAGCCGGTCCACGCGGTATTGAAGCGCTTGTCGCCGTTCTCCTTCGCGCCAGGGTTCGCCATCATCGGGATTTCGTAGGCAGCGGGCGGGAGGACGACTTCAGGAATCGCGCGCTCCTTGGTCGGTTCCTCGGGCTTCCGCCAGTAGGGGTAGGCCGTGCCGGAGCGGAACCAGATGGCGACGATGCGCTCGGGGTATTTCGCCTGCATGATGCTGGCCCAGAAGCCGCCGCCGCTATGGCCCCACAGGCACCACGGAGCGGTCGCGATCTCGGGGTGGCCGGTCTGCTTGGCGAGGTCGGCGAGGGCCTGCAGGTAGGTCTTGTCGGAGCCATTACGCGGGTCGCACCACATCCGGCAGTTGGCCTTGTCAGGCTCACCGATCACTGGGCCGACCAGCGCACAGTCCCATTTGCGGGCGAGTGCTTGCCAGTGAAGGTCGTCGGCCGCGGTCACCGCGCCTTTGTTGGAGCCGTTGCCGCAACCATGCTGGTGCACGATGATACCGCGGACGGTCTTCACGCCCTCCGGGATCCAGAGCTTATAGGTGGTGGGGAAGATGAGTTCGCCGGGCTTGTCCGAGGCTGGATAGCTCACGGAGTATTTGGCGCCGTCGGCCAGGGCGGCCAAGGGCAGGAACAGGAGGGCGAGGAGGTTTCGCATGGGGTTGTCCTATGGACAGCCAGAATGCCCGCTGGTTCAAGCCAGCGTTGGCTGGACGGCCGGGTGGTTGCGATTAGGGTCGGCCTATGTCCGACGCCAAGCCCTTGGCCGAGCAGCTGATCGAATGCGAGCAGTGGTGCGCCGCTCGCTCGGAGAAGGAGTATCTGGCCGTCGCCACGAAGGGCCTGCGTATCCTGCCAGGGCACCACGCTGAATTGGTCAAACCCTTGCCTGGGCAGGAGTCGCGCGCCGACGGATGGGCGCTGCGTTCGGACGTCATCGGCACCGGCAATTGGTTGCTGCTCGTGGGCTCGATGCTGGTGGGCGTGGTGATGTGTTTCGTCATGACCTTCGAGCTGGTCGACCGTACGGACCACCCGTTCCTTTACGCCAGTTTGCTCTTCCTGCTGCCCTCCGCCGCGGTGGTCTACTTCCCTCTGCGGATGATCATGCGCAGGCACGAACTGATCTTCGACGACGACGCCTTGGTGGTCCGTCGCCTTGTCTTCGGTCGCCTCAATAAGGAGTGGCGGCTGCCGCTCGTCGCCGAAGTCCGCGTGGGGCTCGCCTACCGGGGCGCCCGGCTGAGCGGGAAGCATGGCTCCTATGCGCAGTTGTCCGTGGTCGTGGGTTCGGGCGACGCCGAGATCGCGCTTGGCGACGACCTGAACCACGCCGAACGTGTCCGCCTGGCCATCCTCATCGACCACTACTATAACGGCTCCGAGGAACTTCCTCGCACCGCCTGAGGCGGGCGCTTCAATCCAAACAGACACATGGGACTACGCGATGATTTTCTGGCCAAATTCGCCCGCTTGAAGGCCGAGGCGGAAGCCCGGCAGGCGTCGATGGCGGCCGGACGCGAGGCCAAGCTCCTGACGGACGAGGAGGTGGCCCGCGGCCATCCGAAAGTGAAGGTCGAGTCCGGCTTTCAAGGCGTCACCTACGGCGTGCGGCTCGGGACTTGGTTCGGCTGGTTCTGGCTGATCTTCACCAGCGTCCACTGCGTCGCTCTTTTCTACGGGTTGTCCCAAGGTTCGCTCAAGATGAACGGTCGGATGGTCACGCAGCCTGACTGGTGGCACTTCGCCCTGCTGGCGCTCTTCTACGTGCCGTTCTTCCTGGTCGGCTTTGCTTTCACCCTCGCGCGCTATCGGCTGATGCTGACCGATGAGCTCGTGACCCTGCGTTGGCGGATCCTGCCCTATCTCGGCTGGACGTCGACCTTGCCCGCCGGCGAAGCGGTGAAGGTCACTTTGGCCTTCCGGGGCTCCAAGCAGAATAAGCAGCCGGTGGACGCAGTCGTCGTCGCCTCGCAGGGCAAGGAGATCTACTTCGGGGCGTTCCTGCCCGAGGACGTCAAAGAGCACCTGGCCGGGCTCATCCGACATTACTACGGGGACGCGCCGTCTGCGGAGCCCTTCGTGGTGGAGCCGGAGGCCGGGCGTTGACGCGGCCCGCCCGGGTTCCAGCATCATCTCCGTGACCCCTTATCTTGAGCAGCGACGGGCCGAGCTCATCCGCACCTATCGGGACGGGCTCTTGCAGGACGTCATCCCGTTCTGGCTGAAGCACGGCCTCGACCGCACGCATGGCGGCATCCATACCGCTCTCGGCCGAAAAGGCGAACTGCTCGACTCCGATAAGTCCGTCTGGTTCCAGGGCCGCGCGGCCTGGACCTTCGCCACTCTCTACAATACCGTCGAGCCGCGTCCTGAGTGGCTCGCGGCGGCGTTGTCGTGCGCCGACTTCCTGCAAGACCGTTGCGCCGACCTCTCCGGCAAGCTGCATTTCACCGTCACCGCCGAGGGCGACCCGTTGCGCATGCGCCGCTATGTCTTCAGCGAATGTTTCGCCGCGATCGGCTACGGCGCCGTGCATCGCGCGACCAGGCAGGCCAAGTGGAAGGAGCGCGCCTTGGCGGCCTATGAGACTTTCCTCCGCTACCAGCGGGAACCGGGTCGCATCGCCCCGAAGGTCTCCCCGGAGACCCGGCCGATGAAGGGCCTCGCTCCGCTGATGATGACCTTGGTCACGGCGCAGGACCTACGCGCCGACCTCGGCGACGTGACGGTGCTCGGACGCACGCTCAGCCAGTGGGCCCGCGAGGCCATCGATGAGATCGCCCGGGACTTCGTGAAACCCGACCTGCGCGCGGTGATGGAGGTCGTCGGTCCGTCCGGCGAGTTCCTCGATCATTTCGACGGCCGACTCCTCAATCCCGGACATGCCATCGAGGCCGCATGGTTCGTGCTCCGCGAGGCGCGTCGCGCCGACGATGCGAAGCTGAAACAGCTCGGCCTCGCCATGCTCGACTACATGTGGGAGCGCGGTTGGGACCGTGAGCACGGCGGCATCCGCTATTTCGCCGACGTTCACGGCAAGCCGATCCAGGAATACTGGCACTCCATGAAATTCTGGTGGCCGCATAACGAGGCCATCATCGCGACCTTGCTCGCTCACCTCATGACCGGCGACGCGAAGTACGCCGAGATGCACCGGCAGACGCATGACTGGGCCTATGCGCATTTCCCCGACCGTGAGCACGGCGAGTGGTACGGCTACCTGGATCGGCAAGGCCGGCCGACGACGGAGCTCAAGGGCGGCATGTGGAAGGGGCCTTTCCATCTGCCCCGTCAGAAGCTGCTCTGCTGGCAGATGCTCGAAGGCGCCTTCTGAGCGCGCGGCTCAACGGCCGGCGGCTGTTTCGAGCGCGACGCGACGGTAGAGCACCGTCGTGTTGCTGTTGGGTTCGTAGAGCACGCCCAGTCCGCCTTTGACGGGCGCCATGGAACTGTACGCGAACGGGCCAGGGAAGAGCAGCGTCGATTGGGTCCACGTCTTGCCGCCGTCGTCCGAGCGCCGGAGCGTGCCGTTGGCGCGGCCTTTGCCGGCCGGATTGAGGAAATAGAAGCGGCTCTTGGCGCCATCGTCGATGCGGAGCAACGACGCCTGGCAGGTCGGATCGGGCTGGGCGGCTTCGTCCGTCGCCGGGCTCCAGGTCTGGCCGCCGTCCTGCGACCACGCCACCTTCCGGAAGGCGGAGCCCTTCCAGCGGCGGGAATTCAGGTAGAGGGTGCCGTCGCGCGCTTCGGCGACCTGGACTTCGTTGAGCTGCCGGCCCCCGTCCTGGGGGACGTTGCCGCCACGGTGCCAGGTGCGACCTCCGTCGTCGCTGTACGCCACCCAGTTGACGAAGTTCTTCTTCTTGTCCTGCGAGTTGAACGGAATCACCAGGCGGCCGGCGTGCCGCAAGGATTTCAGCTTGATGCCGATGCCCGGGCCGGAAGCCGTGGTCACCGCGTCCGCCGGCTTGAGGTCCTTCGTCAGGTCCGCGGGCCGCGACCATGACACGCCTTCGTCGTCGGAGGCGATGACGCGGATACGCGTCCCTTCCGGGGCGTCGCCGACCGGCAGGCCGCCGAACTCATGACTGCCCGCGGGGAAGGTCTGGAAGAAAAGGTAGACCCGGCCGATGAGCTCGTCTTCTACCAGCGTCGGGTTGTTGCAGCTGTCCTTGCCTTGGTCGTAGGCCACGCGGGGCTTCGACCAGTTGACGCCGTCGTCGCGGGACGTCGCGATGACGAGGTCATTGCCGGCCTGGTCCGTCGCCTTCTCGCGCGCTTCGGCCACGGCGATCAGCGTACCCTTCTTCGTGCGGAGCAGCGAAGGAATGCGCACGGACGCGTGCGGGAGGTTCTTCTTGGCCTCGAACACGGCCACGGGGGCGTCGCCCACGAGCGTGGGCTGGGCGAAAGCCGGCGTCGCGATGGCGAGCGCAGCGAGTAGCAGGATCAGTCTTTCCATGAGAAGTAGCCGATGGCGTCGAGTTCGTCCAGCATCGCCTTGACGCCCGCATCGTCGGGATTGCCATTGGGCAGGCGGGCGGGGCCGACGGGCACGCCGAGGTGTGTCATCAGCGCCTTCGCGCAGCCCATGTAACCACGGCGGGCGACGATGCGAATCACCCGCATCAGGCGGTCCTGTTCGAGCTGGCAGGTCGCGAGGTCCCCTTGCGGGAAGGCGGCCATCATGCGTTGGAGCGGGCCGGGCACGAAGTTGTACGTGCTGCCGACGCCGCCCTGCGCGCCCATCGTCAGCGCCGCGAGGAAGTATTCGTCGATGCCCCACGGCAGGTCATACTTGCCGCCGTGGAGGCGCTTGCCGAGGAGGTAGGCCCCGAGGTCAGGATTGGAATATTTGACGCCCGCCAGGTTCGGGATGCGCGGTGCGGCCGCGCGCAGGAAGTCGTCGACCGGGAAGCCGGCGATGCCGGTCATCGCCGGGATGTCGTAATAATAGAACGGCAGGCCGGGCGCCGCTGCCGCGACCTGGGCGCAGCTGGCGACGAGGTCGTCGAGCGTCCGGGGCTTGAAATAGGAAGGCGCGATCATCGACACCGCGCTCGCCTGGTTGCGCTGCGCCTGGGCGGCGAGTTCCGCGGCGTCTGCGAGGCACTGCGCGCCGACGTGGACGACGACCTTGATGCCGGTCGCGCGGGCGACCGCGGCCCAGCGGTCGCCGAGGGCGAGCCGTTCGGCCACCGTGAGCGAGGCACTTTCGCCGGTCGTGCCGCCGATGAACACGCGGTCGATCCGCCGGGCGAGCAGATGGGCGGCCTGGCGCTCCACGACGTCGAGGTTCAGGCGGCCGTCCCCGTGGAACGGCGTGTGGGTGGCCGGGCAGAGGCCATGGAACGTGAAGGCGGACATCGGATTCAGCGCAGGTCTTCGGAGACGGGCCTGATCCTAAGGACGAGCCAGGCGGAGAGACAAGCCACGGCGGCGAACCCGGCGAAGATAAGGTTCAGGGGGACGTGATGGTCGCGCAGCCAGCCGAACCCGACGTCGGAGAGCCCGCCGCAGGAGATGCTGGCGAGGTTCATCAGGCCGTAGCCCGTGGCGCGTCGCTCGGGACGCGCGATCTGGGCGAGGATCGGCATATTGTTGCCATCGAACAGGCCCCACCCGAGCCCGAACAGCACCAGGAAGAAGATCGCGAGCGGGAGCGAGCCGAGGTCGATGACGATGCCGACCCCGAGCAACGCCGGCGCGATGAGCGCCATGCCGAGGGCGCTGACCTTCTGGCGGCCGCGCAGGCTCTGGCGCATCCACCGGTCCGCGAGCCAGCCGCCGAAAAGCGCGCTCGCGATGGCGGCCCCTTGCCACCAGACCACGGCGCTCACGCCGGCGAGGCCCTGCGTGAGGCCGAGTTCCTTGCGCAGCACGCTGGGCATCCAGTCGCGCACGACCCAGCCGGCCAGCGCGGGCAGGGTGAAGTAGAGCAGCAGCAGCTGGAAGTTGCGGTCGCGCAGGAGTTCGCCCGCCGCGGCCAGCGGGGCGCCGGCGGTCGGCGCGTCGGGCTTGCGCGGGGCTTCGCGGAGCCACCACCAGAGCGGCAGCGCATAGCCGACGCCCGCCAGTCCCAGCGCGGCGAAGGCCCAGCGCCAGCCGAGGGCCGGGTCGTCCGCCACGTAGCCGCCGACGCTGCCCAGCATGACGCCGAGGTAGATGCCGATTTGATGCAGGCCGACGGCGCGCGAACGCGTCGCGCTCAGGTGATGGTCCGCGATCAGCGCAAGCGCCGCCGGGATGTAGAACGCCTCGCTCAGGCCCATGATGGCGCGCGTCCAGAGGAGCTGGTCATAAGTCTGCACATAACCCGTCACCCAGGTGTCGGCCGACCAGACGAGCAGGCTGAGCGCGATGACGTGGCGTCGGCCGAAGCGGTCCGCGACGTAGCCGGCGAAGGGGCTGGCCAGCGCGTAGGTCCATTTGAACCAGGCCAGCATGTGCCCCCACTGCTCCTGGCTCCGGATGCCGCTGACGTCGCCCATGATCGACTTCTGCATCGTGGCCACGAGCTGACGGTCGAGGTAGTTGAGCAATGCGACCGGGATGAGCAGGATGACGACCAGCCATGCCGTACGGGAGGCGGAAGGAGTTTCGTTCATCGATATTTAGCCGGGATCGGCCAGCGGGTGAGCTTGGGCGTGCGGACGCCGGGGCGCACTTCGCCGCTCACGGTGACGAGGTCGTCGCCGAGTCTTAGGAGCGGCGCGACCGCGACGGGGTGCGGCCATTCGCCGAGGTCGGTCACCTCGAAGGACTCGAGATCCATGACGAGAATGCGACGTGCCAGCCCCGTGTGCGTTTCGTACGGATGGCCGTATTGGGTGCCGTCGTCGCCGCCCACGAAGAAAAGGTGCGTCGCCGTCGCTACGCCCGGCCCGGCGGCGCCGGCGAGTGCGTGAGGCAGGCCGTGGAAGCGGTTGCCAGCGTCGAGCGATGACTGGAAGGCTAGGTTCTCGTGGTAGCTGCGGAACGGCTTGCCGTCCTTTTCCGAGAGCGAGCAGCCGCCGCCCCAGACGAGTTTGCCTAGCCCCGAACCCACGAGCGGGATGATCCGTCCGTAGCTCGGGTCGGCGTCGGTCGTGCGCCAAGGTTTATCGGGGTCGTCGAGGTCGAGTGAAGTCAGCGTGGCGATGGCGGCGGTGTCCTCAGGTCGGGCGATGCCTCCGATGACGATCAGATGTCCGTTCGCCGAGGTGAAGCCGGCGTAGGCGCGCGGGCGGGTCATGCTTTCGGCGAAGCGGGTGACCTTGCCATCCAGTCCGACGAGCCAGACGTCGGCGCGATGTCCCTCGGCCGAAGCTCCGCCGGCGATGACTAATCCGTCGCGCCTAGGCGTCGCGCAGAACGCCGCGCCGACCAGCCCTTCGGAGAGCTCGCCGATTTTACTCCAGCTCCAGACGCCGTCCTTGCGCGCGAGTTTGAGGATGTCCTTGTGGTATTTTCGCTGGCCACCTTGCCAAGGCATCTTGTCCGGGAAGTTGGTGCCGCCCGTGGCTACGATGACTTCGCTGCCGTCCGCTTCGCGCAGGACGGCCGCCATCATGCCGGCACGGCCAAGTGGGTCAGGCAGATCCGGCAACGGCTCAGCCTGCGCACAAGCGAGCGCCGCAAGGAGGCCGAGTAATGGGGTAAGGCGGAGCATGCGCCAGGGTGGACTTTTTTAGTCCCTTTCCGGCGTCCTGCCAGCCCCAAAGCTTATTCCGGGCGGAGCAACCAGCCTTCGGCGGAGCGGACGAACGGACGAAGTTCGCCGTTGGTCAGCGCATAGCCGCCGGACCACTTCGTGCAAGCGGTCGAGAGGACGTTGGCCGAACCTCCTTCGGCTTCGGTCCAGGTGTCGGTAGACTTATCGTAAGCGAGGACCGACTTAGCGTAGCCGGGGTGCTTAGAAGCTTCGACCTTACCGGCGAGTTTCCCGTCGTCCCCACCGAGCACGAGAATCTCGTTATCGAAGACCGGACAGGGTGACGGTGCTCCGGCGATCGGGCGGGGCATCGCGGAGAGACGGCGCCATTCCTTGCCGAGGGTGAAGGCGTGACAGTCGGAAAGGAATTCGCGTTCGACGCCCTTGGCTCCGGGGCTCAGCGCGACGCCGCCGAAGAGGAAGAACGTATCCTTCGTGCCAGCGGATTGGGCAAGCATGCGGCCGGACCCGGCGCAGAGCGGGAGCTCTTTCCAGCCGGCGTTGAGATTGGCGAGGTCGATGGCGAAGGCGCTGGAGGAGGCCGCGGTGGCGTCCGGGCGTTCGGTCCCGCCCGCAACGATGACTTTGCTGCCGACGAGCGCGCCGGTCGCATAGGCGAGCGGGCGGGGCAGGAAGGGGAAGGGGCGGACCTTGAGTTCGCCTTCTTCGACCGACAGCGTGTAGCAATCAGCGTAATGGCGATGCGAGTCGGCGCCGCCGATCATCAGGAGGCCTTGGCGGATCGAGACACTGACGCCGTAGCCGCAAGGGCGTGGCAGCTTGCCGAGGCTCGCCCACTTCTTGGAGCGGGTGCTGGCGAGGGAGAAGACTTCGTCATGCCAGACCTTGACGCCGCCATCCCAGGCCGGCTTGTCGGGGAAGTTGGAGCCACCGCCGCAAAGGAGCAGGTCGCCGGAGGTGCCCACGAAAGCACCGCCGAAGCCGGGGGCGTTGGGAGTTTCAGGAAGTCGGGTCCAGCGCATAGGAATAGGGACAAGGAAGACAGGCTGCACAAGGGTGTCCAGAGATTAGGGGGCCGTGGCGCTAATGTCGTCGCGCACCCCCGCCAATCCATGCTTTTCGGATGATTGCAGAGTCTTTTCAGGGATAAGAACCTCCGCGGCCGGTCGGAGGATTTGTTTGA
>DBCR01000032.1:0-5857 GCA_002293125.1 Opitutia bacterium UBA953
TCCTCTTCCGTGAACTTCGTGAGCAGGATCTCGGCGTCGGTGTGGCGGTTCCAGTCGTAAAGGATGTGGATCGTGCCGTCCGGAGCCTGGAAGCCGTCGGGGTAGGAGACCGAGGAGCGGTCGTCGAGCAGGAGGCCCGGGCCCCAGGTCTTACCGTCATCCTTCGAGATGAAAGCCATGAGGCTGGAGCGGCGCGGTAGCTGGACGTTAATCGGACCGTTCTTCACGATTAGCAGGTTGCCGGATGCCAGTCGGCGCAGGAAGAAGCGGGCCTTGGGGTTACGGATCGGTGAATCCGTGGGCGAGGTCCAGGTGCGGCCACCGTCGGTCGAGGTGCTTTCACTGATGCCTTTGCCCGCGCGGGCCAGCATCCAGAGCGAACCGTCCTTACGTTCGACGATCATGTGTTCGTCGAAATCGGTGCCCGGAAAGGTCACGCCGCCACGACGGGTCCAGGTCTTACCTTGGTCCGTTGACGCGTAGACGTTGGCCATGCGGATCGCGTCAAGGTCGCGGTGGTGGTCGCGGAAGGTCGCCACGTCCGGGAAGTCGCGGTTCCAAGGGCCGATACGGTCGCGGGTCCAGAGGGAGACCGGCAGGAGCCAATCGCCGTTGGCGAGGACCGTCGGCTTATTGAGCGTGCAGCCGTCGGCGATGCGCACCGGCGCGGACCACGTCGGGTTCGCGTCATCGGGGTTATCGCAACGCGTGACCCAGTCGCCGCCGCGTCCGTCGAAGTAGCCTAGGCTCTGGTCGAAGAAGCACCAGAGGCGACCCTGCGGGTCGGTCCAGAGGTTGCCGACGAGCGTGCGGCGGTTCGGTTTGCCGGGTAGGTCGGTCGGGTCGATGACCAGTCGCGGCTTGGACCAGCTCTTCCCGCCGTTGTCGGAGGACGCCAGCATCAGGAAGCCGTTGGCGCTGTCGCCGTTGCCGATCCAGGCGGCCCAGAGCCGGCCCTTCGGCGTACGGTCTAGGCCGATGATCATGTTGCCGGGACGATTGGCGTCGGCGTATTCCGGTCCGGGGTTCGTGTTGAGCACCGGCGGCTCGAGGGCGAGGTCGAGCGTCGCCTGATCGAGCGCAAATAGCGGGGTGAGCAGCAATGCGGCGAGGAGGGGGAGGGTGAGTTTCATGGGGCAGGTCCATTTTACCACGCCATGCCGTAGTTCGATGTTTAATTCCATGGGAATCGTGTTACTGTAACATAATGGCCAAGGTGCAAAACACGATGCGGGGGGTCGCGGCGGCGGCGGGCGTCTCGGCGATGACCGTCTCGCGGGTCTTGCGTAACGATCCCCGGACATCCGCGGCCGTCAGGACCAAGGTTTTATCCGCCGTCCGGCTGACGGGCTACCGCCTGGATCCGCGTCTGGCTCAGGCGATGCGCATGTTGAAGGCTCCGGGCGGCGCGACGATCGCCGTCATCCGGGAGTATTATCCGCAGGACGGCCTGCTCGGGCCGTCTTACCAGTATGTCTCGCTTGAGGATATTCGGGCGCAAGCCGTATCCCACGGTTTCTCGGCGGAGGAGTTCTGGCTGGGGCGCGATGGCCTCACGCCGCGCAAGCTGGTCCGGATCCTGAGGGCCCGCGGCATCGAGGGGCTGATCGTTTCGCCGATGAGCAAGCGGCTCGCCTGTGCGGACATCGATTTCGAGTCATTTTCGGCGGTCACCTTCGGCTACGCGATGAGCAGTCCCTCCCTGCATATGGCCGGCGGCAACGTCATGGGCGGCATGTTGCTGGCGTTCGAGCGTCTGCGGGCGCTCGGCTACCGGCGTATCGGGGTGGCGCTCACGAAATGGATCGTCGGGCGCAGTCAGTCCGCCTTCACCGGCGGCCTCTTCAGTCTGCATCAGGACCTCACGGCGGAGGAACGCGTCCCGTTCCTGGAGCTACCCCATGAGATCGAGCAGGGACGTGACCTCTTCTCCGCCTGGATTCGCCGTCACGACCCGGACGTGGTCATCTCGATGGATACGCACGCTCCTCGGTGGATCAAGGGCATGGGGCTGCGCATGCCTGAAGACATCGCTTTCGTTTCGTACGATTGGGTTCCTTCCATGTCCGGGTATGCAGGCATCGATCAGCGTCGGCCGCATGTCGCCGCCGCTGCGGTGGACTTGCTGGCCGTCCAGATGTCGCGCTTCGAGCGCGGCGTACCCGCGGTGCCCCGCCAAGTCCTGATTCCTTCGGCCTGGGTCGACGGAGATAGCGTGCCGTCACGCTGAGGAGCGGCCCAGCTTTGTTAGGCCTTACCCGTGAGGGTGGACACGGCCTGACGGATGACCCAGCCGTTGGACTCGAGTGCTTTGCGGGCGGCGGCTTCGTCGGCGCCGGTCAGGTCGCGGACGATGCGGACCGCGCGTCCGCGCAGCTTCGAGTTCGACGGATGGAGGTCGATCATCAGGTTGCTCATCACCTTACCCGAACGGGCGAGGGCGAGGGTCGTGATGAGGTTCAGGACGAGCTTCGTCGCCGTGCCGGCCTTGAGTCGGGTCGAGCCCGTGAGCACTTCGGGACCGGTGTCGGGGAGGATCGCGCGGTCGAGCAGGGGATGGTCACGGTAGGCCGGGTTACAGGCGACGAGGATGGTCTTGGCGCCGCGTCGGCGGGCCTCGGCGAGGCAGCCCCAGATGAAGGGCGCGTGGCCGCTGGCCGAGATGCCGATGACGACATCCTGTGCGGTCACCGAGCGGGAAGCGATGGAGCGGACGCCCGCGGCCTCATCATCCTCCGCGCCTTCGACGGCGCTCCAGAGCGCCTGGCGTCCGCCGGCGATGATGCCTTGGACGAGCGAGGCCGGGGTGCGGAAGGTCGGCGGGCATTCGCTCGCGTCGAGCACGCCGAGTCGTCCGCTCGTGCCAGCACCACAGTAGATTAGACGGCCCCCGGAGGCGAAGGCCTTGGCGACGGCTTCGACCGTCCATTCGAGGTGGGCGCTTTCCGCGAGGACCTTGGCGGGAAGCGTCGCGTCTTCGGCAAGCATGAGCTTGATCGCTTCTGCGATGGGCATCTCCGCGAAGCCAGCAGATTTCGGATTTCGGCCTTCGGTCGGCGCGCTTGCGACGGGGCGCCAGCTGGTGGATTTGGCCTCGGTCGGCGTGGCGACGCTCTTTGGCTCAGCCTGCGTGCCAGCCTGACGGGCCATGGCGATGGCGCCCCAGGTACCAGGGCGGGCTAGGCGGGCGACTTCACTGCCCGGGCGGGCGGCGAGGATCTTGGCGGTGACTTCGTCGGCGAACCATCCGTTCTTCAGGAGCGTCGAGCCGTTGAGGAGGAACTGCACCTTCTCGCCCGGCTTGGCCACGCGAGCGGCGCAGTGGACGGCATCCTTACTGAGGCGTTCCGAGGCGCGGCGCAGGATAGCCAAGGCGATTTCGTCCTGACGCAAGGATGCGGCTTCGAAGACGACCCGGGCGAGCGAGGCGATTTCGGCCTTGCTCGCGTTCATCGACCATTCGATGAGCGATTCCGGATCGTTCATCTGCAGGAACGCCAGCATGTCGGCGCCGAGGCGTGGCCAGTCGGCGTCGATGTCGGAGATCGTGACCGTCGAGCGCAGGGCGTGCACGGCGATGTCGCATGCGCTGCCGCGGTCGCCGATGATGTGGCCGCGGCCGCCGACCTTGACCGTACGGCCGTCGCGTTGACGTCCGAGGCAGCAGGAGCCCGTACCGCTGAGCTGGAGCACTTGGGCGGCGCAATCGGTCGGCCATTCGCCGGCTTCCAGGGCTAGGATGAGGTCGTCGCCGACGGCAGTAGGGACGCCCGGCCAGGTGGTCGCCACGGCGTGCCGCAGGCGTTCGCGGTCTGCGTCGGTGCGGACGCCGGCCATGCCGACGCCGATGCGGTCCGGCGGGGAGGGCAGCCGTTCGCGGATGGCTGCGAGCAGGGCGGCGAGTTCTTCGGCGCCGAGGAGGCGGAGGTTGCCGGGACCGACGGCTAAGGAGGCGAGGACGGTATCCGTACCTTCGACCAGTAAGGCCGAGGTACGGGTGCCGCCGCCTTCGATGCCGAGGAGTCTCATCGCTCAGCGTACTTTATAAATTTTCACGTCGTCGATCCAGACCGTCGAGCCGACGAGGAAACTGAACCAGCGCTTCGGGTCATGGGCATAACCTTCGGAGCGGTGCTTTGCGATCAGCTTCCCGTCGAGCGAGAAGCGGAGTTCGTCGCCTTCGGTGACGAGGGTGAGCACGTGCCAGGCTTTGTCGGTCTTGAAGGGCGTGCTGAGGCTCTTCTTCTTGAGCAGAGCTTCGGCTTCGGCCGGGAGTTTCTGCTTGGCCGCCGCGGCGTCGGCACGCTGCTTGCGCAGGGCGAGGTTCATCTCGCCCGTCATGCTGTCCTTGAGCACGAGCGAGGTCGGCGACAGGATGGCGTAGCACATATGGCCGGCGTGGACGCCCTTCAGTTCGCGGTCGACGAAGCCCAGCTGCAGGCCTTCGGCCTTGTTGATCCCGGGAAACTTGAAGCGGACGATCACGCCGCCGTCGGCGAAGCCGGCGTCGTGGTGGATGTGCGCGGCGTGGCCTGCTTCCTTGGTCGCGCTGGCGATCTTCATGATGCCGGCGTCCAGGTCGGCCTGCTTGATCTGGGGTACGCGGTCGGCCGTGGCGCTGTTCCAGCCGTTGCCGATGTCCTTGGCCCGGTTGCCCGTCTCCTCGCGCTCGAAGGCGTCATGGAAGATCAGGGTGCCTTTCGTCTGCAGCCAGGTCGCGTCGTCGGCGGCGGCGAGAGATCCTGCCATGAGGCAGAGCAGACAAGCGGACCAGTGGATCAGTCGGCCAGTTGGCCAGAAGGAGCGGCTAAGGGGGCGCATGGGGTGGGGTGGGGAAGATACAGTGCAAAGGTGCAAAAGTGCAAAGGTGGAAAAGGGTATGGCTGGGGATAGGGCCAGGGCTAGTGAAACGGTCAGAAAATAAGAAGGGCTAGGGGTTAACCTAGCCCAGTATACGGCCCTGTCTCCAGACCTATCAGGCGACCAGAGCCTTGACGACCTTGGTCGGGAGCACCCCGGTGAGCTTCTGGTCCAGACCCTGATACTTGTAGGTGAAACGTTCGTGATCGTAGCCGAGCAGGTGGAGGACCGTGGCGTGGAAGTCGTTGATCGGGAGCGGGTCCTTGACGATGTTGTAGCTGAACTCGTCGGTCTCGCCGTAGATCTGGCCCCCCTTGGCGCCGCCGCCGGCCATCCACATGGAGAAGCAGCGCGGGTGGTGGTCGCGGCCGTAGTTCTCCTTGGTGAGTCCGCCCTGACTGTAGATCGTGCGGCCGAATTCCCCGCCCCAGACGATGAGGGTGTCGTCGAACATCCCGCGTTGCTTGAGGTCCTCGATGAGGGCGTGGCAGGGCTGGTCGATGTCCTTGCACTGGCTGGGCATGCGGCCGTTGACGTTGGAATGGTGGTCCCAGTTGTTGTGGTAGATCTGGACGAAGCGGACGCCGCGTTCCACGAGGCGGCGGGCCATCAGCACGCTGTTGGCGAAGCTGCCGCGCTTGCGGGCTTCCTCTCCGTAGAGCTTGAAGATGTGTTCCGGTTCCTTGGTGAGGTCGGTCAGTTCGGGCACCGAGGCCTGCATGCGGAAAGCCATCTCATACTGCTTGATGCGGGTATGGGTCTCCGGGTCGCCCACGGTCTCGTAGTTGAGGCGGTTGAGCTGGTTGATGCCGTCGATGGTCTGCTTACGCAGGTCGTCGGGCACGCCGGGCGGGTTGTTGATGAACAGGATCGGGTCGCCCTTGCTGCGGAACGAGACGCCGGCGTGTTCGCCCGGCAGGTAGCCGCTGGACCACAGGCGGCTGGAGATCGCCTGTTCCTGGTCACGGTTGGTCGGGGTCGCGATGAGCACCACGAA
>DBCR01000032.1:5979-8576 GCA_002293125.1 Opitutia bacterium UBA953
TTGATCGCCTCGGTGTTGAGGGAGCGCATCCAGCAGATCTCGTCGGCGTGCTTGCCGAGGTTCGGCAGCAGGTCGGAGTTCAGCCACATCCCGCACTGGCCGAACTGGGAGAAATTATATTTAGACGGCGCGATGGGGAAGCGGGCCTGGCCGCTGGTCATCGTCGTGAGGCGCTGGCCGTTGCGGATGCTCGCGGGCAGGTCCTTGTCGTACATCTCCTTCATCTTCGGCTTGTAGTCGAAGAGGTCCATCTGGGCGGGGCCGCCGACCATGTGGAGGTAGATGACGCGTTTGGCCTTCGGCAGGTGCTGCGTGCTGATCGCGCCCGGCGCGGCGTGGGCCATCGTGCGGCCGAGCAGGCTCGTGAGCGCGGCGGCGCCGAGGGCGTTGGCGCCCGTGCCGAGGAAGCGGCGACGGGTCTGGAGGGTGTTCCACTCGTGGAGGATGGACATGGCGATTATTTGTTAAGGACTTCGTCGAGGTTGAGGAGCTGGCTGCAGACCATCGTCCAGGCGGCCAGTTCGGACTTTGGGAGTTTCTCGTCGGACTTCGAATCGCCGACCCCGAGGAGGGCGGCGGCGTCGCCGGGCTGGGCGACGTAATGCGCGCGCAGCTTGCCGAGGCTGTCCGTCAGGATCGCCGTCTCGGCCGGCTTCAGCGGACGGCTGAGCAGACGGAGGGCGGCGGCGTTGAGGCGGGCGAGGTCGTCGCCGCCGGCCTGCAGGGTGTGCTGCGCAAGGACGCGCGAAGCTTCGACGTACTGCGGGTCGTTGAGCATCACCAGGGCCTGCAGGGGCGTGTTGGTGCGGTCGCGGCGGACGCAGGAGACTTCGCGCGAGGGCGCGTTGAAGAGGTCGAGGCTCGCGGGCGGAGCCATGCGGCGCCAGTAGTTATACAGCGAGCGGCGGTAGAGATTCTCGCCTGAGTCGGGCTTGTAGACCTGGATGCCCACGCCGACGACTTCCCAGATGTTTTCCGGTTGGTAGGGTTTCGTGCCCGGGCCGCCCATGCGGGGCGAGAGCGTGCCGCTGACGGCCAGGGCCTGGTCACGGAGCATCTCGGCGTCCATGCGGAAGCGGGGGCCGCGGCTGAGGAGCGCGTTATCGCGGTCCTTGTCGATCTTCTCCTTCGTGTTGAGCGCGGCTTGGCGGTAGGTCGCGCTGGTGAGGAGCTGCTTGTAGAAACGTTTCACGTCCCAGCCGTGCGCACGGAAGTCGATCGCGAGCCAATCGAGGAGCTCGGGGTGGGAAGGCATGCTGCCCATGATGCCGAAGTCCTCGGAGGTCTTGACGAGGCCGGTGCCGAAGAGTTCCTGCCACATGCGGTTGACGGTCACACGGGTGGTGAGCGGGTTGGCGTCGCTGATGATCCATTTCGCCAGACCGAGGCGATTGCGCGGGGCGTCGGCGGGGAGCTTGCCGAGGGCAGAGGGAATCTCGGCCGCGACGGCCTCGCCCTTTTTGTCATAGGCTCCGCGGATGAGGATGTTGGCCATGGCCTGACTATCCATCTTCTCTTCCTGTACGTGGGTCATCGGGCTGCGGCCGCGAATCATGGTCTGCTCGGCGGTCAGCTTCGCCACGGCGTTCGAGGCGAGCTTGAACGGCTCATGGCGGTTGAGGAGGAAGTGTTCGCGCAGGGCTTCCTTCTGCTGGGCGTTGGGCTTGCCGGCCAGCGACTGGCGCAGGGTGCCGAGTTTGGCCAGCGTCGTCACCTCGCTCGGGTCAAGCGCGCGGGCATAGAGGAAGACGTCCTGGATCGCTCCGTGGAAAGGCTCGCTCTGGCTGCGTTGGCCGAGGCGGGTCGGCGTCGCGGCTTTCGTATCGGTCTTGAGCTTATTGACCTCGGCGCGGGTCTCGGCGAGGACGCCGTTGACGTAGATCTTCACGCCCGCGGCCTTGCCGCTGCCGTCGTAGGTCATGAGGACGTGCTGGTAGGCGGTGTTCACGACGTTGCGCGTGGTCACCACCTTGAGGGCGTCATCGGGCCACTTACTGATGATGTAGACGCCGACGTTGCGGCCGGACTGGAAGAAACTCCAGCCTTGGGCGCCCTTCGGGTCGTCCATCCGCGCGACGATCGTGCCGGTGCCTTCGACCTTGTCGGCCTTGATCCAGGCAGCGGCGGAGAACGGCTGCTTGGTGCCGAAGTCGCCGGCGTCGCCGACGATGAGATGCGAACCCTTCTTGAAGACGGGGGCCGGACCGGTCTTGCCGGTCTTGTTCCAGGTCACGGGCTCGCCTGCGGCGGTGGTTCCGGCCGGCAGTCCCTTGCCTTCGTTGAGGGCGAGCCGGGCGATGAGTCCCTTGGCGGGGATGTCCGCGTCGAGGTCGGCGGGCTTGGCCTTCGCGAACCACTGCTCGAAAAGAGGCGTGCCGAGCTTGCGGGCCGCGGCGACCTGTTCGTTACCCTTGGCGATTTCGCCCGGGAGGGCGTTCCAGCGCGGACGGTCGGTGTCGGTCGGGAGGTAGAGCACCGGGCCGCGGCCATCCTTCACGTTGCCGTCGAGTCCGCCTTGGGTGGTGTTCCGGAAGAAGGCGGACATCGCGTAGAAGTCCTTCTGCGAGAAGGGGTCGAACTTATGGTCGTGGCACTGG
>DBCR01000045.1 GCA_002293125.1 Opitutia bacterium UBA953
GTCCATCGCCCAGGGCATCGTCTATGGTGCGATCGAGAAGGTCAGCGAAAAGCTGATGAAGGGCAATCCCGTCGAGCTGCTGCTCGGTGGCCTCGAGAACTGCCGTCCGAAGCTCGAAGTGAAGAGCCGTCGCGTCGGTGGTGCCACCTACCAGGTGCCGGTCGAAGTCTCTCCTGAGCGCCAGAACAGCATTGCGCTGCGCTGGGTCGCCGCCGCCGCCGCCGGCCGCAAGGGAACCACGATGTCCGAAGCCCTCGCGGCTGAGCTCGTCGACGCTTACAACAACACCGGCAACGTGGTGAAGAAGCGCGAAGAGACCCACAAGATGGCCCAGGCCAACCGTGCCTTCGCCCACCTCAAGTGGTAATCCGCAGGTAATTTCCGAAGCACTTCAACGGTTCCGACCATGGCCAAACTTTCCGAATTCAATTCTCCGTCACGCGCGTTCCCTCTCGAGCACACGCGTAACATCGGCATCGCCGCGCACATCGACGCCGGCAAGACGACGACCACGGAGCGTATCCTCTTCTACACCGGCGTGGTGCATAAGATGGGTGAAGTCCATGACGGCACCGCCACCACCGACTGGATGGAGCAGGAACGCGAGCGTGGCATCACGATCACCGCGGCCGCCATCTCCGCCGGCTGGAAGACCAAGGAAGGCCATTTCGCGAACATCGACCATCGCATCAACATCATCGACACCCCGGGCCACGTGGACTTCACGGCCGAGGTGGAACGCTCGCTCCGCGTGCTCGATGGCGCCGTCGCCGTCTTCTGCGCCGTCGCCGGCGTGCAGCCCCAGTCCGAGACCGTCTGGCGCCAGATGAACAAGTACGGCGTTCCCCGCGTCGCCTTCGTCAATAAGATGGACCGCACCGGTGCCGATTACTTCGGAGCCGTCGACGATATCCGCGAGAAGCTCAAGGGCAACGCCCACCCCCTCTTCATCCCGATCGGCCAGGGCGAAGACTTCAAGGGCATGATCGACCTGATCAAGAACACCGCCTACCTCTACGACGAGACCGATCCGAAGGGAATGAAGTTCGACGTGATCGAGATCCCTGAGAAACAGAAGGAAGAAGCCAAGATCTGGCGCACCAAGCTCATCGAAGGTCTCGCCGACTTCGACGACGTCCTCGCTTCCAAGTACCTCGACGGCCAGGAAGTGACCATCGAAGAGATGCGAACCGGCATCCGCAAGGCCACCCTTTCGCTCAACTTCATCGGCGTCATCCCCGGCTCCGCTTTCAAGAACAAGGGTGTCCAGATGCTCCTCGACTGCGTCGTCGACTTCCTCCCTTCCCCGATCGACATGCGTCCCCAGAAGGCGTTCACCGACGACGGCGACAAGGAGATCGCCATCGGTCCCGACGACAAGGCCAAGGTCACTGGTCTCTGCTTCAAGCTCTGGTCCGACCCGCACGTCGGCCAGCTCGTGTTCTACCGTGTGTACCGCGGACAGCTCAAGAAGGGCGAAGCCCTCTACAATCCGCGCACCCGCAAGAACGAGCGCATCTCGCGCATCGTGCTTCTTCGTGCCATGGACCGCGAAGAAATCGACGTCGCCTACTCGGGTGACATCTGTGCGATCATCGGCCCGAAGGACATCGCCACCGGCGACACCCTCACCGCCGAAGACGACCTGATCCTCGAGAAGACCACCTTTGCTGAGCCCGTCATCTCGATGTCCATCGAGCCTAATTCCAAGGGCGACCAAGAGCGTCTTTCCATCGGCCTGCAGCGTCTCGCCCAAGAAGATCCCACCTTCCGCGTTACCTCCAACCCGGAGACGGGCCAGACCCTCATCTCCGGCATGGGTGAGCTTCACCTTGAGATCATCGTCGACCGCCTGAAGCGCGAGTTCAAGGTCGAGGCTAAGTCCGGCAAGCCCCAGATTTCCTACCGCGAAACCATCAACCTGGCTTCCGAAGGCGTGGGTAAGTTCATCCGCCAGTCGGGTGGCCGCGGCCAGTACGGTCACGTCGAGATCAAGCTCGAACCCAACCCGCCCGCAACGCGCGTGGCTGGTGAGAAGGGCGAAGAAGTCGTCAACGAGATCGTCGGCGGCGTCATTCCCAAGGAATTCATCAAGCCTGCCACCGAAGGCATCCTTGAAGCCGCCAACAACGGCACCGTCGCCGGCTACCCGGTGATCAACTTCAAAGCCCGCATCATCTTCGGTTCCTTCCACGAAGTGGACTCGAACGAAATGGCGTTCAAGATGGCCGGAATCTTCGCCTTCAAGGAAGCCATGAAGGACGCCAAGCCGATCCTCCTCGAGCCGATCATGAAGGTCGAAGTCGTCACCCCGGAAGAATACCAGGGAGACATCATGGGCGACCTTAACCGCCGCCGCGGTCAGATCCAAGGCATGGAAACAAAGGGCGGCCTCTGCAACATCGAGGCCCGCGTCCCGCTCGCCGAAATGTTCGGCTACTCCACGGATGTCCGTTCCCTGTCCAAGGGCCGCGCTTCGTATTCCATGGAGCCCGCCAACTACGAGCAGGTCCCGGCTCAGATCCTCAAGCAGGTCGTCGAGACCTCCTCCCGCGCCCCCGCCCGCACCTAATCTCACCCCCCAAACTCCCTTCCCGATGGCCCGC
The DNA here is from genome assembly GCA_002293125.1 of Opitutia bacterium UBA953. Taxonomy (GTDB): domain Bacteria; phylum Verrucomicrobiota; class Verrucomicrobiia; order Opitutales; family UBA953; genus UBA953. Next base: position 2,607 of record DBCR01000045.1, read on the forward strand.
ACCAAA
>DBCR01000038.1:0-217 GCA_002293125.1 Opitutia bacterium UBA953
GGCGCTCGACATGGACCACTCGCTCTAGGCCATGCCTCACTCCCGGCCAGCGCAGGAACGTCCCGGTGACGCCCGCGTCCTGGACTGCCTCTACCGCGTCGGCGCGTTCGTCAACGCCACCGAAGACCCGCGGGAGGCGCTCGATTTCATCCTGGAGGAAATCGTCCGCACCCTCGGCGCTTCCAGCGCTTCCATCGCGCTCGTCGAGCCCGCCACG
>DBCR01000038.1:293-62311 GCA_002293125.1 Opitutia bacterium UBA953
CAGGGCATCACCGGCTGGGTCGCCCTCTACGCCAAGCCGCAGCGCATACCCGACGTCTCCAAGGATCCGCGCTACGTCGAGATCCGGAAGGGCATCCGTTCCGAACTCGCCGTGCCCATGGAACTCATGGGGAACGTGATCGGCGTCGTGAACTGCGATTCGGACCGGCTCGACGCGTTCTCCGACCAGGACGTCGCCTTCCTCTCCCTGCTCACCAACGAGGCCTCGAAGGCCGTCGGTCGTATCTGGTTGCTCCGGCAGCTCCGCTCGAAGGCCGCCCAGTTGGAAGCCCTCGTGCGCGCCGCGCAGGGACTGGCCCGCGAACGCGACGAGCCGGGCATCTCCTCGGACCTGGCCCGGCATACGCGCGTCCTCCTCGGGGTCCGCGCCTGCGCCTATTACACGCTCGCCGACGAGGTGCTGCACCTGCGCAGTCTCGACGGCGACCTCGGAGCCTCGGTCCTCGCCCCGGGCATCCCGCTCAATCGCACCTCGCTGGGAACGGTCGTCACCCGCGGTCGCTCGGTCGTGGTGCCCATCGCGGGCAAGACCGAGGAGGACCTCTTCGGCCGCCTGTCCGAGCCCGTCGCCTCCTCCTCGCTGCTGGCGGTGCCGGTGCGTTACGAGGACGACACCTTCGGCGTGCTGCTGTGCGTCGCGATGGGCGCCTACCGGTTCTCCGATGACGACAAGCACCTGGTCGCGGCGCTCTCCTCGTTCGGCGCTTCCTCGATCCAGAACGCCCGGCTCTACGCCAAGGTCTTCACCGTCGAGGAGGGCCTGCGTCGCAGCGAACGCCTGACGGCCCTCGGCCTCCTTTCGGCCGAGGTCGCCCACGAGATCCGCAATCCGCTCACGGTGATGAAGCTGCTTTCGGACACCCTCTCCCAAGGGATGGCGGACGACGATCCGAAGATGGAGGACCTGGGCGTCATGCGCGAGAAGATCGCCCACATGGAAGGCGTGGTCTCGCGCGTTCTCGGCATGAGCAAGGCCCAGTCCGGCGCGTTCCGCTCCCTCGACCTGCGTCAGGCCGCCGAGAACGCCGCCTTGCTGTTGCGACTCAAGCTCCAGCAGCTCGGCGTGAAGGTCGAGATCGAGTGCGCGGAGCCCTTGCCCCTCGTCGAAGGCAACCCGGGCCAGATCCAGCAGATCTTCCTGAACCTGATGATGAACGGCGTCCAGGCCATGGCCGGCGGCGGTGCGCTCGCCCTGCGTCTGAAGGTGGAGCCGGGACCGCAGGGCGACGTCGTCGCCGTGCGTATCGCGGACACCGGCACGGGCATCCCGCCCAAGATCCTGCCGAAGATCTTCGACTCCTTCTTCACCAGCCGCGAGGACGGGACCGGCCTGGGCCTCGCCATCGTGAAGCGCATCATGCGCGACCATCGCGGCGACATCATCGTCGAGTCGACCGCTCCGGGCGGGACCACCTTCAAGTTCTGGGTGCCGGCGTTGAAGTAAGCAGGCGCTTCGCCGCCGTCCAGACGACGGGGATGAAGGAGACCACGACCACGATCAGGATGACCTTGTGCAGCTGGTCGGCCAGGGGCGTGCCGCCGAGCCAGTGGCCCAGCCAGACGAGCGAATTGATCCAGAGGATGCCGCCGAGGATGTTCCAACGCAGGAAGCGCGTCGGCGCCATCTCGCCCATGCCGGCGGCGAAGGGTACGAACGTGCGCATCAGCGGCACGAAACGGGCGAGCACGATGGCGAGCGGGCCTTTCTCGGCGAAATAGTCGCGGGCGGCGGTGAGGTGCTTCCGCTTGAACCACCAGCTGTCAGGTTTCGTTTCCATGGCGTGGCCGTACTTGCGGCCCAGCCAGTAGCCGGTCTGGTCGCCGATGATGGCGGCGACGGTCAGCGCCCCGGTGACCATCCAGGGGTCGAAGTAGGCCGGCCGATCGCCGTTCGCGATGGTCAGCACGCCGGCGGTGACGAGCAGGGAGTCCCCGGGTAGGAAGAAGCCTGCGAGCAGACCCGTCTCCGCGAAGATGATGAGGCACATCAAGCTGATGCCGCCTGCTTGGATGGTCTGGCTGAGCCCCTCTGCGGTGTGCAGGTGGGACCAGAAGTCGCTCAGCCAAGTTTCCATGTCGCCAATAAGGCGGAATCCTCCGGGATGGCAATCGCCTTGAACGAAGGAGTTTTTCCCTTCACGGTGGCCACGTCGCATGTCGCCTGAATACGAATCGTCCTCGGTCCTGCTCCGTCGCTCGGCGTTGCAGCAGGGTCTGGCCGGCCAGGCGGCCTTGGAGGGAGAGTTCGTCCCGAGGGCCAAGGCTTTCCTGGCCGAGGCGCGCGAGATCCAGCTGGCGGCTCACCGCGCCGGCGTCCTCGGCGGCGAGGTCGCGAAGCTCCGCTCCGATGCGATCGACATCCTTTTTGACGCCCTCTTCTTGAAGGCGGGTCGCGCGGCTTCTGCGATCAGCCTCGTCGCCACGGGTGGTTACGGCCGCGCCGAACTTTGCCCGCTCAGCGACATCGACCTACTGGTGCTGGTGCCTCGGCATTCCGCCGCCATGAAGGCGCTCGTCGAATCCATCCTCTATCCCCTCTGGGATCTGGGACTCAAGGTCGGGCAGTCCGTGCGTACGGTCACGGAATCGACCAACTACGCGAAGGACGACCTGCATCTGCATGTCGCCTTGCTCGAGACGCGTCACCTATGCGGTTCGGCTGAACTCTACGGCCAGCTCGAAGCCAAGACCGCCGCTTTACTCTCTGGTCAGGCCTGGAAGCCGTTCGCCCGTGCCATCGTGGAGTCGCAGCGTAAGCGTCGCGAAAAGGCGGGCGGCAGCGCCTACTTGCAGGAGCCTGACCTTAAGAACGGCGTCGGTGCCCTGCGTGATGTCCAAGGATGCGTCTGGATTGCCCGCACCGCGCGCAATGGCGTCGGCCCGGCCGGCCTAGCGGCTTCTGGTTTCCTGCCTTCCGTCGACTTGCAGAAGTTCGAGGAAGCCAAGCAGGTGCTGCTTCGCCTGCGTTGTGAACTGCATTTCCAGGTGACCCGCCCGACCGAGCAACTTTCCCTCGAGCGCCAGAATACCATGTCGCAGGGCCTCGGCTATCGTGGCACGCTGACCGAACGTATCGGCGGGATGATGCGCGAGTATTTCGATGCCGCCGACCACGTCCGTCGCTGCGCGGAGATCGTCGAAGGCGCGGTGATGGGCGAACCCGAGCCCGAAGGGTGGGGCGCCCCGTTCATCATGGACGGACTACGCGTCGTGCCGGGCGGCACCGTCACAGCCGAACATCGCCTCGTCTTCGAAGAAGACCCCGGCCGCCTGGTGCGCCTGTTCCGCATCTGCCAGATCCATGAGGCCCGCCCGGATCGCGCCTTGTCCTTGCTGGTCCGCGAGCGTGCCCACCTGCTGACGCCTGAGCTCGCCGCCTCCGAGGAAGCCAGCAGCGCCCTCCGCGCGATGCTCACCGAGGGCGGTCGCGTCTACGGAACGTTCAATGCCCTGCGCGAGCATGGCCTGCTTTATCGTCTCGTGCCGGAGTTCGCCGGGCTGCATTGCCTCGTGCAGTTCGAATTCTATCACCGCTGGACGGCCGACGTGCATACGCTCCGCTGCCTGATGGAACTGGATACGATCTACGCCGGCGAGACGGACGTCGATCAGCGTTACCGCGAGGTCGTCCTCGGTTCCGAGGCTCCTTCGCTGCTCTACGCCATCCTGTTCCTGCATGACATCGCCAAGTCCGGCGGCATCGAAGGCCATGCGGAACGCGGTGTGCCCATCGCCGACAAGGTGCTGGAACGTCTTGGCTTCGATGCGAGGGAGCGGGAGATCGCCGCCGGCGTCATCCGCCATCACCTCGTCATGGGTCTTTATTGGCAGCGGCACGATATCGACGACCCGGCTAATATCGACCGCTTCGCGCGCCTGATGGGCGATGAGCAGGTCCTGCGGAGTCTATTCGTGCATACGCGTTGTGACGCCCGGGCCACTTCCCCCGATCTTTGGACCGAATTCAAGGACGGACAGCATTGGACGGTCTACCGCCGGACCCTCGCCAAGCTGGCCGGCGAGGCCGACCATGACCATGGCGCCGTCGTGGCCGCCCTGCGTTCCGCCACGGCCGTCATCCTTGGAGCCGATGTCCCTTCCGACGAGGTCGAAGCCCACTTCACCACGATGCCGCAGGGGTATTACCTGCATGCCTCGGCGGAAGATGCCGCGCATCACCTCCAGATGATCCATTGCCTCATCGCTTCGGTCTCGGAAGCCGATGCCGAGGAATCATTACGCCCGATCGTCGAATGGCACGACGACGCCGGTTCGGGCCAGTCGCTGGTGACCGTCGTCACCTGGGATCGGGCGGGACTCTTCAGCCGGATGGCCGGCGCCTTCGCCGTGGCCGGCATCAACATCGTCTCGTGTCGCGCCTTTTCGCGCGACGACGACGTCGCGATCGACTTCTTCAAGGTCGTCCTACCTGTCGGCAAGGAGGCCGCTTCCAAGGAACGCTTCACGGCGGCCTTGGCTAAGTCGCTGCTCGAAGGCACGGATCTCGTGGATGACATCGCGGCCGTGGAGCAGCACGCCCTCTTGACCGCTCCTCGCCGTAAGGCTTTCGTGCCGCTCGCCGCCAAGGTCGACGTCTACTATGAGGTGGACCTGGCTCGCACCGTCATCGAGATCCAGTGCAATGACCGCCTCGGTCTGCTGTTCCGCTTCGGACGCGCCATCCGGGAGGCCGGTTACGCCATCACTTTCGCCAACATCTCGACCGAGCAGGGCTTTGCCATCGATACTTTCTACCTGACGCCCGAGCGCGGCCTGACCCGCGACCCGCATCCGCCGGAAGCCCTGGCGGAGGTCTTACGCGGGGTGGTATCCTGAGCGTCGTCCCACCTTGCTTCGGTCGGGGAATCGCCCAAAGTAGGGTTGTCCTGCCATGAATAAGCTGCTCACCCTCCTGAAGTCAGGCCTTGTCGCCTGCGCCGCCTGCGCCGCCTGCGCCGCCTGCGGTCTCCTCCCTGCGGCCGACCTCAAACCCTCTACTGATAAGACCATGACCACTCCTCCAAAGCTCGAGAAAGCCACCTTCGGGGCCGGCTGTTTCTGGGGCGTCGAATACCAATACGCCAAGATCCCCGGTGTCCATTCGGCCGAGAGCGGCTATGCGGGCGGTAAGACCTTGAATCCGACGTATGAGGATATCTGCAACAAGGGGACCGGGCACGCTGAGGTCATCGAAGTGGCCTTCGACCCGGCCAAGGTGAGCTACCGCACGCTGGTCGAATATTTCTTCAAGATGCACGACCCGACGCAGGTCAATCGCCAGGGTCCCGATATCGGCGATCAGTATCGCTCCGTCATCTTCACGCATTCTCCCGAGCAGAAGAAGATCGCGGACGACGTGAAGATCGGCCTGACGCTCGCCAAGGCCTTCAGCCGTCCGATCGCCACCCAGATTGAGCCCGCTCCCAAGTTCTGGCGCGCCGAAGAGTATCACCAGAAGTATTACCAGCTGCGTGGCAAGAAGCCCTACTGTCACCTGGTGCCCTTCGCGGAAGAGAAGTGAGTCGTGGCTGAACGGCGCCTTCGTTCGGGTGACGCCTTGCCTGGCCTTGGTCAGGGCGTGCCTGATGCCATCCCGGAGCGTCGCCGTCCGCTCGCCTCGCGGATGCGTCCGCGCAATCTCGCCGAAGTCGTCGGTCACGCGGCCTTGCTGGGCCCGGAGGCCTTGCTCCCGCGCCTCATCAAGGCCGACAACTTCGGCTCGTTGCTTTTCTACGGTCCTCCCGGTTGCGGCAAGACCACCTTGGCCGAGGTCATCGCTGCCGAGACGCAGTCCTTCGTCGTCCGCGTCAACGCCGTGCTCTCGGGGACGCCTGAACTGCGCGAAATCCTCGCGGACGCCCGTCGCCAGCCTTCGCGGAAGACCGTGCTGGTCGTCGACGAGATCCACCGCTTCAACAAGGCCCAACAGGATCTGTTATTGCCGGATGTCGAAGCCGGCGTGGTGCGCCTCATCGGCTGCACGACCCATAATCCCGGCCTCTACGTCGTCCCGGCCCTCCTGAGCCGCAGTCATCTCTTTCGGCTCGATCCGTTGTCGCCGCCAGAGATTGCCACGTTTCTGGGCACGGCGCTCGCGGACAAGGAGCGAGGTCTTGGCGCGCTCGGCATCAAGGCTTCCGAGAAAGTCCTGCAGCAGGTCGCCGAGATGGCCTCAGGCGACCTCCGTCGGGCGTTGAACTGTCTCGAGACCTTGGTCCTTTCCGCGCCCGCGCTCGGAACCGTGACTGACGACGCTGTCGCTTCTTTCGCCCGCGAACGGCGCATCCGTTATGACGACGGTGGCGACGATCATTACGACACCGCCTCGGCCTTCATCAAATCCGTCCGCGGGGGCGATCCGGATGCCGCCCTCTACTGGCTCTTCCTCATGCTCGAAGGAGGGGAGGAGCCCCGCTTCATCGCCCGTCGTCTCGTCATCTGCGCCTCCGAGGATGTCGGCCTGGCGGATTCGCGCGCCTTGGGCGTCGCCACCGCCGCCTTCCAGGCTTGCGAGATGGTCGGCATGCCCGAATGCGAATACGCGCTCGCCCATGCGACGCTCTTTCTGGCGCTCTCGCCCAAGAGCAACAGCACCACCGTGGCCATCTCTGAGGCCAAGGACGCCGTGCGCAATATGCCGCGTCAGGAGGTGCCGCTGCACCTGAAGGACGCGCACAACGGCGTCAACAAGAGCCTCGGGAACGGCGGCACCTATCGCTACAGCCACGATTACCCGGAAGCCATCAGCGGGCAGGAATACCTGAGCTGTCCGCTTTCGCTTTATCATCCCGGTGACGCGGGCGCCGAGCCCCAGATCGCCGAACGTCTTGCCCGTTGGCGTGAGCTCAAGGCAGGACTGAAGAAGAAGGACGGACGTCCGTGAGCAAGTTCGCTCCACGTCTGCCATGGTTCGGTCCGGGTAAGTTCCCGCTCTACCTCGCGCCGATGGCCCGCCACACCGACGTGGCTTTCCGTCAGGTCTGCAAGGAGCAGGGGGCCGACGTGATGGTCACGGAGTTCGTACAGTCCGAGGCCCTCATCCGCGATAATGTGAAAGCTTGGGAGATGGTCGATTTCACCGAAGCCCAGCGTCCGATGGGCGTCCAGATCTTCGGCGCCACGCCCGCCTCGATGGCCAAGGCCGCCCGTCTAGTCTGCGATCGGGTGAAGCCTGACTTCCTTGATCTCAATTTCGGCTGCCCCGCGCATAAGGTCATCGAACAGAACGCGGGCTCAGGGCTCCTGCGATGCACGCCGTTGCTTTACGATCTCGTGAAGGCCGTGAAGGATGCGATTCCGGATGTACCGCTCACTGCCAAGATGCGACTCGGCTGGGATCACGCCACCATCGTGGCCGTCGAGGTAGCTGGTCGTCTCCAAGCGCTCGGCGTCGAGGCCCTGGCGGTCCACGGACGTACCAAGGAGCAGGGTTATTCCGGCGAAGCCCATTGGGGCTGGATTGCCAAGGTCGCCGCCGCCGTGGATATCCCCGTGATCGGTAACGGCGACGTGAAGGACGGAGCTTCGGCTCTTCTTCGGTATCGGGAGGCCGGTGTCTCCGGGTTGATGGTCGGCCGAGCTGCACTGGGTAACCCTTGGATATTTGCCCAGATTAAGGCAGCGATGGAGGGCAGGGAAGGCTCTGCCGCCGAAATCGGCATGCAACAGCGCTGGGATTGTATGATTCGTCTGGCCGAGCTCACGACCGAGGTACATGCCTCGCGCCTGGGTACGCGCGACGTGCGTTGGATGCTCGACCGTATGCATCCGCTGACTCATGGGCTGCCTGGCTCACGAAAATTGCGCGACCGTCTCCGCCACTGCCTGACCTTGGACGACCTGCGACGGCTCCGCGATGAGCACCTCGCAGAATCGGTGAAGTGAATTAAAACCCCTATTCGCAAGGTGACGGTGATGGTGTTACGGTCGTGCAACAGAAACCTCATTTTCTTATCTACAGGGGTCCTGTTAATAACCTGTGCAGGGCTTGCTCTTGTCCCTCGTCACGGCTCGTTCACAAATGCCATCCGATTCGCCCCCCGCGGATCGACCCTAGCCCCTCCGCCGTACGTTATACGGTGGAATCCAATTTTTAACCTCTCAAACGCCCGCTCACCAACGACTTACGCTGCACCGAACGCCGATCACTCTTTAGGCGGTGAAGCAGTTAAAACCTCCAAGTCCTTTCATTAACATCCCTTTTACGAAAATACCTCACTTTCGGGCTTCCAAAGAGCCTGTGAACAACCTTTCTCAACCTCCCCCTTTCTCATGTCCCCTTCCGTCAGCCACCTATCCCTTTGGGAGACCGTAAAAACCGAACTCCGTAACGCCCTTCCTCGCGCGGACTTCGAAACTTGGATCTCTTCTCTGCAGCCCCTGAGCATCATCGAGGGCAAGGTCCTCGTGCTGGAAGCTCCGTCCGTGCTCACCGAAGCCTGGGTGAACAGCAACTACGCCGAGATGCTCCGTCGCCAGCTCACGCTCGTCGCCGGCCGCAATATGGATTTCCGTCTGACCGCTTCGGTCGACGCTTCGCGCGAAGCCGCTCCGGCGCCTGCTCCGGTCGCGCGTTCTTCGCGCCAGGCCGCCACCGCTTCGCCGGCTCCGGCGATCAAGGCGAACAACACGTTTGATAATTTCATCGTTGGTCCGGAAAACGAGATGGCCCACGGCGCTTCGCTCGCCGTCGCCAAGGAACCCGGCCACTACTACAACCCGCTTTTCATCCACGGTCCGACCGGACTCGGTAAGACCCACCTGATGCACGCGATCGCCCATTCGGTCTACGCCGGCAATCCGCAGGCTCGCATCGCCTACATCTCGTCCGAGACTTTCACCAACGATTTCATCCAGGCTCTCCAGACCGGCAGCGTCGCCGCGTTCCGCCGCCGTTACCGCGAACTCGACCTGCTCTTGATCGACGACATCCATTTCCTCGCTGGCAAGGAATCCACGCAGGACGAGTTCTTCCACACCTTCAACGAGCTGCATAATAACCATAAGCAGGTGGTCCTCACGAGCGACCGCCCGGCCTCCGAGATCGCCAAGCTTCAGGAACGTCTCGTCTCCCGCTTCCAGTGGGGCATGGTCGCTTCCATCCAGGCCCCCGGCCTCGAGACCCGCATCGCCATCCTCCGCAAGAAGGCCGCCGCCCGTGGCCTCGACCTCCAGCCGGAGATCGCCGAGTTCATCGCCTCCCGCATCGCCCGCAACGTCCGTAACCTTGAAGGCGCCGTCACCCGTATCGTCGGCCTGACCGGCATGACCCGCAAGCCCCTCGAACTCGCCCAGGTCGAGAAGCTGCTCCATGACATCCTCGTCGAGGAAGCCAGCCACACGCTCACGGCCGAAGTCATCCAGCGCAAGGTCGCCGAACACTACCGCATCCAGATGTCTGACATGACCTCCAAGCGTCGCATGCAGAACATCGCTTTCCCCCGTCAGGTCGCCATGTACCTCGCCACCCAGCTCACCGGCATGTCCCTCGTGTCGATCGGCCAGGCTTTCGGCGGTCGCGACCACGGTACGGTCATCCACGCCCGCAAGACGGTCGTGAATCAGATGGAAGTGGACACCAACGTGCGCCGCACGGTCGAGTATCTCCGCGCCCAGCTGTCGATGAACCGCTGATTTTCGTTTGTCAGTGATGCCAACCAGGGCCCGACGTGTGTCGGGCCCTTCCTTTTGGTGGGATACCGCCGGTACCTCAGAGCATCCGGATGGTCAGCGGGAAGCGGTAGATTTTTCCTTCGGTGGCCTTCACCAGACCGATGATGGTCAGAATCAGCGAGGTGAAGCCGATTACGAACAGCATGGGGATACCGATGAGAACAAAGCAGAGCGGGATGCAGATTAGCGCGTAGATCAGGACGCTCAGCTGGAAATTCAGCAGTTCCCGGCCTTGGATGTTGATGAAGGAGCTTTCATCTTTCTTGATCAGCCAGACGATAAGGGGGCCGATGAGGCTGAATCCCACGAGGCTGAGGACATGCATGATCAGTCCGAGGTTCTTCTCGTCCTGCGTGGGGGTGGGGTCGGCGGGGAGGGAGGGCGGTTGCATGGAGGGTTCATCGCCTATTCCCGACTCCATGGCTAGACTTTCCCTCCTTGAGCAAGGTCTTGCTTCTCTCGTGAGGTCGGTCTTCATAAGGACGTTCCTTCCTAGTCTTTCCCAGGGGAGTCCGTGACCGGACTGAGATGAGGCTTGGCCTCGAACCCTCGTACCTGATGCGCCTCGGCGCCGTAGGAAGCGGATCGTGCAGCCCATAACATCCCCGTTTCCGCGAACCTTTCAGGTCCGCGCGGACAGCCTTTCCTCCGGCACACCCTCCCTCCAACCCTCTATTTCCCATGGTCTCCGACAACAAGCCCGCCAACTTCCCGAACTCGACCCGTGTTTACGTGCCGGGCTCGCGCCCAGACGTCCTCGTGCCGATGCGCGAGGTGAAGCTGGCCGATACCTCCCGCCCGGACGGTGCGAAGTCGGCCAATGAGCCGGTCCGTATCTACGACACATCCGGCCCCTGGGGCGATCCGGCCTTCCATGGCGACGTCGAGAAGGGCCTGCCCGCCATCCGTGCCGCCTGGATCCTTGAACGCAGCGACGTCGAAGCCGTCGCGGGTCGTGAGCTGAAGCCCGAAGACGATGGTTACCTTTCCTGGAAGCACGCCGAGACCGCCCAGCGTGCGACCTCCCGCAATCGCCTCGTCCAGTTCGACCGCGCCGATCGAAAGGTCTATAAGGGTAAGCCCGGGCAGCGTCCGACCCAGCTGGCCTACGCCAAGCAGGGCATCATCACGCCCGAGATGGAGTACATCGCGATCCGCGAAAACATGCGCCTCGCGACCGACCAGCCGGAATCGAGCCGTCGCCATGACCTGACCTTCCAGCACAAGGGCGAGTCCTTCGGCGCCGCCATCCCGAAAGTCATCACCCCGGAGTTCGTCCGTTCCGAAGTCGCCCGCGGTCGCGCCATCATTCCGGCTAACATCAATCACCCCGAACTCGAGCCGATGATCATCGGCCGCAACTTCCTGGTGAAGATCAATACCAACATCGGCAACTCGGCCGTCGCTTCCTCCATCGAGGAGGAAGTCGAGAAGATGCGCTGGTCCATCAAGTGGGGAGGCGACACCCTCATGGATCTTTCCACGGGTAAGAACATCCACCAGACCCGCGAGTGGATCCTGCGCAACTGCCCGGTACCCGTCGGTACCGTGCCGATTTATCAGGCGCTCGAGAAGGTGAACGGTCGCGCCGAAGACCTGACCTGGGAGATCTTCCGCGATACGCTCATCGAACAGGCTGAGCAGGGCGTCGATTACTTCACCATCCACGCCGGCGTCCGCCTGGCCTACATTCCGATGACCGCCCGTCGTGTCACCGGTATCGTCTCCCGTGGTGGCTCGATCATGGCCAAGTGGTGTCTCTCGCACCACAAGGAGAACTTCCTCTACACCCATTGGGACGACATCTGCGACATCATGGCCGCCTATGACGTCAGCTTTTCGATCGGCGACGGCCTCCGTCCCGGTTCGATCGCCGATGCCAATGACGATGCCCAGTTCGCCGAACTCAAGACTCAGGGCGAGCTCACTACGCGCGCCTGGGATCGTGGCGTGCAGGTCATGAACGAAGGCCCTGGCCACGTCCCGATGCACATGATCAAGGAGAACATGGACAAGCAGCTGGAGTGGTGCCACGAGGCGCCGTTCTACACGCTCGGACCCCTCACGACCGACATCGCCCCGGGCTACGACCACATCACGTCCGCCATCGGCGCCGCGATGATCGGCTGGTATGGCACCGCGATGCTTTGCTACGTCACGCCGAAGGAACACCTCGGCCTGCCGAACAAGAACGACGTCCGCGAGGGCGTCATCGCCTACAAGATCGCCGCCCACGCCGCCGACCTCGCCAAGGGCCACCCCGCCGCGCAGATCCGCGACAACGCGCTCTCCAAGGCCCGTTTCGAGTTCCGCTGGCCTGATCAGTTCGCCTTGGCCCTCGATCCCGAGCGCGCCCAGGAATACCACGACGAGACCTTGCCGCAGGAATCCGCCAAGACCGCGCACTTCTGTTCCATGTGTGGGCCGAACTTCTGCTCCATGCGTATCTCGGACGACATCCGTAAGTTCGCCGACGCCCAGGGCGTCTCCGAAGCCGAGGCGCTCGCCAAGGGCATGGAAGAGAAGTCCAAGGAATTTCGCGAAAAGGGCGGGGAGATTTATCAGTAACGGGTTTAAGCGGTTAGCGGTAAGCGGTTGGGGTAAAACCCGCGCCTCACCTCCTGCCGTTACCAGCCGCTATCCGCTAACCGCCAACCGCTGTGTCTCTGAAGAAACAATCCGCCACGGCGTGGTACGACTCGCCGTTGTATTACGATATGGTCTATGCGGACTATACGCCGAAAGAGACCCGCTTCATCGAGGGTATCATGAAGAAGCACGGGCCGGTGCTGGATGGCCCCATGCGGGTCTTCGAGCCAGCCTGCGGGTCCGGTCGCCTGCTTGAGTCGCTGTCAGCGCGCGGTCATGTCGTCCATGGCTTTGACCTGAATAAACACCAGGTCGCCTTCGCCAAGAACAGACTCAAGGCCAAGGGGCTGAAGGGTAGGGTCTGGCGTGATCGCTTGCAGGATTTCAGCCTCCCTAAGAGTGCCTGCTATGACGTCGCCCACTGTTTCGTCAGTACCTTCAAGTATATCGATACCGAAGCGGGTGCAGTGAGCGCGCTGCGTCGCATGGCCGCGTCGTTGCGTGCAGGCGGCCTACTTCTGCTCGGCCTACACCTGACGGATTATAAGAACACGCCGCCCGACCATGAGCGGTGGATCGGACGCAAGCCGGGGGTGCGAGTGGTCAGTGATACTTGGTCCGCCCCGGCCGACCGGAAGGCCCGCACGGAAGCCATGCGCACCCGCATGCGTATCACCGAGAAGGGCAAGACCCGCGTCGAGGAGACCCACTGGGATTTCCGGACCTATTCGCCGGCCGAGCTCAAGGCCCTCCTTACCAAGGTGCCGTCGCTACGACTGGTCGTCTGCCATGATTTCCATTACGACCTCACGTCGACCCGTAAGATCGATATGGCCTACTCGGACGTCTTGCTGGTGCTGCGCAAAGCCTGAGGCCTGCGTGCCAAGCTTCAGATCCGCTTCATCACCGACTTCGCAATCCCCTGGATTGTGAGAGAAGTGGTGGGGATGAGGTCCGGGTAATTCTGGTTCTCGGCCTTGAGGTAGACCTTCGAGCCCTGCTTGATGAGTCGCTTGAGGGTCGTCTCGCCATCGATGAGCGCGGCGACGATGTCACCATGCTTCGGCGTGCCGGGTTCGATGATGACCGTATCGCCGTCGTTGATGTCGGCATCGATCATCGAGTCGCCGCGGACGCGGAGAGCGAAAGCTTCGGGGGCGCGACGACGGGAGCTAGCGGAAATCGGGACCTGCATCGCATCGAGGACGCCGGAAGATTCGGTGTAGTCGGGGAAACCGGCGGCGATCGAGCCGGCGAATTTGACGCTCTCGAAGGCGATGGCGTCATCGCCGGGGCCTTCGTAGCGGATGACCGTCTCGGAGGTATCGCCGAGGACTTCGGGGACGATCTTGTAGGCGCGGGCGGCGCCGGGGATGCGCTGGAGGACGCCTTTGCGCTCGAGGGCCTGGAGGTGTCCGAAGACGGCGTTGGTCGAGGCGAAGCGGAACTTGGCCTGGATGTCGCGGATGCTCGGCCAGTAGGTGTGCTCGGCGACGTGGGCCTTCATGTAGTCGAGGATGGCCCGCTGCTTCTTGGTCAGTTCTTCCATAGTGAACGCATGTTCTATGAAAACTTGTTCACTGTCAAGCCAACAGGCCAAAAGGCCATATAAACCTCAATATCCTCCGAACTTGGCCTCAAACTCGGCCACGGTGCGCTCCATCCCGGGGTAGCAGCGGGCGGCGATGGCCAAGGACTGCTCGCGGATGGCCCTAGGTACGCCCCAGAGGGCTTGGCTGACCGAACCGGTGATAGCGGCCAGAGTGTCGGCGTCCCCCCGCACGGAGGCGGCAAAGCGGACCGCGTTCTCGAAGTCGAGGGTGCCGATGGCGATGGCCAGGCATTCCGGCACGCAACCTTGGCAGGTCTCGTTGTAGCTGTGGCTCTTCCGGATCTCCGCGAGGTCGGGTAGGGAGCCGTAAAAGTTTTCCGCGACGGCCCGGACGGCGGCGGGGTTGCGGGTCTTACGCGCGGTCCAGATTGCCGCCGCGACGGCTTGGGCTCCCTTGATGCCCTCGGGGTGAGCATGGGAAGGCCGGGCGCTCAACGTCGCGTGCTCGAGGACGCTCTCCAGGTCATCGAAGGCCCATGCCACGGGCGAGACGCGCATCGCCGAACCATTGCCGTAGGAATCACGCTCGCCGGGCGCACCGTCATAGACCCAGGCGCTGAAGCCACCGCCGAAGGCCGCCGACAGAGGGGCATTGTGCCCGTGCTTTTCGTAATAGCCGAGCATCCCGACGAGCCGTGGCTTATAGTCGCGTTCGCCTTTGAGGATCGTCTCGGCGACCGCCCAGGTGAGCAGCGAGTCGTCGGTGGGGCAGGAGCGTTCGGCGAAGAGAGGGAAACCCTGGTCTTCGTTGCGGCTGAATTCGTGGACCGATCCGATGATGTCGCCAGCGATGGCTCCGAGCATCCTGGCAAGTTGCCGGACAGGCCGGTCGGCTTCCAATCTAAACTCCGGTGACCACGTCATAGGCCGGATTCCTGTGGTCATGCGGGACATCCGTCATATCGATTTTTTTAAACAGCGTACCTCTCTCTTTTTCCGCCTAGGGTTGCGACCTTTGCCGGCTTTGCTTGTCTACATGCTGCCCCATGTCCCTCCGTCCTTTCCTGCTGCTTGGCTTCGCTTGGCTTTGCACCGCCTTCGCCGAGGGACAGGTGACCGCGCCGATCCCGTCGCCCGCCGCCCGCGCGCCCGTCGCGCCCGAGTTCTGGCTCCGCACCTGGGTCAAGGTCGACGACTCGTTTTTCACCAAGCACGAGCGCAACCTGTTCGAGGAATCGGTCGGCCTTCATTTCCGCGACCTTGAAGGCGCGCACGAGGTCTTTGTCAACGGCGTGAAGATCGGCGCAGGCGGCGCATTCGCACCGGCCTACAAGAGCGCCCGCAAGGAGGTCTTCCGTCACAAGGTCCCGGTAGGCACGTTGAAGAAGGGCGAGTGGAATGAAATCGTCTTCCGCGTCCAGCAGCCCGCAGGGAAGGGCGGCTTCCTCGGCGAAGCGCCGTTCATCATGAACTACTTCATGGAGTGCGTCCTCGAAGGCGGCTGGGAATATTCCGCGACGCCGCTGGTCCCTGGTCCTTCGCTCAAGGTGCGGCCGGCTTCCTCCTCGTTTTCGAAGTTCCGCGAATCGAACCGCGTGCTGGGTCGCGCCGAACAGTTCCACGGTCCTAAGCTTTCGCCGGCCGACGCCTATGCGAAGATGCGTACGACGCCTGATCTCGCGATCGACCTATTGCTGTCCGAGCCGCTCGTCGCCCAACCGACCCACTTCAGCTTCGATACCCGCGGCCGCCTCTGGATCACGCAGTATCGGCAGTATCCTTACCCCGCAGGCGTCAACATGATCAGCCGCGATAAGTATTACCGCTCGCACTACGACCGCGTCCCCCCGGCTCCGCCCCACCATGACCGCGGCGCCGACATCGTCTCCATCCACGAGTCGACCAAGCACGACGGTGTCTACGACAAGCACACGGTCTTCCAAGATGGCCTCAATATGGCCAACTCCGCCGTGCGCGCCAATGGCGGCGTCTGGGTGATGAACCCGCCTTACCTGCTGTTCTACCCCGACGCCAATGGCGACGACGTTCCCGACGGCCCGCCCGTGGTGCATCTCTCCGGCTTCGGTCTCGAGGACACCCACTCGGTGGGCAACGGCATCATCCTTGGTCCGGATGGCTGGCTTTATGGCGTGCATGGGAGCACGTCGTCCTCCCGCGTGGTGCGCCCCGGTTTCGATTCCGCCGACGCCGCCCCGGTCCATTTCGAAGGCTGCATGGTCTGGCGCTACCACCCGAAGACCCGCGAGTACGACATCTTCAGCGAAGGCTCGGGTAACCCCTTCGGGCTCGAGTTTGACGGCGACGGTCGCATGTACTCCGGCCACAATGGCGGCAACACCCGCGGCTGGCACTACGTCCAAGGCGGCATCTACCTTAAGCAAGGCGTCGACCCCGGTAAGTTCGGTCCTGCGCGGACGCCCTACACTTTCGGACAGCTGCCGATCCTCGGTACGCTCACCAAGGTCCCGCGCTTTGCGCACTTCGGTTCGTTCATCGAAGGCACGGCCATGGCCTCGAAGTATCAAGGCCACCTGTTCTCCCTGGATCCGCTGCATAATACCGTCACCGATTCTGAGCGTATTCCACAGGGTGCGACCTATGTGACGACCGACAAGGGCATCGCGATGTGGTCCGAGGACGTCGGGTTCCGTCCGCTTTACAGCGCCAACGCCCCCGACGGCTCGCTCTTCGTGTCCGACATGTATGAGTATTACATCGCGCACGGCCAGCACTACCAGAACCAGATCGATCCCACGACTGGCCGCATGTATCGTCTCCGCGACAAGGACGCCAAACTGGAGACCGACACGAACCTCGAAGGCAAGACGACCGCCCAGCTGGTGGCCTTGCTCGGTCACCCGAATAAGTTCCACCGCACGGCCTCGCTTCAGTTGCTGGCCGAACGCCGCGACCCGCAGGCCATCGCCTTGCTGGAAGCGCAGCTCGCGGCCGACAAGGGCAGGGGAGCCCTCGGTTCTCTTTGGTCCCTCTATCAGGCCGAAGCGCTCACCGACGCCCGGGCTGTCGCCGCGCTGACCCATGCCTATGCTCCGGTCCGTTTCTGGGCCACGCGTTTCCTTGGCGATAAATATGGCGTGAACCGAGGCCTCGGCGTCGCGGGTGTAGGATCCAAGGGCGCCCGTGAACTTCCCGCCAAGGTGTTTGCCGCGATCCTCGCCCGGGCGCAGACCGAGCCCGACGCCGAAGTGCGTTCGCAGCTCGCCTCTTCGGCGCGTCGTCTGCCGACCGCCCAGATGCTCAAGCTCGTCACGGCCCTCGCTTCCCGCGATGAGGACGCCACCGACGCCTATATCCCATTGCTGCTCTGGTTCGCGCTGGAATCCCACGTGACCCTCGATCGCGAGGCCGTCGTGGGCTTCGCCAAGGATCCGGCCATCTGGGATCGCCCGCTTGTCCAGCAGCATTTGCTGCCTCGCCTGATGCGTCGCTTTGCCACGGAAGGCCGCCGGGCCGATCTGCTCCTCTGCGCTCAGCTTCTCCGTCTCGCCCCGACGCCTGCTCATAGCGTGCATCTCATGAAGGGATTCGAGGATGCCTACCGCGGACGCGAACTCGCCGGCCTGCCCGACGAACTCCTCCAGGCCGTGGCGGCATCCGGCAAGGCGCCGTTGATCCTCCGTGTGCGCCAGGGCGATCCAGTGGCCATCAAGGAATCGCTGAACCTCATCGCGAACAGGAAGGCGGATGCGACCGAGCGACTCAACCAGGTCCGCGTCTTTGGCGAAGTACGACACCCCGAGGCGCAGGCCGTCTTGCTGGCGATCGCCGGCTCCGCAGAGTCTGCTGCGTTGCGCAAGGCCGCGCTCATCTCGCTGATGACCTACGGTCAGCCTGAAGTCGGCACCCAGACCGTCGCCATTGTCGAGACGAGTGCGGGAGATATCCGTCTCGCTGCGTTGGCCCTGCTCGCTAGCCGCGCCGAATGGTCGCAGCAGCTCTTGCAGGCCGTCAAGTCCGGCCGGATCGGTGCCAACACCGTTCCGCGTGACATGGTTGAACGCATGCGGCAGCACGAACCGAAGCAGTTGCAGTCGCTGCTGGCCGAACTCTATCCGGTCAAACCGGCCGCCGGCGTGACGGATTTCATCGCCAAGATCGCCGACGTCGAAGCCAAGCTAAAGGCCGGCACGGGCAATCCCTATGCAGGCGAGCCCATCTACATGGAAAGGTGCGCCCCTTGCCATAAGCTCTTCTTCAAGGGCGGGAAGATCGGCCCGGAACTCACCGCTTACCAGCGTGATAACCTCGGCACGATGCTCATCAGCGTCGTGAATCCTGACATCGAGATCCGCGAAGGCTTCCAGTATTTCTCCGTCACCACGAACGATGGACGATCGCTCAGCGGCTTCCTGGTCGAGCGCGACGCGCAGATTCTGGTTCTCCGCGGGCTGGAAGGGGAGGACATCACCCTGCGTCAGGCCGATATCCGTCTGCTCACGCCGATGGGGCGTAGTCTCATGCCGGAAGGACTCCTCGATGGCATGGAGCCCCAGCAGCTGCGCGACCTGTTCGCTTACCTCCGGATCTCACAGCCGATCAGCAAATAGCCGAAGTAAGGCTGGAACTTAGGATCTTATCAGGTGTTGATTAAGTCGTACCCTATGAAGCACCTACCCTACGTCTGTCTCCTCACCCTCGGCTCGGCCTCCGCTTTCGCGGCTTCCGCTCCGTCCAGCCTCTTCGCCAGCAATGTCGAAGTCAGCTACGTCCAGCAGTCGACCGACGGCATCGCCGGCCATCTCAATGGCTGGGAGCTGTCCGCCACCGCCTACCTCGGCAAGTCCGACGCCTTCGTCAACGCCCAGACCTCGGTCGGCGGCGACCTCGGCAACGGTGCTGACGCCGTCTCCCTCGGCTACCGCTTCAAGAACGTCGCTTCGATTGCCGACGTGGCCCTCACCGTCGGCTCCGACGAGGCCTACGGCCTCGCCCTCCACCGCGCCCTCGGCGGCGGTTTCGGCGCTTGGGCTTCCTACGAGCGCCTCGCCAACGGCCACGACGTCACCGTCGTCCTCAGCAAGATGATCGCGAGCAACGTCTCGGCCGACCTCGGTTATTCCTGGATCAACCGCGACGGCGCCGCCGACGCGAACCAATGGAGCCTCGGCGTCCGCTACAAGTTCTAAGCCTCGCTTAGCGTGAAAGCAAAGCCGTCGATCCTTGCGGGTCGGGGGCTTTTTCTTTGCTCACATCAGCCCCTGCGTGGGGATGACGGGCGCCGGGACGACCGGTGTCGCGGCCGGGGCGTCGAGCTTATCCAGTTGAGTCTTGAGGGCAGCCATGGCTTGTTCGCGCAAAGCGATGACTTCGGTTTCCAACGCGGCACGTTGTTCGTCGGTCTCGGCGGCGCGGAAGGCTTCGCCGATTTCCCGTCCCCGCTTGAGGATTTCCTGCGAAGAGGGGTCCAGCATGCCGTTGCGGATCGCCTGACCGAGTTTCTTTTCGTCTCCGCCAGCGAGGTCCATCGCGATTTTTCGCGTCTCTTCCCCGAAGGCTTTGTAACGGGCCTTCGTGGCCTCGTCCATCGGCGGGCGCTTGGCCTGTGTCGGTACAGCCGGCTTGGCCGCGACGACTGGTGCGGGCTTAGGGGTCGGCGTCGGGGCGACGACGGTGGGCTCGACCTTGGCTGGCAGAGGCGCTTCGGAAGGGGTGATGAAACGGGCGACTAAGAAGCCGATCGCCACGCAGAAGGCGATGGTGATGAACAGCGAGGTTTTCTTCATGGACGCACGTTAGTCGTCCCTGTCCCCGTCTGGCGAATACGTAATCGGGCTTAGCGGACCAAGCAGGGCTTCTTTGGATCGAATTTCCAGCCCGGGAGCAGGCACTGCATCGCCACGGCGTCGTCGCGCGAGCCGGAGGGCAGTCTGAGGTAGAGCTGATGGGCGGCCTCGAGCTGGGCCGGGTCGACCTCGACGCCGAGTCCGGGTTTCTGCGGGACCGTAATCTTGCCGCCCTTGATGAGCAGCGGCTCCTTGGTGAGACGTTGGCCTTCCTGCCAGATCCAGTGCGTGTCCATCGCGGTGACGTCGCCGGGGGCGGCGGCGCCTACGTGCGTGAACATCGCGAGGGAGATGTCGAAGTGGTTGTTGGAGTGCGAGCCCCAGGTGAGGCCGCGTTCTTGGCAGACCTGCGCGACCTCGACCGAGCCCCGCATGGTCCAGAAATGCGGATCAGCGAGGGGGATATCGACCGCCTGAAGTTTCAGGGCGTGGTCGAGCTGGCGCCAATCGGTGGCGACCATGTTGGTGGCGGTGCGGAGGCCGGTAGCTTTCTTGAACTCGGCCATGATCTCACGGCCCGAGAAGCCGGCTTCGGCGCCGCAGGGGTCCTCGGCGTAGGCGAGCACGCCTTTCAGGTTCTGGCAGACCTCCACGGCTTCCTTGAGCAGCCAAGCGCCATTGGGGTCGAGCGTGATGCGGGCCTTTGGGAAGCGGGCGGCGAGGGCGCGGACAGCCTCGATCTCGCGGGCCGCGCTGAGCACGCCGCCCTTGAGCTTGAAGTCTTGGAAGCCGAAGCGTTCCTGGGCGGCTTCGGCCTGGCGGACGATGCTTTCGGGAGTGAGGGCTTCTTCGTTGCGGAGGCGACGCCAAGCGTGCGCGGAGCCGGCTTCGTCGCGATAGCCGAGGGTGGTCTTACGGCGGTCACCGATGAAGAAGAGGTAGCCGAGCATCTCGACCTCGGTGCGCTGCTGACCCTTGCCCAAGAGCGCTGCAACGGGCTTAGACTGGAACTGGCCGAGGAGATCGAGCAGGGCGGACTCGATCGCCGTGACAGCGTGGATGGTGACGCGGAGGTCGAACGTCTGGAGGCCGCGGCCACCGGCGTCGCGGTCGGAGAAGGCGGCGCTGACCGCAGCAAGGAGCTTTTCATAATCCGCGATTTCCTTGCCGACGAGTAATGGCGCGGAATCCTCGACCGTCTGGCGGATCTTCTCGCCGCCCGGGACTTCCCCGAGGCCGGTACGGCCGGAGCTATCGGTGATCAGGACGATGTTGCGTGTAAAGAACGGTCCGTGCGCGCCGCTCAGGTTGAGCAGCATGCTGTCGTGGCCGGCGACCGGCACGACGCGGATGGATTGAATCAGGGGAGAGGACATTACAAAAGGGGTTGGGATAGGGGCAGGAGTCGGGCTTAAGCCTTGGGCTTGGTGCGGACAAGGAAGACCAGGCCAGCAGCCAGGACGGAAGCGAGCGCGAGGCCGTAGAGTCCGTATTGCACGGAGCCGGTAGCCTTTTCGAGCTTCCCGAAGACTGTCGGGGCGACGAAGCCGCCGAGATTACCGATAGAGTTAATGAGTGCGATGACCACGGCGGCGATGCGCGCATCGAGGTAGCCTTGGGGGATGGGCCAGAAGAGCGACGAGGCGGACTTGAAGCCCAGCGCCGCGAAGCAGATGGCGACGAAAGCGAAAACTGGTCCGCCGGTGGTCGACATGAACATCCCCGTCGCGGCGACGATCAGGGCGCCCGCGACCCATAGTTGCGGACGCTTCCAGCGGGCCGCTCCAGCGGCCGCGAGATACATGCCGAGGATGGAAACTGTCCAAGGGACCGAGTTGAGGAAGCCGACTTGGAGGTCGGTGAGATCGCCCATTTTTCGGATGATGTTAGGCAGCCAGAACGTCGCGGCGTAGATCGTCAGCTGGATGGCGAAGTAGACGACGCAGAAGAGGATGATCTGCGGGTCGCGCAGGAGCTGGAAGATGCCGGGTCGATCGGTCTGATTGGCCTCACGCTCCCGTTGCTCGGCATCGATGGTCGATTCGAGGGCCTGCTTTTCCTGCACGGAGAGCCAGCGGGCGTCGCGGGGGAGGGAGTCCAGCCAGAACCAAGCGATGACGCCGACGAAGACGGAGAGGAGCCCTTCCACGAACAGCATGCTCTGCCAGCCCTTGAGGCCTAGGAGGGAGGTCTGCATGAGGGCCCCGGCCAGCGGGCCGGAGAGGATCGAGGCGATCGCCGACCCGCTTAGAAATAGCGCAATGGCCTTGCCGCGTTCGGCGGACGGGAGCCAGCGGGTGAAGTAGTAGATGACGCCAGGGAAGAAGCCGGCTTCGGCCGCGCCGAGGGCGAAGCGGAGGAAGTAGAATTCATTCTCGTTCCGGGCGAAGGCCATCAGTGAAGCCACGACCCCCCAGGAGATGGTGATGCGCGTCAGCCACACGCGGGCGCCGAACTTCTGCAGGAGCATGTTCGACGGGACCTCGAAGATCGCGTAGCCGATGAAGAAAAGACCGGCGCCCAGGCCGTAGGCGGCGCTGTCGAGCCCGAGGTCCGTCTTGAGGTGCTGCTGGATGAAGCCGACGTTCACGCGGTCCAAGTAGTTCACGATGAACATCACGATGAACAAAGGCAGGATACGCCGCTTCACCTTTGCGACGGCGTCGTTCAGGAATCCTGCATGGTCGGCGGTGAACTCGCTCATGGGGGCTTACTTGACGCCCGCTTTGGCGATGAGGGCCGCGAGCTGCTCGACTTCGGCGGGCTTGAGGTCGGTCAGCGGGGCGCGCACGGGTCCCGCGCCGTGGCCGACGATCATGGCGCCGGCCTTGATGATGCTGACGGCGTAGCCGGCGCTCTTGTTGCGGATCTCGAGGTAAGGCAGGAAGAACGTGTCGAGCAGGCGGTTCTGCGTGGCGTGGTCGTCTTTCGCGACGGCGTGGTAGAAGTCCATCGCGGTCTGGGGAATGAAGTTGAAGACGGCGGAAGAATAGACCGGCACGCCCATGGCCTTGTAGGCGGCGGCGTAGACTTCCGCGGTGGGCAGTCCGCCGAGGTAGCTGAAGCGGTCGCCCATGCGGCGGCGGATGGACACCATGAGCTCGATGTCGCCGAAGCCGTCCTTGTAGCCGATGAGGTTCGGGTTGTTGGCGGCAAGCTTCTCGAGGTGGTGCGGCAGAAGGCGGCAGACGTTGCGGTTATAGACGACCACGCCGATCTTGACCGACTTGCAGACCTGGTCGACGTGCTCAGCGACGCCGTCCTGGTTGGTCTCGGTCAGGTAGTGCGGAAGGAGCAGGATGCCTTTGGCGCCGAGGCGTTCGGCTTCTTGCGCGTATTGGATGGCTACGCGGGTCGGGCCGCCCGCGCCGGCGAGGATCGGGACGAGACCGTCGCAGGTGTCGACGGCGGTCTTGATGACGGCGGAGTATTCCTTGGGCTCGAGGGAGAAGAATTCGCCCGTGCCGCCCGCAGCGAAGAGCGCGGTCGCGCCGTAGGGGGCCAGCCACTGCAGGCGCTTGGCGTAACTCGGGGCATCGAAGTCACCGTTGGCCTTGAAGTCGGTGATGGGGAAAGAGAGCAGTCCGGAGGAGAGGACCTTCTGGAGTTCGAGGGGGGACATGGATGGAAGCGGTAAGCGGTTGGCGGTTAGGACGCGTCTGGCGGTTAGGTCAGAGTGCGGCGGAGGAGCGGGTGCCGTTGACGAGGCGGGAGATTCCGAGGGGGTTGGCGTTCTGCAACTCGGCGGGCAGGGCGGCGTCCGGATAGTTCTGGAAGCAGACCAGGCGAGTGAAGCGGTAGATGGCGTTGGAGCCGACGGACGTGCTGCGTCCATCGGAGAGCGACGGGTAAGGTCCGCCATGCACGATGGCGTGCGAGACTTCGACGCCGGTGGGGAAACCGTTGATGACGACGCGGCCGGCGACGGCCTCGAGTCGGGCGATGAGGGCAGCCTGCTGGGCGAGCTCGGCATCGGTGCCGTGGACGGTCGCGGTCAGGTTGCCGTGGAGGGCGCCGAGGACGGCGTCGACTTCGCGTGGGTCGGCGCACCAGATCACGAGCGAGCTCGGGCCAAAGATCTCTTCCTGCAGCGAGCCATCGGCGACGAAGGTCTTGGCATCGGTCGAGAAGAGCGTGGCGACGGCACGATTGGGCTGTCCGCTGGACTTGCCTTGGGCGAGGAGCTTGACGCCGGCCTGGGCGGCCCGGGTGTTCAGGCCCTTCTGGTAGGCCTGATGGATGCCGGCGGTGAGCATGACGCCATCGGCGCAATCAGTGAACAGGGCGGAGAGCTTATTGATGAACGATTCCGAGGCAGCGGAGCGGGTCAGGACGATGAGTCCGGGCTGGGTGCAGAACTGGCCGACGCCGAGGGTACAGGAGCCGATCAGGCCGGTGGCGATGGCTTCGCCGCGCGAGACAAGGGCGCCTTCGAGCAAGACGACCGGATTGACGCTGCTCATCTCGGCGTAGACGGGGATGGGCGTCGAACGAGCGGCGGCGGTGTCCATTAAGGCGCGACCGCCAACGCGGGAGCCCGTGAAGCCGATGGCGCGGAGGGCGGGGTGCTTGGCGACCTGCTGGCCGATGACGCGTCCTTCGCCCATCAGGAGAGAGAACGTGCCTTCAGGTAAGTGGTTAGCTTTGACGGCTTCGACGATGAGGCCGCCCATGATCTCGGCGGTGCCGATGTGTGCGTGGTGGCCCATCACGATGACTGGACAGCCCGCGGCGAGGGCTGAAGCGGTATCACCGCCGGCGACGGAGTAGGCGAAGGGGAAGTTGCTCGCGCAGAAGACAGCGACGGGCCCAATCGGACGGAGCAGGGAACGGTGGTCAGGCTTCGGGAGAGGCTTGCGGTCCGGATTCGCGGTTTCGATACGGGCGTCGATCCATTCGCCTTTCTCGACCAGGTCGGCGAACAGGCGCAGCTGGCCCGTCGTTCGGCCGATCTCACCTTGGCAGCGGGCTTCGGGTAGGCCGGTTTCCTGCGTGGCACGGGCGACGAGGGAAGGAGTGGCAGCTTCGATGCGGGTAGCGATGTCGCGGAGGAAGGCAGCCTTCTGCTTGCCCGAGAGTGCGGCAAGCGCCGGGGTGGCCTGCGCGGCCAGGGTGCAGGCCTGGTCGGCTTCGGCGGAAGAGGCCGGGAAGAAATCCGGCTCAAGGGCGGTAGCCGTGGCAGGGTTGATTGCTCGGTAGGGTGCGGTGGTAGACTGACCGCGTGCGAAACCGATGAAAGAGTGGCCGAGGAGGGACGACATAAAGAGAGGGGTAGGGTTAGGGGAGGGCCGGGTCGGAGGCAAACAAGATAGGGCCGAAGCGGGGGTTGCGGGGAAGGAATTTGTCTCCTAAAAATGGGTCACCCCAATATGCGTTTCCTTCTTTTATGTGGATGGCTGATGAGCCTGACCCTGTTCGCCGCCGACCGTCCGAACATCATCGTCATCCTGGCCGACGACCAAGGCTTCGGCGACCTCGGGGCCAACAACCCGCAGAGTAAGATTGCGACGCCGAATCTGGACGCCTTGGCCAAGGGTGGCCTGCGCTTCACCGACGGTCATACGTCGTCCGGCGTCTGTACCCCCACCCGCTACAGCCTGCTGACCGGTCGTTACCATTGGCGCACGCGCCTGCAGTCCGGCGTCCTCGGCGGTTTCTCGCCGCCGCTCATCGCCAAGGACCGTCTCACCGTCGCCGGCCTGCTCAAGCAGCAGGGTTATGCGACAGGTTGTTTCGGGAAGTGGCACCTCGGCATGAGTTTCCCGCTGAAGAACGGCGGTGTCGCCGACGACGGCGGTAACTTCAGCAAGGCCTTCCAGGATGCGTCCTCGGTGGACTACGGTCGCGACATCGTGGACGGTCCGGTCGATCACGGCTTTGACACCTTCTTCGGCATCAGCGCCTCGCTGGACATGCCGCCGTTCGTCTGGATCAAGGACCGCCGCGTGACGGAGATCCCGAGCGCGACCAAGACCTGGCTGCGCTCGGGTCCGGCCGGACCGAAGTTCGAAGCCGTCGACGTGATGCCTTCGGTCATCGACCAGACCATCGCCTTCATCGAGGCGCAACGGAAGGCCGACCCTTCCAAGCCGTTCTTCGCTTATGTGCCGCTGAACGCCCCGCACACGCCGATCGTGCCGACCAAGGAGTTCCAAGGTTCCAGCGGCATCAGCCCGTACGCCGACTTCGTCAAGCAGGTCGACCATGACGTCGGCCGCCTGCTGGCCTCATTGGAGAAGCAGGGCCTGACGGAGAACACCCTTGTTGTCTTCACGGCCGACAACGGCTGCTCGCCCGCGGCGAATATTACCGAGCTACAGAAGGCCGGCCATGAGCCGGGCTATATCTACCGCGGCAACAAGGCTGACCTTTACGAAGGCGGCCACCGTGTGCCGTTCCTCGTGCGCTGGCCCGCCAAGGTGAAGCCAGCCGTGTCCGCGGCCCTCATCGGTCAGTTCGACTTCCTCGCGACCTTCGCCGAGATCACCGGTGCGACGGTGCCGCCTGGCATGGGCGAAGACAGCGTGAGTTTCCTACCGGTCTTGCTCGGGGCCAAAGAGACCGTCCGCCAGGGCATCGTGAGCCAGTCGATCAACGGGAGCTTCGCGATACGCGAGGGCAATTGGAAACTGCTCCTCAGCGCCGGGTCTGCCGGTTGGAGTTCGCCGAAGCCAGGTGCCGAAGAGGCCGGCCTACCGTCGGTGCAGTTGTACGATCTTTCGAAAGATCCCGGTGAACGTAAGAACCTGCAGGCTGAATTTCCCGAGCGCGTGGCCGTGATGAAGGCTGAGCTGGAGAAGCTCATCGCCCGTGGTCGCAGCACGCCGGGCCCGGACCTTGCGAACGATGTCCCCGTGCAGCTCATCAAGAAGAGCCCCGCCGTTAAGGCCAAGGCGAAGAAGAAATGAGGGCCTTCCTTATGTTGTGGCTTTGGGTGGCGGCCGTTTCGGCCCATGCTTTCGATCAGAAGCCCTTCGACGTCCCCCAGAGCAAGGTGCTGCTGACGATGGCGCCGTCGCCGGATAATCCTCGGAACTCCGAGGGCGCCTTTGCGACGCTTCGCTCCGGACGGATCATCTTCTGCTACACGGCTTATTACGGAGGGAAGGGCAGCGACCATGACCCGGCACGTATCGCCCAGATTCATTCGGACGACCAAGGCCTGACCTGGAGCGCGCCGAAGACCCTCGTCGAAAACGAGGGCCGCTATAACGTGATGAGCGTCTCGTTGCTCCGCTCAGCCAGCGGCAAACTGCACATGGTCTATCTCGTGAAGAACGACTGGCTCGATTGCCGGCCATACCAGCGGACCTCGGGAGACGACGGCGCGACCTGGTCTGCGCCGAAGCTGATCCTGACGGCCCCCGGCTACTTCGTCGTGAACAACGACCGGCTCATCCAGACCGCCAAGGGACGGTTGCTCCTGCCGGTGGCGTTCCATCGCTCGCGCGGCCAGGACCCGCTCAGCAGCCGTTCCTTCGACGCGCGGGCCATGGCGCTCTGGATCTATTCCGATGACGACGGCCAGAAGTGGCAGGAGGCCGCGAATTGGTGGGCGATGCCGATCCGCTCCGGTAGCGGTCTGCAGGAGCCCGGCGTGGTCGAGCGGGCCGATGGTTCGCTGTTCTCGTGGGCGCGGACGGATGCCGGCAGCCAGTATGGTTTCGACTCCAAAGACGGAGGTAAGAGCTGGAGCGCGCCGACGCCGACCACGCTCGCCTCGCCGGTCTCGCCCGCGAGCATCAAACGTATCCCCGGATCGGACGAGCTACTGGCCGTGTTCAACGACCACTCGGGGCGGTTCCCGTTCCCGAAGGGCAAGCGGAGCCCGTTGGTCGCCGCGATTTCGAAGGACGGCGGCGCCACCTGGGGGCGGCCCAAGCTCCTTGAGGGTGACCCCGACGGCTGGTATTGCTATACGGCGATCCATTTCGTCGGTGACGACGTCTTGTTGGCCTATTGCGCGGGCGACAGCGCGAAGAAGACCTATCTCAACGTCCTCCGGGTCAGGAAGACCTCGCTCGCCTGGCTGCGTAGCGAGTGATCAGTCGGCGAGCTGCGCGATGAGCTTGAGCGTCTCGAGGGGCGCCTTGTGCGTCTTGGCGGCGTTATGCAGGCCGTGGGGCAGCATCTCGATCGCAATGGACTTCAGTTCTTCCAGACGGGCGCAAAGTTTGTCGAGGCAGGCATCGGCTCCCTTTTCGTCGACCCACACATCGTAGATGGTCACCATCTCTCCGGGCTTATCGCCGTCGATTTCGCCTTCGCCGACCTCGTAGTCGCAGTCGAGAAGTTCGTCCCAGAAGTTGGCGTCGAGGTCGAGGGCGTCCTCGAGTTCATAGAGACGGATGCCGCTCATCCACTCGTTGAGGAGCGTGAAGGCCTCGCGATGAGCGGGCAGCACTTCGGTGAACGTGTCACGGATGCCGACCGCAATGAGCGTCAGGCCGTCGACGGTATCGCCCAGCTGCGGGCCATCGAAGGGAGGAGTCGGTTCGGAGGACATGCGCAAAAGGGATGCGTTACGGGGCCGGGAGAGCCAGCCAAATCAGGCTGTGATCTCGGTCAGGAGCTTTTCGAGGCCCTTGCCGTAGCGGACGTAGGAGTCGAAACGTTCCTGGGGCGAGGCTTTGGTGCCTTCGCCAAGGTGGACGATGCTGGCGACGTGCGGCTCGATGGAGACGCCAGCCTTGTAGCCTTTGCGGATGAGGTCCGTGAGGATCTCGCGGACGAGGGCGTCGCCTTCGCCGGCATAGGTGAACGCGCTGCTCTTGCCGCCCGCCGGATTACGTCGGCAATCCTTGATGTGGACGTATTCCACGTAAGGCAGGATATCGCGGTAGAAGGGCATCGTCTCCTGGCCATACGAGACCGTGTTGCCGATGTCGAAGAGGTAGCGGACGCTGGGATGGCCGACGCTTTCGATGAAGCGGCGGGCGTGCGTGCCGGAAAGTCCGCCCCAGCCTTCGCAGTTCTCGTGCAGCAGCATGATGCCGCCGTCGGCGGCGAGCTTGGCCATCTCCTTATAACGTCGGACGCCTTCGTCGCGCCAGATATCTTCGGAGACGTCGCCGCGGACCCAGCTCATCGTACGCACGAACTTCGTGCCGGTGCGCTGCATGCGCGGGATCAGTACTTTGAGGTCGGCGAGGTCGACGGCGAAGTCGCCGCTGATCGGGCGGCTCCAGTTGCCGATGGCGGAGGCGTAGCTGCTGACGCGCATGCCGGCGGCTTCGATCTTCTCGACGGCTTGCTTGAACTCATCGTCGCTCACGGCCGGGCCGGAGAACTGCTTGCCGTTGAGGAGGCGGAGCTCAAGGGCCTTCCAGCCGAGGGCCTGGTGCGCGGCGATTTGTCCGTCGATGTCGTCGGCGGCTTCGTCGGCGAGGC
Source organism: Opitutia bacterium UBA953 (assembly GCA_002293125.1). Taxonomy (GTDB): domain Bacteria; phylum Verrucomicrobiota; class Verrucomicrobiia; order Opitutales; family UBA953; genus UBA953. Next base: position 29,282 of record DBCR01000038.1, read on the forward strand.
CGGAGAGGGGGAAGGGGGACATGGCGGGTGAAAGGAGGACTGAATTGATGCCTGAAAGGAGGACTGAATCGAGGACTGAATTGAAAGGGTGATTCAGGCAGGTTGGAGGGGATGGGCTTGCGGGGGAGCGGAGATGGGCGGATAAGTTCGTTATGAGATTCGCCCCGATCTTGCTCTGCTGGTCACTCTTGTGCATCGCCGCAGAACCCGCCCGTAAGCTCAAGGTCTTCATCCTGGCCGGGCAGTCCAATATGGAGGGTCAAGCGGTAGCCGACCTGGCGGGCCGTAATTACAACGAAGGCAAAGGCACCTTGGTGGACGTCATGTCCCGCCCCGGAGTGGCCGGACGTTACGCGCACCTCAAGGACAAGGACGGCAAGTGGGCCGTGCGCTCAGACGTCTGGGTGCGCTATCAGCGCGAGAAGCAGCCACTGCAGGCTGGTCCGCTGGCGCTCGGGTTCGGCGCCTATGTCAGCCAGCATCACTTCGGACCGGAGTTCCAGTTTGGCCACGTGGTCGGCGCGGCCTATCGCGATCAGGTCCTGCTCATCAAGACCGCTTGGGGAGGCAAGAGCCTCTACCGCGATTTCCGTCCGCCGAGCGCCGGCGGTGAGGTCGGTCCGTATTACGTGAAGATGGTCGCCGAAGTCCGCGCGGCGCTGGCGAACCTTAAAAAGGATTTTCCTGCTCACGATGGCGCTGAGGTCGAGCTAGCCGGTTTCGTCTGGTATCAGGGCTGGAACGACGGCGTGAATCCGCAGACCGCCGTGCCGGAATACGAGCAGAACCTCGCGCACCTCATCAGGGACGTCCGCAAGGAGTTCGGCGTCCCGAAGCTGCCGGTCATCGTCGGCGAACTCACCGGCCCTTGGGTCGACGCGCCAAAGGAATGGACCGCCTTGCGCCAGGCGCAGGCGAACGTGGCGGGCTATCCTGAGTTCAAGGATAACGTCATCTTCGTCCCCACGCGCACCTTCGTGCGGAAGCCGGAGGATTCTCCCAATCCCGGTCACGGCCATCATGAGTTCGGCAATGCCGAGACCTATTTCCTCGTCGGCGATGCGCTGGGCAAGGCCGCCGTGCAGATGGCCGGACGCGACCGTCAGGTCAGGCAGATCCGCGGTTGGACGCTGCGGATCGATGAGCGCCTGATCGCGAAGGATGCTGTGGCCGTCGAGAAGGCGGTCGTCATCCTGGATGCGCAGCTCGCGAAAGTGGAGCGGCTCATCCCGGCCAAGGCGGTCGAGCGGCTCCGCTCGGTGCCCTTGAATTTCTCACTGCCTTATCCTGACCGCCGACCCACCGCCGAGTATCACGGTGGCCTGGCTTGGGTGAAGCAGGTCGGACGGGAGATCGCCTTGGCCAAGGCGATCGAGTTCACCAACGTCGATCGCTTCGAGCCGGAGATCCGACGCATGCCCGTGCTCGTCCTGCATGAGCTCGCCCATGCTTATCACGACCAGGTGATCCCGGGAGGCTATCAGAACAAGGATATCCTCGGGGCCTTCCAGCAGGCCAAGGCGGCCGGGACCTATGACGCCGTCAAGCGTTGGACCGGTGAGAAGTATATCGAAACTCCGACCAAGGCTTACGCGATGACCAATCAGATGGAGTATTTCGCCGAGGTCACCGAAGCCTACTTCGATCGTAATGACATGGAGCCGTTCAACCTCACAGAACTGAAGGTCAAGGACCCGACGGTCGTCCCGGTGCTGGAGAAGGTCTGGGGAGTGCGCTGAGGAATCCGTCAGCGCGGTTCCAGGCCGGCGGTGCGCAGCGCGGTCGCGTGGACGGCGATGTCGTGGTCAGCCGACCACGCGAAGGCTTGGCCGCCTACGAGCACACGGTGCAGGTCGCGGAATTCTTCGTCATAGCGTCCCTTCGGGACATCGAGCGCGAAGGTATTCTCGCCCTTCTTGAAGCGTGGCTCGGCGAACATGACCATCTTGTCGCCGACCTGGCGGCAGACCTTGGCCGTGTCGCGGGGTTCATCGAGACGCAGGACGCCTTTGCCGGACTCCAGCGGACGGATCTCCATCGCGCCGCGTGTACCGCGCACGGCGAGCGCCCGGTGCGGGCCGCCGAACGGATCGGCATGGTTGCAACGGATCGTGACCGTGGCCTTGGGGTAGGAGAGGACTGCCAGCTGGTTATCGACGAAGCTGTCCTGCGGCGCCCGTGTCGCGTTGCCGAAGGCCTGGACCGTGAGCGGCGGGCCCATGAGCGTGACGACCGTGTCCACCAGGTGGCAGGCCAGTTCATACATGCCTCCGCCGGGGATCTGAGCGAAGCGCTTGCGCGTGCCTTCGTCGATGAGCTTGCCCATCGAGGCGTCGATTTCCATCACTTCGCCGAGCCAGCCTTCCTTGACGGCGCGGACGAGTAGTTGGATGGCCGGGTTGTATCGGAGCATGTAGCCCATCTGTACCGTGAGTCCCTTCTCAGCGGCGTAACGGCGGAGGGCGATGAAGTCGGCGTGCTTCTCCGCGCCGGGCTTGTCGAGGTGGATGTGCTTGCCGGCCTTGAGTGCGGCGAGGGCGGCCCGGGCGGAATCTTCAAGGGTGGTTTCGATGACGACCACGCGGATGGTCGGGTTGGCAAGGATCTCCGCTTCGGTCAGGTACTTCAGTCCCTCGAAGGACTTCGCCTTTTGCGCGGCGGCTTGGCGGCCCGCGATGGGTTCAGCAAAGCCCACGACTTCGTAGAGGTCGGGCAGGGAGCGGAGGGCGTCCATCTTGCCGGCCGCATGGGCATGCGAGGTGCCGATCTGGGCGACACGGAGGCGTGGCTTGCTTTCGGCCGCCAACAGGCCTGCGAAGGGCGCCATGGCCAGGCCGGTGAGAAGGGTGCGTCGATGAATCATCGGCTTAGCCAGGTGGCGGCGGCAGTCTTGGTGTCCGTGCCGTCGAGGTGCAGGGTGGCGGACCGGAAGAGCGTGTGGTCTTTCTCGCCGGCGACCCAGAGCGGCTGCGTCGAGCCGACGCAGAGCAGGCCCGGTACGTCGAGGTATTTGGCGCCGCCGGGCAGGAACATCGGATGGCGATAGTCGAGCAACTGGCCGAAGCGGAAACCGCCCGTATCGACGGCGGCTTTGGCGATGGCTCCGCCGGTCACGGCGCGGGCGGCGGCGGCGACAGCGCCCATCTGGCCGAAGCCGGCGAGCGAGACCTTCTTGATCGGCGGCTGGGAAGCGTCGCGCGGCGTGAGCAAGTAGCTCGAGATGGTCATCACGTCGTGTACGCGCTGGGCGAAGAGCGCGTGGTTATAGCCGTAGGTATAGGCCGGGACCTCGCGGGGGCCGGTCACGATACGGGTCTGCTTGAGCTTCTTGTCGTCCTGGAGGAAGAGGTCAGCCGTGATCACGCCGACGCCGCGGTCGATGAGTTCCTGCAGTTCGGGTCGGATGGTGCCGTTGGGCAGGCGGGCGGAACCCTTGCCCGCGTCGTCGAGCCAGATCACCACTTCGCCCGTGGGCTTGGTCGGCTGAAGCCAGTCGACGGCGACTTCTTCTCCATAGGTGGCGTTGAGCAGACGCCCTTGGGTGCGGAAGTGCGAGTCGCGCCACTGCGTGCTGGCCTCAGGGAAAGAGATCTTGCCGGCTTGAGCGTAGGGTCGGCCGATGAGGGCCTCGATGGCCGGGCGGAGGACTTGCTCGCGTCCTTCGGTGGTCTTGGCGGCGGCGAGGAGTTGCTCCTCCGCGTCGGACTTCAGCCACTTGAGCAGTCCTCGTTCGAATTCCGGGTCGCCGGACTTCGGAGCCGGATGGGCGTGATCCCAGACCGTCAGCTTCTCCTTGGGGAGTGGCTGATAATCGCGCTCGATGATCGGAGCCTCGAAGCCCAGCTTGAAGTGCTTGTTCAGCAGAGCGTAGAAGCCCGAGCGCGTGACTGCGTTGTAATTGTGGGGGAAGTGTTCGCCGCGTTGGAGCGTCACGAAGTCCTTCTTGCCGTAGAGACCATAGAGTTTCTGGAGGTCCGGGAAACCCTTGGTCGCGAGCTCCTTCGTCCAGTCGTTGGCCGTATTCATGCCCTGAGGTTTCGGGGCGAAGAGCGCGGCGATCTCGACGTTGCCGGAGTTCACGCGGAGCAGGCTGGCGTTCTCGCAAGTGCAGCCGCCTTGCATCGCGGTGCTGACCATCACGACGGGGTAGGAGAGGGTCACGCGCGGGTCCGCCGCGGCGAGGAGCATCGTCTGCGTGCCGCCGCCGCTCGAGCCCGTGACGGCGAGACGGGCCGGGTCGACGTCCGGCAGGCCGAGTACGAAGTCCACGCTGCGGACCAGGTTGAGCGTCTGCAGGCCCATCACGCTTTGGAGGTTCGCTTCCGCCTGCGGGCTGTAGAGCCCCCAGCCCTCGGTGCGGTTCATCTCCGGGCGTTGCTTGGCGAACTTATGGATGACTTCGGGCGAGAACTGGATTGAGTCAGAGTCGCTCAGGGCGTCGATCTGCCAGACCACGCAGCCCATGCGGGCCAGCTGCACGCACATCGACTGGAAGCGTGACTTGCCGCCTTCGACGAAGCGTTCCTGACCCGTGGCGATCTCCTCGCGGACGTATTTGTCGGGTTGGATGAGGAAGCGGGCGTCGGTCCAGTGACCGTGCGGGAAGATCACCGCCGGCGCCTTGCCGGTCGCGTTCTTCGGGCGATAGAGGTTACCCGTCACGAAGAAGCCGGGTACGCTTTCGAAATAGACCTTCTCGATCGTGTATTCGCCTTGGTCGATCTTCCCGTGGATCACCGCGTTGAGCGGCGTCTTGGTCGGCATCGGCCACAGGCCTTGCGACACCAGCAGCTGACTACGGAGGAGTTCTCGTCGCGGCTCCCATGCCTGGACGGACTGAGGCGCGGCGAAGGGGAAGGTCCCGTTGAGGTCCTTGAGCGGACCGAGGCGCGCGTCTTCGGCGTGGACTAGATTCAGCAGACCGAGGGTCGCGAGGGCGAGCGTGGGGAGGCGCATATGGGCAATATGAGCATCGTGGTCAGTAATGGGAAATAAAAAGGCCGACCTTGCGGCCGGCCTGAGTGACGGATGATTCCGTGCTTATTCGGGCTGCTTGCGGTCGCGACGGTTGTCGCCCTGCGGGCGGCGCGGTTCGCCGGCCTTGCGCATCTTCTCGAAGAGCGGGGCGATCGAAGGGTCGGCCTGGCGGGCGATGTCTTCGGCGATCTCGATCGCCTTGCGCTGGGCCGCGGCGGCGGCTTCGCGGGCGGCGCGCACGGCGGGGTCGCCGTTGGCCTTCGCCATCGCCTCGCGGACACGGCGCTGTTCGTCAGGGGAGAGACCCGGGATTACGCCACCACGATCGGGGCCGGGCTCACGGACGTCGCCACGGGGGCGGTCGCCCTCGGGCTGACCGGGGCCTCGTTCACGTCCCGGCTGATTGGGCTGACCTTCTGGACGGCGAGGCTGCTCGCCGCGCGGCTGGACCTGGGGCTGACGGTCAGGCTGCTCGGGTTGACGGCGCTCCATGGCCTTCTTGATTTTCTCGAGGATGGGTGCGACTTCAGGGTCGGCCTTGCGGGCGGCTTCATCGGTGAGCTCCCGTGCCTTCTTCTGGGCTTCCTGAGCGGCCTGCTGAGCCTTGGCGGCCTGCTCGTGGGCTTCCTTTACAGCAGGGTCCTGCTTGGCCTTCTCCATGGCCTCGTGGAGGCGCTTCTGCTCGTCGGGGCTAAGTTGGACCGGTAGGCGGGGTAACTGGCGTCCTTCCTGTCCCGGGCCTTGGGGGCGGGAGGGCGGACGGGGGCCTTCTTCGGCGGCGAAGCCGAGGGTGGCGGCGAGGAGGAGCAGGGGTAGGTGCTTCATAGTATCGATATAACAGCGGGGCGGGGGAGGAGTTTCGTCTAATCTGTCCCGCCCTTAGGACTTGGCAACCTTCCGACCTTAGCGTGTCCTGTCTCCATGCTACCCCGCCTCGCACTCCTCGTGCTTTGCTGCTCCGCGCTCGTTTCGGCCGGAGAGCTCAAGCTGATCTCCCTCTTCTCCGACCACGCCGTGCTCCAGGCCGGTGACGCCGCGGTCTTCGGCAAGGCCCATCCTGGTTCGAAGGTGAGCGTCAAGCTCGGCTCCGTTGAAGCGACGACCACTGCCGGCGCTGATGGCAAGTGGCGCGCGTCGCTCGCGGGTCTCAAGCCGACCGAGCAGGGTCAGGACCTCGTCGTCAGTTCCGGGGAAGAAGTCTTCACCGCTCATGACGTCATCGTCGGCGAAGTCTGGATCGGTTCAGGCCAGTCGAACATGGATTGGGTCGTTAAGAACACCACCGCCGCAGCGGACGCCAAATCCCGCCCCGCCGATGCTGGTCTCCGCGTCTTCACCGTCGCCCGTACGCCCAAGGCCGAGCCCGTCGACGACGTCCAGGGCTCGTGGAAACTCGCCGCTCCGGAGACCGTCGAAGGTCTGACCGCCACGGGCCTTTTCTTCGCCCGTGAACTCCGCGCCAACATCAAGCAGCCGGTCGGCGTCATTCATACCTCCATCGGCGGCACCCGTGCCGAGGCCTGGGGCCCGAAGGGCATGTATGCCGACGTCGCTGACGCCAAGGATTTCGACTCAAAGGAGACGGCGGCCATCAAGGCCCGCGCCGTCGCCCTCGAGAAGCTCAACGCCAAGATCGCGGTCGAGAAGGATAAGGCTGCGCTGGCCAAGCTGCGTCAGGATGCAGGCAGGCTCGCCCCCGTCTGGTCCAACGGACCCCACATGAATTGGAACGGCATGGTGGCCCCGCTCGTCGGTTACTCCGTGCGCGGCGCAATCTGGTATCAGGGCGAGTCCAACGCCGGCCAGCCTGAGGCCTACAAGTGGGTCCTGGGTTCCATGATCAAATCCTGGCACAAGGCCTGGGGCCAGGAATTCCCCTTCATCATTGTCCAGCTCCCTCGCTTCATGGCGCGCAAGCCGGAGCTCGCCGTCGAAGACGGTGGCTGGCCCCGTATCCGCGAATCCATGGAATGGATTGCCGACAATGTCCCGGGCGCGATGCAGTCTGTGAACATCGACCTCGGCGAAGAGAAGGACATCCATCCGAAGGACAAGCTGCCCGTCGGCGAGCGCCTCGCCTACGTCGCCCTCCAGCGCGTTTACAAGACCCGCACCGACGGCGAAGCCCCGCGCGTGGTGAAGGCTGAGCGTCAAGGCGACGCCTACGTGCTCACTTACGACCGCCCGGTCGTCCTCAAGAACGACGGCAAGGGCTTCGGCCTCCTCGGTGCCGACGACAAGTGGGTCTTCGGTCAGGCCAAGGCTGACGGAGCGACCGTCACGGTCACCGGCGCCAAGACCCCGAAGGAAGTCCGTTACGCTTGGGCCAACTTCCCGGAAGTCAGCGTTTACTCCGCCGGCGCCGACGCGCTACCGGCCGGTCCGTATCGCTCCAGCAAGTAAGCCGGACGATGCGTCTCCTTCGCGGTCTGCTCCTGTTCGTCCTCGCGGCCGTCGGACTGACGGCGCAGGAGGCCTCGCCGAAGGGGCTCAAGGTGCTCACGGCGGGCCACAGCTTCCATGTCTGGATGCCTCCGCTCGTCGCCGAGATGGCTAAGGCCGCGGGTATTCAGGGGCATGAGCAGTTGGCGATTTCTTCCATCGGCGGCTCCAAGGTCATCCAGCACTGGGATCTGCCTGCGGAGAAGAACAAGGCCAAGCCGGTCCTCGAGGCGGGTAAGGCCGACCTGTTTACCATGGCGCCGACGTTCCTGCCGGATCCGGGTATCGAGAATTTCACCAAGCTCGGACTGGAGCATAACCCCAAGCTTCGTCTGACGCTCCAGCAGAACTGGGTACCCTTCGAAGATCCGGTAATCTGGCTCTCCAAGAGCAAGCCGAAGTCCATCGATCGCGACGGGGTCACCCTGGCGCAGTTGCGCGCGAAGCATGATCCTTATTTCAAGATGATCGAAGACCACGTGAAGGAACTCAACGCCCGTATCCCTGGGGCGAAGATTGTCATCGTGCCCAGCGGAGAGGCCGTGATGGCCTTGCGTGATAAGGTCATCAAAGGCGAGGCGCCTGGCATCAGGACGCAGAACGAACTCTTCACGGACGCCTTGGGGCATCCTGGCGCACAGATCCGCGTCCTCTCGGCCTACTGTCATTACTCGGTCATCTACCGACGAAGTCCGGTCGGTCTGCCTGTGGTCAGCCAACTCACCAAGCTGCCGGAAGCCGAGAAGCTCAACCGTCTGCTTCAGGAGATTGCCTGGAAGGCTGTAGCCGGCCACCCGATGAGCGGAGTCGTCCAGTAAGGAAGGGTGGTAGTGACGGCTTGAAGGTTTTGAGCCAGCTGGTTGCATTGGCATACCCCGCCATGAAGCACCTGCTCGCCTTGCTCAGTCTGACTTTCGTCTTGGTCGCTGCCGAGCCCCCGAAGGGCGAGCCCACCAACGCCAAGGAAGCAGCCGCGCAGGCGGCGGCGAAGAAGGCCGCTCAGGATAAGGTTGTCGACGAGAGGTATCAGGTCTGGTTCGCCAAGCTTTCGGCGGCTGAACAGGCCTGGGAGAAGGTGCTCCAGCAGCAACTCGGCAGTTTCTACCTGCCGCTCCACAAGCGCGACAAGATCGCCGGTAAGTCCAATGCCTGGGACTTCGTGCAGGACGACCCGAAGCTACCGCGCATCCTCCTCATCGGGGATTCCGTTTCGCGTGGCTACACCCAGCCCACCCGCAAGGCCCTCGCGGGCAAGGCGAACGTTCATCGCGCCCCGGCTAATTGCGGTCCCACCGCTTCGGGCCTCAAGAATCTCGACGTCTGGCTAGGGGAAGGGAAGTGGGACGTCATCCATTTCAATTTCGGCATCCATGACCGCGCTACGCCGGCGGCCGACTACGTGAAGCGCCTCGAAGAGATTGTGGTGCGACTGGAGAAGACCGGGGCCAAGCTCATGTGGGCCAGCACCACGCCCATCCCGGATAATCCCGCGCAGAAGCAGACCGCCGCGTCGATCGTCGAGAAGAACGCCCTTGCGGCCGAAGTCATGAAGAAGCACGGAATCCCGACGGACGACCTCTTCGGTGCGATGACTCCTCGCCTGAAGGAATTCCAGCCGCCGCGGGACGTGCATTTCACCGGAGCCGGTTATGACTTCCTCGGCGCCACCGTCGGCGAAGCGATCCTAGGCCGCCTGAAGTAGTGCCTCAGTTGTGCCTAGGCGGGGCCTTGGGCGAGAGGGCGAGGCGGAATTGGTTCAGGCAGCGTTGATCGGGCGTGGTGTCCACGATCGCGAACGTCACGCGACGGAACGCACCCTTGAAGGGGCCATCGAGTGCCTGTCGGAAAAGGTCGGCGATGAGCCCGGGGTCGTTGGCGAAGTTGCCGCAGCCCCAGGCCCCGAGTACGAGGGTGTCATGGCCGTTGGCTTGGGCGGTCGCGAGCACCTTGACGATGCGGGCGCTCATGGCTCCGGGGATCTTCGCTTGGTCGAGCGGGGGGACGTCGCGGGCGTCGCAGGCGGCGGCTGAAACGAAGGCGATCTTGAAGGGCGTCTCGAGCATGCGATGCTCATCGTCCCGGAAGACGGGGACGTCCGGGGAATAGATCATCGCATCCGAGCGGAGTGCGTTGCCCTGCTGCAGATGGAAGGCATACATCGGTCCGCCGAGCAGACAGGCGAAGAGGGCCGTCGAGCGACAGTGGTATTCCTCCTGCGCGCGTTCGCCGGCCAGAAAGCCGCCGCCGGCGACGATCGGTGAGGCGAAGTTAAGCACCAGCGTCCGCAGTCCGGCCGCATCGTGACGGGCGGCGGCGGAGAGGGATGTCTCTTCCGTCACTTCGATGGCCGTCGGGTGCGATCCCGTACGAGGGGAGGTATGCCGATGGTCGGGCGGCAGGTGGGTGGTCCGCGCCACCGCGTCGGCGATGTCTGCGGCGATATCGACCTGTTGGCTGGTCGGCGAGGCGTAGAGGCCTAGCTCGATGACCTTCATCGCCTCGCGCCCCAGTTTATTAGCGAGTTCTCGTGGAATTTTGGGGTCGAAGGGCATGGTCGGCGACGTCTTGACCATGGCGAAGCATCGGCCCGAAGCCAACCGCAACCTATGACAGGGGGTGGATTTGACGGGGCGGCTGGTTGTGGGCATAACATCGTCATGTCGCAGCCGCCGCTCACCGTCTTCTATAGCCCCACCTACGTGGTCGAAGGTAGGACCGAGACCGTCACCAAGTCCAAGCTGGTCGCGGAGATGATCGAAGCGGGCAAGGCGGGTGAGGTCTGGCTCGAGGCGCCCAAACTCGCGACGCGCAAGGAGCTCGAACTCATTCATACGCCCGAGCACGTGCGTAGTACCTTCGAGGACAAAGGTAGTTTCCTGGAGGTCGGCCCTTGGTCGCAGCCCTTGCTGGACAGCATCCTCGCCTCGACCGGTGGCATGCGTGATGCCGTCAAGGAGGCGTTGAAGAACGGCCGCTCCGGCAGTCTTTCCAGCGGGCTGCACCATGCGCGCAAAAATTCAGGGAACGGCTTCTGCCAGTTCAATGGCCTGGCCCTCGCCGCGCTTGAGGCCCTCAAGAAGGTCAAGACCGTCGGCATCCTGGACCTAGATGCGCACGCGGGCGGAGGTACTTTCGACATCCTTGGCGACCATCAGCAGGTCTATCTCGCTGATGTCACCGTAAACTCGTTCGACTCCTGGGAGCCGTCCGATCCGGCCCGGCACTTCTACGTCGAGGTCGACAGCCCGAAGGGCTACCTCGGACACGTCGAGGACGCGCTGCACTCCTTGGAGCGCGTGGATTTCCTCATCTATAACGCCGGCATGGACACCTATGAGAAAGCCGGCGGCATGAAGGGCATCACCAAGGACATCATCCGTAAGCGCGAGAAGGTCGTCGTCCAGTGGGCGCGGGCCAGGAAGATCCCGCACATCTTCGCCTTGGCTGGCGGCTATAAGTGGGGAGGCCTGACCTTGGAGCAGGTGGCCGAGTTGCACCTTGAGACCGTCAAGGTCTTCGCCGCCTGATTATTCCGGCTTCGGGATGTTTAATTCCTGAAGTCGGAAGGCGCCGCTTTCCGTCGGCAGCACCACGAACAGCTTGCAGGCGCGGCTCTGGGCCAGCGCGACCATCACGTGCCATTGCGCCTGCGGGACGCTTGCGACGACGAACATCGGCATCGCGCCGGGTTCGGTGCCGGAGGGTTCCTCGATCGCCACGCCCTTGTGGTCGACATCGAAATTGTGCGCCAGCCACTTGCCGAGTTCCTTGGCGAGGCCGCGCATATCAGACGTGCCGGCCTCCACTTTGGATTGGTCGACGAGAGCCCAGAGCGGGATGGCGAAGTTATGTTCCAGATCAGCCATCGGCGCGGCAGCGGAGGTGAGTCAGGCCTGCTTGATGAGCTCGGCCGTCGCGGGGACGTCGGAGATGATCTGGTCAGGGTCCGGACCCACGCCGATGTAGCGAAGGTTCGGGAGGGTGGGCAGGGAACCGCCGCGGGAAGCCAGTCGGATGATCTCGGTCATCGTGAAGGCCACGTAGCGACGGGCTTCAGCCGGTAGCTGGGCGTAGGAGCGCACCTTGGTGATATCGGCCGTCCAGCTAGGCAGGGTGGCGTAGATGGGCTGTAGCGTGCGGCGCACCGCGTCGTTACGAGGGACGCCGGAAACGACCTTGCCGGCGGCGTCGCGGTAGCCCGTGCAGACGAGCAGGTCGCCACCCTTCCATTCGCCGTGGGGCGAGAGGGCGTCGAGCTTGTTCAGGACGATGTCGTCATAGCCGCCGTAGCGGAGGGCGTCGGCCTTCTCGACCAGGTCGGACCAGCCGACCATGCGTTGACGGCCGGTGCTCGTGCCGAATTCCAGCTTCGCGAGGGCGCGCTGGAGCGGGTGTTCTTCCGGCATCTTCGTCAGGAAGATGTGCGTGCCGACCTTCGTGTCGTAGGCCTTGCAGCAGCCGACCGTGTGGATCGCCTGGACCGGGATGCCGGCGGACTGGAAGAACTCCGGCGTGTAAGTGTGGGAGGCCGTGACGTTCGGGGCAAAGCCCGCACGCTTGTCGAGCCAGTAGGCCTGGCCGAACTCGCCGATGATGCGGCGATCGGCGGCGAGGTCGCCGAGGATGCGTTCGCGGACATCGCCGATGGCGTGAGCGAGAGCGGCACCGGCCTGCCAGTAGCATTCGAGGACGGCGGCGTGGTCGAACGTGAACGGCTCCTTGCCGGCGAAGCGGGTGAAGTCGAATTCCGCCGCCGCGAACACGCCGGATTCGATGGCACCCTTGTTGGCGCGCAGTTCGGCATCGGTGAGCTTGGCGAAGAGGCCGGCCCACTTCTCGGGCGAAAGCTTGCAGACGTCGCGCACGATGGAGGCGGCGCGGTTCAGGCGGGCCGAAAGGCGCGTCGCGTAGTCGGCCTTGGCGCCCAGGAATTCAGAATAGTGAATCTGGAACTGGCCGACTTCATCGGCGTAAGCCGGCGTGATGCCGCGACCGGTGGAGCCGCGGGCTTCGTGGCCGAGCACGTTGATACGGTAGTCTTCCCAGGCCAGGTCGAGGATGCGGTGGGAGACGTCGCTGATCATGCAGCGTTCGTCGATGAGCAGGCGAGTGAGGACCGGGATGCCGATCTTCTCGAGTGGCAGCGCTTCCCAGAGGGCCTTGCGTGGGTCGGCGACGACACCGGAGCCGAGGGCCAGGCAAGCGACATCATGTTCGGCGACGCCGCCCGGGAGCAGGTTGAGTTTCAGGCCGGCGACCGTGTGGCCCGAGTTGGCGCCGCCGTTGACCTTGAGGACCGTGCCGACCACGTCGCGACGACCCGTGAGGGCTTGGAGTTCGCGAACGATCTCGGGGATGAGGCGGCCCTTGCCTTCGTCTCCCATGCTGATGCCGACATCGGCGATGAGGTTGCTCTTAAAGGGGGTGAGTGCCATGGGCAGGAGAGGGGAGGCGGGCGGGTGAAGCCGTCCGCAAGAGGGTGAAGGCGTCGGTGAGGCTTAGGCCGTTGCGCCCTTCTGGCGTTCGTAGAAGTCGTTGATCTTCTTGGCGACGTCGCGATAACCCGAGTCGGCCATGTAGATGATCTTGTATTCGTCGACGGCTTCCTTGTCCTTGCCCATCTTCTCGAAGGTGTCGCCGAGGGAGTAGATGATGTCCTTCTTCAGGTCGTTCATCATTGGGACTTCGCTCTTGGCGGCGGTCAGTTGCTCGATGGCGAGGTCGTACTTGCCGCCCTGCGAGAAGGCGCGGCCGATAGCGAGGAGGGCTGGCTGGCGGAACTTCGGGTTACGTTGAGCGTACTGGAGCTGCTGGACGGCGTCTTCGAGGCGATTGGCGGCAAGGAGGAGGGTGCCGAGCTCGAAGCGGTAGCCGAAATCGTTCGGGTAGCGTTCGACCAGCGCGATGGAGGTCTTCAGGCGGAAGTCGTTGAGCTCGATTTCGTTCTTGGCGAGGGCGTCCTTGCTGGCGGAGTCGGCCGGGTTAGCGGTGATAGCCTCGCGGAGCTGCTTGGAGTTGCGCTCGTACCGGCGGATGACGAGGTCACTTTCCTGACGCTCAAGGGAGGTGTCGGCTTTACCGAGGGTCGTCAGGCGGCCGCGCTGCAGCCAGGCGATCGAGCTGTCGAGGTCTTCGGCGATGAGGAACATGCGGACGATCTCGCGGTAGAGGTCGAGGCTGTCCGGGGAAGCCTGGATTTTCTGGGCGAGTTCGGCGGCCTGAGCGAGGGCGGTGGCCGAGTCGGTGACGGTACGGGCGGACTGGTCGAGGCGGAGGGCTTCGTCCTTGTCTTTGAGCTTGGACTGGAAGTCGCCTTTGTCTTCCCAGTTGCCCTTCTTCATCGTCTTGTTGACCGAAGCCTTACGAACGGCTTCTTGGAGGTCGCCGTTGCCGGGGAAGAGTTTCAGGCCCTTGTCGGCGGCGTTCAAGGCGTTGTCGTTTTCGCCGGCGGCGATCCAGACGTTGGCGAGGTCGACGAAGTGCTGGATCTGCGAAGGCTCGTTGGCGCAGAGTTCTTCGTAGGCGAAGGCGGCGAGCTCGTGAAACTCCAACTTAATGGCGGCGAGGGCGATGGTCTTGTTCGCGTTGGAGTCGATCGGCTTCTTGGCGAGGACTTCTTCGGCGGCGGCGATGGCGGCGAGCGGGTCGGACTCCACGGACTTGGCAATCTTACCGGAGGTCAGGGCGCCGGTGATGCCGTCAAAGAGACCTTTCTTGGTTCCGTGGAGGGCTTTCTGGGCCCTACGGAGGGTGCGACGCACTTCGATGCAGCCCGGATTACGGACAAGGATGCCCGTGAGGACTTCGACGGCGTACTGGGGGTTTGCCTTCAGCTGCTGGTCCGCGGCGGTGATCTGTTTCTGGAGCCGGGGATCGAGCTCGGTAAGGGCGACTTTTTTCATGGAGAAATAGGCTGATTGACCTGCGAAAAATGACCTTCCAGATGCGAGTGGTCAATCCCTTGGACGTGAAAAACGCAGGTGGCGGCGGAGGGCCGGTCGGAGAGGGTCGGCGATAATCCGACCGACGCAGTCCGTGGCCCCGCAGGCACACGGGTGAAAGAGGCTTTCAGCCAATGAAAACCCATAGTCGAAGGTGATTTCCTCGGCGGCGTCGATCGGGCGCAGGGCGGTCAGCCAAGCCAAGGATTCCTCTTCGTCCCAGATGAGTTCGGCGTTCGGTTGGCAGGCATGGTTGGCGTGCCGCGAGGGGTTATCGGCTGAAGAGCCGTCCAACCAGCGCCCCGGGGTGATTTCCAAGGCGTAGACCTTGCCGCCGGGGGACGATTCCAAGGGAGGTTCCGAGGTCGTCGGGCCGGAGTAGGGCGCGATGCGTTCGCCGGGTGCGAACTCCCGCTTCGCGAAGAGGCCGAGGCCGGCGATAGGTGAGGGGCGCGACTCGACGTCAGCGGTGCTCATGCCTCCGAACGGAGGTCGCGGGTCATCAACGCGACGACGCCCGCGCGGGGATCAAGTCCCTTGTAGAGGATCGCGTGCAGGCAGAAAAGAATGGGAGCTTCGAGGCCTCGGCTGGTCGCCAGCTGAGAAAGGGCTTCGGCGGCGCGGTGGCCTTCGACGGCTTCCTTGCGGGAGGCGAGTGCGGCGAGCGTACCTTGCGGGTCCTTGGCCAGCTGTTCTCCGAGGGAACGGTTGCGGCTCCAAGAGCCGTGGGCAGTGGCCATCAGGTCGCCGACTCCTCCCAGTCCGAGGAAGGTTTCTGGGCGAGCGCCCAGGGCCTCGCCGAGACGGGCCATTTCCTGCAACGAGCGCGTGAGCATCGCGGCCTTGGCGTTGGAGCCGAGGCCGAGGCCATCGCACAGGCCGGCGCCCAGCGCATAGACGTTCTTGAGCGTGCCGCCGATCTCGACACCGATGAGGTCGGTCGAGGTGTAGGCGCGGAGCGTCGGCCCGCTGACGACTGCTTGGACATCCTTAAGGAGCGCGTCGTCCGTGATCGCGGCGAGCACGAGGGCGGTCGGGAGCCCGCGGGCAACTTCGTCGGCGTTGCTCGGTCCGCTGAGCGTGCCGACTGGGATCGGGCCGAAGGCGTCGGCCATCATCTCGGACGGGCGACGCAGCGTGGTGAGATCAAGGCCTTTGCAGAGCGAGATGGCCATCTTGGTCGACGAGCCGCGGACGGCTGGGCCGATGGACTTGAGTAATTCCGGCAGGCCTTTGGAGGGGCAGGCGAGGAAGACCAGGTCGGCGTCCATTAGTGCCGGGAGAGGTTCGAGTCCGATCTGAATCGAATCATCGAGGCGGTGTCCGGGTAGGTATTCCTTGTTCTCGCGCGTGGTGGCGAGGGCGAGGGCTTGTTCGGCCCGGCGTGGGACGAGCGTGACGGTCTGGCCTTGGCGGGCGAGGTGGATAGCCATGGCCGTTCCCCATCCGCCGGCTCCGAAGATGACGCAGTTCATTTGGATTTCTTGGCGCGGACCTTGGTGGCCCAGCGGCGGACGGCCGCGACCGCGTCACGGTGCAGGTTGGCTTCTGGTCGCGCGAAGGGCGGCGGTTCGGGAGTGAGGCCGAGCAAGTCGTGGATGACGAGGATCTGGCCGTCGCAGCCGCGGCCGGAGCCGATGCCGATGGTCGGGATGGACACCGCCTCGGTGATCTTCGGCATGAATTTCTCGTCGACGCATTCGACCACGATAGCGAAGGCGCCGGCCGCGGCCACGGCTTGGGCGTCGATCAGGATTTGTTTCTGATCTTCCGGCGTGAGTCCGCGACGGCGATAGCCGGCGGAGTGGACGCGCTGCGGGAGCATGCCGACGTGGCCCATGACGGGGATGCCGGCATCGACGAGGCGCACGATGGCCGGGGCAAGCGAGGCACCGCCTTCGATCTTCACCGCCTTGACGCCGCCTTCTTGCAGGAATCGCCGGCAATAGCTGAGGAGCTTGGGAAAGCTATCATGGGCCAGGCCGAAGGGGAGGTCACCTACCACCAGGGCTTCCGTCTTGGCGCGGGCGACGGCGGCGGAGTGGTGGAGCATCATGTCCAGGGTGACGCCGACCGTGTCAGGGAGCCCGAGGACGGTATTGCCCAAGGAGTCGCCGACAAGGATGAGGTCGGCGCCGCCGGCGTCCGCGATACGGGCCGTGCTCATATCGTAGGCGGTCAGGCAGACGATGGGCCGGACGCCTTTGAGGGCGCGGAGGGACCGGGTGGTGGACTTCACGCCTTTGGACTTACCCAGAGACGCTCCGCTTGTAAAGCGTGGGTAAAGGGTGTATGCAGGGGATGTGTTGAGTCGCATCGCCAAGCTGTTCCGCAAGCCCGATTACCGGGTGAACGCCTACGCCCATAAGGATCTTTCGGCCGCGACCAAGCTAGCCTGGCATGCGCGCCTTAAGTTGCTCCTGAGCGCGCGTCGCGGATTGGATCATGCGGCAGAGACGCCGGAAATCTGGGCCCGTCATCGGAAATGGGTCCTGCTCGCGCTGGCCTTGGTGGTGGCGTGGGTGCTGGCCGAGAGCGCCGTCGCCTGGAATTTCTTCGAGGGTTGAAACCCTCGGGTTCTTCAGATGTGGCCGAAGCCGAAGAGGTCGATGCCGAGCTGCTTGGCGCGGGCGATGACGGCCGGCTTGTCGATGAGGATGACCGCATCCGCTTCGAGCGCGGCTTTCGTCACGCCGCCTTCGGCCATGCTCTCGAGCGTCTTGACGCCGAAGCAGGGGACATCGAAGCGCCAGTCTTGGGCGTGCTTCGCGGTCTTGACGAGGAGCATTTCTTTGCCGCCGGTCTGCGTGCAGCGGCGGAGCATGTTGTCGGTGCCTTCGAAGGCTTCGACGGCGATCACCGTGCCCTTGGCGGTGACGACGGATTGACCGACGTCGAGCCGGGCCATCTCGCGGGCCATGCGCGTTCCGAACTCAAGTTGGTCGTCGCCGATGCCGCAGGCCCAGCCGGTCATGCAGCCTGGCGTGGCGAGGTGGTCCTCGAGAAAGATGCGCGCATCGAGCATGCGGACGCCGACTTTCTCGATTTCGACGGAGATGGCGCCGAAGATCGTCTCGGCGTTGCGTTCCTTGAGGGAGGCCATCAGCGCGATGAGCTTCAGGTCCGGAACCATGCCCGTGAACAGTTTGCGAGGGGTGACTTGGCCGGCCATCACGGCGCCGGCGGCACCGAGTTCCTGGAGGGCGTCGAGCATCTGGCCGAGCTTGCCGACGGGGATGGCGCGATGGTCGGCGGGGGCGAAGGTGGCGATGAGGGCCGGGTCGGTCTCTTCTTCAAAGGAGATCAACTTTATCTTGGCGCCGCGACCGCGGGCGCATTCGACGAGGAGGGTGGGGTAGCGGCCTTTGCCGGCGATGACCGCCACGGTCTGCGTGGGGTCGAAGCCCGGGGGGAGGAATCGCGAGGCTGACGCCATGGAGGCAGTGTTTCGGCGGAAGGGCTCGGGCTCAAGCCTGCTTTGGGTTGCCACCGGCGGCTGGCTGGAGCGTAATGCGCCATGCCTGCTGCCATCGGCATCCTAGGTGGGACTTTCGATCCTCCGCATGCGGGTCATGTGGCGGCAGCCGTGGCTGCGCATAAGCAGCTCGGTTTGGACGAGGTCCGCATTATTCCGGCGGGACAGGCGCCCATGCGTTCGGGTGCGCCCGTGGCCTCCGCTGCCGACCGTGCGACGATGTGCCGCCTCGCTTTTGCGGATTGTCCTTGGGCCGTGATCGATGAGCGAGAAATTCATCGCGATGGTACGAGTTGGTCCGTCGAGACCGCCCGCGAATTAGCCAAAGAATTTCCTGAGGCCATGCGGGTCTGGGTCCTCGGGGCCGATCAGTTGGCCAGGCTGGACCGGTGGAAGGAGGTCGCCGAGCTGTGCAGTCTGGTAGAATTTGCCGTGCTGTCACGTGATGGTATCTCGACCGTACCCCCTCCGGCCATCGCGGCGCTTATTCGCCTGACCGTGTTGAAGGCTCCGGCGGTGCAGGTTTCCTCCACCGCCCTGCGCGAGGCTCTGCGCCGCGGTGATTCGCCCCGAAACGGCTTGCCCCTAGCGGTTGCCCGCCACATCGATGAGCGCTCCCTTTACCAAGCCTGACCATGTCCGCCCTTAAAAAGAAGACCAAGAAGACCTCCGCCAAGCCTGCCGCCAAGGGTCGTCCTGCGGGCAAGTCGGCCAAGCCTGCCGCCCGTTCGGTCCGTCCGGCGCGACGCGTCATCCCGGCCATCCCCGCTTTGAAGGCCAAGAGCCGTGGCGAGAAGACCGCCTCCAAGCCGATGGTGGTCATGCCGAAGATTCCGGCTCACCTGATCGCTGCGGTGCGCGCTTTGGACGACAAGAAGGCCGTCGAAATCCGGGTTCTCGAGATGGGGCAGATTTCTTCCATCGCCGACTTCCTCGTGATCGCCACCGGTACGTCCGAGCCTCACCTGCGTGCCCTGCGTATCGCCCTCGAGCATGCGCTGGACGACGTCGGCGTGACTTCCCGCTCCGAATCCCAGCGCGATAGCGGCTGGACGGTCGTGGATGCCTTCGACGTCCTCTTCCACGTCTTCCGCGACGACATCCGTAAGAGCTACGCCCTGGAAGCCTTGTGGAAGGACGGGCTGGATATCCCCGTCTCGGCCATCCTGAAGGCCTGAACGGAAAGGAAGCACCCGGTGGTGGTAGTGGGCAGGATCGAACTGCCGACCTAGGGCTTATGAGTCCCTCGCTCTAACCAACTGAGCTACACTACCGAAAACCGAGTTCGGTCAGTCCAGCCGTCCCGCCTTGGCTCGTCAAGCCGATTGAGGCTTAGGAGCGAGCAGGAAGGAGCACGAAGAAGCAGAGCATCCAGAGGGCCAGGCTCAGGAAACCGAGGACGATCACGAGATTTCCCTGGGTTTGGCGGATGTCGGACAGGCCTTCCTGCTCGAGGGTCTGACCGAGTTTCCGGACGAACATGATTGGCAGGAGCGCGGCCGGCGTGGTCGTGAAGCTGAGCAGGATGAGCAGCATCGTCCGCGAAATCTGGCGGTCGCTGTCCAAGATATAGATCACGTAGATCAGCAGCGCGAAGAGAGGCGGCAGGAGGAAGGTCGAGCCGCACCAGAGGTAGCCTTCGCGCACGGTGCGTTCGAGCGATTCACCGGCTTCGTTGCGGGCGGCGTCCGGAGTGAGCGCCTGACCGAGCGGCAGCTCCGCCCCAGGCGGAGGCGGCGGAGCGTCGGGGTCGAGGCCGGAAGCGTCCGTGGACGAGACCGAGGGGGTGCGGCTGAGGCCGATGGCGCGGAAATAGTCGCGCACCGTCATCCATGATCCGTCGATTTCGATGTTATGGAGCAGGCTGATCTCGCCGGCGCGGAGCATCTCGCTGACGCGCACGAGCGGGAAGGGGCCGGTGATGGCGCCTTTCCAGCGAAGACGAAATGCAGCGGGGCGTGACATCGTTCAGAGATCTCGTCCTTGGAGGAGGGTTTCCCAGCCACCTTCGGGGGTGATGAGGCCTTTGGGGATCACGGCGGCCTGCGCGGCTTCGGCGACCGTGCCCGGATAGCGAAGGAGTGGCGTGAGGGGCGCGGCTTCGGCGACACGCTTTACCTCGCCGTCGTCGCCGACGCGGAAGAGCACCGTGGCCTTGCCTTCGTTATCGAGCCCGTAGATGGCGCTACCCTTGATCGTCTCGCGCAGCTCAGGCTTGCCGTCGCGGCCGACCCAGCCGGCGTAAATAAGCTTACGATTACGCAAGATGGCGAAGGTCGCGCGCCAGAAGCGGGCCTCTTCGGTGTAGCCAGCGCCACCGGGGGGAGCCAGGAAGGCGCGTAACTCCAGCTGGAGATCGGCCCACTTCTCCTTGAAGAGGAAATCGTAAGGGCGGAGCGCGTTCTGCGTGATACGGCGCAACTGTTCGGCATCGCGCTGGGCGGACGGAGAGAAGAGCAAGCCCCAGACTTCCGGACGGGTGGTCGCGAGCTTGTAAAGTTCCTGGAGCTGGTAGGCGCGTAGCTCCGGGTAGCGCGAGTCGCTCCGTCGGACGCGGTCCATCGTGCGGATGAGCGGCTCGAGTAGTTTGCCCGTCTTGGCGTCCTGGAAACGGCTGACCTGACGGATGAAATCCAGTTCGTTGATCGCCGTCGGGGTGGCGAGCTCTTCGCCCGCGCGCACTCCGTTATTGAATTCACGGCGACTCCAGGTCGTCTCGACGACGGCGCCTTCGCGGGTGAGCTCCTTGGCTTTCTGGCTGATCTCGACACCATCGGTGATGTTCCGCTTCGTTTCGACAATATCGCCGGTCACGTAGACGGTCCGGCCCGCCGTGATTCCGCGGATGGAATAAAGATTGAGCGTATAGCGGCGGAGTGAATCAGCCAGGGAGGTGTCGGAGAGCGTGCGCAGGCCGCGTTGTTCGACGTCGGTCAGCGTGGCCGGATTAAAGATGCCAGCCGGGTCGGCCGTGGCGGCGGCATCCCACATCGCGCCGACGCGCGGGGCGAGGGCCGAGCGGGGGAGGGCCTGCAGGGTGGGCGCACGGGAGAAGACGAAGGAGGCGCGGGAGCTCAGGTCGGATTTTTCGCCGGCGGTATTTGCGGCGGTGTCGGCGAGGGCGGCGAGATAGCCCGCCAAGTCGGCGGCCTTGCCGAGGCTCTTGAGCGCGGCGATCGTCTTGCGTTCGCCGGAGAGACGCAATTCAGCGCGGTCGGCGGTGGCCTCGCCGAAATCGAGGTCCTTGTCCTTCGCATCGTTCAAGGTCTTGAGCAGGAGTCGGAGACGTTCGAGGGCTTCGGCCGCTTTGGTGAGATCGGTGACGTTGTCGTCGCCCATCGCTTTGTTGAGTAAGGCGATCTGAGTGGCGACATCATTGCGGGTGCGGTCCAGCATCTGCCGGCAGGCGGAGAGCAGCCCTTCGGGCTCGGGGAGTATGGCCTTGAGCTTGGTCTGCAGGGCGCCTCCCATCTGGTTGAACTCTTGGAGGTATTTGTTGGCGCGGCTCTCGGTCTCCGCGACGTTGCCCAAGGTCAGCCCTTGCTTACGACGGTCGGCCAGGGCCAGTGCTTCGAGCCTCAGGCGCTGCTCATCGGCGTTCTGCGTGGCCAGGCGCTGACGAAGCGGAACCGTCTGCGCCTTGCGGGCAGCTTGGTCGGCGGCGGAGATGCCGCCGCGTTCGAATTCATCCAGCGCCACGAGTGCGGCGGGGTGATCGTAGAGTTCGATGAGGCGGGAGGCTTCGGAGAAGCGGCCGCGGGATTCTTCTTCCTGTGTCTTCAAGATGTTCCAGTAGACTACCCCTGCGATGATCAGCAGTAGGCCGGCGACCCAAGAGGTCGTCATCACCATGTAGCGTCGGTTTAGGCGGGCCCGGGTGTTCTGGCGGAGCGCACGGCCTTCGCGTAGGATGCCCTCCGGCAGGCGCTCAGCCTGCGGGGTCGCGCGTTCGAGCCAGGAGCTGAGGCGGACGATGAGGATGGCGGGGGAGGAGCCGCGGGCGGCTTCCTGCTGAAGGGTGGCCCATTCGTCGTTCAGTCCTTCGATCGTGGCGCGCAGGGTGGCTTCGGCTTCGTCGATGGCGGCCAGTTCGCCGGCCCAGGCTTCGAGTTCGACGACCTCGGCGGAGACTTCCGCGGAAAGCGTAAGCTGGTGGTCGCGTTCGAGCGAGCGGACGCGGCCCAGCGAGGCGGCGCAGGCTTCCCAGTGTCCGCCGGCGCGTGCTTCGGAGGCGTCGGCGACGAGGGTCGTGACCTGTTGGGCGGCCTTGGAGCGGAGCCAAGCGACCCGGCGGGCCAGGGCATCATCCCAACGAGGCTCGTCGGCGAGGTCGTTCGCGCCGAAGCGCTCCATGCGGTTCATCAGCTCGACGGCTTCCTCTTCGCGGCCTTGCTCGAAGAAGTTTGCGACCTTGCCGAGTGATTCCCGAAGGAACTTGGCGGAGAGTCGGGCGAGTTCGGAGCGGGCGTTCGGGTCGTTCGGATTGATGCGGACAATCGAACGGAGGACGGAGAGCGCGCGGTCTTCTTCACGGCGGCGGATGGCGTCGCGGTAATCGCCGTAGAGCGGGTGGCTTTCACCGATCTCCCGTCCGTAGAGGCTTTCGACGACGAGGACATGCTGGCCGTCGAGCGGGAAGCCGGCGGGCAGGCCGCGCTCCCGGCAGAGGGCGTGCCAACGGTCGGACTCCGCGAAGCTTAGCAGGGCGCAGAGGCCGAGCAGGTCAGGGTCGGACTCCGCGGCCTGGAAGGCGGCGTGTTCGTTGCCGCTGCGCACGAGCGTCGCGCATTGTTCGAGGCGTTCGCGGGCCCGTTGGCAGAGCGCGGAGTATTCGCCGGCGAGGGAACGCGCCTCGAGGTCGGGGGTGCCGAGTTCGAGCTGACCGCGGATGCGGGCGATGAGGCGTTCGACCTGCATGGATCAGCGGAACTCTAGCAAGCGAGGACCGGCGGCACCGTTGGCATCGATGGCTTGGATTGACCACGGAGCACCGGCCTCCATGAGCTTACCTTCCTTGAAGAGTTTCCGGCGTTGGGCGACGATTTCGTAGGGCGGCGTGCCGGGCCCTTGCTTGCTTTCGAGTCGGATGATGTCGGTCTCGAGGACGGAGCGCGTGGCGCGAATCGAGGGAAGGTCGCGGTCGGGGAATTCGTGGCCATCCGGATAAAGTCCAATCGAACCTTTGGTCCAGATGAAGGCGTTGACCGCGCTTTCGGCCCAGGGAGCGGGTCGGATGACCCCCGTTTCGGCGTCGAGCAGCAGGGCATCAGGACCGAGGTTCAGTGGCTGGAGAGCCTTAACGTCTCCGATGAGCGCGAAGCACTGGCGATCGCCTTTCGGGAGGATCACTTCGATGAGTCGATTAGCGCCGGCGCGGGCGCCTTCGCCGGTGGGGAAGTTGAGCGACACTTCGTTACGACGGTTGCTCAGCCCGATGCCGATGGCCGGAAGTTTGCCGGGCTCGGGAGTCGATTCAATCCACGTGGCCTGCGGCGTGCGGCGAATCTCGCCGTTGAGGTATTTCGACTGGTCGTCGCGCAGGTGCGGGGAGGTGAAGGCGATGAGTCGGATGCGGATCTGGACGGATTCGCGCAGGGTCGCGCCGGAAGCCTCGACGAACTTGGCCACGGCGTCGGTGGCGGAGGGGGATAGCGTGAAGTCGGCCTGCGACGGGGAGTTAGGTCCGGTTTCGCCGGTCCGCCATTCGCCTGGGATGATCATCGTCGGCCGCACTTCGATGCTCGTCAGGGATTGCGCCCGTTCGAGGCAGGCCTGCAGGCGCTTCCACGATTCGTCCTGCGGCACCTTGATCTCGGCACCAAGGCGGAGGGCTTCCTTGGCTTCGGCGATCGCTTCCCGGATGGACTTGGCGTCATTCAGTACGCCTGGACGATCCAGGCGGTTCAGTAGTTGCTTGGTTACGCTGGCGGAGAAGTTGCTGAGGATGCGGGGTAAGATTTGCTCGCGGTAGTTACGGACAAAGGTCGGCGAAAGGGTGCTGGTCTCGGCCCACAGTTTGGCGGCGCCCATGAAGTCGTCGGAGTCCATCAGGCCTTGGATCTCGGTGAGTGCGCGGTTGGTTTTGAGAATCTCGTCGGCCTTGGCGATATCGTCCGGGGAAGGCGCCGATTTGACTTCGACGGCGACGGGGGGAGGGGTGGGTTCAGCCTCACGGTTCACCAGAAACAGCGTCGCGGCGGCGGCGAGGATGATGACGCCGC
This sequence comes from Opitutia bacterium UBA953, assembly GCA_002293125.1. Lineage (GTDB taxonomy): Bacteria > Verrucomicrobiota > Verrucomicrobiia > Opitutales > UBA953 > UBA953. The sequence goes on from DBCR01000038.1 coordinate 53,338, forward strand.
CGATGACCCAAGCGGTTGAGTTGTTCCCTGTGGAAGTGGCGGGAGCGGAGCCGGAGCGGCGCTGAGGCTGTCCGGTGCTGGCTTTGGTGGAAGTCAGTCCGGCGGCGGCCTGACGGGCGATATCGCCAGAAGGGGCGGGCAATGATTTCGCGGTCGTGAAGTCGATCGTTGCGGCGGCGGAGGTCGAGTTAACGGCCCACAGGAAGCCGTCGGACCCAGTGGTGGTGGCGTCGGTGGTGAAGGTCGCGGCCCAGGCGGACTTGCCGAGGAGCGCCGAGGCCTCGGCGAGGAGGCGGAGGAGGCGCAGGGTTTCCGGGGGGTTGAGCAGGCCGACCGCGGCGGGGCCAGAAGCGTTGATGAGCCAAGCGGCCTTGGCACCGGTGCCGGTTTCTTCGCGCCACGTTACCGCGGGCGTGAGCGGCGTCTGCGTTTCCAGCTGGAGCGGGCGATCTTCGCCTTCGAGCCAGGTAGGGGCTCCGGTCCATTCGTCGCGCCAGCCTTTCCAGCGTCCAGCGATGGCGGCGGGCGGCGGGAGGATGGCGGCTTCCTCGAGGGAGAAAATCAGGTGATGGGCCAGGCGGTTATCGCGCTGCGTGTAGTCGAGTCCGCGCGCGACGAAGCGCGAGAGCACGCACCAGTTCTTGTCGCCCGCTTCGAGCAGACGGAGGGTGAACGTCTCGCCTTCGGGGCGTTCGTGGGGCGTGCCGACGGACTCGAGCAATTGGGCCAGGCGTTCCGGGATGGCGCGGTGGCGGGCGACGGTGCAATAGCCGCTGCGACCGGGAGTGAGTCCCTGCGACGCCGACGTGAAGATAAGTTGGAGGGGCATCAGCGGACGGAGGTTTCGGAGGAGGGGAACATCGCCGGCGAGGCGAGGTGCATCAGCCAATAGAGGGGCTCTTCGACATGGGCCGGCGCGAGGCGCTGCGGGTCGGGGGCGATGCGGCCCTTGTTCAAGCCGGCTTGGATCATCACCGGGGAATGTCCGAACGAGGTAGCCGCGAAGTAACTGATCTGTTCCGCGAGGGATTCCGCCGAGGCGACGAGGCCGGGGCAGAGTGCGACGAGCACCTCGCGCACGCGGGCGGAATTGCGCGCGATGGCGGCAAGGTCGAGGGCGCCGGATTTGACCACTGGTTCGAGCGGGGAACTCAGGAGCTTCTCCCAGGTGTCGCACTTGCCGACGACGAAGGCGAGCGGGGTCTTGATGCGCTCGTCCTGCGCGAGTCCGAGCACGCGTTTCATGCGGGTCTCCATCTCGGACAGGATGCTATCCTGCTGGTCGACGCGTCCCTTGAGGGTGAGTTGCGGATCTTCGACGCCGACGAGCTTCGACTTGAAGCGCACGTTGGCGGTGGGGTCGAAGAGGAAGATGAGTCCGCTCGAGGTCGCGACGTGCATGGCGCCGGGCGAGTCATGGATATCGATGCCCGGCTCAAAGTGTTCGCCGGCGTTATCGTAGAGGATGACCGAGGTCTCGTAGCGCTGTTGGCCGGGGCGGCTGATCGAGTAGATGAAAGGACGGGGCAGGGAGACCATCCGGCCGAGGCGGGGAAGCTTCTCATAGGTCGCGCCTTCGAGGGCCGTCTTACCGAGCAGCGCGTCTTCCGGCGTGGCCGCGGAGAAGAGCGTATTACGCATCTGGTTGAGCAGCATGTTTCCGCTGGGATCGCCATCCTTGAAGGCCAGGTTGAAGTCCTCCGGCAGGCGGTCCTGCAGCGTGCGCGTGAGCACAGCGAGGTAGTAGGACTTGCCGGCGCTGGGGGCGCCGATGAGCGAAATGATGCGGTGCGGACGGTCGAGGTAGCCGGGCGGAAGCTGGCGGCGACAATGCGGGCAGGCGATGTCGGTGCAGGCGAGGCCCATCGGATCGACGGCAAGGCCTTGATCGTTGAAGCGGGTCGGTTGGAAACGCAGGCGCACATCGGAGCCGAGGATCGGGTCGCCGCGCAGGTCTTCGTGGACCGCGATGCTCAGCGCGTCACCGGCGTCGAAGCGCGTCCAGCAGACCGGGCAGAGGTGGGCGCCACGATTCTGTTCGGCAGCGAGCAGCGCTTTGCCACTCTTCCGGAGAGGCGCTTCTTCCTGCGGAGAGAGCAGGGGCGCGATCTGCGAAAGGCTGAAGCCGACTTCGAGTCCCTGCGGCGTGCAGGCGAGGGTATCGGTGGCACGGCCGAGTTCCTGCGCGACGTCGAGGAGACGTTGCGGAGGGAATTCACCGAGTTGTTCGCCGGTCTGGGCGTCGAAGAGGACCCAAAGATCGGTGCGGATGAAGGTGAAGTTCTGCTGGTCGGCGGGGGCGGCGACCAAGAGGGCGGAAGGCAGTTGGATTGTCGTGGCTTCGGAAATCTCCAGGCGCTGACGGAGGGGAGCTCCATTGACGAGGGCCGAACCTTGGTCGGAGGGTTCTAAGGCGACGACTTCTCCACTTTTGACCAAGGAAAGAGATGGGTTGGCTCCATCTCCGGGTAAGGCGGACGGAAGGCTGTCAATGAGTCCCCTGGCTCCGCTGAGGCAGTCTACCCAGGAGAGGGTGGGGTTTTTCTTGCTGGAAGTGAACATCGGCTCCGAGGTGGGGTCTGAATGAGGTTGATTAGCGAGGTAGGACTGTAAAGATATGAAAGTACGATTATAGGTCACCCCTTGACCTGTTTTCCTTTACCCCCTTAATCTTCCCTTAATGGAGACCGAAGCCGACCAGTCCGCATTGGACCGCGCCCGTGAAGGGGATCTCTCGGCTTACAACGAATTGGTCCTGAAGTACCAGGGCCGTATCTTCGCCAAGGTCTTCTCCTTGCTGCGCAACCGTCAGGACGCGGAGGAGATCACGCAGGACACTTTTATTCGGGCCCATCGCGTGCTGGCTTCTTTCCGGGGTTCGGCGACCTTCTCGACCTGGATTCATCAGATCGGCACGAATCTGGCCCGTAACCGTTACTGGTACTGGCGCCGTCGCAAGCGCGACCAGTCCATGTCCCTCGATGCCGACCTTGGCGACGATCCTGGCGCCACGCTCCATGACATCCTTTCGGACGGCGCCCAGGGCCCCGGCCACGAGGCCCAGCATAACGAATTCGTCAACAAAGTTGCCGAATGCATGGAACAATTGAAGCCAGAACACGCTCGTATCCTGACGATGCGTAACGTCCGCAACATGTCCTATGAAGAGATCGCCGAAGACCTCGGCCTCTCCATCGGAACCGTTAAAAGCCGTATTAACCGCGCCCGCGAAGCCTTGCGCGAACTCATGGGAGAGGAGTTCCGCGGATGAGTTCCTCTGAATTCGAATCCCTGGTCGAGACCTTCCTTGAGGGGAACGCCTCCGAGTCTCAGGCCGCCCGTCTGCGTTCCGCCCTCGGCCATTCCCCTGAGCTCCGCGCCAGGTTTCAGTCGCGTGTCCGCCTTCACAAGGCCCAGCTCAGCTTCCTGAGCCGTCGCGAAGAGCGTTCGATTTCTGGCGCGATGGTCTGGCTGCATGCCTTCGGTCAGCGCATGGGTCGCTCTTTCGCGCACCTCTGTCTGCTCGCGCTGGTCCTTGTCGAGTTGCAGGTAACCATTCCGGCCGAATACTCCGAACTGCTTTCCTATGTGGATGCTCCGGCGGCCGAAGAACAGGTCTTGGCTGGTACCGAGACGCCCCTCCGACTGCTGACCGAGGCCGTCCAAGACTTCGATCTCTCTCGATCCGTAGAGGGTTCTGAGCTCACGATGCCTACCTTCGTGATGCCGGACATGGCTATGCCCACCGACGAGCCGACGGCCGTCGAGGTCTGAGCCTAATCCTGCCTTGCTTCCTTCGTCCCGTGACCGTCAATTGACGCACGGATGAAGGCCGTAAACCATAGGCCCGAGGTACGCCTCAAGGGTATCGCCGCCGCTCCGGGAGTGGCCCGTGGTCCTGTCTACCCGCTCATGCGGGGCATGGCCATCGTCTCCTGTGATAAGGTCGCCGATCCCGAGGCTGAAATCCGCCGTCTCGAATCCGCCTTGGCGGCCACCCACCTGGAGATTTCGCAACTTCGCGACGACGTCGCCCGTAAGCTCAACGAATCCGAGGCTTCGATCTTCGACGCGCACCTGTTGGTCCTCGATGACGTCGCCCTGATCGACGACGTCAGCAAGGAGGTCCGTCGCAGCGGTTTCAACGTCGAGTTCTGTTTCCAAGAGGTCGCGCAACGCTACATCGAAATCTTCGAGAAGATGGATGACGACTTCCTGCGGGAGCGGGCGTCGGATATCCGCGATGTGACCGGTCGCGTGCTCGACCAACTGCTCGGCACCCAGCCCGAACGTGTCGGCCAGGCCGCGCAGGCCCACGTCGTCGCCGCAAGTGATCTGACCCCTTCAGACACCGCCGGCCTTCACGACGGCGGTGTGCTGGCGTTCGTGACCGAAGGGGGAGGCCGGACCAGCCACTCCGCAATCATGGCCCGTTCGCTCGACGTCCCTGCGGTCGTCGGGGTGAAGGGGCTGATGGAAGCCGTGCAGGAAGGCGACGTCATCCTCGTGGATGGCGAATCAGGCCTCATCATCATCAACCCGACGGCCGAGACGATCGAAGGCTACCGCGAGAAGGAACAGGCGATTCGCACCCGCCGCGATCGCGTGCTCTCCGAGGTCTCCCTGCCCGACCTCACGACGGACGGCGACGCGTTCTGCCTTCAGGCCAATATCGGCGACCCCGCCGAGATGGAGGACGCCTTGGCCTATTGCGCCCGTGGCGTCGGCCTTTATCGCACCGAGAACCTATACCTTCGCCTCGACGGTTGGCCGGACGAGCAGGTCCAATATGAGGAATATGCCGAAGTCGTGAAGGCCGCCAAGGGCCGCCCAGTGACTTTCCGGACGCTCGACCTCGGTGGTGATAAGCGCCTCGGTGATCTCGCCGACGAAGCCAACCCTTTCATGGGCTATCGCGCGGTCCGTCTTTGCCTCGAGCGTCCCGACGTCTTCCGCCCGCAGCTGCGCGCCCTCATCCGCGCCGCGGCGCACGGGCCAGTGCAGGTGATGTTCCCGATGATCTCAGGCGTCGAAGAGCTGCGTCGCGCCAAGGTGATCTTCCGCGACGTCGAAGCCGAGCTCGCCCGTGAAGGTGTCCGCCCGGCCGATCCGATCCGCCTCGGTGCGATGATCGAGATCCCCTCCGCTGCCGCGGTGGCCGACGAACTCGCCGCTGAGGCCGACTTCTTCAGCGTCGGCACCAATGATCTGGTGCAATACCTGCTGGCTGTCGATCGCGGCAACCAGCGCGTCGCCTCGCTCTACGACCCGTGCCATCCCGCCGTGGTCCGGACGTTGATGGTTATCTTCGCCGCCGCCCAGAAGCGCGGGATTCCGGCCGCCGTCTGCGGCGAGCTCGGCGGCGATCCGCTGTGGGCGCCCTTGCTCATCGGTCTCGGCGTGCATGAGCTCAGCATGACTCCGGCCGCTCTGCCCGAAGTCCGTTTCGTGCTCCGCCATTCCGCGGTGTCTGAGCTGCGCGAACTCGCTTCCCGGGTCGTCGCCTGCGCCGATGCGGGTAAGACCCGCGCGCTGCTCCAGGATTTCGCCGCCGCCAAACTCAAGTTACGCTGATGTCCGCCAAGATTCCCGCCGCGAACCCGCATGTCGCGGCCATGTCGCCTTATGTCCCCGGAGAACAGCCGCAGGGCGGGGGATGGGTGAAGTTGAATACGAACGAAAACCCCTATCCGCCCAGCCTGCGTTCGCTCGAGGCCATCCGGGCCACCTTGGTCAACGACGGTGCCGCCCTCCGTCTTTATCCTTCGCCCGACTCCGCGCCCTTGCGCGAGGCCGTGGCGCGCTTCCACGATTTTGATGCCGCCCGCGTCGTGGCCGGCAACGGTTCAGACGATATCCTTAACCTGATCATCCGCGCCTACGCCGGCCCCGGTCGCCCAATCGGGATACTCAATCCGAGTTACTCGCTTTATCCCGTCCTCGCCGCGGCCCAGGCTGCCGACGTCGTCAGGGTCGAGGTCACCGATCAGCTTGGCGTCGACGTCGATGCCATTGCGAAGAGCGGTGCCTCCGTCTTCTTCCTGACGAATCCGAACGCCCCGCTCGGCGTGGCTTTCACGCCGGACGTCGTCCGCTCCGTTGCCCAGGCCTTCCCGGGTCTGCTCGTCGTCGATGAAGCTTACGCCGCCTTTGCCGATGCCGATTGCGTCGCGCTCGCCCGCGAACTGCCGAACGTCATCGTCACGCGCACGATGTCCAAGGCGCATGCGTTGGCCGGCCTGCGCGTCGGTTATGCACTCTGTCCAGTCGGGGTCGCCGAGATCCTGCACCGTGTCCGCGATAGTTATAACGTGGATCGACTTGCGCAGATTGCGGCCGCCGCCGCGCTCGATGATCGCGAGTGGCTTGACGTCACCGTCGCCCAGATCTGCGCCACGCGCGAGCGACTCGTCACCGCGCTCCGCAAACTCGGTTGGCAGGTCAATCCCGCGGCTGGCAACTTCGTGCTCGCCGCTCCCGTGTCCTCGGCGCGCGCCGCCTCCGTCGAGACTTCGGCGCATTGCTTCGAGTTCTTGCGCGCCCGCAAGATCCTCGTCCGCCGTTTCCTTAACCATCGCCTCACCGAGAAGTCTTTGCGCATCTCCGTGGGCACGGAGCAGGAAACCGACGTGTTCCTACAGGCCGTGGCGGCTTGGATGGAAGGGTGAGGTTGACAATCCCGCCTTCCGCGGGGATTTCTGGGGTATGAGCGCAGTCGTTCGCAAAGCCAGCATCCGACGGGACACCGCCGAGACCAAGATCGCCCTTGAGGTGAACTTGGACGGTACCGGGTCTTCAGAAATCGCCACCGGGGTGGCCTTCTTCGACCACATGCTCACGCTCCTCTCCCGTCACTCCTTGGTTGACCTAAAGGTCAAGGCCACGGGCGACACCGACGTCGACTACCACCACACCGTGGAAGACGTGGGCATCGTGCTCGGTCAGGCCATCAAGGAAGCGCTCGGCGATAAGGCCGGCATCCGCCGCTACGGTTTCTTCATTCTGCCGATGGACGAGACCTTGGCCCGCTGCGCCGTCGACCTCAGCAATCGTCCTATGATGGTCTACCAGGTCGAGATCACCAACTACATGGTGAAGGACTTCAATATCGCGCTCGTCCGCGAGTTCTTCCAAGGCCTCGCCAATTCGCTCGGTTGCAACCTGCACCTGAAGCTCGAGTACGGCGATGAGCCGCACCACATCGCTGAAGCGCTCTTCAAGGCCTTCGCCCGCGCGCTGCGCGAGGCGGTGGAAGTCGATCCGCGCCAAGGTGGCCGTGTGCCGAGCACCAAGGGCACGCTGGCCTGACCGTGGAAGCCTCTGGGTCAGTGCGCCGCCCGCGGGTGGCCGTCATCGATTACGGGATGGGCAACCTGCGTAGCGTCAGCCGTGCCATGGTCGCCGCCGGCGCTGACGCCTTCCTTGCCGCCACCCCGGCTGAAGCCGAGAAGGCCGAGATGGTCGTGTTCCCGGGGCAGGGGGCCATGGCCGACTGCATGGATTGTATCCGCCGCGCCGACTTCGAGTCTTTCCTCAAGCAGTGGATCGTCGCCGACCTTCCCTTCCTGGGCGTCTGCATGGGCCTTCAGGTCCTCTTTGAGCGCTCTGAGGAGGCTGACCGCCCGGGGCTGGCTATCTTCCCCGGGGTTGTCCGCCGTTTCCCGTCCCAGCCCGGCCTGCGTATCCCCCATATGGGCTGGAACGAGGCCATCTTCAAGCCGGGTGCCCCCCTGACCGAAGGCCTGCAGGCCGAAGGGGAGCCGTTCTATTTCGTGCATAGCTACCGCGTCGTCGAGACCGACCCCTCTTTGGTCTGGTGCGAGACCGACTATGCCGGCCGGTTCGTGAGCGGTGTCCGTCGGGGTCGGGTCTTCGCGACCCAGTTCCATCCGGAGAAAAGTCAGGTCAAAGGCTTGCAACTCTATCGCAATTTCCTGACTTTGTCCGCCCGCTGAGGCGTGTTTTCGACTCCGGCGGTCCCACCCCCGCCATGAGCACTCAAAACGCCACTCTCAACCTCGACGGTAAAGATATCGTCCTCCCCATACTCGTCGGTACCGAAGGCGAACGCGGGGTCGACGTCCGCAAGCTGCGCGACGAGACCGGCTACATCACTTTCGACGACGGCTACGCCAACACTGGCGCCTGCGAGTCCAAGGTTACCTTCATCGACGGCGAGAAGGGTATCCTTCGCTATCGCGGCTATGGCATCGAAGAGCTCGCTGAGAAGTCCAACTTCATCGAGACGGCTTATCTGCTCATCTACGGCGAACTCCCGACGACCGCCCAGCTGACCACCTTCAAGGCCCGCATCCTCGACAACTCCCAGATCCACGAAGGTCTGCGCATCGCGCTCAGTGGCTTCCCGGGTAACGCCCACCCGATGGCCGTGTTGTCCGCCACGCTGAATACGCTTGGTTGTTACTACCCTGAACTCGGTACCAACGAGCGTACGCATGACTTGGCCAAGTTCGATGAGACCGCTGCCGTCCTGATCTCCAAGGTCCGCACCCTCGCCGCGCTCGCCCACCGCTCCAAGGAAGGTGAGCCGCCCGTCTACCCGAAGCCGGGTCTCGATTACTGCTCCAACTTCCTGCACCTGCTCTTCTCGCAGCCCAACGCCGATTACGCCATCCACCCGGAGATCGCCCGCGCGCTCGACCTGATCCTCCTGCTGCACGCCGACCACGAGCAGAATTGCTCCACGTCCACCGTCCGCATGGTCGCCTCCGGCGGCGCCAACCTCTTCCCGTCCGTCTCCGCCGGCGTCTGCGCCCTCTGGGGTCCGCTGCATGGCGGCGCCAACCAGGCCGTCATCGAGATGCTCGAGGAAATCCACGCTTCCGGCGACGACGGCTCGAAGTTTATCGCCGACGCCAAGGACAAGACCAAGCAGGTGCGCCTGATGGGCTTTGGTCACCGCGTGTACAAGAACTACGACCCGCGGGCCAAGATCATCAAGACCCAGTGCGAC
>DBCR01000041.1:0-975 GCA_002293125.1 Opitutia bacterium UBA953
CTCCGCATCTGGTCGCGCTCGGCGCAGAAAGAATTCATCGGCATCGTCGCCGCGCTCCCGCCCCACCAAGGTGGCGCCCAGGCCGCTTCGGCCGATAAGGTGCTCGTCGATATCGGCGCGCGTTCGGCGGAATCCGTCGCGCGTCTCGGCATCCGCCCCGGCGACCCCGTGGTGCCCGAAGGCCCCTTCACGGACCTCGCCGAGCCGGGTCTTTATTCGGCGAAAGCCTTCGATAATCGCGTCGGCATGGCCGCGCTCACGCTCGCGACGCATGAGCTCGACGCCTACGCGACGCCCTGCGATCTCCTTGCGGTCGCGACGGTGCAGGAAGAAGTCGGCTGCCGCGGAGCGGTCGTCGCCGCGCGGCTCGCGAAGCCGGACGTGGTCATCGTCCTCGAAGGCCCGCCGGCCGACGATCTCCCGGGCCTCGCTCCGCATGGTGAATCCCAAGGCGCCCTCGGCGGCGGCGTGCAGGTGCGCGCCTACGATCCGACGGCCATCATGAATCCCCGTCTCGTCGACCTGACCCTCGCGGTCGCGGCCGAGAAGGGCATCCCTTGCCAGCTCGCGGTCCGTCGCACGGGCGGCACCGATGCGCGTTCCTTCCAAGCCCACGAATTGGGCGTGCCGGTCATCGTGCTCGGCGTCCCCGCGCGCTATATCCATACGCACAATGCCGTCATCGACCTCGCGGACCTCCAGGCGTGCGTCGACCTTTCCGTCGCGCTCGTCCGCCGCCTCGATGCTAAGACGGTGAAGAGCCTCACGCAGGTTCTGTGAGCGTCCGTCGCCGCCCCCGCCCGGCCGGGGGGGGCCGGGCGCGTCTTCTGGCCTGAGTCCGCACAATCCGCTTGAGAGGGGAGGGGGCTCCGCTGACAGTAGGTCCATGTGCGCGGACAAGAAACCCGCCTCAGCCTCCGGCAAGGAAGGCTTCGAGGCCGAACTCAAGAAGCTCGAGCAGCTCGTCGAGTCCCT
>DBCR01000041.1:1008-3064 GCA_002293125.1 Opitutia bacterium UBA953
GTCTCGCTCGACGAGCTCGTCGCGAAATATGAGGAAGGCATGCGCCTCCTGAAGTCCTGCCAGAAGTCGCTCGAGGCCGCTGAACTGCGCATCGAGCAGCTGGGTAAGCGCGGCGAAGATTCGCAGGGCTGATGTCGCTCCTCGCGTCCATCCGCGGGCCAGAAGACGTCAAGGCCCTCGCTCCCGAGCAGCTCCCGTTGCTCGCCCAGGAGATCCGCGAGCGTCTCGTCGCTGTCACCGCCAAGAACGGCGGCCACATCGGTCCCAATCTCGGCGTGGTCGAGCTCTCGATCGCGCTGCACCGCGTCTTTGGAACGCCACAGGACAAATTCGTCTTCGACGTGGCCCACCAGGGCTACGTGCACAAGCTCCTCACCGGCCGTAATGGCTCCGACTTCGATGGTATCCGCACGACGGGTGGCCTGAGCGGCTTCCTGAATCGCGAGGAGAGCCTGCACGACGTCTTCGGCGCCGGCCATGCGGGCACGGCGCTCTCCGCCGCCGTCGGCCTCGCCAACGCCCGCGACCGCCTCGCCGAGGATTCTCATGTCGTCGCGCTCATCGGCGACGCGGCCCTCACCTGCGGCGTCACGATGGAGGCGCTCAATAACGCCGCGAAGTCCACCAAGCGCCTGGTCATCGTGCTCAATGACAATGAGTGGTCCATCGACCGCAACGTCGGCGCGGTCGCCGATATCCTGAGCCGCCTGATCGTCACGCGCCCCTATAACAATTCGCAGCAGGGGTTGAAGCGCTTCCTTGGCAAGACCCGCGTGGGGACCAAGTTCCTGGACTTCGGCCGCAGCTTCAAGCGCCATGTGAAGAACTGGTTCACGCACAGTTCCTCGCTCTTCGAGCAGTATGGCGTGCGTTACGTGGGCCCGATCGACGGCCATGACCTCGGCGCCCTCGAGCGCTACCTCAATTTCTGCAAGGACTCCACCGGCCCGATCCTCCTCCATGTCCGTACGGAGAAAGGCCGAGGCCTCGGCGCCGCTCTCAAGAATCCGGAAAAATTCCACGGCACGGGCGCCTTCGATCCGGAGACGGGCGACTCGCTCGCTTCCGGCGCCCCTGGCGCGCCCAAGGCCTGGCAGGATGTCTTCGGCGCGCTCCTCGTCCGCGAGGCCAAGGCGGACTCCCGCGTGGTCGGCATCACCGCCGCGATGCCTTCCGGGACGGGACTCAACCAGCTGAAGAAGGAACTCCCCGGGCAGTATCATGACGTCGGGATCGCCGAGGAGCACGCCGCGCTCTTCGCCGCCGGCATCGCCGCCCGCGATCTCCGCCCGGTCTGCGCGATCTACTCCACCTTCATGCAGCGCGCCTACGACATGGTCATCCATGACGTCTGCCTGCAGCGCTTGCCGGTCACCTTCTGTATGGATCGCGCCGGTGTCTCGCCGAGCGATGGCCCGACGCACCACGGTCTCTTCGACATCGCCTACCTGCGCTGCGTCCCGAACGTCACGCTGATGCAGCCGAAGGACGAGGACGAGTTCTCGGACATGCTCCACACGGCGCTGAAGTCTGGCGCGCCGATGTTCATCCGCTACCCGCGCGGCGCCGCCGCCGGCAAGGCGATCAAAGCCCAGCCGGCGCTCATCCCGCTCGGCAAAGCCGAAGTCCTCCGCGCCGGTGTCGACGTCCAGTTGTGGGCGCTTGGCACGATGGTGCCCGAAGCCCAGGCATTCGCCGATAAACTTGCCGCCGAGACCGGTCTTTCCGTCGGCGTGGTCAACGCGCGTTTCGCCAAGCCGATCGACGCCACCTTGCTCGTCGAGCAGGCCAAGTCGGCCAAGCTCATCGTCACGCTCGAAGACGGCGCCGTCACCGGCGGCTTCGGTACGGGTGCGCTTGAGGTGCTCGCCGAACACGGCGTGCGCACGCCCATCGTCCGCCTCGGCTGGCCCGATCGTTTCGTCGGCCACGCGACCGACGTGAAGACCCTGCGTGCCGCTAACGGCCTCTCGCCTGACCAGATGCTGGCGACGGTGAAGGCGGCGTTGAAATAGGCCGCTATCCCATGACATGGGTAGGGTTGAGCGCCCTCGCT
>DBCR01000041.1:3102-42238 GCA_002293125.1 Opitutia bacterium UBA953
CCAAGGGTGGTCAGCCCTACCAAATAAAAAAGGACAGCACGAGGTGCTGTCCTTATCCATTGAAAGGCCGGAGTTCGATCGCCTCAGAACTCGTAGCCGACGCGGAGGCGTGTTTCGTAAGGCGACTTCTTGGTGACGTTGAGGTCACCTTTGTTCGCCGGGGTGGCGGTCACCTGAGCCAAGACGGTGAAGGTCGTGAAGAAGCCGCCGCTCTGGTAGCGCACGCACGGTCCGGCCAGCACGGCGGTGTATTGATGGTCGTTGAGTTCGGCCCATTCGGCTTCGACGATCGCCTCAGCTCCGAGATACCAGTTCGCCCCCACGGCGCAGGCGAGGCCCTGGGTAAGCTTGAACTTCACCGTGTCGGCTTGCGTGGCGGTCTCATGCTCGAGCTCGCCGATAAGATTGGCGGCGTAGATCCATTCGTCGCTCGTACCGAAATTGTGCTGGAGCAGAAGTTTGGTCTCGAGCTTGAGCTGGTCGCGGTGCGCACCGTTCTTCGAGCTCACCTGCGAATAGCCCGGCTCGATGTAGAGCGCGACGCCCCAGTCCTGGGTGTCCGGATTCGAGAGCATCTTCTTATACGCGACTTGGAAGCCGTCGAACAGCAGTCCGTCGCGCGAGGTCTGCTCGAAGTAGCGGGAGTTGACGTAGACGGAGAGCTGCTCGTTTTCCGAAATGCCCCACTCGATTTCCGTCTTCAGGTCGAAGCCACGGTAGCGCGCATCATACCCGCTGCCGAGGTTGCGACCGAGGCGGCCGGTGACCCACTGGACGATCTCGACCTTACCGGGCTTGAGCGTTTCCGTGAGGTAGGAGTAGCCGAAGGGGTTGTCGCAACCGATGGCCGTGGCGGCCGAAGCGAGCGTGAGCGTGGTGAGGAGGGCTTTCATAGGATTCAAGACCCTCTTGATAATGAGACTCACTCTCACCTGTCAAATAATAAATGAGAATGAGTCTCATCTTGTTGAGACTTAGGTTGTAATCGTTCGGAAAATCAAAGATTTTATGGGCTCTCGGATGCCCCTCTTGATCGTCATTCCTGTGCGCAATGAGGAGCGCCGCCTCGGTCCTGGCCTCGCTCGGCTGGCCGAAAGCCTGCAGGCCCACCAGTGTCGGGATGTGCTCATCGTGGTCTCGGACAACGGCTCCACTGATTGGACGCGGGCCGTGGCCATCGAGTCCGCCGCCAAGATTCCTTATCGCGTGGTCTACCATCGCGCTTGCGACCATGGCGACAAAGGAGTCGCGATTTTTTCGGCCTGGGAGTCCGCGCCAGAGGGCCACGACGTCTTGGCTTACTGTGATACCGACATGGCGACAGATCCGGAAGCGCTCGTGCGCGGCTACCGTCTCATCGCCGAAGGCAAGGCCGACCTGGTCGCGGGCTCGCGCTGGCATCGTGATTCGCAGGTCATCGGGCGCTCGTGGAAGCGTTCGCTTATCTCCGCGACGCTTTCGTGCTTCTGGCGGATGCTGCCCGGTGCCCGCATGACCGATCCCGGTTGCGGCCTGAAGCTCGTGCGTCGTTCTACTTTCGCGGCGTTGCAGATGCCCGCCGACGCGCGTGGCTTCTCTTTCGGCGCCGAAGCCTTCGTCCGCCTCGCGCGCACCGGCGCCAAGCTCGTCGAGATCTCCGTCAAGTGGACCGACGATGACGCCGGCCGCATCCGCCTCGGCAAAGCTGCGGGCGATTACGCCCGGGCGTGGGGGAGGCTGGTTAGGAAGAATTGAGGACTGAATAGAGGACAGCGTTGAGGGCTGAATGGAGTGCTGAATGGAGGACTGAGTGGAATAGGTCCGCCACCTGCCACCCGGGGCTGCCACCTGCCACCCGAAATGGTTTCCCTTTGAGCGGATGACTTTTGCCTTGGGTAGGGTCGGGACCGCGTCACGACATAGGGCCGCCGCAGGGCGGCCTCGGGTAGGGGCGTGGCTTCGCCGCGCCCTCCGACAAAGGCGTGCACGATGAATCGTGCCCCTACCAGGATTCGCCCTGCGGCGAATCAGAGACAGCTATGTCGTGACGCGGTCCCGCCCCTACCCATCCGCGAAGCTTACCCACAAAAAAGGACAGCACCTGGTGCTGTCCCTACCTTGATACCCTCCTGTCCTCGGGCCCTCAGGCCCTCTGGCCCTCGCGCTTAGCGCTGTCCCTTCCTGCGTTCCGGTCCCCGGGGCTTCTGGGCCAGGCGTTCGTCGTAGAGGCGGAAGTCGACCTGGCGCTTGAAGCGATCCACGCGGTCGACGGTCACCTGGATGACGCCGCCGGGCATGAACTTCCGTCCGGTCCGGCTGCCGACCAGCATGTTGCCGCGGTCGTTCAGGCGGTAATAGTCGTCGGTGAGCGTCGACATGTGCACGAGGCCATAGGCCTGCGAGGCGTTGAGCTCGACCATGAGGCCGTGCGGCTTCACGTCGGTGATGGTGGCCTCGAACGGACGCTTGTCCGGGCGCGCGGCCTCGCGTTCGAAGAGCTCGAGGAGCTTGATCTTCACCGAATCGCGTTCGGCTTCGGAGCTGTTCCGCTCGGTGATCGAGATGTGCTCGCAGGAACGCGTCAATTCGCCGATGCCCGGTGAACGCAACGGTTCCTTGGGGGCCGAACGCACGCCCTGCTTCTGGATATAGGCGTCGAAGATACGGTGCTCAAGCAAGTCGGAGTAACGGCGGATCGGCGACGTGAAGTGCGAGTAGTGCAGTTTCGCCAAGCCGAAATGGCCGTCGGCCGACGGGCGATAGCAGGCCTGCTTGAGCGAGCGCAGGAGCTGGATGCGGATGGTGTAACCGTCTTCGCGGTCCTTGAGGCTGGCGAGCAGCTTGACCATCTCGGAGCGGTGCGTGAGGTCGCCGACCTGGAAGCCGTTACCGGCGAGTTCTTCCCGGAGAGCGGCGAGCTTCTCGGGATCCGGGTCGTCGTGCACGCGGTTGACGTGCGGGATGGACGCCTTGTCGAGGGCGGTCGCGACGCTCTCGTTCGCAAGGAGCATGAACTCCTCGATGAGCTGGTGGGATTCGTCGTGCTGCACGACTTCGGTGCGGTCGGCCCAGCCGTCCTTGTCGCAGTAGATCTTGATCTCCTTCATCTCCAGGTCGAGCGACCCGGCGCGGAAACGTTCGGCGCGGAGCACCTTGCCGATGCTCCAGAGGTCATCGATCATGCCCTGGATCAGGTCCAGTTCGGCGTCGGTGAGCTCGGCCAGCGGTCGCCCGGGCGAACCGGTCTGATGGGGCGGGGGCGCGGGCAGGGCGCGGATCTCGTCCTTGGTGAGGTGCTGCAGGAAGCCGTAGGCCTGCTTGTAGGTGAGGCGCTTGACGCTGCGGATGACGGAGTTCGCGAACTCGGTCTTCACCAGTCGGGCCTCGGGCGTGAACTCGCAGATGACCGTCTTCACCAGGCGGTCTTCGGCTTCGACGAGCGAGCAGAGGCCGCTGGAGAGCGCATGCGGGAGCATCGGGATGACCGTGCCGACGAGGTAGGTGGAATTGCCGCGTTCGCGCGCCTCGACGTCGAGAGGCGAGCCGCTCTTCACGTAGGAGGAGACGTCGGCGATGTGGATGCCCACGCGGACGTTGCCGTTCGGCATGCGCTGCACGGACAGGGCGTCGTCGAAATCCTTGGCGTCATCCGGGTCGATGGTGATCGTCGGGATCTGGCGGAAGTCTTCGCGGCCGACGCAATCGGCCTTGGTGACGACCTTGCCAAACGAGTTGGCCGCAGCGGCGACTTCGGGCGGGAATTCCGGGCGGAGGCCGTAGCGGCGTAGGATGGCGAGGTATTCGGCCATCGGCGTGTGCGTGACGCCGAGGACTTCGGTGACGGTACCGGTCGGGTTGAGGTTGCGGCGCTCCCAGGCGTCGAGGCGGACGACGACCTTGTCCCCGGACTTCGGGGCGGGCGTGAGGCCGGCGCGGGCAGGGTCGCGGACGATGATCTCGCGCGAGATGCGGGGGTCGTCGGGGACGACGAACCACTGCAGGCGGTTGTTGCCGATCGTACCGGTGAGCTGGGTGAGGGCGCGCTTGACGATGCTGACCACCGTGCCCGTGCCCCAGTCGTCGCCGTTACGGTCGCGGCGATTGGCGTTGAGCTTGATGAGCACGCGGTCGCCGTGGAGCGCCACGTGCGTGTCGTCGGCGTCGATGTGCAGCTGTTCGCGGGGAGGGGAGCCGGGCACGGCGTCGAAGACCACGCGCGCGGAGCCGCTTGGTCGGAACAGGATGGTGCCTTCGAGCAAGTCAGACGCTTGCTTGCGCGCGGGGGCGCCGACGGGGGAGAAGCCCGCGGAGGGCAGGGCGAGCAGGTGGCCTTTGACGGTCACGACCGCACCCGCCTTGATCAGGCGCGGAATCGTCTTGCTCAGGCGACGGAGGTCTTCCTTGTCGCCGCCGAGGGCTTGGACGATGGCCTCAAGGCGCATCGGCTTGTAGCCGGGCTTGCCGAGGAACTTCAGGAGGATCTCTTCGGCGCTCATGCGCTTTCGTTCGTGCCTCCAAGCAGGCTACCCAGGTAGGGCATGAGCTGCTTCTTGCGGCTGACGATGCCGGGGAGGTCGAAGATGTCCGGCGGCCGCTTCTGCGGGTAAGTGATGGCCTGCACGACTTCGGCGTCGCCGCGGATGAGGAACATCGAGCTCTGGGTGTCGATGTCGGTCACGAGCAGGCAGGAGAAGCTCAGGCCGTTCTCCATGCGGTATTTCTCGAGGGCCTCGAGGAGCGCGTCTTCGCACTTCCAGAAGTTCGTGAAGCCAAGTTCTTCCACCTGCGAGACGGAGAAGCGGCGTTCGCCTTCCTTGTAGAGCTTGCAGTCGGCGCGGACGGCGGCGGCGGGGCTGAGGGTCGATAAGACCGAGCCAGCGTTGAAGATCATGTCGGCGAGCGAGCGCGCATCGGCGTCGGCCAGGCGGGAGAGCCACTGGAGCAGGTCGGAGTCGAGCGGCGTGGTGGTCGGGCTCTGCAGGAGCAGGGTGTCCGAGATGATGCCGCACATCATCAGGCCCGCGATCTGCGGCGTGGGCTTCAGGTCGGCGGTGCGGAACATGTCCGCGACGATCGAGCAGGTGGAGCCGAGCGGGCGGTTGATGAAAAGGATGGGCTGGTGCGTCGGCGCGTTGCCGAGACGGTGGTGGTCGACGACCTCGGTGATCTCGACTTCGGCGGCGCCATCGACGGCCTGCGAGAGCTCGTTGTGGTCGACGAGCACGAGCTTGGCGCGGGGCGGGTTGATGATGTCGGTCTTGGTGAAGACGCCGAGCAGGTGGCCATCCTCGTCGATGACGTTACAGATGAGGGCCGGGTTCTGGACGATGCGGCGGCGGGCCACGGAGAGCTTTTCCTGCGGCTTGAAGGTGAAGGCGTCGCGCTGCACGAGTCCGCCGACGAGGGTCGAAGCGCGGACGGCCCAGGCGGTCGTGGCGCTGTCGGTGTCGGCATAGGCGACGGAGACCTTGGCGGCCTTGGCGCGCTCGAGGACGTCCGCTTTCATGCGGTGGCCGCCGGTGACGATGATGATGCGCACGCCCATCTCGATGGCGCGGAGGTGCACGTCGGAACGATCGCCGACGACGATGACGCTCTTGTTGTTCGGAATGCCTTCGACGGTCGCCGACTTGCCGAAGGATTCAAGTTCCATGGCGGCGACGCGCACATACAGTTCGTCGACGGTCGTGGCATCGTAGGAGACCACTTCCGTGCCGCCGATGGAGCGGATGATCGCGTTGATCGAACTGGTGACCTTGCGCATCGACGTGGCGCGCTTGGGCTTCGGGATGAAGTAATCGCCGAGGCTGAAGATGGAGACGTAGCCTTCGAGACGGCCGTCGCTGCCGACGACCGGCAGGGCGCGGACGTCATGCAGGTCGAGGAGCTCAAGCGCGCGGGCGCACGTGTCGTCGACGCTGACCTTGAAAGGGTCGCGGTGCATGATGTCTTCGATGCGCGGGATGACGTCGCCGACGAATTCGGGGAGCGTGGCGCCGAAACGGTTCAGGATCGCGTCAATGCGCGCGTTGGAGTTGCCGCAACGGGCCGGCTTAAAGCCAGTTTGACCAGAGGCTTCCTTGAAGGCGGCGTAGGCGAGGGCGGAGCAGATCGCGTCAGCATCGGGATTCTTGTGGCCGATGATGTACGTCGGTTGGGCGGAACGGGCGAGGGGAAGGGGAGGAGGGACGGACGACATGACGACGACGCTGGAGGCGTAGGGCACTCTTAGGGGTCTACGGCTAGAGAGGGAAGATTAATGGGGTAATGAGCGAGAACGGAGTGGGGTGGGGTAAGGCCCGCTCAAGGGGAAACCGGAGACCGGATGATTGGCTGGGGTCTTGAGGTAGGGGCGCCACTGCGTGGCGTCCGTGGGCGGACAGATGTCATGGGGTCGGATGACTTACCCGGCTCATCAATCGTCGCTCTGCGAACGGACGCGACGCCGTCGCGCCCCTACCAGCGGCTGACCAAGGATGGTCAGCCCTACCCAAGGCAGATACATCGGCTCAAAGGGAAACCGGAGACCGGATGATTGGCTGGGGCAGAAACACTTTCGGGTCCCAGGTCTCGGCCATCAGGTCCCTGGTGCGGGTATTCAGGTGCAGGTGCAGGTTCGGGTATTCAGCCCTCCATTGAATTCTCGGGTCCTCGAGTCCTCCTGCCCTCAGGTCCTCGAAATCTCTGTCTCTCCCTATCCGCCAACCGCTAACCGCAATCCGCACCCACCTACCCCGCATCCTTTCCTCCTGTCCTCTTTTCCTCCAGCCCTCTATCTTCCGCAAATGTCCGCCCTCTTTTCTCCTCTCAAAGTCGGTGCGCTCACGCTGCCGAATCGCGTCCTGATGGCTCCGCTGACCCGTTGCCGCGCCGAAGGTGCCAACGTCCCGACGGACCTGATGGCTGAATATTACGCCCAGCGCGCCAGCGCCGGCCTGATCATCGCGGAGGCCACCACGGTCTCGCCCCGCGGCCATGGCTACCCGAATACCCCGGGCATCTATACGGCCGAGCAGGTCGCCGGCTGGAAGAAGGTCACCGCCGCCGTGCACGCCAAGGGCGGGCGCATCTTCCTGCAGCTCTGGCACGTCGGCCGCATCTCGCACCCGGACTACCAGCCGAATGGCGAACTCCCTGTTGCCCCGTCCGCCATCAAGCCGAAGGGCCAGGTCTGGACCGGCAAGGAGATGGCCGACTACGTCGTCCCCCGTGCCCTGCACATCGAAGAGATCCCCGGGATCGTCGCCGAATACGTCAAGGGCGCCCGCCTCGCCAAGGAAGCCGGCTTCGACGGCGTCGAGATCCATAACGCCAACGGTTACCTCCTCGACCAGTTCCTGCGCAGCGGCACCAACAGCCGCACCGACGGCTACGGCAATTCCCTCGCCGCCCGCGCCCGCCTGACCCTCGAGGTCGCTAATGCCGTCATCTCCATCTGGGGCTCCGATCGCGTGGGCATCCGTCTTTCGCCCGGTGGCGTGTTCAACGACATGTCCGACGCCAACCCGACCGAGACCTTCGGCTACGTCCTCCGCGAGCTCTCCAAGCTCGAGCTCGCCTACGCGCACGTCACGCGCGTCACCGCCCAGGACATCGCGCACGGCGCCAAGGACGGCGTCGGCCCCAAGGAACTGCGCAAGGACTTCAAGGGCGTGCTCATCACCGCCGGTGGTTTCGATCGCGCGCAGGCCGAGCAGGCTATCGCCGAAGGTTGGGCCGATGCCGTTGCGTACGGTGTACCGTTCCTTTCCAACCCCGATCTCCCGCACCGCTTGCAGGAAAATCTCGCGCTCAATACTCCCGACGAAGCCACCTTCTACGCCTCCGGCCCGAAGGGATATACGGATTATCCGACCGCGGCGAAGTAATCGCCGCGGAGGCAGAGAGCAGCGCTCAAGGGGAGACCGGAAACCGGATAGGATGCGGCGGCTCTGCCTTGGGTAGGGGCGCCACTGCGTGGCGTCCGTTCGCAGCGGTACGTGTGTCGAGCCGGGCAAGTGAACCGACCATACCGATATCCGTCCGCCCACGGACGCGACGCAGTCGCGCCCTTACCTCATGCTTCGCAGCCAATATCCCGGTCTCCGGTCTCCCTTTGAGCCCCCGCTATTGTCTTGGGTAGGGCTGGCCATCCTTGGCCGGCCGCGGCCGAGCAGGGATGCTCGGCCCTACCTAAGCAGGAAACAAAAAAGGACAGCACGTGGTGCTGCCCCTACCTCATGCTTCGCAGCGGTTCCCCGTGCCAGCAGACCCCCATTGAGCCTACCCTCAGTGATGTCCGCCGGCCTGCTTCTCCGCTTCTTCCTTCTTCTTGTCCCACTTGTGGTGACCGTCGGGAAGGGTGCCGCCGAGTTCGTAAAGCTTCACCTTGTTATTGACCATCGATTCGCGCGTGAGTCCGGTCAGCGAATACTGGCTCTGGAGGAAGATGGCTTCTTCGGGGCAGACTTCCTGGCACAGGCCGCAGTAGATGCAGCGTAGCATGTTGATCTCGAATTCCTTCGGCGCTTTCTCGACGTGGGCGTTCGTGGCGTTCTCGGAGATCTCGCCGGGCGTGATGCGGATGGCCTTGGGCGGGCAGACGAATTCGCAGAGCTGGCAGGAGACGCACTTCTCGCGTCCGTTGGGATCCATCACGAGCGTGGGCACGCCGCGATAGTTCTTCGGGATGGTGGGGCGTTCTTCCGGGTACTGGAGCGTCACGGACGGACGCACCATGTTGTCCCAGGTGACCTTGAGGCCCGCGAGGATCTGCGGGAGATAGGTACGCTCGGCGAGGGTGAGCGGACGACGTTCGACGACTTTGATGGCCATGGTGTGGGTTATCCGCGGATGGCGTACCATGCGAAGTACGCGAGAAGGTTGAGGACGGCGATGGGCAGGAGCACGCGCCAGCCGATACGCATCACCTGGTCATACCGGAAGCGCGGAAGGGTCCAGCGCACCCAGACGAAGAAGAACAGGAAGAAGCAGAGTTTGAGGAAGAACGTGGCGACGCCGATGAGCGAGCCGATCCAGCCTTCACCGACCGTCGGCATCCACGGCAGCACGTGCCATCCGCCGAGGAACATCAGGATGAACAACGTCGAGCCGATGATCATGTGGCTGTATTCGGCCACGAAGAAGATGCCGAACTTGAAGGCGCCGTATTCGGTGTGGAAACCGCCGACGAGGTCGGTCTCGGATTCCGGCATGTCGAACGGATGGCGGTTCGTCTCGGCGAACACGCAGATCAGGAAGACCAGCGCGGCGACGGGTTGGGTGAGGATGTTCCAGGCGCCGCTCTGGGCGTTGACCATCGCGACGAGGCTGAGGCCGTGGTCCTGGCCCGGGGCGGAGGTCGCGAGGAAGACGGTGAGCACCGAGAGGCCCATCGCGAGTTCGTACGAGATCAGCTGGGCGGCGCCGCGGACCGCGCCGAGGAAGGGGAACTTCGAGTTGGCGGACCAGCCGGCGAGGGCGATGCCGTAGACGCCGAGGGAGCTGATCGCGAACATGAACAGCACGCCGACGTCGGCGCCTTGCGTGAGCGAGATGGCGTAGCGTTGGCCTTCGTAGAGGAATTCGCCGAACGGCAGCATCACGAGGACCGCGAGCGCGGGCGCGAGGGCGATGATCGGCGCGAGGACGTAGTAGAACTTGCGCACGTGGCCCGGGAGCGCGTCTTCCTTGAAGAGGAACTTGCCACCGTCGGCGGCGGGCTGGATGAAACCACCCTTCGCCAGGAAGGTCCCGACGAACGGGATCCAGCCGATGAGCGGGTGGATGGTACGGTTCGGACCGAGGCGGCCTTGGATCCAAGCGGAAGCTTTACGCTCAAGCAGCACGCTGTAACCGGCGAGCGTCATCACGATCAGGATCAGCGTCAGGCCGCGGGCCGCGGTGAAATACCATTCCGGCGAGAGGACGAGATCGTGAAGGAGTTTTTCCATGGTCGTCAGGGCTTAGGCGAGGACGACCGGGGCGAACTTCAGCAGCTTGCCTTCAGGGAATTTGTGGGCGGCGAACGCGGCGCCGTCGAGCTGCATGCCGTCAGCGGGGAGCAGGCGGCCGTCGAGGCCGGCGAGCGTCGCGATGTTGGCGGAGAGCTCGGACCAGACCGTGGCGGCGTCGGCACCGGCGAGGCGGGCGAGTACGAGCGCGTCAGGTAGCACGCCGGTCGGGCCGGGGACGGCCTGGGCGAAGGACTGTAGACGGAACTGGCAGTTGATGAACGAGCCGCTGCGTTCGAAGACCGTCAGCGCGGGCAGCACGACTTCGGCGGCCGCGGTGGTGACGTTGTGATGCGTGGCGAGGACGACGCTGCGGACCTTGGCGAGCGTCGAGGCGGGCAGGCCGATCATCGCGGCGTCTTCGCGCACGATGAG
This sequence comes from Opitutia bacterium UBA953, assembly GCA_002293125.1. Lineage (GTDB taxonomy): Bacteria > Verrucomicrobiota > Verrucomicrobiia > Opitutales > UBA953 > UBA953. The sequence continues at coordinate 13,449 of DBCR01000041.1, forward strand.
GACGGACTTCACCTTGCCGGCGTCGATGTCGGCCGCGAGGGCCTTCAGGTCGGCGGCGGGCGCGCGGTCGGTGAGGCCGGTGACGAGGGCGCCGCGGAAATTCGGGGTGCGGTCTTCGGAGACCAGGAGGCCATCGCCCTTGCCCACGTGGGCCGGGATGTAGACCGTCGCGTTCTTCGTCTTGGCGAGACGCGCGAGCAGGTGCTGCTCTTCGACGGACATGTGGGACGAGCCCACGATCGCGAGGGAGCCGACGGCGAGGACTTCGTCGGCGGCGGCGAGGGCGGCTTCGAGCGTCGCCTTCGCGTTCTTCACCGTCGCGTTCGTCACGCGGTTCGGGGCGTCGACCGACTTGAAAAGTTCGCGGCCAGAATCGGCCATCCAAGTGTCGTTCACGGCGTCGTTTTGGCGCGGCGTGATGCGGTAGATCTTACCTTCGCGGGACCAGACGGTCGTGTTCGCGCCGGCGGAGGATTCGGTGTCGATGCTCGGGGTCTGCTTCAGGAACCAGACGCGCATCTTGAAGCGGAAGTCCGTGCTCGTGAGCGCGCCGACCGGGCAGATGTCGACCGTGTTGAGCGAGTAATTATTATCGAGTTCGCGGCCCGGGAAGCAGGTCAGCGTGTTGTAGGAACCGCGGTTGACGAAGCCCAGGACGGGGTCTTTGGCGATCTCGCTGGAGAAGCGCACGCAGCGTGAGCAGAGGATGCAGCGTTCGTCGTCGAGCGTGACGCGCGGCCCGAGGCGGGTCTTCTTCGGCTTGGCGTTCTTCTCGTCGACGTAGCGCGAATAACCGCGGCCGTATTCGGCGGAGAATTCCTGGAGCTTGCACTCGCCGGCCTGGTCGCAGATCGGGCAGTCGAGCGGGTGGTTGAGGAGGAGCATCTCCGTCACGCCTTCGCGGCAGGCCTTGACGCCGGGCGATTCGAGGCGGACGTGCAGGCCCGGGGTGACGTTGGTGGCGCAGGCGATGGCCGGCTTGGGCTGCCAACCGATCTTCGGCTGGCCGTTCTCCATCACCAGCTCGTTGGTCGCGCGGTCGCGCATCGGCGAGCCGAGTTCGACCAGGCACATGCGGCAGTTGCCGGCGACCGGGAGCTTCGGGTGATAGCAATAGTGGGGGACTTCCTTGCCGATCTTGCCGAGGGCATCGACCAGGTTAGCCCCGGCCGGGACTTGATGTTCGACGCCATCGACGTTGATGGTGACCAAAGAAGGTTTGTTGTCCGTGACCATGGGTCGGGAAAGTTAACCGCAAGTTAGGGTACCCCCCACCTCCCGCAAGGGGAAAGGCGGGAAAATGGGCTCCTATTAGGGGTAGGGGGAGGCGAGGAGTCGCGAGGGGGCACGTTGGCACGGGGACAATGGGGCCCGGGGGTGCATTGAGGTAGGGGCGCTACTGCGTGGCGTCCGCTTGCATCGGGTAGGGCTGGCCATCCTTGGCTGGCCGCGGCCGAGTAGGGATGCTCGGCCCTACCTGGGTCACGGGTAGGGCGGTCATTGCCATGACCGCCGTTCGCCGTCGCACGTGCGCTGAGCCGGGCAAGTTCAACGGCCATGCCGACCTCTTCCCGCCCACGGACTTGATGGTAATCATGTCCCTTCCTCCCGCCGCCCCGCCCATCATAATTAATGACCCTTTAGGATTAAAAAATGGGAGTTAGGCGGCTGATTATTGCCTAATCTTGCCTAATGTTAGTAAAATTAAGCGCTTATTGATGTATTTCCATCATTTAAACACAATCCATACTGACCATTTTTCTTGTCCTCTTTAAAAACATAGGTGCTTTTTTCTAGTATAAAGTACCCATGAAAAAAGCCGTTTTCCCTGTTACCACCGCTTTCCTGTTCACAGCGGCCCGGCTGATTTCAGCTGACCTCCCCTCGGGCGGCCAAGTCGCCGCTGGCTCCGCGGCGATCAGCTCCGCCAGCAACACGCTGACCGTCACGCAGACCAGCGCCAAGGCGGTCATCAATTGGCAAGACTTCTCCGTCGGCGCCGGCCACGCGGTCCGCTTCGATCAACCGAATGCTTCGTCGGTCACCTTGAACCGCGTCGTCGGCACCACGGCCTCGCTTATCGATGGCGCGCTCTCGGCGAACGGCCGCGTCTTCCTCGTGAATCCGAACGGCGTGCTCTTCGGCGCCGGCGCTCAGGTCGAAGTCGGCGGTCTCGTCGCTTCGACGCTTGCGCTGCGTGATGCGGACTTCCTCGCGGGTAACTATGTCTTCGATGGCGCCGGCGCCGGCATCGTCGCGAACCATGGCCGCATCGTGGCCGTGGGCGACGGGCAGGGCGGTTTCATCACCATGCTCGCCGCGCAGGTCGTCAATGAAGGCACGCTGCAGGCCGACCGCGGTTCCGTCGCCCTCGTCGCCGCCGACCGCGTCACCCTCGACCTCGGCGGTCTCGTCGGCGTCACCGTCGAGCGTGGCTCCCTCGCCGCGCTCGTCGATAACGGCGGCGCCATCCGCGCCGACGGCGGCCGGGTCTATCTCACCGCCCGCGCGGCCGATGAGCTCGCTTCGGCGGCCATCAACCACGACGGCGTCATCGAAGCCCGCACGCTCGTCACCGGCGAGAAGGGCGAGGTGTTGCTGCTCGCCGACATGCGTGCCGGTTCCATCGCGGCGAACGGCGGCATCGACGTGAGCGCCCCGCAGGGCGGCGACGGTGGTTTCATCGAGACCTCGGCCGCCGCGCTTTCCTTCGGCGCCGGCTTCAATGTCGACGCTTCCGCCTCTGCCGGCCGTTTCGGGCGTTGGTTGCTCGATCCGGCTTACATCGATATCGTGGCGACGGGCGGGCTCACGGTTCCTGGGGCCAATGCCCAGGTTTCGGGCTTGGCCGAGATCAGCGTCGCGACGCTTTCCGCGGCTCTCAATTCCGCGGACGTCATCCTGGAAGCCTCGGCGCAGATCGACTTCAAGGTCGCCTTCGATCACGCCGCCACCCGGAACTCCACCCTTTCGCTTCTCTCGCCGACCATCAAGCTTGGCGGCGATATCACCGTGACGGGAGCCAATCGGCTCGGGCTGAACTTCGGCGGCGTCTCCGGGGCGACGACTTATGCCGGTAACGTCTTCCTTTACAACCCGGCGAGCGGCGCCGTCGTCACCCGCACCCTGAGCACCAATAACGGCAACGTCCTCTTCAACGGCAACGTCGGCGGCGCCCAGAACTTCTCCGTGAACGCCGGCCTGGGCGAGGTGCGGTTCGCCGCCACCATGGACGGAAGTTTCGCCGTCACCCAGCAGGTCTATGGCACGCTCGCCTTCAGTTATCAGGCCGGCGGCAACGTCAACTCCATCTGCACCATCGATTTCGTGAACGGCACGGTGACTTTCGACGACAACGGAGTCATCTATCAGGTCAACCAGTTCCAGGCGGTCAGCGGCTATGCCTTCAACTTCCCCAACGGCTACCTCGTGATCCCAGGGGGGACGATCATGGACCTCAATGCCCAGCGCGTCCCGGTCACCATCTATGATCGGTTCGGCGTGGCCTATCCCAATCCGCCGACCACCACGAACAGCGGGGAGATGACCTTCGCCACGCCGACCGAAGTCTCGAAGTTCGTCTTCCAGCAGACCAACGGCAGCTGGACGGACATCCTCGCGCAGGGCGTCTCGTGGGTCACGACGGCGTCGGCCAGCAAGCCCGCGAACCTCACCATCACTGCGGCCAAGGTCACCATCGATTCGGGGAAGACCCTGTCCGTCGACGGTGACATCCGCATCTCGACCGGTAATTTCGTCAATAACTCCGGCTCCGGCGCCCTCACCGCCGGCACCGGCAAGACCTGGCAGGTGTGGAGTTCCAACCCTGCTCCGTTTGATCCCGTCACCGGCGACGTCGACGGCGATCTGCCCTACGATTACAAGCAGTATGGCGCCACGTACGGAGTCACGACCCCCGCCGGCACGGGCAGCGGCCTTTTCTATTCGTTCGTCCCGCAGGCCACTTTCTCGCTCACCGGCTCGATCACCAAGGTCTACGACCGCTCGACGTCCGCGACGAATCTCCTCAGCGGGAATTACGCTCTCAGCGGCGCCGTCGATGGCGACATCCTCACCAAGGCCGGCTCCTTCCCCTCCGCTGGAACCTACGCCGACTGGAACGTGGGCACGGCCAAGGGCGTCACCGCGACCGGCCTCTCGACTGCGAACTTCACCGCCCTCAGCAGCACCGGCAAGCCGGTCTATGGTTACGGACTTTCCAGCACCAGCGCCACCGGCAACATCGGGGCCATCACCCCGAAGGACATCACGGCCATCACGGGCATCACCGCCCAGGATAAGGTCTACGATGGCAGCACCTCCGCGACCCTCAACACGGGATCGGCGACCTTCGCCGGCTTGATCGCGGGCGACACGCTCACGGTGTCTTCGGCCACCGGCAACTTCGTCGACAAGAACGTCGGCACGGGCAAGACGGTGAACATCACCGGCCTCGTCCTCGGCGGCGCCGACCTCGCGAACTACAATCTCGTCTCCGCTAACTCCACCACCACCGCCGCGATCACCAAGCTGCGGCTGACTTCGCTCACGGGCATCACCGCCGAGAACAAGGTCTACGACGCCGCCACCGGCGCGGTCATCAACACGGGATCGGCGACCTTCGGCGGCCTTGTGTCGGGCGACGATCTCAGCCTTCTCGGCGGCACGGGTACCTTCGCCGACAAGAACGTCGGCACCGCCAAGACCGTCACGGTCGCCGGCCTGACCTTCGGCGGCAATGACGCGGGCAATTACGACCTGCCGCTCGCCGCGGTCACGACCACGGCGAACATCACCCCGAAGGACATCACGGCCATCACGGGCATCACCGCCCAGGATAAGGTCTACGACGGCGGCACGCTCGCCACGCTGAACACGGGTTCGGCGACCTTCGCCGGCCTGATCGGTGGCGACACGCTCACGGTGTCCTCCGCCACGGGCAACTTCGTCGACAAGAACGTCGGCACGGGCAAGACGGTGAACATCACCGGCCTCGTCCTCGGCGGCGCCGACCTCGCGAACTACAATCTCGTCTCCGCTAACTCCACCACCACCGCCGCGATCACCAAGCTGCGGCTGACTTCGCTCACGGGCATCACCGCCCAGGACAAGACCTACGACCGCACGACCGGCGCCGCCATCGACACCACGGGCGCCAGCTTCGGCGGCCTCGTCTCGGGCGATAGTCTCTCCCTCGGCGGCGGCACGGGCACGTTCGCGGATTGGAACGTCGGCACGGCCAAGACCGTGACGGTCGCCGGTCTCACTCTCGGCGGCACGGACGCTGGCAACTACGACCTGCCGCTGGCCGCGGTCACGACCACGGCGAACATCACCCCGAAGGACATCACGGCCATCACGGGCATCACCGCCCAGGATAAGGTCTACGACGGCGGCACGCTCGCCACGCTGAACACAGGTTCGGCGACCTTCGCCGGCCTGATCGGTGGCGACACGCTCACGGTCTCCTCCGCCACGGGCAACTTCGTCGACAAGAACGTCGGCTCGGGCAAGCAGGTCAACATCACCGGACTGACCCTCGGCGGCGCCGACCTCGCGAACTATAACCTCGTCTCCGCGAACTCCACGACAACCGCCTCGATCACGAAGCGCCCGATTACCGGCATCACCGGCGTGACCGCCAACGGCAAGGTCTACGACGCCAATCCCAACGCCACGCTCAATACGGGCGGCGCGGTCTTCGGCGGCCTGATCGCCGGCGATACGCTTACGCTCTCCGGCGCGACCGGCCTGTTTTCCGACCCCAACGCCGGCAACGGCAAGACCGTGACCATCTCGGGTTACTCTCTTGGCGGCACCGACGCCGGTAACTACGAATACCTGCCGAGCTCCTTCAGCGTGCTCGCCGACATCACCCGCGCGCCGCTCTCGGTGCGCGCGGCGGATCTCTCGAAGAACCATGACGGCGTGCCTTTCGCGGGCGGCAACGGCCTGGTCTTCACCGGCTTCGTCGGTGGTCAAGGGCAGGGCAATCTCACCGGTTCGCCCACCTTCGGCGGCAACAGCCAGGGCGCCGTCAACGGCGGCACCTATGTCATCACTCCAGGCGGATTCTCGTCGGCCAACTACGCCCTTAACTTCGTGAACGGCGTGCTCACCATCGGCGCAGGTTCTCCTCCGCCCCCTGCCGTCGACGTCCGCGTCTTCCTCCCGGTGGCGGTGCTCGTCCCCGTGCTCGCCGTCCCGCCGGTGGCGGTACGCCTGCCGACCACGCCCGGCGGCCTGAACTACGTCCCGGCTTCCCGCCCGGCGGCCAATGTGGTCGCCTTCGCACCTTCGCCGACATCCGCTAACGCCACGGTCTCTGTCGCCGCTCCCGCGGGCCCGGCCGCTCCGGCCGCTGCTCCGGCCGCGGAAGCGACGGTCACCGAAGCCGCGCCGGCCGGCCCGACCGGTTCGCGTCGCGCCCAGGATGGCGTCACCCGTTCGCTCATGGGTCCGCTCGACGTGATCGTCGTCAACGGCGGCGTGAACCTCGGCGTCCGTCCGGTCGTCGCCGAATAATCCTCACCTCTTTTCTCGCAGATGCGTCCTCCTCGTCTCCTGCCGCTGGCGTTGTTGCTCGCGGCCTCCTCCGGTGCCTTCGCCCAGGTCGTCCCGCCCGACGCCGGCCAGGTGCTCAACACCCTCCGCCCGGTCGGTCCCAAGGCTCCGGCCGCGCAGCGTTTGGACGTCGCCGTCCCCGCCGAGCCCGCCAAGGGCGTCTCCGCCGGCCCAGCGGTCGTGGTCTCCGCCGTGTCCTTCGAAGGCAACACGATCTTCTCCGCCGATTTCCTGCGCGCGCTCATCGCCGCCGAGCTGGGCAAGAAGCATGACCTCGAAGGCCTGCGCGCGCTCGCTCGCGTCGTCGGTCGTCACTACCGTGAGAATGGCTATCCCTTCGCGCGCGCCATCGTGCCGGCGCAGGAGCTCAAGGACGGCCTGCTCCGCATCCGCATCCTCGAAGGTGCCTACGGCGAAGTGCTCGCCGCCGGTGAGGCCGTCATCGCGGCGGGCTCGCAGCCTTATCTCTCGCCGCTCCGTCGCGGCGAGCTCATCGAGAGCACGCGCCTCGAGCGCACTTTGCTCATCCTCGATGACGTCCCCGGCATCGGCGTCCGCCCCGTGGTCAGCCCCGGCAAGACCGTCGGCGTCGGCGACCTCGAGGTCGGCGTCGTCATGGAGAAGGAGCAGGGCGGCGAAGTCGGCGTCGACAACGAAGGCAGTCGCTACACCGGCGACCTCCGTCTCCGGGCCTCCTGGTATCGTAATTCCGCGCTGCAGTTCGGCGACCGTCTCTCCGCTTCGGCGATGGCGACCAACGCCTCGCTCTGGCTTGGCGCCGTCGACTACGATGCCGCGCTCGGCTCTTCCGGCCTGCGAGGACAGCTCGGCTGGGCGCTCAACACCTACGAGCTCGGCAAGGAATTCGCCGCGCTCGAGGCCTCGGGCCTCGCCCGCGTCTGGTCGGCCCGGCTCAGCTATCCGCTGCTGCGTTCCCGCCAGTCCAACGTGATCGCCTCGCTCGGCTTCCAGTATCGTTCTTTGCACGACGACTTCGACGCCACCGCCGTCTCCGAGGACAAGTTCAGCCAAGGTATCCCGCTCTCGCTGCGCTTCGACCATCGCGACGGTCTCGGCGGCGGCGGCATCACCTACGGCATGCTCACCTGGACGCTCGGCAACATGAACCTCGACGCCGGACTGACCGCGATCGACGACGTGACCGCCCGCAAGCAGGGCCGCTTCGACAAGGTGACCCTCGACCTCGCGCGCGTGCAGAACCTGCCCGCGGGCTTCTCACTCTACGGCCGCTACTCGCTCCAGCTCACCGACCGTAACTTGGACTCCTCCGAACGCTTCGGCCTCGGCGGCGCCCAAGGCGTGCGCGCCTATCCGCTCGGCGAAGGCATGGGCGATCAAGGCTGGCTCGGTCAGGTCGAACTGCGCTATGACGCCGGTGCCTTCGCGCCGTATGCGTTCTACGACGCGGCCCAGGCCGATATCAACTACCGCCCGTGGGACGCGGCTTCGAATCAGTCTCGCTTCATCTCCGGCGCTGGCTTCGGCGTACGCACGACGTATCAGCAATGGTCCGGCGACATCGCCATCGCGTGGGCGATGAAGGGCGGCGACGCCCAGGCCGACTCCCGTCAGCGGGCCGCCCGCATCTGGTTCTCGCTCAACCGCAGCTTCTGACCCTCGAGGCAGGGATGCGATGACATCGCATCCGCCGGTATCTGGCTTGGACAGCACCACGTGCCGTCCTGGCCCGGTCGCCGGAGGGCGGCCGAAGGGTAGGGGCGCGTCAAAGCTCAAAGGGTGACCGGAAACCGGATAGGATGCTGCGGTGCTGCCTTGGGTAGGGTCGGGACCGCGTCACGACATAGGGGCGGATGCATCGGGTAGGGTTGAGCGGCCCGCTCAACCTCGGCTGACCGGGCCGGTCAGCCCTACCTGGCCGAGGGGTAGGGGCGTGGCTATGCCGCGCCCTCCGTCCGGGGAGGGCACGATGAATCGTGCCCCTACCTTCGTTCGCCCTGCGGCGAACAAGATGCCGCTATGTCGTGACGCTGTCCCGACCCTACCCATCGATTCGGCACGCGATGGGTTCCCAACCGCCAACCGCTAACCGCTATCACCTGGTGCGATTAGCACCCATATCTGACTAATCTGACAGTCCACAAAAGCGGTGGCTTTGTCAGATTTAATGCGAATAATCCTGCTTATAAATCGCCATGCCTACTGCGAAATTCGAGAAAAAGGCCGTCTTTGAGCTCCTTGCTGATGGTATCGAGGCCCAGATTCGTAAGGAGGGATGGAAGGGGCTCCTGCCGTCGGGAAGAGACTTGGCCAATCAGCATAAGGTCAGTCTGCCGACAGTCCAAAAGGCCATCGCCCTTTTGATCGAACGCCAGGTCTTGGTCAGCCGAGGCGGCAAGCGACGCTTCGGCGTGGTTGCCACCTCTTCCCATCAGCGCGCCGGCGGAAAGTGCGAGCTCTTGGTGCTCTCCGCGAAGCCGCTGAGCTTCTATGATTCGACGATCGCGATGGGCATGCTGCAGCTCGCGGAAGAATTGAAAGCACGCGGTGTCGGTTATCGGTTCGTCGACCTGAGCGAGAAGACGGGCGCGGCCCGGCGGAAGGCGGCGCATGCCGAGATGGTCAGGACCCGGCCGACGCACTGCGTCCTCATGTCCCCGGATTCGCACCTTTACCATGGCGTCGCCCGGCATCCCGTTCGGATCGCCACGATGTTCGGCAACCTTCGTTCGAAGAAGGTACAGCGACTGGGCGTCCAATATGGTCCGCTGGCGGAGATCGCGATCGGGCACCTCAAGTCGCTCGGCCATCGCCGCTTTTTCATGCCCTTTCTGGGCCGGAAAGTAAGGCTCAAGGTTTCCTTGGCCAATATCGCCCGCGTCGCCAAGGAACAGGGGGTGGACCTGGCCGTCGAATACTCTGCCGACGTGCTTACGTCCGGAAGGATTGAAGAATCCTTGGACAGAGCCCAGCGATCCGGCCGTACCGCCCTGATCTTCCCCCTCTGGGATGATTTCCTCCCCGCCATCGGCTATTTCGCACGCCGGGGAATCGCCTATCCGCGTGACGTCTCGGTGGTCGTGTTGGTAGGCACGCCTTCAGCCCTGGTCCTCGATCCTCCGGTTGCCTGCTGTTTTAATCAGCCGGATACCATTGTACGGCAAATCCAAGGATGGCTTGCGAGCGGTGTCATGGACCGAGATGTCTTCACGTCCGTCTTACGCCGCACCTGGCAGCAAGGCGGGTCCACCGGACCGGTTCCCGTGGGCGTCCGCCGATAGTTCGTTCCTCTCGATTCTGACCAATCTCGCTAGGCACAAGCGGGCTTTGTTTTTTCGGATTCTTCAGAAGCATCACATCAACATGCTTCTTCCCGCTTTGTCGCACATCAGCCGCGGATTTCTGATGGCTGCTTCGTGTCTCGGCCCGATGTTTTGCCTGGCGCAGTTCGCCCCTAACCCGGGGGTCGTACAACGCGAGCAGGCGAACCGGCCGGCTGCGCCGACCGGAGGCGGGCTGAAGCTCAGCTTGCCGCCTGAGCCGGATGTGGCCGCCGAGGCGCGGCCTGTCCTGCAGCTCGAAGGCGTGCGTCTGCTCGGCAACAAGGTCATCCCGGTCGCGGACATCCAGCCTTTGATCGACCCGCTGCTCGGGCGTAAGGTCAGCTATGCGGAACTACGCAAGGTCGCCGCGGAGATCGAGGCCCTCTATCGTCGTCGGGGCTATCTGCTCTGTCGGGCCGTCCTGCCCGAGCAGGAGGTCAAGGACGGCGTCATCGCTTTGGTGGTCGTCGAAGGTTACGTCGGTGAATCGCAGGTTGGTCCGGGAACCGCGCCCAAGGCGCTGGCCGGTCAGCTCGAACGCTATGTCTCTCCGGTCCTCGCCCAACGTCCGCTGCGGGCGGACCTGATCGAGCGGCAGCTGCTGCTCGCGGAGGACCTCTCGGGCATCTCGCTGGAGAGCGTCCTTAGCAGGGGAGCGGTGCTTGGCTCGAGCCGCCTGACCGTCGCCGCCGAAACGCGGGCGCGGGAGGTCACCTTCGGCGCCGACAATTACCTGCAGCGCTCGCTTGGCGAAGCCCGCGCTTTCCTCGATGTCAGGCTCAACGAATTCGAGGACGCGGTCCGCCAGTGGTATTTCTCCGCCTCCGCCGCCTTGCCGGAACCCGAAGGGCTGACGTTCTATGCGGCGGGCCTGCGCCAGCCTCTGGGCGATGACGGCTGGATGATGACGCTCGGTGTCTCGCGCGCCGACACGCTGACCAAGCCCACGGATATCGGCGGCGGCAACACGGGCCGCGTCGACGGCGCCAGCACGAGCCTGACCGCCTCGCTCGTTTATCCTTTGGTGCGGAGCCGGCAGTTCTCCGTCTTCGCATCGGCGACGGTCGAGTCCCAGGATTCCTCCAGCTGGCTCGATTCCTCCGCGGGAACCACGACGTTGGTCTCGCGTGACAGGCTGCGCCTGCTGCGCCTCAAGGCCGAGGCCGTGCGCGCCGCGCCCGGTTTCTCCACGGTGGCCAGCATCCAGGCCACGGCGTCCTTGACCCGTTCCGTTTCGGCGTCTTCCAGCAATCCGTCGGCTCCGTCCGACTTCAGCCACTACCGGCTTTCCGTCGTCGACCGTCGGCTGCTCCCCGCCGACCTGCTCCTCACCTCGCGGCTCGAAGGCGCGTGGGCCAAGGACAGCCTCCCGGTGCCCGAGCAATTCGCGGTCGGCGGCGCCACGTTGGTCCGCTCCTTCCGTTCCGCCTCCGCCTATGGCGATCGCGGGCTTGGCGCGGGACTCGATCTCGCCACCCGTCCGCTGGCTTACGGAGTCGCGCCCTTCGTCTTCGGTGATTACGCCGCCACCCAATCCGACGTGACCAAGGCCTATCAGCGATTCGGTTCCTACGGCGCGGGCTTGCGTCGGGAGGCCTCCGCCGACGGCCCCCGGCTGACCTTCGAGGTCGGCGCAGCCATTCCTTGGCGTAACGACCAGTCGCCGGCGGCGACGGGCGGAGCATCCGTCAACTACTTCGCCTCCCTGCAGGCCCGCTTCTGATTCTCATCCCTTATGCGCAATTCCCGAGTGCCTTCCCTCTCCCTGGCCACGCTGCTGCTCGCCGCGAAAGTCATCGCGTTGCCCACGGATCCGACGGTCCGTGCCGGTTCGCTCACCGCCGAGCGCAACGGTCCGGCGATGACGCTGCGTCAGCACACCTCGCGCGCCGCCGCCGATTTCACCTCCTTCGACGTCGGCGTCGGCGAGCGGGTCACGGTCCTGCAGCCTTCGTCTTCCTCCCTGTTGCTCGCCCGGGTCACGGGCGGGCTGCCCACGCGTCTGGACGGACATGTCCAGGCCAACGGTTCCTTGGTCGTGGCCAACCCGCATGGCGTGCTCGTCGGCGCTTCCGGCGTGATCGAGACGGGTAGCTTCGCCGCGGTCGCGCTGGATGCGGATGGTTCCCGGCTTGACGCCGGTCAGCTCGTCTTCTCCGCCGGGACCCCCGGTGCCGAAGTCGTCAACGCCGGTCGCATCAGCGTGGCCGACGCCGGGCTGGTCGCGCTCGTCGGACCCAGGGTGGTCAACACGGGATTGATTTCGGCCCGCCTGGGCCGGGTGCAGCTCGCGGGCGGTTCCCGCGCCACCCTCGACCTGGCCGGCGACGGTTTTCTCCAACTCGCCCTCGGTGACGGTGGTAGCGTGGAGCAGTCGGGCGTCGTCCGCGCCGAAGGCGGCCGCATCCTCATCACGGCCGATGCCGCGGCCGGGGCGCTCGCCGGCGTCGTGAACGTCGACGGGCTGGTCGAAGCCTCTTCTTTGGTCGCGCAAGGCGGCCGGATCACCCTTTCCGCGGCCGGCGGGACGGCGCGGGTCGGCGGCGAACTCACCGCGACTTCCGGCGCGGCCCGGGGCGGCGAGATCGATCTCTCCGGCGGCGTCCTGATCATGGCCAAATCCAAGGCGGATGTCTCCGGCGAGGCCGGCGGCGGCCGTTTCGTCGCGAAGGCCTCCGGCACCCTCACGGCCGAGGGTGATTTCTCCGCCCGTGCCGGCGCCCTCGGCGGCGACGGCGGCTTCATCGAACTTTCCGGCCGCGACTCGGCGGACGTCGTCGGCGCGCGCGTCGACACCCGCGCCATCGTCGGCCGTAGCGGCACTTTCCTGCTCGATCCTCTGACTGTGACCATCGACGCCACGTTGGCGGCCTCGATCGTGAGCAACCTGGCTACGACCGACTACGTGGTACAGGCCGACAACAGCATCACGGTCTCCAGCGCCATCAATTACTCGGGCACCCGCGCCGCGTCGCTGACGTTGGACGCCGGCACGGGCGCCGTGCACGCGGGCACGATCACCGTCTCCGCCGCCATCAACTCGACCGGCTCCGCGCTGACGCTCGTGGTCGACGGCAACGCCACCTTCGACAGCAAGCCTTCCCTGAACGGCGGCCAGATCCGGGCGCAGGGCGCGGCCGGCGTGACGCTGAACAGCGGAAGCTGGAACGACACCCTGTTCACGGGGGTGTCCGCGCTCACCCTCGGGGCCGCCACCTATACGACCAGCGCGGACGGCGCCCTGGGTTCCCTCAAGCTCACGAATGCGTCTTCTGGTCTGAACGGCACCGGCACCCTGACGCTGGGCGCCTTGGAATGGACTTCCGGCACGATGGGCGGAGCCGGCACGACCGTCCTCTCCGGCGGCGGCAGCTTCACCGTCCAGGCCAAGCACTCGACGGCCAATCCGCCTACGCTCAGTCGTCGTCTCGACGTCTCGCAAGGGACCACGCTCACCGTCCGCGATACGGCTGGTTACTCCGACGGAAGCTATTTCAACTTCTCGAACAGCACTTCGGTGCTCAACAACGCGGGCACCATCGAGATCCTCGGATTCTACAACCAATCTTACCTCGTCAGAATCGGGACCCCCACCGTCTCGGCGGGCACCGTGAACAATCTGGCGACCGGCGTGATCCGCGCCGGCAGCGCGACGAACAGCAACACGCTCGGCATGCTGACGAACCTGGTCGCTTTCAATAATCAGGGAGGCACGCTGACCGTCGGCAGCGCGACCTCGGAGCTCCGGCTCGACAATGCGAACGCCTTCTTCGAAGGCGCGAGTATCGGGCATCTCAACGTCATCCTTTCTTCCGGAAGCGCCACCCTCCGGGACGGCGCCTCGCTGACGGCTTTCGCCCAGACGACGGGCGCGAACGGGACGACCATGACGGTCAACGGCTCCGCCAGCATCGACATGTTCAAGCTGAGCAGGCCCGGCCCCGCGGATGCGACTGTCACCGGTTCCGGGACCCTCACGTTGGGAGGACTCGATTGGACCGGGGGGGGCATGTTGGGCACTGGTACGACCGTGCTCGCGGGCGGCGGCAGCTTCACCGTCCAGGCCAAGCACTCGACGGCCAATCCGCCTACGCTCAGTCGTCGTCTAGACGTCTCGCAAGGGACCACGCTCACCGTCCGCGATACGGCTGGCTACTCCGACGGAAGCTATCTATTATTCGCCTCGAATGCGGCGGTGCTCAACAACGCGGGCACGGTCGCATTACTCGCTTTTTACACACAGTCCTATGAGGTGAACATCGGTACGTCCGGGTCCACCGCACACTACGGGACCTTCAATAATCTCCCGGGAGGCCTGATCCTTGGCGGCAGCGCGACGAACAGCAATACCCGCGCCGTCCTCAGGGGCATGAATTCGGTCAACATCACGGGCGGGACGGTGACCGTCGGTTCGCCGACCAGTAGTGTCGATTTCCGCGCCAACTACGGCGTCGTCCTTTCAGGCTCACTCCTTCTCAGTCCCGGCGTCGTGCTCGGTAATCAGGGCAGCGGTTACAGCCCCGTGCGTGTGACGGGTCAGGTCGACGCTGTCGGTGGCGTCGGCGCGATCGCCATCAGCATGGGCGCGGGCGAGTTCGTCCTGGATGACGGCGGGAGCGTCAGCGTGCTGGAAGTGACCGGTGGCACCGTGAATGTCGGAAATTCTCCGACACCGTTCACCGAGCACGTCTCCGTCGGCACCCTGAAGCTTGCCGGCGGCGCGGTCTCCGGTCCGGGCATCCTGCACATCACCGAGGCCTTGGACTGGACCCAGGGCACCCTGAAGGGCAGCGGCTGCACGTCCTTGGACAATATCGGCGCCTTCAATTTCGTCACGACCGGCGCGAACGGCAATAATCCTCCCGTGCTCAACCGCGAGTTCGTGGTGCCCGAAGGCGCCACCCTGCAGGTGCGCCACCATGCGAGCGCCGGCAACAACAACTTCAACTTCGAAGTCGGGGCGCTGCTGAGGGTCGAGGGTACCCTGTTGTTCCCGGATGTCTCCCCGACCAAGACCATCCTTCTCGGCGCCGCGAACGCGAGCGGCGTCTCCGTGCTCGGGGGCTCCCTGCAGGTCTACGGCGGTACCGTCAACGCGCTGGGCGCGACCGTGGTCACTTCGGACGTCAAGCTGGACGCGCGCAACGCGAAGATCGGCACCGACGCGACGGCGAGAATCGTATTCGCCGGGGCGCAGGCGAACATCGTCAGCGGTATCACGCAGTTGGATGCCGGCGTAAACTTCGCTTCGACGCTCTCGAATACCTTCACCGGCCGCATCAGCTCCTTCGACGGTGCCGGGGCGGTCGCCTTCAAGGTGAGCGACGACCTGTCGCGGCCAATCACGCACACCATCGGGGCGGCCGGCCTCGTCGTCGACTCGATGTTGTTCGAGCGGAGCATCGTGGACGGCGGCGACCTCTGGGTGACCCATTCCCTCGATTGGCGTGGCGGCGTCCTCGCCGGCACCGGTAGGCTCATGCTCATGCCCGGAGCCTCCTCTCTGGTCACCACCCGGACTCAGTACTCGCCGACCGAGATGGTGTTGAACCGGGAATTGGTTGTCGCTCCGGGAGCCGCCATGGACATCCGGGCCGGGGATTCCTCAGGTGACTATGCTCTCTTCTTGGACCATAACGCGAGGCTGCGCGTCGAGGGCGACGTCCGTCTTCTGCGCTCCTCCAATGGTCTCAGGGATCTCATTGAGTTCCGTGCGGGCAACCCTAATCTCGTCCGCCCAGGCGGCAAGTTGATCGTGGCCGGGGGGACGGTGACCGCGGTCGGGGAGATTGCTTCGACCAAGGTGAGGCTTGTGTCGTACGTCGCCCTCGAGGTCCTGGACGGCGTCCTCCGGACCGACGCCCTCAGCAGCATGAAGTTCGGCGGGACCCAGGCTTTCAGCATTTCCGGTCTCAATCTGTTCGACCCCGGCGTGAGCATGGAGTCGACCGGGACCATGACCATCATCGGACGTATCCTTTCCGCCGACGGACCCGGCACCCAGGGGCTGACCCATTATTCCCAAACCTTGACCATCGGGGCGGCCGGGCTGGAGGTGGACTCCATGGGTCTCGCAGGGGGTACCGTCACCGGCGGCGATCTCCACGTCACCTCGGGATTAAACTGGACGAGGGGAACCCTGACCACCGCGACGGGGGGCCGGATGCTTCTGTTGACGGGCGCAAGCGTCACGGTCACGACCTACGCGGGCGTCTCCTCGGAGACGCCGACCTTGAACCGCACCTTGGTGGTGCCCTCCGGGGCGGCGATGGCCATCGAGGCGAGGGATGCCTCTAATCCCTACTTCTACCAAGGCCCCTCGGGAATCCTCCGCGTCGAGGGTTCCTTGTCTTTGCGCCCCGGCGCAAGCGGGTCCCAGATCCTGGTCGAGACGGGCGCGGCCGGCGTCGTCGGATCTGGCGGGCGACTGGAGCTTTTTGGCGGCTCGCTGGAGGTTGCCTCCGGGGTCAACGCGTATTACAATCCTCAATTGATCGCGCGCAACGCGGTCATGCGCACCGGTGCGACCGGCTCCCTGAGGTTCGCGGGCAGTGTCGCCCACGAGGTTTCGGGCATCACGCAGCTCGGTTCCGGCATCCGCTTCCAGTCCTCCCTTTCGAACACCATCTCGGGGTCGGTCACCTCGGCTGACGGCGCGGGTAACTTCGCGCTCCGCCATGATTCCGGAATCTTGACCATCGGGTCCTCCGGGCTCGTCGTCACCGCGCTGCATCAGACCGGCGGCATCATCACGGGGCCCGGTGACATCTGGATCTCCGAGCAGTTAAGGGTGGATTCCAACACGGACCTTGCCGGGCCGGGCAGGCTCTATCTCCTGCCTGGGCAGGTGGGTTTTTCCTCGACCGGCAACCCGCGCCAGATTTCCCGCATCACGGTCAACGAAGCCGGCAGCGCCTTCACCTTCGGCGCCGGCACCCCTTATGGTTTCTCGCTGGCGGCCCAGTTCGTCAACCGCGGCCTCCTCACGCTCTCCAGCCAGACCAACGCGGGCTATATCACCAACGTCAGCAGCGCCGGCTCCGTGGTCAATGAGGGCGAGCTGCGGATGACCGGAAACCAGAACTTCAGTCTCGGCGTGCCGCTTTACAACGCCGCCTCCGGCACGCTGGTACGGACGGCCGGGTCGACAGGAACCACCAACGCCGGCATGGGCTGGTTGAATCAGAACACGGCCTACCCGGCCACCACGGGTGTCGTCGCAACCGGCTTCTCCGTGAGCGGTACCAATCCGGCTTCCTTCCCGGTCGCCGCCGCCTCGGTGTCCGCCCCGACCGTGCAGCCGGTGACGTTCACGAGCCTTGTCTTCACCCCCGCGGTCCAGGTCGCCGCGAATCCGGTCACCCGAATCGTGGCGGTGCCGACCGTCAGCCGTGCCGCCTTCGATCCCGATTCCCATTCATTGCTGTTCGCGCCCAGCGTCCTGACCATCTCGACCGCCGCCGACTCCGAGGCCTGGACGGGCGGGCTCTTCCGTCTGGATAGCGGGTCCGGCACGATCAACATCAACACGCTCCTCGCCGCGCTCGCCAGCGGGACTCCGCTGACGATCTCCTCGAAGGGCAGCATCGTCTTCGAAACCGATCTCTCCTATCTCGGTTCCGTCGCCGGCTCGCTGCAGCTTGCCGTCGATGCCGCCGCCGGCAACCGGCAGGGCTTCATCCAGCTGCCGGCTTCGCTGGCCTCGGCCACGGCTCCGCTGACGCTCGGCTTCAATTCGCCGGTCGCCGTGAAGTCGACGGGCAGCACGATCACCACCTCCGGTGGCGCGATCTCCTTCGCTTCGCCGCTGGGCGGCGGTTCGTCGCTGGCGCTTTCCGCCGGCGCGGGCGCCGTCAGCTTCGCGTCGGCCGCCACGGTCGGCGGTTTCACGAGCTACGCCGCCGCGACGTCCGGTCCGATCACCGGCCTGACCGCCGCCGCCGCGAACACGACGTTCAGCGGCGCGCAGAACCTGTCGGGCGCGTTGAGCGTGACCGGCGGCCTGACCTTGGGAGGCGGCCTGACCGCCGCCGGCGCCGTCTCCGTGAGCGGCGAGCTGGCCGCCACGGGCTCGGCCTCCATCGGGACCCTCAACGGCGCCATCAGCCTCAACACCGTCACCGGCCCCGGCTCGCTGGCGCTGTCCTCGGGCACCGCCGCCATCAACGTGGCGGGCGACATCTCCTCGCTTGGCGCGCTCTCGTTGCAGACGGCGGGCGCCACCGGCAACGTCACGCTCAGCGGGACCTTCGATGTCGGCGCGCTCAATGTCCTCGGGGGAGGGCAGGCCGTGCTTCTCGGCGGCGCCCAGGGCCTCAGCAGCGCGACCTCCGCCACCTTCGCCGCCGGCGTGCCCGTCACCCTGGGCGACCAGTCCGGCGACCGCTTCTCCTTCGTCGGGGCTCTGACCTCGCCAGCCGCCATCGGCGTGACCGGCATCGTCAACGCCGGTTCCGCCCAGTTGGGCGACCTCACGCTCGCCGGCTCCGTGAACACTTCCGGCAATCTGGCGACCGGCACGCTCACCCTCGCCGACGACGCCGTCCTCGACACGGGTTCCGGTTCGCTTTCCACCGGCGCGATCGCGGGCGCCACGCACGCGTTGACCCTCTCTTCGGCGACCGGTAATGTCACCGTCTCCGGCGGCGTCTCCCAAGTCGGGGCGCTCACGTTGCAGTCCGTCGGTTCGACCGGGGTCGCCACCGTCAGCGGCGTCGTCGACCTCGGCTCGCTTACCGTCGCGGGCGGCACGGCCAGCCTGCTTGGAGGTAACAACGGCACCTCCGCCATCGCAGGGGGCGTCACCGTCGCCAATGCCGGCGTACTCTCCCTGGGCGACCAGACGGGCGACACCTTCGGTATCGTCGGCGCCATCGCCGGGGGCGAGCTGCGCCTCGCCGGCGGAGCGACCGCGTCGGCCGCCAGCGCCTCTCTCGGGGATCTCCGTCTCGGCGGCATCCTGCAGCTCGGCGGCGTCCTGAACGCTTCCGCCGTGACTCTGACCAGCGACTCGTTGCTCCAGACCAGCGGTAATATCACCCTCGCCAGCGTCGCCGGCTCCGGCCACGACCTCACCGTCTCCGCCGCTTCCGCCGACCTCGTGGTGGCCGGTGGCGTGTCCGGCGTCGATGTGCTGACCTTGCTGCCGCTCAACTCGGTGTCGGTCACCGGTTCGCTAGCCGCCAACACCGCGATCCTGGGCGACAGCATCACCGTGGGCTCGGCCGCGTTCGGCGCGACCCAGTTGTCCGGCGACCTCAGCGGTACCGGCGGGACTATCTCGCTGGGCGCCGTGACTTTGGGCGCCGATTCCTCCGTGCTGACCGCAGGCGGCGATCTGAGCCTCGGCTCCGTCACCGGCAACGGCTATCGCCTCATCTTGGACGGCGCCGCGGGCGACGTCACGCTCGCGGGCGGCATCAACGGTCTCGCGATGCTCCAGATCCAGTCTCCGGCCTCGACCGGCGACGTCACGATCGCCGGCGCGGTGAACCTGACCGACCTGCGGGTGGAGGGCTCGGGCTCGCTCGCCTTCCTCGGCGGTAACGCCGGGGCCACGACCCTTTCCGGCAACATCAGCCTGGCGCAGACCGGCGGACTCCGCTTCGGCGATCAAGCGGGCGACCAGTTCAGCCTCAACCCCGGTGATTTGATCTACGCCGGAGCCCTGACCTTGGGCGGGGCGCTTTCCCTGCCTGCCGGACAGATGCAGGTCGGCTCGTTGAACTTGGCCGCCGCCGCCTCGATCGTCGCCTCGGGTCAGGTCAATCTCGGTTCCGTCGCGGTGGTCGCCAACGGCCATGACCTGACGGTGACCGCCGGCGGCCTGCTTGCTTCGGCGGGCGTGACCGGCGCGGGTGACCTGTCGCTCTCCGGCGCCCTCGGCCAGAGTCTCAGCGGCAGTTATCTCGCGGGCGGCGCCATACAGTTGGGCGCGGCTGATACCGTCCTAAGCGGCGACGTCATCCTGCGTGCCGCCGAAGCGGACTTCACCGGTCGTCTGTTGGCCGCCTCCTCCAACGCGGGATCCCTTGCCTTCGAGCCCGCACCTGCGACTGTCGACATGGCGATCGGCGGCACGGCGTCCACCGCCGCCTTCGATCTTACCGCGGCGGAGATGGCCCTCATCGGCAACGGTTTCACTTCGTTGCGCTTCGGATCTTCCGCCGGTTCCGGCACCCTCACCGTGGATGCACCGCTAGCCTTCGCAGCGCCGGTCTCGTTCGTGTCCCCGTCGGGCAGCCTGGTGCTTTCCTCCTCGCTCACCACCGCGGGACAATCCTTGTCCATCGATGCCGCCCTCCGGATTTCCGGCACGGCTTCCATCGATACCACCTCCGGTGGCACCTATCCGGGCGGCAGCCTGTCGGTCGGTTCGATCCAAGGCGCCGTGGCCGGTCCCTCGCATCTGACCCTCGATACCGGCAGCGCTTCCCTCACGTTGGGCGCCGTCGGCAATCTCACGCCGCTCGATTCCCTGACGCTCGCTTCCGACGGACTCACCACGGTCGGTCAGGACATCGTCGTGCGCGACCTGATGCGTTTCGAAGGACCGGTCGCCTTCGGCGCCTCGGCGGTGCGCCTCACCGCCGACACGATCGAAGCCGGCGCGACGGCCAGCTTCGTCGGAGCCTCGACCGAGCTCACGCTGGCTTCCGCTTCGGGCCTGCCGGTCTTGCTGGGAGCTTCGACCGACTCCGGAGCCGGTGCCTTCGACGTGACCTCGGGCCTGCTGACCAAACTGGCCGATCTTGCGTCCGTCAGGATCGTCGGCGGCGGCGCCGCGATCAACGTCGCCCAGCCTGTCACCGTCGGCGTGCCGCTGGTCCTGGCGACCACCGGCCTCACGGACATCTCCGCGGCGGTCGGCCTGACCGGCGACGGCGCGCTTACAGTGACTGGTGACCTCCGTCTCAGCGGTTCCGTCACCGGAACCGGCACGGGCGCCATCCGTGTCCTCGGTGACCTCGATGTCATCGCCAATGCTTCGCTCATCACGGCTGGCGTGATTCAGGTCGGTTCCGCCGGCACCTCCGTCTCGGGCGCCGGCGTCCTGACCCTGGGCGGAACCGACGTCGATTTCCTCGGGTCGACTGGCTCGCTCACCCTGGGCGGGCTGATCGTCAACGCGGGCGACCTCACGCTGGGTTCCTCCTCCGCGGACATCGTCCGTCTCGGTGCCCGCGGACTCGTCGTCAACCCGGGCTCGACGGACCTTCGCCTCGGCCAGCTCTACTCCGCCGGCGACCTCACGGTCGGCCAGCTGATCGTACCTGGCGTGGTGACCCTGGACCTGAACGGAGCCGACTTCCTTTCCTCCGCGGTCGAGATCGCGCCGCCCGGCAGCCTGACCATCAGGACCTCCGGAGGTGACGCCGCGCTGGGAAGCCTCACGGCTTCGGCCGGTGGCGGATCGCTGCTCATCGACGCGGGGCAGGGCTCCGTCTCGTTGGTCTCGGCCGCGACGAGTGGTCCGGCCATCGCCACCGTCGACATCACCGCGGCCGGCGGCACGCTCGGTCCGCTCCGGGTCGATGGCGACATCGACGTCACTTCCACGGCCGTCTCGGGTGCGGGTCCGGTCATCGCCGGCCTCGGCAGCGTCGGCGGCGACATCCGTCTCGGCGGACTCAACCTATCCCTTTCCGGAACCGTCGCGACGCCTGGTCTCATCGCCGTGTCGGCTGACATGGCGGTGTCGGGTACTGCCGGGGCGCTGCGCGCCGCGGACGTGATCCTGACTGGTGCGGTGACGCCCGCGACCGCCTCCTCGGTCCTCACGGTCGCGCCTTATGTCAGCTCCTCCGCCATCACCTTGGGCGGCGCCGGTTCGGGCGGCTTCCATCTCTCGACTTCTGACCTCGCCTCGATTGGCCCCGGCTTCGCCGCGGTCATCATCGGCGGCGTGGGTCAGTCGGGGAACATCGACGTGCTCACGTCGCTTGCGCCGCAGGCGACCCTCTCGTTGCAGACCACGGGCGTGACGAATGTTCCCTTCGCCGTCACCGCCAGCGGCGGCGCGGGCTTCGGCGTCAGCGGCGCTTCGGTCGTTTCGGCGGACATCACCACCGACGGCGGGGCCATCGCCTTGCTGGGCGCCACCCAGGTGCTGACCGACGTGACCTTAGACACCACCGCCGGCGGCGCCTCTTCGACCGGGGGAGACATCACCCTCGGCGACCTCACCTTGGTCACGACGTCTCCGACGGCGAACACCTTCAGCATCAAGGCGGGCATCAACGGAGATCTCGTCGCCGGCGACATCCTGCTGCAGAATTCGACGGCCGCCGACGTCCAGTTGAAGATCCTTTCTGGTCGTGATGTCACGGTCGGCGAGCTGCCTGACGGACTGAGCATCGACTCGCAAGCGACCGGTGTGGCGAACGGCCTGCCGGCTACCGGCGCCGATCCGCAGCTCACCGCGGCGGCTCGCGTCCTGCGAATCCCGACCCGCCTGATCGAAGGAGTAGCCACGTCTTATCAGGGTGTGCGCGCCGCGATCAACGATCAGGTCAGCATGACGACGCAGGAAAGCACCCGTCTATCCCGGAGCGCCCTCTCGGTCGTGACGGTGGCGCCGACCGCTTCGGCCCCCTCGGCGATCCCGACGCCTTCGGTGCGTATTCCTGTCGTCCAAGGCGTGGTCTCGTGGGTCGGAGAAGGCGCCCGCACCGAACAGGGCGACGGAGGTCTGGGGTCGCTCAAGTTAATCGACAACCTTTCTGTCACCGTCCAAGGCGGCAACGGCGTCATCAACTACGAAGGCGCGAGCATCAGCATCAGCATCGGCGAAGGCACCGTCGTCAGGAAATCTTCGGCGCCCTGAGGATTCGCCGGGTGTCCTGTCTTCCTTAGTCCGCCCGGCCTCTGCCGGTCGGGCTAAGGATCGCGTCCCTGTCCGCGGGGCGGAGCCGGGAGGGGGCAGGGGGCATGGTGACAAGGGGAGGCCGGAAACCGGATAGGATGCTGCGGTCCCGACCCAGTCTGATACCTCTGCACATCGATTCAGCACTCGATGCAGTCATCGACGCTGTCCTCGACTCAGTCCTCTGCTCTTTACGCGATCCTACTCCACAGCACCTTGAGGTAACGTCCCTCGGGGTGGTTGGAGGCGTTGGGGTGGTCGCCGCCGGGGCCGGTGCGATCGAAGATCTGGAGGCGCTTCTGGTAGCGGTGCGCGGCCTTGCTGACGAGGTCCTCGAAGGACTCAGGAGACACGAGGCCGGAGCACGAGCAGGTCACGAACAGGCCTCCCGGGGCGACGAGCTGCATGGCGAGGACGTTGAGGTCGTTATACTTCTTGAGGCCCTCGGCTTCGAATTCTTCGTCGCGGCTGTCGACGAACTTGGGCGGATCGCACAGGACGAGGTCCCAGGTCTTGCCGTTCTTCTGCATCTGGCGGATCCACGTGAAGGCGTCCGCATGTACGAAGTCGATGCGGACGTTGTTCAGGTTCATGTTCCGCTTGGCCATCTCGATGGCTTTTTCGTCCAGGTCGACGCCGGTGACTTCGGTGGCGCCGGCGAGTTTGGCGGCGATGGAGAAGCCGCCGGAATAGCAGCAGAGGTCGAGGACCTTGAGGCCCTTGGCGAGGGCGCCGAAGCGGCGGCGGTTGTCGCGCTGGTCGCAGAAGAAGCCGGTCTTGTGGCCTTCGGCGAAGTCGACCTCCTGGATCATGCCGAACTCCTTGATCTTCACGAAGCGGACGGCCGACTTCGGGACGTCGGTCGGCATGATGCCTTCGATGCGGGCCACGTGCGGGTCGACCTGGACGATCTCGCGTTTGGTACCGAGGGCGTCGTGCAGGATCGGGATCCAGCGGGGGAGGCGGCGCATGACCGCATAAGACGATACTTCGATGGAAAGCACGTCGCCGAGGCGGTCGACAATCAGGCCGGAAAGGAAGTCCGCGTCAGCGTTGACCACGCGGTAGGCGTCCGTGTTTTCGTCGAGCTTGAGGACGTCCTTACGGAGGGCGGCGGCGCGGCGGATGGCCTGCTCGAACCAGACGTCATCGGGCTTGCCCGGCGTGGCCTTGAGGATGCGGAGCGCGATGGGGGCGCCGGCGTTCCAGAAACCGTAGCCAATGAAGGAGCCTTGCTTATCGTAGGCGGCGACGACGTCGCCCTGGCGGGCGTCCGGCGAGACTTCGCCGACCATCGAGCGGAAGATCGAAGGCTTGGACGTGAACGTCTTCAGCTGCACCCACGGTTTCTCGCGCGCGATGGGCGCGGGGATGTTGGGCAGGCTGCTGGTCGTCTCGGACATGCCCACAGGTTCAGCGAGGCTACGCTGTTGGCAAGCCCCGGCCGCTCCGACGGGTCAGATTACCCGATGAAGCTGCAGATATACTGGCAGATGCCGGACTGCACGGTGATCGTGAAGCCGGACTTCGGGGCCACGTAGAAGTGGGTGCCCGCGCCGTAGGTCTTCTCTTCCTTGGAACCGTCCTGGACCACGACGCACGAGCCGTCGGTGATTTCCATGATCTCGGCCTTGTCGGTGCCGAAGTGGTAGGTGCCGGCGTAGATCAGGCCGACCGTCTTCTTGGCGCCATCGGCGGTGAGAATCGTGTGGGAGACGACCTTGCCATCGAAGTAGACGTTGGCTTTGGCGAGGGCGGTGACGTTTTTGAATTCCATGGGACGGATTGGGTAAGGTTCGAGATGAAGGGGGTAAAGCGGAAAGGCGATGAAGGAATTAGCCTAAGGCCTAAGCCGGCACTTCACTTTGCCTTTACCACCTGATAATAAGCGATGGGCCCGAGGAGTTCGCGGCCTTTGGCCGACTTGGCCCCGGCGAGGCTGATCTCATGCACGAAACCTTGGCGGATTTCCTTCATCGGCAGGGTGAGCACCTTGCCGTCGGCGCTGAGCGATCCGACGGATTCCAGAATGAGTTGATCCACCTTAGGCGACCCATATTTCACGTGATAAAGATAGCGGAAGCTGCGCATGGCGGGTGCGAGGCTGTCGGGGTCCATGGCTTCCGTGAAGCGCACTTCGAACCCCGTTCGGGCGAGGTGTACGGACTGGATGAGCGGCGGCAGGGAGGCGGGGGAAGCGATGCGGACGATGCCATTGTTACCTGCCCAGGATAGATGCGTCTTGCCGACATGCAGGGCGCCGTCGGGGGCGAAGGCGAGGCGGTGGTTGCCGTTACGGAGAGCCTTGGTGTCGAGGAACGGGATCATCGCGCCTTGATGGACGCCGCCGATATCTTCGCCAACGAAGCGCACGAGGCGGGCCGCGTTCATCTCCCCGAAGACGACCTGTCCGGCGAGCGCGCCCCAGGACTTCGGGAACACCGCGGGCTGCGTCGGAGAATTAGAGAGCTCTCCTTGGATGAAGACACCGCCGGGCGGTTGACGGAGTTTTTCGAGTTCGTCCACCGGCAAGGCCAGCGGGTCGCCCTTGTCCCAGCCAGGCGTCCAGACCAGCGAAGCGGGGTGCCCGTTGAACGACCCCTTCGTCACGACCTGCAGCGGTGAACTCCCGCGCCAATCGCCTTGGTTGTCATTGACCAGCAGTCGTCCTTGGGCGTCGAAGCCGATGCCGTCGGGTGAGCGGAAGCCCGTCGCGTAGAGCTCCGCTGCGCCGCGCCCGCCATCGGCGATGCGCATGATGCAGCCTCGGTAGGGCACGCGGGAATACATGCGACCGGCGGTTTTGGTCTGGCCCGACATCAGCTGTTGACGGCTGGCCTTGCCGATTTCCGACCACGTGCCGCGGATTTCCTTGAAGACGCCGGCGCCAGACGAAGCCAAGTTGAGGGCGACGTAGAGCGCCCCGTCGGGCCCTCGTGCTGGACCGAAGGCGAACTCGTGGTAGTTGCCCGTCATCCCGAAACCATCCCAGAGCGTGCGGTAACGGTCGGCCTTGCCGTCGCCGTTCGTGTCTTCCAGCCGGGTCAGTTCCGGACGCTGCATCACGATCAAGGAGCCTTTGCCATCGGGCAGGAGCCCCAGGGGCTCGTGCAGGCCCTCGGCGAACTGTTTCCAGGAGCCATCGGCTTGGCGGATGAAGACCTCGCCGCGGTGGAAGGCTACGGCCAGGCGGCCATCATCGAGAAACGCCAGCCCGCCGACTTGATCGTCGATACCGGCGGGTACCTCGACTTGGGAGAGCGTGAAGGCTTCGGCCCACCCGTCCTTGGCCGGGACAGCGGCGGACTTGGCGACCGAAGGGGGATCCGGGGCGGCGAGGGTGGTCGCCAGGAAGAGCAGGGGGAAGATCACGGCAGGCGGACGGTGAGGGTGAAGGACCTGGCCTCGGCGGGCGTGAGGGTCAGCTGGTCCTTGACCGTGACCCCGCTCTCGCACGTGGTGGCTGCGTCGAGCGTCAGGGTGATGGGCTTGGTCGCGGTGACCTCAAAGCGGCGGGCCAGACCTTTTCCGTCGGCGACAATCGTCTCGCGGAAGCGGGCGCCATCGCGCTCATACTCGAAGGTCGGCAGGCCGGCGGCGTCGACCGTGTAGCCGAGGAATTTCACGCGCTTCTGGAGGGACTCGTCGGCTGGTAAACTCATGAGCGTCTGGCCTAGCAGGATGGCGAACGCCTTGCCGTTGCTCTTGTAGTAGTCCCAGCAGTCTAGGAAATCGCCCCGCCAGATCGTACGTAAGCGGCAGTCGCCCGCATCGAAGCAATAGTTCAGGTCGCCCGGCAAGGCCACGGCGATGGCCGCTGGGCCGACGTTCGGGAGGAACATCCGCTGGATTTCTGGGCGCCGGGCCGGACGAACCAGGAGGTCTTTTTTCGCCGCGGGCTTTTCCCTCAGTCCCTGGGACGCCGTGATCATATATCCGTGGACCGCGCGCAGATTGGCTTCGCCCAGGTGGGCCATGGAAGGCATCTCGATGACACCGGCGCGCTTTTTCACGGGCTGGATTGACCACGCGACGAATTCCTGGGGCTTCTTTTGGTAGAGCTTGGTGATCTCGATCAGCGAGGGTCCGACCACCATCTGGTTCGGCAGGTGGCAGGCGGCGCAATTCTGCTCATAAAGCAGCTTGCCATCCTGCGCGGAAACGAAGGCCGCGCTCAGGGCGAAGAGGAGGGTGAGGGTGGAGCACCGAAGAAGCATGGGGTTGGCTTACCTCTATCAGTTATCCTGAAACCAAGGGTCTGCCAACATTAAGACAGGTATTTTGACGGGTCTGTGTCCGGACTTGGTTTGGGCGGAGGAACGGGGGCGGCGGCGGGTAAACCGGGCGAGCTTCGCCTCGCCGGGCGCGCCGATACTTTATGTTACCGTCAGATCAACTTAAGCGTCGGTACCGCTTCGCCCTTCTGGCGCCGGCGGATGGACTCGAGGTACTCGTCCTTGAACTTCGGGACGGCGGACTGCACCGGCCACGCGACGGCTTCGCCGTGGGCGCAGATCGTGCGGCCGGCCACCTGGTTCGCGATGTCGAGCAGCAGCGGGACGTCGGTCTCGAGGCCACCACCGGTCGTGATGCGCTTCGTGACGCGGGAGAGCCAGAGGGATCCTTCACGGCAGGGCGTGCACTGGCCGCAGGTCTCGTGGGCGTAGAAGGCGTTGAGGTTGGAGAGTGCCTGGATCATCTCGACGGAGTCGTCGAGGACGATGGTTCCTCCGGTGCCGAGGCCCGTGCCGCAAGCGGCGATGCTGTTAGAGTCGAGGGGGATGTCTTCCACCGCCCAGTCGAACTCGTTGCCGTTGGCGAGCTTGCCCTTGAAGCGTTCGCCGATCTTGAGGATCTTGGTGGAGGAGCCGCCGGGGATGATCGCCTTGATCTTGCGTCCGTCGAGCGGGCCGCCGCAGAGGTCGTGGAGCAGTTCGCCGAAAGTGGCCTTGCCGGCTTCGATCTCGTAGAGGCCGGGGCGCTTCACCAAGCCGCTGACGCACCAGATATGCGTACCGCTGTCGCCGGGGATGCCGATCTTGGCGAACTCCGCGCCGCCAAAGGCAATCACGTGCTTCACCTGCGCCATCGTCTCCGCGTTGTTGACGATGGTCGGGCAGTTGTAGAGGCCGAGGACGGCGGGGAAATACGGGGGCTTGATGCGCGGGTAGCCGCGCTTGCCTTCGAGGGATTCGATCAGGCCGGTCTCTTCGCCGCAGACGTAGCAGCCGCCGCCACGGTGGATGACGACTTCGCAGGAATAGCCCGAGCCGAGGATGTTATGGCCGAGGAAGCCCTTGGCCTTCGCTTCGGCGATCGCGCGTTCGAGAATCTTGGCGCCGTGGACGAACTCGCCGCGGATGTAGATGAAAGCCTGCTTGGCCTGGATGGCCCACGCGGTGATCGCGATGCCTTCCAGCATCTGGTGCGGGTCCTGGTAGATGATTTGGCGGTCCTTGTAGGTACCGGGCTCGGATTCGTCGGCGTTGACGACGAGGTAGATGGGCTTCCCCGACTTACGGTCGAGGAACTTCCACTTCATGCCCGTCGGGAAGCCGGCGCCGCCGCGGCCGCGCAGGCCGGAGACTTCGACTTCCTTGCAGACTTCCTCGGGCTTGAGGGCGACGGCTTTCTTGAGGGCTTCGTAACCGCCGTGGCGCAGGTAGCAGTCGATGTCGACCGTGTACCCCGGCTTGCGGAGGTTGGCGTAGATGAGAGGGCGTTCGACGGCGGGCATGTCGCTTAAGGTTGAGAGATTAACCGTTCCACTCGGGCGTGCCGGGGACGGGAGGGTTCAGTCCGTAGGACGGATCCTTGAGCGTGGCCTTGAGCTGGTCGGCGAATTTGCCGGCGTCTTCGGGCTTCACGTTCTCGTGCATCGCGGCGTCGACGTGGACGACCGGGCCGCAGCCGCAATCGGCGATGCATTCGACGAACTCCAGGGTGAAGTCGCCGTCGGGCGAGGTCTCGCCGCGC
Organism: Opitutia bacterium UBA953; assembly: GCA_002293125.1. Lineage (GTDB taxonomy): Bacteria > Verrucomicrobiota > Verrucomicrobiia > Opitutales > UBA953 > UBA953. The sequence goes on from DBCR01000041.1 coordinate 42,156, forward strand.
TTGCAATTCAAGGACTGCTCGAGGTTCTCCATCAGCGCGTAGGAACCGCGGAGGGCGCAGGACAGCGTGCGGCAGACGCGCAC
>DBCR01000066.1 GCA_002293125.1 Opitutia bacterium UBA953
ATTCGAGACCAAGCTCCGCGGCCTCCTCGCCATCAAGTCCATCCATAGCGGCTACGTCGGCATCCCGAGCAAGCACGCCGTCCGCCCGATCATCGACACCTCCTACGACTTCGCCGAGTTCTTCGTGTTCAAGAACCACGCCGACCATGACGCCTACCAGATCGACCCGATCCACCAGGCCTTCATCGCCGACTGCAAGCCCTACTGGGATTCCGTCAAGATCTACGACTTCGAATAAGCCGTCAGGCTCGTCGACGAGAAGGCCGTCCGCAGGGGCGGCCTTTTTTGTGCCTTGAGGTAGGGATGCGATGACATCGCATCCGCTTGCCTCGAGGTAGGGGCAGCACCGCGTGCTGACCTAGGCGCTCACTCCAGGTGTCGGGTGACGGCCATCGGGGCGTCAGCCATTCGGGTGTCGGCATTTCAGCCATCGGCCGTCAGCTCCGGGTGCCCGGCTATTTAGGCCAACCTTACTTGAGCGGTCCGAGGATCAGGAAGAGTCGTCCGTCCTCGCCGACGACGGCTTTGTTGCCCTCATAGGTGCCGATCCGCACGGGCTTGCCGGAGGCGTCGGTGACGGTCGCTAGGTCCTTCGCGTCGAAGCTCGCGCCTTTCTGCATCAGGATTTCGAGCAACTTGGCCGAGTTGATGATATTCAGTCGACTGCGGGCGGTGCCTTCGACGCCGGGGCCGATCAGCACGCGATAGAGGGCTTCGGCTTTTTCGGCCGAGGGCGCGGGCGCCGTGGCCCGCGGGCTGAGCTTCGCTTCCTCCGCCAGTACTTCTTTCAAGGCGGCGGCGTTGCGTGCGGTGAAAGCCTGCGCCTTCTCGATGGTCAAGGGTGCCAGTTCGCCGGAGATTTTTTCCGTCAGGGCGAACCAGCTGTCCGGCGTGAGATTCGTCACCAGGCCTTGGAGGCGCCGCAGGATATCCTGATGTTCGATGGTCGTGCCGAAAAGCGGACCGAAGCGCTCCTTGATCACGGCTTGTTGCTGTGTTGCGTCGAGCGATTTGAACTCGGCGATCAAGGCGGGTATACGTTGGTTTTCGGGCAGGGATTCGTTGTCCTTGCGGATGGCGGTGCCGAGATCGGCCAGCGGCTTCAGGGTCTCCGCGGATCTAAGGTAGGCCATGCGGTCGGCCTTGGACCAGGTTTCGGCGTATGGCGCCGTCGTTTGCAGGCCGATGCCCTCCAGTGCCATGGCCGTAAGGGCGTGCATTAGGCTTAGGTCGCTTCCCGGGCGACGGGCCAGTAGTCGCGGCTTCAGTAACCACGCCTGTCCTTCGGTGACCTTGCCTTGTTGGCAGAGCAAGTGTCCGCGCAAGGCGAAGAGCCGGCCGGCGAGCACATTGCCGCGCACTTCGACGATTGGCCCGTCGATTATGGAGGGGGGAAAGGGCTGGTCCAGCACCGGCAGCAGGCCGTCGGTGATCTCGACTAGCTTGATGCGCTCGCAGAAGGCTGGGTCGGCCGGTACGAGTCCACCTGCCATCGCCTCGAAGAGATCTCCTTCGGTTTCGCCGAAGGCTTCGGGCTTAGGGAGCTTCTTCTCATACAGGCTATCCACAAGGGCCATGGCCTGAGCGTAAGGCGACGGCGGCGTCTTGGTTTCGGCGCCGTTCGTCGTGGTCAGACACGCCATCAGCAGGCAGGGCAGCAGGGTTTTGATGAACGGGGTGAGGCGCATCGGGGTGAATTCAGTTTGGCTATGTCTCCCGGTGGGGTCAATGCGGAGGGGGGGCACAGTTGAGGACTGAGTGGAGGACCGAATGGAATGGGGGATGGCTGAATCGATGACAGAGGACTGCATCGATGGCGGAATGGTTCCCCAGCTAATCATCCGGTTTCCGGTCTCCCCTTGAGTTCGTGTGATTCCCAGCCGCTAACCGCTAACCGCTAACCGCTAAAACCTAGGGTCCGGGTCATTGTAAACCTTCCCCTACTTCGGGCTTAACAATGGCCCTTCGGCCCCCCAGAACAGGGGTGTGCCGACTGCCTCCGCAGTAGCTTCGTCCCCCCGGGACGCCCTCGATGCCGCCGACCGGCGCTTCGGGTGGCACCCGTTTACCCAGATGCGGGAATATCAGGATAACCCCCGCCTGCACTTGGTCCGCGGCGAGGGCAGTTGGCTGATCGACGGGGAAGGGAAGCGCTACCTCGACGGTAACGCCTCGGTCTGGACGAACGTCCATGGTCACAACGATCCTGACCTGAACCGCGCCCTGCGCGAGCAGTCCGAAAAAATCGCCCACGTGACGCTCCTCGGCCTGAATCACCCGATCGCTACCGAGCTCGCCGAAGATCTCGCTGGGCTGACCAACGGCGCTTTGCCGCGTTGCTTCTACACCGACAACGGTAGCAACGCCATCGAGGTCGCCCTGAAACTTTCGTTCCAGTATTGGCAGCTTGTCGGCCAGGAAGCCAAGCGTGGGGTCATCTCGATGGAAGGCGCCTACCACGGTGATACCTTCGGGACGATGGCCGTCGGCGAACGCTCCGAGTTCCACCGTCGCTTCAACCCCTGGCTCTTCGCGACGCAGACTTTCCCCGCCCCGGTCCATTCCGAATGCGCCGGCCAGGTCGCCCGCTCCGACGCCTCCGCCTCGCTGGCCGCGCTGAAGACCATCCTCGAGCGTGATGCCGCTACGACGGCCTGCCTCATTCTTGAGCCCATCGTCCAAGGCGCCGCCGGCATGGTCCAGCAGCCTGCAGGGTTCGTCAAAACTGTCGCCGCCCTTTGTCGCCAATACGGCGTACACCTCATTCTCGACGAAGTCTTCACGGGCTTCGGGCGCGTGGGCGCGCTCACGGCCGCCGAGACCGAAGGCGTCGTCCCTGATTTCCTCTGCCTCGCGAAAGGCCTCGCCGCCGGCTACCTGCCGCTCGCCGCCACGCTGACTTCCGAAAAAATCTACGAAGCGTTCCTCGGTGCGTTCTCCGAAGGGAAGACCTTCTTTCACGGACATACCTTCTCGGGTAATCCGCTCGGCTGCGCCGTCGCCCGCGCTTCGCTCCGCAAGCTCAAGCCGATGCTGGCCTCGGGTCAGGTCGCCGAACGCGCCACGCTTCTCGGTCGTGAGATGGCCGCCGCCTTCGTCGGCCACGCCCACGTGCGTACCTTCCGTCAGCTCGGCCTCACGGGCTCCGTCGAATTCAAGCCCGCCTCCGCTGATCGCTGGCCGACCGACACCCGTGCGGGTTATCGCGTCGCTCTCGCCGCGCGCCGCCATGGCCTCGTCATCCGTCCTCTCGGCGACTCGATCCTGTTCGTGCCGCCGATCTCCATCCAAGCCGACGAAGTGAAGCACCTCGTCCGCGCCGTCCGCCTCGCCATGGACGAAGTGCTGCCGAACCTCCCTGCATAGGATACGACCCGGTCGTGTTCCTACCTTCCCCGATACTCGATACTCTAAACTCCATACTCTCATATTAAACCAATGCCCAACCTCACCGAAGCCCGAGCGCTCTACGACCTGCCGCTCAATACGCTGATCTTCAAGGCTCAGCAAGTCCACCAGGCCCACCAGGATCCGGCCGGCGTGCAGCTCTGCACCCTGAAGTCGATCAAGACCGGCGCCTGCCCCGAAGACTGCGCCTATTGCCCGCAGTCCATCCACAACCAGACCGGCCTCGAGACCGAAGCCCTCATGGAGACCCAGGCGATCCTCGCCGACGCGCGCAAGGCCAAGGCCGGTGGCGCGACCCGCTTCTGCATGGGCGCCGCCTGGCGA
>DBCR01000026.1 GCA_002293125.1 Opitutia bacterium UBA953
CCGCATCGAGCTCCGTCCCGGGGTCACGGCCGTGGTCGGACCCAATGGTTGCGGCAAGTCCAACATCGTCGACGCCATCCGCTGGGTCCTCGGCGAACAGTCCGCCAAGTCCCTCCGCGCCCCGGCGATGCAGGACGTCATCTTCGCTGGCACCGACCGTCGCAAGCCTCTCCCGCAGTGCGAAGTCGAGCTGATCTTCGCTGATTGCGAAAAGGAACTGGGTACGGCCTTCGCCGAAGTCTCGGTCATGCGTCGCCTTCACCGCGAAGGCGCGAGCGACTATTTCATCAACGGTAAGCCGTCCCGCCTGAAGGACATTCAGCGACTGTTCATGGATACCGGTATCGGCCGCATGTCCTACTCGTTCATGGTGCAGGGCCAGATCGACCAGATCCTTTCCGCCAATCCCTCCGAGCGCCGCTACCTCTTCGAAGAAGCCGCCGGCATCACGCGCTACAAGGCCCAACGGCGCGAAGCCCTCAATAAGCTCGGCGGCGTCGACACCAATCTCGCGCGCATCACCGACGTCGTCAGCGAAGTCGGCCGTCAAATCGCAACGCTCCGCCGTCAGGCTGCCAAGGCTCTCCGCTTCCGTCGCCTGCGTCACCGCTTCACGCACCTCGACCTCGCCTGGCATGCCAAGCAGTTCGGCGACCGTCGCTCCCAGGTTGCCGCGCTCGAGACCAATGCCACCGCCTGTCGCGGCGAAGTCACCGCGCTGACCGACGGTCTGCGCGACCGCGAGACCGCGCTGCTCCAGATGCGCGCCCGCCGTACTGAACTGGCTGAGCAGGTTCAGCTCGCGCAGCAGGCCCTGTTCGATCTCCGCACCGCGCGCGAGAACGCCGAGAACGAGGCCCGCACTTCTGATCTACGCTCGGACGACCTTTCCTCCCGGCTCGGTGAAGTCCGCCGCGAAGCCCAGGAAACGGAGCTCTCGCTCGCCGAATACGAGATGCGTCTCCGCGGTAGCTCCGACGCCAAGTCGACTGCCGCCGGTTCCGTTTCCGCCACCGACGCCGCCTACCGCGAGAAGACCGCGCAGGTCGAAGAAGTCGCCCGCCAGGTCGTCGAGGCGGAGAACCTTCTTCGCCGCGCCCGCCAGGACATCCTGATCGCCGAAGGCGAGATGACCCGCGCCCGCGGCGATGTCACCAATCTTGAAGTCGATCTGCGTGGTTACCAGTCACGTCACGTCGATCTCTCGGCCTCCCTCAGCCAGGCGAAGCAGGAGCGCGAAGCGCTCGAACGCCGCGTCACCGAGTGCGGCGCCGTCGTCACGACCCGCCATGGCGAACTCCTGGCGGCCCGTACGGCCGAACAGGAAGCCACCGAGAAGGGTCGCGACTTGCTGAACGATTTCCGCGCGCTCCAGCAGACGATCTCCGAGCAGGATCGTAAGGTTGCCAAGCTCTCCGCTCAGCTCGGTCTGCTCGAGCAGATGCAGTCCCGCCTCGAAGGCTTCTCCGAGGCGGCCAAAGCGGTCCTGCGCGGTGAATTCGCCGAAGAGCTCCGCTCGGGCAAGGCTTCGGCCCTCGCTGACCTTGTCACGGTCGTCGACATCTCCGCCGCGTCCGCGCTCGAGAACATCCTGGGCGCCGCTTCTGAAGCCGTCGCCCTCGACTCCGCCGAATTCCTGCCGGGCATCGTGGCCAAGATGGGCGAACGCCAGCTGGGCCGGGCGGTCTTCCAAGTCGAAGCTCCGCCGGCTTCCCGCTCCGGTTCCGCTGCTCCAGGCTGGCTCCGTCCCGCCACTACCGCCGTGCAGGCGAAGTCTCCGGACCACGCCCGCCTCGTCGCTAATCTTTTTGACGGCTGCTACGTCTGCCCGTCCCTCGGCGATTTCATCAGCTGGTGGCGCGCTAACCCGGGGTTCGAGTTTTTCCTCGTTGCGACGACCGAAGGAGACCTCGTCGACCGCCGCGGCCTCGTCTACGCCGGCAAGCCCCGTAAGGCCGCCGCTAACGCCGGTTCGGGCGTCTTTTCCCGCGAAAGCGAAATTCGCTCCGTCCGCGCCAGCCTTGAGTCTGAGAACGACCAGCTGACGACGCTCAACGAGAAGGCCCTGGGCATCCAGTCCGCGATGGACGCCAATGAACTCGATGTCTCGGCCGCCCGCGATGCCGCGCAGTTCGCCGCGCAGGAACTTTCCGTCGCCCAGGCCGATGAGCGCTCCGCTCGCCAGGTCCTTACCACTGCTGATGACCGTATCGGCCGCGAAGAGCGCCAGCTGGCCGAGATCGATAACTCGAAGTCGGAAGCACTGCAGCGTCGCGACCGCGCCCAGGTCACCCTCACCGCCAAGGACGCCCAGGTCGCCGAGCTCCGTGCGACGATTACTTCCGGCGAAGTCCAGCTTGAGTCTTCGCGCGCCGAATCTGACCTCCGCCGCAACGCCTTGGGTGAAGCTCGACTCGCCCACGCCGAACAGCGTCAGCGCCTCGAACTCGTCGGCCGCGAACTGGCCGACCTCGAATCGCGCCGTGCCGAGGCCGCCGCGCGTCTGAATTCACGTCGGATCGAGGCCCAGCAGAACGAAAAACTCATCGGCGAGCTTAAGGCCCAGGCCGCGACCGCCCGCGAGACTTCCGCCCGTCTCGCCGGCGAAATCGAGACCGCCAACTCCGGACTCAACGAAGTGCGAGGCTCCCTCAGCGAGACTGATGCGGCCGTCGAATCGGAAGACCGCGTGCTTTCGGTCGACCGCGACCGCCTGCGTGTTGCCGACACCCGCCTCAAGGGCCTTGAGGTCTCTCTTGCTGAGCAGTCTTCACAGTGCGGCTTCATCGTCGAGAAGGTGCAGTCCGACCATCAGCTCGATGTCGCCGAAGTCGACTGGCGCTTGCAGCTCTGGCTCTCCGATGGCGAACCTGAAGGTATTTCCAGCTTCGACGACCTCGAGGAGACCGACGAAGAAGGCTCCCGACCGGCCCCGAAGGCCGTCGTCCGCCGCGGCGAACCGACCGCCGAAGACCTCACCTCGATGGAGTCCGCCGATTGGCCGCCCCTCGTCCGCGAGATCGCCGAACTACGCGACCGCATGGCCGGCATGGGCTCCGTGAACCTTGTCGCCGTCGAGGAGTATTCTTCCCTGCGTGACCGCCACGACTTCCTCACCAAGCAGAGCGATGACCTTTGGAAGGCCAAGGAGGAACTCACCAAGGCAATCGAGGAACTTAACCAGACCTCCCTCAAGCTCTTCACCGACACGTTCGAACAGGTGCGTAAGAACTTCAAGTTCACCTTCGAGCGCCTCTTCGTCGGCGGCACGGCTGACCTCACGATGGTCCAGGCCGAGGATCCGCTCGAGAGCGGCATTGAAATCATCGCCCAGCCCCCGGGCACCAAGCTGCGCGGCATCTCGCTGCTTTCTGGCGGCCAGCGTACCATGACCGCCGTCGCGCTGCTCTTCGCCATCTACATGGTGAAGCCTTCGCCGCTGTGCGTGCTCGACGAGCTCGACGCTCCGCTCGATGACGCCAACGTGAACCGCTTTACGGACATCATCCGCGAGTTCACCCGTTTCTCCCAGTTCCTGGTGATCACCCATAATAAGCGCACCGTCTCCGCGGCCGACGCTATCTTCGGGGCGACCATGCAGGAAAAGGGGGTCACGCGCCTGTTCTCGATGCGCTTCAATAAGGAACGCGACGAGGCCGAGCCGAACCAGCCGGGTGGCGGGTTCACGATGGCCCGCTGAGGTCGCTTGCTTTGGGCGGCCTGAGGGGTAGGATGACTAAGTCATGATTCGTCATCTCACCGCGCTTATCCTGTTGCCGGCCATGGCCCTCGCCGGCGTTTCCTTTGATACGGATGTCCGCCCGATTAACCGCACCGCGCCTGGCGCGAGCTACGCTGATATGCTGGCCCGTATCATGCCGGCGGTCGTCAGTATCCGGACCGCTGAAGTCATCCCTCAGTCCGTCTTGGATCGTTATCGGGGCCGGATCGATAAAGACAGTGTCTTGAAGGATGAGAAGACCGGTGAGACGTTCATGCCGACCGGCCTGGGCTCCGGCACGATCATCCATCCGGAGGGCTACGTCATCACCAACCGGCACGTCGTGCTGAAGTCCGACCGTTCCACCGTTTCCGACACCGTCATCGTCCAGCTGCAGGATCGCCGGGAATTCCGGGCCAAGGTCCTCGGCGTCGACGCCGGTAGCGACATCGCCGTGTTGAAGATCGAGGGTCGCAACCTGCCTTTCGCCAAGTTCGCCGATAGCGAGAAAGCCCGCGTCGGCGATGTCGTCTTCGCCATCGGCAATCCTCTCGATGCCGGCATCACCGTCACCTCCGGCATCGTGTCCGCTCTCGGACGCTCCGGTAAGCAGGGGATGGGCATGGCTTTCGAGGATTTCATCCAGACCGATGCGGCGATCAATCCAGGCAATAGCGGCGGGCCTCTCATTGATTTCGAAGGCCGCCTGCTGGGCATGAATACCGCGATCAAATCTCGCACTGGCGGCAGTATCGGCCTCGGCTATTCCATCCCGGCCAATCTTATCGTTTCCGTCGCGACGGATCTGGCGAACGGCGGCAAGGTCGTCCGCGGGCTCATCGGAGTCCAAGGCGAAGACATCTCCCTCGCGGAAGCCACCAAGCTCAATCTCGGGAAGAACGGTGCCGTGCGCGTCTCGCTCATCAGTGACGGACTGCCCGCGGCTAAGGCTGGCCTGAGGGTCGGTGATATCATCGTGGCCTTGGACGGAAAGCCTTTCGAGAATTGGAACGAGCTGCGTCTGGCGATTTCCCGCCGCAAGCCGGGCGAAGTCCTGATGGTCAACTTTATCCGGGAAGGCCGCGGCTCACTCGCACGCGTGACGGTTGCCGAGCGCGCGCTCGACCGTTGAGCATGCGGACGCTCTCCACATTCCGTAATCTGACCGGCGGTCGCGTCCCCCCGCTGACCCGTACCGCGCTCCTTTGCGGGCTCGGGCTCTTCCTGCTTGCCCTCCTGGTCTTCAAACCAGGTGCCGGAGGTAATGATCCGGCCGAGCCTTTGACTAATGGTGTGCGCCTAGTGGTGCCGGGCGACGCTCGGACGGAGAGCGTCGTGCTACTGGATACCTCGGCAGTGTACTTTCCCGCCAAGTCGGTTTTGGGCGGAGTCGGGAGCGTTGAGATTGGCCAGCCAGAGGATGCCCCCTTTGCCAAATTCAACCCCGCCCTCCAGTTCGACCCTTCTCGGCCCCTCGGGAAGGAGTCCACCCTCCAGGTTCCGCGCGGGGAAACTCCTGTGCCGGCCAAAGCAGTCCCGTTGGCGGAGGCCGCCCCTTTTACCACTTTGGGAACCCATCGTTACGCCGGCGAAGGGCTCCCAGCGCGAGCCGCTTTTTTCGAGGTTTATCCGATGAGTGGGAGAAGTAAGCCTATTATTAGTGGGAAAATCACCCATTTTAATGACAAAAAAGGAGTTAAAGACGATTTAATTCTAAATAATAACCCATTTAATTCAATATTTGAGGTAATTTTGAGCGTAGACTCGCTTGGTAAAGCCCCGCTCGGGAGTGGCGTGAGACATTCAGGCTCACCGCCGCTGGATGAGGCGATCCGTCGCTGGGCGGCTGAGGTCGATTGGGCCAAGCAACTTCCCCCGGGGGCGTACCGTCTGATCGTGGGTCCGTAAGGGGGCTAGAAGGGGTGTAAAACCCTTGCAAAAATCCGCTTGACGGTGGGGTTTTCGATGGTCATTCAAACCCTTCCCTTCGCGTCTTCTGTACGTCGACGGTTCGCCCCTGTAGCTCAGTTGGCAGAGCGCGTCCTTGGTAAGGACGAGGTCGCTGGTTCAATTCCAGTCGGGGGCTCCATCACTTTCCACACACCAAACCTAACCACCTCCTCACCACCAAAAACATGGCCAAAGAGAAGTTCAATCGCACCAAGCCTCACGTCAATGTCGGCACCATCGGCCACATTGACCATGGCAAATCGACCACTACCGCCGCTATCGTGGCCGTCCAGGCCCGTCGCGGCCTCGCCGAGAACAAGTCCTACGCGGAAATCACCAAGGGTGGTACCGTCCGTGACGCCACCAAGACCGTGACCATCGCCGCCTCGCACGTCGAGTACGAGTCCGTCAACCGTCACTACGCCCACGTCGACTGCCCGGGCCACGCCGACTTCGTCAAGAACATGATCACCGGCGCCGCCCAGATGGACGGTGCCATCCTGGTCGTCTCCGCTGCTGACGGCGTCATGCCCCAGACCAAGGAGCACATCCTCCTCGCCCGCCAGGTCGGCGTGCCGAAGATCGTCGTCTGGCTCAATAAGGTCGACCTTTCCGAGCCTGACCTGATCGACCTCGTCGAGATGGAAGTCCGCGACCTCCTCAACAAGTATAACTACGAAGGCGACACCGCCAAGATCGTCCGTGGCTCTGCCACCGCCGCCCTCGAAGGTACCCCGGAAGGCGAACAGTCCATCCAGGACCTCCTTGCCGCTCTCGACACCGAGATCGCCGAGCCCAAGCGCGAAACCGACAAGCCCTTCATGATGTCCGTTGAAGACGTGTTCTCCATCACTGGCCGCGGCACCGTCGCCACCGGTCGTATCGAGCGCGGCGTCATCAAGGTCGGCGAAGAAATCGAAATCGTCGGTCTCCGTGACACCCTTAAGACCACCGTCACCGGCGTCGAAATGTTCCGTAAGGAGCTCGATCAGGGCCAGGCTGGCGACAACGTCGGCCTCCTCGTCCGCGGTATCGAAAAGAGCCAGATTGAGCGCGGCCAGGTCCTCGCCAAGCCGGGTTCCATCAAGCCTCACACCGTGGCCAAGGCCCAGATCTACGTCCTCAAGCAGGATGAAGGTGGTCGCCACACTTCGTTCGCCAACAACTACCGCCCGCAGTTCTTCTTCGGTACTTGCGATGCCACCGGCACCGTGATCCTCCCGGAAGGCGTGGAAATGGTGATGCCTGGTGACAACGTCACGATCACGATCGAGCTGCAGAAGCCCGTCGCGATGGAAAAGGGCCAGCGTTTCGCTCTTCGCGAAGGCGGCAAGACCATCGGCGCCGGCCAGATCCTCGAAATCGTCAAGTGATTTCCTGACGCCAAACGACCTACCAAGGTGCCGAGGCCCCCTAAAAAGGGCCCCGGCATTCGTCTCTTTAATCACCATTACAGGACGGTAGCTCAATTGGCAGAGAAGCGGCCTCAAAACCGTTGGTTGTGGGTTCTCCTCCCTCCCGCCCTGCCACTCTCACCTCATCACCACCAGCACCATGATCAGCTTCCTCGGACGCCTCCGCGCTTTCTGGAACGAGACCATCACCGAGGTCTTCGTCAAAGCTTCGTGGCCCACCGCCAAGGAGCTTGTCGACTCTACGCTGGTTGTCATCGCCGCCGTCGCCCTCCTGGGTGCCGTCGTCTTCTTCTGCGACTTCTCCCTTTCCAATCTCGTCCAGTTCGCGACCAAGCTTGTTCGCTGACCCCCCATGTCCACTCCCTCTGATTTCCGCTGGTATACCCTCCAGACCCTCTCGAACAACGAGAGCAAGGTGAAGCGCCTGCTCGACAAGGCTATCAAGGACGAGGAGATGGGTGACTTCGTCGCCGAGATCCTGATGCCGGTCAAGACCGTCAAGGACTTCCGCAACGGCAAGAAGCGCGAGAGCGAGATGAAGCTCTATCCTTCGTACCTCTTCGTCCGCGCCCGGCTCTACGATGACGAAGGCTCGCTGCTCGAAGCCCCCTGGAGCTTCCTCCGCAAGACCGACGGCGTGATCGGCCTCATCGGCGGACAGAGTCCCATCGCCCTCAAGACCGAGGAGATCAACACGATCCTCCAGCAGGTCGCCGATGCTGCGGACAAGGTCGTCCCGAAGATCACCTTCAATATCGGCGAGCGCGTCAAGATCACCGACGGACCCTTCGCCAATCTCGCTGGCAATATCGACAAGATCGACGCCGACCGCGGCAAGCTTGAGGTCTCCGTCGACATCTTCGGCCGCTCCACTCCGGTCGAGCTCGAGTTCTGGCAGGTCGAACGCGATGACCGCGACTGATCCTTTTTCAACCCTACCATCTAATCAACCACCATGGCTAAGAAAGTAATCGGCGAAATCAGGCTCCAGCTCCCCGCAGGCGCCGCTAACCCTGCTCCTCCTGTCGGCCCCGCGCTCGGCGCGAAGGGCGTCAACATCATGGCGTTCTGTAAGGAATTCAACGCCAAGACCAAGGAACAGGCCGGCATGATCCTCCCGGTCATCATCTCCGTCTACCAGGATAAGTCTTTCACGTTCATCCTGAAGTCCCCGCCCGCTTCCGTCCTCCTCAAGAAGGCCGCGAAGATCGAGTCCGGCTCCAAGGTCCCGAACCGCGACAAGGTCGGCAAGGTCACCAAGAAGCAGCTCCTCGAAATCGTCGAGCTGAAGAAGAAGGACCTCAATGCCGTCAATCCTGACAACGCCGCCCGCATGATCGCCGGTACCGCGCGTTCGATGGGCATCGAAGTCATCGGTTAATTTAACCCAACCCAAACCCAACACCCACCACTGCATCCCGCAGGAGACCAAAAGTCGCTATGAGCAAAAAAACCAGCAAGCGCTACCGCGCCGCCCTCCAGGTCGCCGACCTGAAGGCCAAGTATGACGTCAACCAGGCCACCGAGATCATCAAGAAGATGCCCGGTACCAAGTTTGACGAAACCGTGGAGATCTCCGCCTTCCTCGGCGTCGACCCCAAGCAGTCGGACCAGATGGTCCGCGGCACCGTCTCCCTCCCGAATGGTTCGGGTAAGAAGATCAAGGTCCTCGCCTTTACCGAGAATCCGGCCGAAGCCCTCGCCGCTGGTGCTGATTACGCCGGCCTCGCCGACCTGATCGCCAAGGTCAACGGTGGCTTCCTCGACTTCGACGTCGCCATCTCCACCGTCTCCGCGATGAAGGATGTCCGTCAGGTCGCCCGCGTCCTCGGTCCGAAAGGCCTCATGCCCAACCCGAAGTCGGGTACGGTCTCGGATGACATCCCGAAGACCATCAAGGAAGTGAAGGCTGGCCGCGTCGAATTCAAGATGGATAAGACCGGCAACATCGTGATCGTCATCGGTAAGAAGTCTTTCACCTCCGCTCAGCTCACCGAGAACGCTCAGGCCGCCCTGTCCGCTCTCGTGAAGGCCCAGCCCACCGGTTTCGCCGGCGGCCGCTTCATCAAGTCGATCACCATCAGCGCCAGCATGAGCCCCGGCGTCGCCGTCGACCTCAAGCCCTACTCGGCCGCCGTCGCGTCCGCCTAACCTAACCACGCAAAAGACAATCCACGAACATGCGCGCTGAAAAACAATTCCTCGTCGACGAAGTCGCCGCCCAGCTGGCCAGCTCCAACTACCTGCTGCTCGCCAACTTCACCGGCGTCACCGTCGAGAACGCTACCTCCGTCCGTAATCAGCTCCGTGCCCACGGTGCCGAGTATCACGTCGTCAAGAACAGCATCCTCAACATCGCCGCGAAGCAGGCGAATCTCCCCGACATCTCGGGTCACCTGAGCGGCCACACGGCCCTCGTCACCGGTGGCAATAATCCGACCGGCGTCGCTAAGATCCTGGTCACCTTCTTCAAGGACTTCTCCAAGCTCGAAGTGAAGGGCGGCGTCCTCGACGCCAAGCTGCTCACCAAGGCCGAGGTGGAAGCCCTGTCGAAGCTGCCGTCCCTCGACGGTATCCGCGCCCAGCTCCTCTCGCTGCTCTCCACCCCTGCCTCGCAGTTCGTCCGCCTCCTGGACGCCAAGCGCCAGAAGGACGAGACGGCCGCCTAACCCCTTTCCTCGCGGAGGCTTCGCCATGTGGCGGCGTCCGAGCGGGGGGAATCCAAACCAAAAAACAACACACATCCAAAGAACCCCGGTTAGGGGCCTCGCGCCCTCAAATGTCCTTCATCGGACGCTAACCATTCAAGGAACCAAGATACCATGAGCAACATCACCAAAGACCAAGTCATCGAGTGGCTCAGCGCCCAGTCCGTTCTGGACGTCGCTAACCTCGTGAAGGACCTCGAGACCAAGTGGGGCGTTTCCGCCGCCGCACCCGTCGCCGTCGCCGCCGCTGGTGGCGCCGCCGCCGCCGCACCTGCCGAAGAGAAGACGACGTTTGACGTCATCCTCAAGGGCAAGGGCGCTACCCCGATCAATGTCATTAAGGAAGTCCGCGCCATCACTGGCCTGGGCCTCAAGGAAGCCAAGGACCTCGTCGACACCGCCCCCAAGCCTGTCAAAGAAGGCGTGTCCAAGGACGAAGCCAAGGATATCGAGACCAAGCTCAAGGCCGCCGGCGCCGAGGTCGAGGTCAAGTAATCCGTCTTCCGACGCATCTCTGCAAAGCGGGGAGGGTAGCACCCTCCCGGGTCCGGCGACCCCTCCCCGCTTTTTCTTCCCAACGGCAGCCCAGTCCGACCCAACCAGGCAAACCAGTCAGCACCACCGAATCAACCCGACACTCCGAGCCCACCTTCACCAGCCATGCCTCAAGAGCGCAAAAACTTCGGTAAACTACGCGAAGTCATCCCTCCGCCCAACCTGATCGAGAACCAGATTTTCTCGTTCAACGATTTTCTGCAGTTGGACCAGACCGCGTCCGCCCGCAAGAACGTCGGCCTCGATGCCGTCTTCCGCGAAGCCTTCCCGGTGGAGAGCAACAACGGCAACTTCCGTCTCGAGTACCTCGAGTACGGCCTGGTGCTGCCCAAGCAGACCGAACTCGAGTGCATCCGCGAAGGTACGACCTACGCGATCTCGGTGATGCTCAAGCTCCGCCTCCGTGAGAAGGGCGCCTTCAAGGACGAAGAAATCCTGATGGGCGAAATCCCGATGATCACCGACCGTGGTTCCTTTATCGTCAACGGCGCCGAGCGTGTCGTCGTTTCCCAGCTTCACCGCTCCCCGGGCATCTGTTTCGAGGAGTCCGCTCACACGAGCGGCAAGATGCTCCACGCCTTCCGCATCATCCCTGACCGCGGCACCTGGATCGAAGTCCAGTTCGACCAGAACGACCTCCTCTGGGTCTACCTCGACCGTCGCCGCCGCCGCCGCAAGTTCCTCGTCACGACCCTTCTCCGCGCCTTCGGTTACAAGGACGACAAGGACATCCTGGCTCTTTTCTACCAGCACCGCGAACTGACCGCCAAGGCCGCGCTCGAGCTCGATCCGGAAGAACTTTCTCAGCTCGTCTACGCCGACCCGATCGTCGACGTCGAGACCGGTAAGGTCGTCGCCAAGCAGTACGACAAGCTCTCCCGTGAGACGCTCAAGGAGATCCACAAGCAGCTCCCGAAGCAGAAGTTCGGCGTCTTCGACACCGCCTTCGACAACGGCTCCATCATCCTCTCGCTCCGTAAGGACATCGGCGCCGTCCGTAACGAGGAAGAAGCCCTCAAGGAAATTTTCCGCAAGCTCCGCCCCGGCGAGCCCGTCAACGTCAAGGGTGCCCGCGCCCACATGCAGCGTCTCTTCCAGGACCCGCTGCGTTACGACCTTGGTCGCGTCGGCCGCTACAAGCTCAACCAGAAGCTGAGCCTCGATGTCTCGCTCGATACCCGCACGATCACCCCTGAGGACATCGTCGAAGCCACCAAGCTGCTCTGCAAGCTGAGCGCCGGCGACGGCGCGATCGACGACATCGATCACCTTGGTTCGCGCCGCGTGCGCAATGTCGGCGAGCTTCTCGCCAACCAGTGCCGCGCCGGTCTCAAGAACGTCGTCAAGACGGTCAAGGCCCGCATCAACGAGTACGACCAGAGCGTCGACTCGATCACCCCGCAGAAGCTCGTCAACCCGAAGCCCTTCGGCAACGCGATCCGCGAGTTCTTCGCCCGCAGCCAGCTGTCTCAGCTGATGGACCAGATCAACCCGCTCGCCGAGCTGACGCACAAGCGTCGTCTCTCCGCCCTCGGGCCCGGAGGCCTCAACCGCGACCGTGCCGGCTTCGAAGTCCGCGACGTTCATCCGTCCCACTACGGTCGTATCTGCCCGATCGAGACCCCGGAAGGTCCGAACATCGGCCTCATCAACTCGCTCTCCACCTACGCGCGTATCAACGAGTTCGGCTTCATCGAAGCTCCGTACCGTAAGGTCGTGCGTGGCAAGGTCTCCAGCCAGGTCGAATTCATGACCGCGGACCAGGAAGAAAAATTCAAGGTCGCTCAGGCCAACTCCGAACTCGACGACGCCTCCCGCCTGAAGGGCAAGGTGACCGTCCGTTTCCGCGACGACATCCTCGAAGTGGATCCCGAAGACGTCGACTACATGGACGTCTCGCCGCAGCAGGTCGTCTCCGTCGCCGCCGCCCTCATTCCGTTCCTGGAGCATGACGACGCTAACCGCGCGCTCATGGGTTCCAACATGCAGCGCCAAGGCGTGCCCCTCGTCGTGACCGAAGCCCCGTTCGTGGGCACCGGCCTCGAACGTCGGGTCGCCATCGACTCGAAGACGGTCATCGTCTCCGAAGGCCCCGGCATCGTCGCCGCCGCCGACTCCCGCCGTATCATCGTCACGAAGGACGGTGAAGTCGCCCCCGCCCAGCTCGAGAACAAGAAGTTCAAGAGCGAGCCGGCCAAGGGTATCTACGTCTACGATCTCCGCAAGTTCCTCAAGACCAACTCTTCCACGTGCTTCAACCAGCGTCCGCTGGTCCGCCGCGGCGACAAGGTCAAGCTGGGCGAAATCATCGCCGACGGCGCCGCCACCGACAAGGGTGAGCTCGCCCTCGGACGCAATGTCCTCGTCGGCTTCATGCCCTGGAATGGTTACAACTTCGAAGACGCGATCCTGCTCTCCGAACGTATGCTTACGGACGACGTCTTCACATCCGTCCACATCGAAGAATTCGAAGTCACCGCCCGCGATACGAAGCTCGGGCCGGAACAGATCACCCGCGACATCCCGAACCTCGGCGAGGAAGCCCTGCGTAACCTCAACCGTGACGGTGTCATCCGCATCGGCGCCGAAGTGAAGCCTGACGATATCCTCGTCGGCAAAATCACTCCGAAGTCCGAAGGCGACCTCGCCCCTGAAGAGAAGCTGCTCCGCGCCATCTTCGGTGAGAAGGCCCGCGACGTGAAGGACACCTCCCTCCGCGTGCCCTCGGGCATCTCGGGTATCATCATGGACGTCAAGGTCTCCTCCCGTACCGATAAGGACGACGGACGCCTCTCGCCCAACGACCAGCGCCGCGCCCTCAAGAAGGTCAACGAAGAGTACCGCACGGCCGACTCCCGCCTCCGCGAAGAGATGACCGAGTCCCTCTCGAACATCCTCCTCGGCGAAAAGATCCCGCTCGACGTCAAGAACTCCGAGACCGGTGAAGCCATCATCCCGGCCAACCGCAAGATCACGAAGACCCTCCTCCGTCGCCTGGCCTCCGTCTCTCGTTCCATCGAGATGAACGACTCGCCGGTGAAGCAGAAGATCCGCCAGATCGTCGACGGCTACCACCGTCGCTTCGACGAGCTTGAGCAAGAGCGCGCCCGCAAGGTCGAAGCCATCGAGCAGGGCATCGACGAAGGCGGCGCCATCAAGAACGTGAAGGTATACATCGCCACTAAGCGCAAGATCCAGGTCGGCGATAAGATGGCCGGTCGTCACGGCAACAAGGGCGTCGTCGCCCGTATCGTGCCGGTCGAAGACATGCCTTACCTCGCCGACGGGACCTCCGTCGACATCTGCCTCAATCCTCTCGGCGTTCCTTCCCGAATGAACGTCGGCCAGGTCCTCGAGACGCATCTCGGTTGGGCTTGCTCCAAGCTCGGCCTGAAGATGGCCACCCCCATCTTCGACGGCATCCCCGAGAAGCAGATCCGCGAATACCTCAAGCAGGCTGAACTGCCCGAGACCGGCAAGGCGATGCTCATCAACGGTCACACCGGCGAAGCGTTCGACCAGGACGTCGTCGTCGGCTACATCTACATGATGAAGCTGAACCACCTTGTCGCGGACAAGATCCACGCCCGCGCCACCGGTCCGTATAGCCTCATCACCCAGCAGCCGCTCGGCGGCAAGGCCCAGTACGGCGGCCAGCGCTTCGGCGAAATGGAAGTCTGGGCTCTCGAAGCCTACGGCGCTGCCTACACGCTGCAGGAACTCCTCACGGTCAAGTCCGACGACGTCGCCGGCCGAACCAAGATCTACGAGCAGCTCGTCAAGGGTGACAATACCCTCGTCAGCGGCACCCCCCAGTCCTTCAACGTGCTGATGAAGGAGATGCAGGCCTTGTGCCTGGATGTCCGCCTCGGCTCCACCACCGCCCCCACCCCGGATCGTAACTGAACGTCCGACGCCACCACACCTAGACCTTAACAGACATGATCCACCCGGAGCACACCCCCGAGTTC
>DBCR01000013.1:0-13520 GCA_002293125.1 Opitutia bacterium UBA953
CGAATATCTGAAGGTCGTTCGGAAAGGGGTAGGGGTTGGGGCAGGGGGGTGGGGGTAGGCACGATATCCTAACTCATAACCCTATTATGAATAAGTGTTTGTGTCTTTTACTGTCGCTACCACGACTCCCGCCCCTGCCCCTTGCAGCCTCCTATTTAATCGCCCGAATATACTGCCAGATGGCCTCGAACTGTTGGGGGCCATTGCCGTCGTAGGGTTCGCTCAGCTGAGTGACGCCTTCCGGGTCGGCATACTTCGGCATCTTGGTGTCCGGGTCGATGCGCGTCGGGGCCAGTACCCAGCGATGGTGGTAGCCCTTGCGGAGGCGTTCGGCGGACTGCGCGAAGTTGATGGCGGGAGCCTCGAAGACAGCGGTGGCTTCCGTGTCACCCACGGCGTGACACGTGATGCAGTTGAAGCCCCCGGCGTCCCCAATGAGTTTCTCACCGTTGGCGATTTTCTCAGCGTCGCCGGCCGGCTCGGCGGTTTCGTTTTGCGGCAGACCGTGCTGATGGTTCATGCCGAGCGCGAGGCCGTCGGCGTAGTGGGCGAAAGCAGGCATCTGGCCGATGAGCCAAGGGCGTGGTTTGTACTCGATCTGTCCGGCGATGAACTTGCTCATCCAGTCATGACGGAGTTTCTCACCGAGCCAAGTGAGCTGGGGGATGGGCGCGTCGTGCACCGGCTCGCCTTCGACGTGCTCCTTGGGCGGGAGGGCATCGCGAAGCTTCTTCGCTTCGCCGTCGACCTTGGTCCACGTGCTTAAGGTGGCGTCGCGCGAATGGCAGGCGACGCAGTTGAGATTCTTGATCTGGCGTTCGGCGAACTCGGCCGGGGTATCTTGTTTGAGCGACGCGAGGTCGGTGGCGAGGAAGGCCTTGAGCGAGGCATGCTGCGCGGCCGTCAGGGCGAAGTCAGGCGCGGTGGCGCGAGTCTTATCGTCGGGCGCCAAGCACCCCTTGTCGCCGGCCTTGAGCACGGTCGCGAGGGTGGGCTGGGTGGTGGCGGGCATGCCAGCGTGGCAATTGAGACAACCCGCGCTGACGAGTAGGGTGGCGCCGCGGGTGGCGTCTCCGGCGAGGGCCTGGCGCTTGACCAGGCGGCTGTTGACGAGGAGGTACGCCGCGAGTTGGGAGGCTTCTTCCTCTTCGAGGCGGAAATGAGGCATGCGCGTGGCGGGGTAGTGCTTGGCTGGATCCTGCAGGTATTCCATGAGCGCGGCGGGGTGCCACTTGTCGGCGATGTGTCCCATCGGCACGCGGTCCTGTGAGTCCTTGCCTTCGGCGTCGGGGCGCTGGTGGCAGGCGATGCAGCCCAAGTTAGCGAAGAGCGCGCCGCCTTGTGGGGCGAGCTTGAGGTCGACCGCGCCAGCCTTAGGCGTGGCGCCCTGCGTGAGCATGGCGGCGAGGTCAGCGGCCTTCTGTTCGGCGCCAGCACCGGCGAAGACCTTGGGCATCAGCGAATGCGGGCGGATGGAGTGCGGGTCATGGATCCAGTCGGCGAGGAAGGGCGCCTTGAATTTAGTGCCGAGCTCGGAGAGCAGCGGGGCGATCTGGCCGTGTTCCGGCATGCCGGTTCCCTTGGCGGGCAGGAGCGTGGGGTCGGCGTGGCAGGCGGCGCAGTTCATCTGCGCGAAGAGCAGTCGTCCGTCGCGACGCTGTGTGGCGACGTCGAGTTCCTTGTCGGCCGGGTGCGTCAGGAGCGTGGGCGGGACGGGCTCGAGCGGGAAATCTTTCGAGGCCCAGCTGAGGCGGACGAAGGTGTCGCCCTGGTCGGCGCTGGCGATTTCGGCGACGATGCGGTTGGCCCCTTTGTTCAGCTGCACGGTCTTGATGCCGGGACCATCGAGGAGCGGCTGGCCATTGAGGCTCAGCTTGAACCTCCCGGAGGATTCGGCGCTCAGTTTGAACGTGCCGCGCAGAGGCGACTGGAGGTCGCCTTCCCACTTCGCGATGAACGGACCAGTGGCGAGGAAAGGCGTGGGCGCCTGACCGGCGGGGACGTGGAGGGCGAGCAGGCGATCGGAGCGGACGTCGGTCTTTCCGGCAGAGGTGAACGTCACCTTGAGTCCTGGCAGGTCCTGCGCGGAGAGGGTGGTCGCGAGGGTCGCGGCGAGCAGGCAGAGGAGGCGGCTGAGAAGCATGGCGGCGGGACGCTTCCTATTGGGAGGTATTCCCACCGACAGGCAAGCCCCCAACAAAAAGGCCCGGTGTGAACCGGGCCTTTCGCCGTGAGGGTTTCGCCTCAGTTACTTGGCGAATGAGCGGTAGTCTTCGCCTTCCTTCTCCGGGACGACGTTGATCGTGTGGGCGATATCGTCCGGCACGCGGGAACCGTCGACGGCCTTCACGTTCATCTTGATGCGCATCTGCATCACCGGGACGAGGCCGGATACCTCGAGGAAGACCGACTTGCCGTCGTCGGCCACCTTGACGGACTGGATCGGCACCTGGTCGGAGCCCTTTTCCTCGGGCTTGCTCACCTTGTAGGTGTCGGAGCCATAGGCGCCGGACCAGAGGTAGTTATACTGTTCGATGGCCCAGTTCTGCGGGTCGGAGGCGGACTTCTTGTCGAGCGCGCCAGTGAAGCGAATCGTGATGCCCTTCTTCGACACGTGGAGGGCTTCCTGCATCGTCACGGACTTGCCGGTGTAGCGGACGCGCTGGATCGCACCGTCCTTGACGCCGTTGGTCTGCCAGCCTTTGAGGCCGGCGACGTAGAGCTGGCCGTCCGTGGGGCTGAAGCGCGCGCGCATGAGGCCGGTGGCGAACTTGAGCGGGAACTTCACCACGCCACCCTGAGGGACGTCGCCCACGCGTTCCTGCAAGACCGCGAACAGCGAGGACTTGCCGTAGGAGAGGTAGAGCATGCGGCCCTCGAACGGACCCCACTTACCCTTATTGGCGGGTACCCAGATTTGGCCGCCGTTGGAGTTATCGACGTCAAACGGCACCCAGCAGAGGTGCGGGTTCTCGAGCTTCTTGGGCGCCGGGATGCGGTGCGAGAGGTCGGGTACTTCGATGAATTCGCCGGGCTTGGAGAAGTGGATGTAGTCGACGGGGACCCAGGTGCCCTGGTTGTCTCCGTTGGAGATCTCACCGTTAGGTCCGACGCCCATGCCGTTCGGGGCGCGGATGCCGGTAGCGTAGACCTCGAACTTCTGGCCGTCAGGCGAGACCTTGAAGATGCAGCCATGGTGTTCGCTGAGGGGGCCCCAGCCGCGGCCTCCCGGATTCACGGGTCCGCCCTTGAGGAAGTAGAAGTTGCCCTGCGAGTCCGTTTGGAGGTCGAACGTGAACTCATGGAAGTTCGAGGTGACCTGCACGTCGTTGTTGAAGTTCTGGTAGAAGTCGGCTTCGCCGTCCTTATTGAAGTCGTGCAGTAGCGTGATCTGGTCGCGGCCGAGGACGTAGATCTTCTCGTCGACGATCTTCAGGCCGAGGCCGTGGAAGATGCCGGTGGCGTAGCGATGCCAGCTGATCTTGCTGAGTTTATCGTCGGCGAACTTGCCGACCCAGACGTCGCCACTCCAGGTGGAGAAGGCGATGCGACCGTCCTTGAAGAAGTCGATGCCACCGACGCGAATCCACGAGCCGAACGGATTCTCGGCGGGCACCGTGACGGTGTCGACGACGTAGGGGGCGGCGAGGAGCTCGGTGAGCTGGTCCTTGAGGGACTGCTTCTGGGCAGAGTCCTGTTCGCCTTCGATGCGGGACTTGAGCGAGTCAATCTGCTTGGCCTGGTCGGTCTCACCGAGCACGCCTTCCGTCACGACATCCTGAGCCCAGTGGGCGGGGCCGCCCTGGGTAAAGGCCCGGAGGTCGGTGGCGGCGGCGACCTTGGAGGGTACTTTGCGGAGCACGTCGCCGGCGTTGATGGCTCCGTGGGCAAACGAGACCTTGAAAGAGGTGCCGGCGGCGACCTTGGTGAGCTTGAGTGAAAGGAAGTTGCCCTTGTTGCTGAGGATCGAGCCGGCCGGCAGGCCGTTGACGGTCACAGTGGTGAGTTCGTCGGCGGGCTTCACGATGGCCGGAGCGTTCTTGGCGACCTTGGTCTTGGCCTTCGGGTCGGCCTTCTTGCCGGGAGCAGGGGTGGCCGGCAGCGGGACCTCGACGCGCACGATGGCGTTGGCGCCGTCGGCGAGGTCGACCTTGCCTCCGTAGGGGAGGTCGAGGAGTCGAACGGAGGAATCCAGTTCGCCCTTCACGACGGTGAAGGAGCGGGAGAGGACGATAGTACCGCCGACGTTTTCCATTTCGGCGCTTTCCAAGACTTCGGCGGAACCGACGGTGTAGGCGAAGACGACGCGGTCGCCGTGGAGGTAGAGGCCTTGATACTTGGCGTGTTCGCGCGGGAGCGGGCCGAGGGGGATTTTAGCCATCACGCCTTCAGGGCCCTTGGGCAGGGCGCGGGTCTCGTTGAAAGTGCCGTTGAAGCTCCAGCCGGGGCCAGGGTTGGTTTCGAAGAACACCTTGGCACCAACCGCGGGGCCAGGGTTGGGGCCGTGCTTGCCGTCGAAAGCGACGCCCTTGGTCTGCATCCAGCCGCCCGTCCAGCCACCAGCGCCGCGGAGCGTCTCAGTGTCGAAGGCATAACCGGCTTCGCGGTTACCGAGGTTCACGAGGACGGCCTTGTTCGCCGCGCAGCCCTTCTGGTCGAAGGGGCTCTTGCCTTGGGTGTTATCGATCGAGGCCGAGAGGAAGCGGCCGTAGTCCATCGCTTCCCACTTGGCGGCGGGCTTGGCTTCAGGCTTCTTGGTCGCGTCTTGGGCGAAGCCGGTCACGGCCGTCAGCGCGAGCGCCAGGGACAGGGAGGTGCGGGTCAGGGATGTCATGTGAGGGGAAATGGAGGTGGCGGGGTAGGGGCAGAATTGATGAATCCGCCCCCCGCTGTCCACCGTATTGGAGCGATACAGGGGCAGGAAGTTCCTTATGAAGATGAAAGATGGCGGATGGACGATAAAGGCGACCGATGCCGTGCCTCTTTGTCGCTAGGCCTTCCAGCACCCCGGGAGGTGTTCGTCGAACACACCGACGGCCTGCAGATAAGCCTGGATGATGGTCGGACCGACGAACTTCATGCCGCGCCGCTTCAGTTCCTTGGAGATCTTCTCCGCCAGCGGCGAACTCGGTTGATGTGAGCGGGATCGTCGGACGACTGGCTTGCCGTCGACGTGGGCCCAGAGCCACTTTGAGAAACTGCCGAACTCGTCCTGCATCGCAAGGAACGCGTGCGCGTTGAGGGCGACGGACTCGAGTTTGCCGCGATGGCGAATCACGCCGGGATTTTTCATGAGCGCATCAACCTTCTTAGCGTTGTATCCCGCGACCTTGCGGACGTCGAAGTTCGCGAAGGCCTTGCGGTAATGTTCACGCTTCTTCAGGACGGTGATCCAGGAGAGGCCGGCCTGCGCACCTTCGAGGATCAGCTGTTCAAAGAGTAAGCGATCGTCGCGGACGGGCACGCCCCACTCGTCGTCGTGGTAGGCGACATAGAGCGGATCGTCTCCGCACCAGAAGCAACGTGGCTTCGGCTTGGCCACGTCAGGCTTTGGTCGAGAGGCCGCGCAGCCAAGCGATCCAGCCGGCGGGCAGGCCGTGGGCGAGGGCGCCCCGCACGATCTTCTCGTGGTAAAGCTTCGAGGGCAGGTGCGGGCCGGTGGGGTCGACGACCTTGTAGGCCTGGCAATCGAGCGGGCAGTCTTCCAGGCCGGCCTCGAGTACGGTCATCTTGATGCGCTTGTAGGCTGAGCCCTCGGCGTCATCCATG
Source organism: Opitutia bacterium UBA953 (assembly GCA_002293125.1). Classification (GTDB taxonomy): domain Bacteria; phylum Verrucomicrobiota; class Verrucomicrobiia; order Opitutales; family UBA953; genus UBA953. Next base: position 5,770 of record DBCR01000013.1, read on the forward strand.
CGCTTCCAGTCGTCGGGCGTCATCTCATACACTGCGCCCCAGACGCCGGGAGTATCCTGGTCTTCCAAGACGTCGGCCGAACCACCGCCCCACGTCGAGCTGGGGTGCGTGAAGGCGAGGCGATGCTTGGGCAGGAAGGCCCTCCCGCGATAGCTGGAGCCAGGACAACGGCGCTCCATCTGGGTGGAGTCCAGGTTGGAAGCGTAGGCGAAATAGTACCGGCTCATGCGAAGGGAGAGGAACTTTGCCCATCTCGGGCAGGGATGCAATCATGCAACCAAAGATGGGGGTCGGCTGGCATGCTGAACGGCTGCCAAGCAAAGGCATAACCCAAATCTGCAAGTTATTAACAGCCAGCCGCTCGACGTTGAGCGGCTATTCCTGAGATTGCTTCTCAGCAGTTCACCATGCCAGCAGACCCCCCGCGCTAAGCTGCGCTTAGCGCGCAATATCATTCCGGCCCAGGACGGTGATGCCGTGGCTGGATAGAACGGAGGCGGCGAGTTCCTGCGCTTCGGTGCGTACGACGAGACCGTAGCGGCCGTTCGGCCGGAAGAGGAAAGGGTAGACGTAATGGATATTGATCTCAGCCTTGAGCAGGAGGCGGGTGACGTCCTTGAGCTGGGCTTCCGACTGGAGCTCGATGGCGACGACGGGGACATCGTCATGCGCGAAGCGGTGCTCGTCGAGGATCTGTTCGGCGCGCTCGGGGTAATCGACGACGATGCGGATGATCGTGGAGTCGGTCGTGTCCACCAGGCACAGCGCCATGATGTGGACATCGGCGCCAGCGAGGGATTCGACCATTTCGTTAAGTCGGCCGACCTTGTTCTCGACGAAGATGGAGAACTGGCGGACAGGTCCGAGGTCAGGTTGCTGGGAGAGTTCGGCGGCCATCGAGGGTCATTATGGCAATACGGATGCATTTCTCCAGCCCCATCTAAGCAGGATGCGCCCTTTGACTTGACTTACATCTTATTATGCAGATATGAAGATATGTATGTATAGCATCCTCGCGATCTTCCTCGCCCAGGCACCTACCCGTCTGCCTGAAACTGTCGTGATCGAAACTCGGCAAGCCACCCCGTTGGCTGACGCCTCGCCTTCGGTCAGTCGCCTCGATGTCACGGTCGCGACAGAATCGGGCCTGACGACGCTCACCAGCCTCCTGGGGGGCGCGCCGGGCGTCTACGCCTCCGAGCAATCCGGCGAAGGCTCCGTGGGTTCACTGTTTCTCCGTGGCACGAACTCGACCCAGACGGCGGTGCTGCTCGATGGGCGTCGCCTTCCGCAGGGTTTTTCCAATTCCTATGAGATTGGACGCTACCGCATCTTTGGTTTGTCCTCCGTGGAAATCCTCCGTGGACCTTCCTCTTCGCTCTATGGCGCCAATGCCCTTGGTGGCGTGATCGACCTGCGTCAGCAGTCGCCCCTTGCCGCCAAGGCCGGCTCGACGCTCGTTGCCGAAGTGGGTTCCTACGGCCGCGGTTCGTTGGGACTCGCCTTTCTTTCGAACAACGCCGTCGGCGCACAAGCTGCGACAACTGGCACCGCAATCAGTCTCTCGGCCTCGCACGACGACGGCTGGCGTCCGAACGGCGATCGCGATGCGCTGAGCACCTATCTCAAACACGAGTGGCGTTTGTCTCCTAACCTGGTGTTCGACCTGGTCGGCTCGGCCGACCACGGCAAAGCCGGCCTGCCCGGTCAGAATATCGGCGGCACCGGGAGCCTGACGGATTGGCAGCGGGATAGCGGCTGGTTGTTGTCGCCTGGCCTTCGCTTTCAGGATGAAAACACGCAAGGCGCCGTCTTCTGGTCCCGCGCCGGTAGTGCGATTTCCAGTGTCACGGCGCCCTACGCCAATCGTTATCTGCTGGATCGCGATGAGCTGACGGCCTTCGTCGATCGTAAGGTACGCGCTGACCTTACCCTTGGCCTCGGCCTCACCTATGAGCGCTCGACTTTTGAGCAGTTTGACGTGACCACGAACAGCCAGACCTGGGGGGATACGCATGAGAGCCTTGGTGTCTGGACGCGTGCTGACTGGCAGGTGACTTCGGTCGACCGCATCCGTGCTTCCGTCCGCGACGATCGCTTCACCGATTTCGCCGGTAAGACCACGGGTGAGGTTTCCTATTCCCATCGCTTCACCAAGGAGCTACTCGCTCATGCCAAGGTCGGCACCGCTTACCGCGCCCCCGCCGCCAATGACCTCGCCTACGGGACGCAGGGCGGACTCCCGCTGCGTCCGGAAAGCAATACCGGTACTGAAATCGGCCTGCGACACGAGAACGCCGTCCCTGGCGCGCTGTCGTGGACGCTCGTCGCTTTCCGGAATGAACTTACCGACCTCATCGATTATAATTCGAGCTATGAGACCTATAACATCGCGAAGGCCCGCACCCAAGGAGTCGAAGCGGGCATCGAGGCACGTCCGGCCAAAGGCCTGCGCCTCTTCGGTGCGACTACCTGGCTCGACAGCGAGATCCTCTCCGCCGGCTATTCTGGTACCGGGGTAGCTGGGGACAAGCTGCTGCGTCGCCCCACGCTTACGCTCACGCTTGGCGTGGAAGTCATCCCGAATGATGACTGGACCTTTGGGCTCTCCGCCGCGCATCTCCGCGGACGTGATGATTACTTTTTTGAACCTTTCCCGCTGCCCGGTTACCGCGTTAGCCTGCCGGACGCCACCTTTGTGCGCGTCTGGATTCGCCGAATCCTTTCGGATAAGACCGAGATCTCCTTGCGCATCGAGAACCTCTTCGGCGAAGACGCTCCGCCCGCCGCCTTTGGTTTCGGCGCCCAGCCCCGTTCGGCTTACGTGGGCCTGACGCGTCGCTTCTGAGAAGCGACGCGTGGGGTTCTGCTGGCATGGTGAACTGCTGCGAAGCAGATAATTGAAGGGTAGTGGGCAGGTCAGGGGTGACGTTCTTCCTGCCGGAGACGTTCCTGTCGCATGCGGATCGTGCCACCTAAGAGCTGGTTGACCGAGTAAAGCCTTCGATGGGTCGATTGATATTCCGTTGGGGTGAGTGCGCAGATGTCGTGGGCTATCTCGAGTTGGGTCGCGAGTTCGGCCGCCGAACCTCTGGCGATATAGAGAAATCGGATGGAGTCACGATTGCTGCCGCGCTCGTCTCCTTCGGCGATATTAGACGGATCGGAGATGGCCGATCGGCTGATCTGGTCGCAGAGGGCACGCCGGCGTGAGAGCGTCGGTCCGTCGGCGATCCTTAGCACTTCGATTGCCAGAATCTTTGCTTCTTTCCAGAGGTTCAAGTCGCGGTAGCTGCGGACAGCTTCACGCGGTGAAACGGGGTCTTCGGGATGCATCAAGTCAACCTGCCTTCGCGGCACCTCTTTCGCATCTCCAATCAACTGGTTACTTCAATCCACTTCCGGCCACTAGATTCCCCCTTGTCTCTGTTTCGCAGCAGGTCACCGGTACCCATGCAAGTAGGCGCTTGGCGCGACTGCTTCGCAGCAGTTCACCATGCCAGCAGTGCCCCCACGAAGTAAGCTTCGCTTACTTCGTCGGTAATTTATCCAACTCCACCACCGGCTCCTTGCCCGCCGGCACCGCGAGCATGACGCCGCGTTTACCATCGATACTCGAGTAACCGCCGGTGATCAGTGCCACGGAGTTGCCTTCGACGGTATGGGCGTAGTCCTTGCGGCCGAGCTCCGACGTAGCGCTGGTCTTGGCTTCCTTGAGCGCGATCCACTTGCCGGCGGCGTTGCGGATCCAGAGGTTGGAATAGAGGCATTTGCGTTCGACCTGGCCGTAGGAGCCTGACCAGTCCTCGACGAAGGAATAGAGGCCGTCGAGCTTGGCCGCGGTCTTCGGACGACGGAACGACGTCAGGAAGCGCCACTGTCCGGTCTCGGCAAGCTTCACCCAGGCCGAGAAGATCGCGGCGTCGCCGTCGGCCTTCACGCCAAGCAGGAATGAATAGGTCGTGTTGTCCTTCCACGAATAATCGAGATGGCTATGGCCGCCCGAGCCTTCGTGGTCGAAGGCCGACGCCACGACGTCCCGGCCTTTGGCGACCGTCGTCACGACGAGGTCGCGCAGTTCTTCGGCGCTGACCTTCTTGGCGTCATTCTTGACGTAGCCGTTATCCCAGAGGGAGTAGATGAACACCCGGTCTTTGGCTTCGGTGCCGGCCGTCTTGCGTTGGTAGCCGAAGTAGCCGTGGCCAAAGCCCAGCACGCAGTTGTAGGTCGTGGGTGGGCCGGGTAGCGACTTCGATTCGGCATAGGCCCAGTGGGCGGTCTCGCCTTTGGGCACCGGGTAGCCGAAGTGCACGGACTGCGCATTGCCGTTCGGGAGCGCCCAGATTTCCGGATTGGTCGCGCCGTTGAGCAGAAGTCCGTTGAGCGTCACGCTCCCGTTGGCTTCCCGGGGCTCCAGCGCGACGAGATAAGTGCCGGCGGCAGGGAAGGTGAGGGCGATCTCCTTGGAGAGCGCGGGCTTGCCGGTACCTTCGAGCCGGACGGCGACCTTGGCCGTCTTCTTCAGCGCATCCAGCTTGAGGTTATCGACGACGTGTGCGGCCAGGGTGGCCGTCGAGCCCTTGTTCGCGGTGAAGCGTACGGAGAGTTTCTTCACGCCTGGTTTTTCAACGACCACGGGGATGAGCAAGCGTCCGCCGGCTTTCTGGATCGTGGCTGCACCGACGCCGCCGCGGTCGCCGACCGAGATTTCCGGCGATTCGGTGTAGGCGGTCTTGAGGTGAAGGAGCGGCGCGGCGGTCGCTTTGGCACTCGCGTTCGCTGCGCAAGTGAAGCGATAGCCGTGCAGGGTCACCGACCCTTTGCGTTCTTTGGCTTCGAGCTGCAAGAAGGCGGGCGTGTCGGCGAGAGCGTTGAACGTGCCGAGGGAGATCCACTCAGGCTTACCCGTGCCTTCGATCTTACCGGATGCATTGTACGCCTTGCCGGCGACCTTGCCCGTCAGCGTGGCCGACTTGCCGGTCGGCATCGTCACGAGGGCTTCGGCGGACCATTCGCCTTTGTCGGAGAAACGGAAGAACGCGAAGACGCCTTTGTCGCCGTTGAATTCCGCGGCGACCTTGCCGCTATCCTCGGTGAACTTCGCCCCGAAGCGGCTAGGGCTGGTGGATTCCAAGCCGACCTCGTTGGCTGACAGTGGCAGGCTGAGGAGGATGGCAATCAGACGCAGCAGGAGGGGCATGAGGGTTCTTTTAGCGAACCCCTCTTGCGAGACCACCCCTTTAATCGACCGTTAAATGCCCGAGCTATTGATAGGCTGGTGGGCAGGGCTTGACCATCGCCCCATGCTCCCCATTACTGACCTTCCTTCGAATTAACGAGGGACCTGGAGAGGTGGCTGAGTGGCCGAAAGCGCCCGTTTGCTAAATGGGTATACCCCAAAAGGGTATCGTGGGTTCGAATCCCATCCTCTCCGCCACTTTAACGCAGGATGTCCGAAGCAACGGACTTCCCCGATTTTCCTTCATTAATTGGCTCATTCCAAGGGTATTGGTGAGCTTCCGGCCATACGACGCTACCAAAAACGCTACCAAAGATCGAGTGGGCTGGTCCGGGTATGACCAAGAACTATGACCATCAGTGACGCCCCGCGCCATGGCGCGACGGGAAGGTCTTGCCTCGCTTGACTTCGGCCAGACCGCACGAAATCTGAAGGCAGTGGTCTTAGCCCGTTCCAGACTCTTCGCCTGCCTCGCCCTGCTAATGTTGGCGACGGTCGGCGTGTTCGCGGTCGAACATTGCCATTGCGATGACGTCACGGCGGATTGCGAGCACGCCGGCGAAGCCTGCGCCCAGCCGGATGACTGCTCGGATTGCTTAGTTCCTTCCGCGCCTGTGGTCTCGGGCGACTCTCCCGTCGCTTTACTTCCGTCGGCCAACGTCCTTTCGGAGGTCTGCTTGGTGCCGGTGCTCTTTTCGTATTTAACACGAGGCGCGGTCGAATCAGCCGTGCCCACTTTCAGTTCTCCCTCGCGACCCTCTCGTCCGTCTGCCTTCAGGGCTGGGACGATGTGTCTGCGGATCTGAGCGCCTAAGTTTTGGCGGCCCTCGCCGCTCGGTCTCCTTGCGTCCGCGACAGAGGCGAGGTGTCCCGTATGTATTTTCCGTCGTCCAAGGGGGCACCCTGGGTCTTCACCCGTATGCATCTAAAACTATGAACCTTCACCATATCCTATTCCTGACGTTAACCTTGCCCGCCCTCGGCCATGCCTCCGACCCGCTGACCGCTCCTGCTTCGGCGCCCGCCCAGGCCGCCCCGCGCTCTCCGGCGTCCCTCACTTTGGACGACGTGCTCGCCCGGACGGCTGAGTCGAATCCCGAATTGCTCGCCCTTGGATTCGGTCAAGACGCCGCCGATGGCCGCGTGACGCAGGCCGGCATGGGGCCTAATCCGACCCTGTCACTTTCGGTCGAGAATTTTGGCGGTACAAAGCTTGCGCGCGGATCCGACGTCATGGAAGTCACGGTGCAGGCCAGCCAGCTCATCGAGCGCGGCGACAAGGCCGTCCGTCGCGTCGCCTTCGCCGAACGCGAGCGCGACGTCACCCAGGCTTCGTTGGCGCTGCGCCGGTCCGATATCCTCGCGGCCTCCGCGAACGCCTTCGCCAAAGCCTTGGCCGAAAGCACTCGGCTCGCCTTCGCGGGCGAGCAGCTCAAACTTACGCAGGAGACGTTCGCCTCGGCGAGTCGCCGTCTGCAGGCCGCGACCGCGTCGCCCTCCGAAGTCGCCCGAGCCCGGGCGGCGCTGGCTTCCGCTCAAGCAGAATTCGCGCGTGCCAAGTCCGCCTCTTCGTTGGCCCTCGCGACCCTCGCGGCGTCTTGGGGTGGAAGTGCCTCGGAAATCGCCGAGATCAAGGGGGCGCTCCGTCTGCCCGCGACACCGCCTGCGCTCGCCCGTTTCGAGGCCGCCCTCACGGTGTCTGGCAATCCGCGCTTAGGGGTAAGCTCCGCGGTGGTCGCCGGCCAGCGGGCCGCACTTGAGCTCGAGTCCGCCCGGGGAGTGGCTGATGTCACCCTTGGGGCTGGCATCCGTCGTCTCAACGAAGGCCCCGCCACCGCCTTCGTCGTCGGTGCCTCGATCCCTCTGACCTTCCGCGATGATAACTCCGGTAATATCCGCGCGGCCCGTGCGATGGTCCGCGCCGCCGAGCAGTCCCTACGCGCGGCCGAAGTGGAACAACGCGCCGCGCTCGTCGCAGCGCATGCCGAACTGAGCGCCGCCCATGCGCAGGCGACGGCCTTGCGTCGCGAGGCCCTGCCTGCGGCCGAGGAGGCCTGCGTCTCCGTGCAGTCCGCCTACGACAAGGGCGCCCTTGCCTTCATCGACGTGCTCGACGCACGTCGAGGCCTGATCGCCCTGCGCCGTGAATTGTTGGACGCCGAACTGGCGTACGCGTCGGCGCTCGTGCGGGCCGAGACTCTCGCAGGTACCTCGTTCGCGGAGACCAAGGCGCTCTTCGATCGTCCCTGATAAAACTTCTCTTAACTCACCCCTCTTCAAGACAATGAATTCCAAGAAAATCCTCCTCCCCTCCCTCATCCTCTTGGTGGGACTGGCCGCCGCGGCCTGGCTCTCCCAAGGGTCGCATGATCATCATGGCCACGGTCATGATGACCATGGCCATGGAGACGAAGCCGCCGAAGCGAAGGGGCCGCACCGTGGTCGCTTGCTCAAGGACGGCGACTTCACGCTCGAGCTCGCCATCTTCGAAGCCGGCGTGCCGCCCGAATTC
>DBCR01000013.1:13583-33532 GCA_002293125.1 Opitutia bacterium UBA953
TCCGTCACCCTTATCCGTCCGGGCAAGGTCGAGGATCGCTTCATCTTCGCCGCCGAAGGGGATTTCGCCCGCGGCGACCATGAAGTGGTAGAACCGCATTCGTTCGACTACGTGATCGTCGCCGAGCATGCCGGCGTCGCGCACAAGTGGGCCTTCGAGGCTCCCGAGATGCAGACCGTCATCACTGCCGCGGCCGCCGAGAAGGCGGGCGTGAAGGTGGAGAAGGCCGCTGCGGCGGAATTGGCCGAGACCCTCGAGGTCTACGGTCGTGTGACGCTCGATCCAGACGGCGTCCGCCGCGCCACCGCCCGTTTCGCCGGCGTGGTCGTCGAGGCGCGCAAGTCCCTCGGCGACAAGGTCGCGGCTGGCGAGGTCGTCGCCCGGGTCGAGAACAGCCAGACGCTCGTCACCGCTGAAGTGAAATCGCCGGGTGCTGGCGTGGTCATCGCCCGGACCGCCGCGGTCGGCGACGGCGTCGCGGAGGGTGCCGTTCTTTACACCATCGCCGCCCTCGACCGGGTCTGGGTGGAGTTTGAGATTCCGCGTAAGGATCTCGCCCGCGTGAAAGCGGGTCAGGCCGTCGTACTCCACGCGGACGACGGCGGGGCCTCCGCCAGCGGTGTCATCGGTTTCGTCTCTCCGATTATTTCCGCCGATACCCAGTCAGCCGTCGCCCGGGTGTCCGTGCCTAATGCCGAGGGACGTTGGCGACCGGGGGGCTTCGTCAAGGGTACGGTCGCGGTTAGTTCCGCCCAGGCTCCGGTCACGGTGAAAGTCTCCGCGCTCCAGTCGCTCTTCGGCTTTGATGTCGTGTTCTCCCAGCATGGCGAGGTCTATCAGGCTCGCCCGCTCGAGCTTGGCCGCCGTAACGGCGACCGGGTGGAAGTGCTCAAGGGTCTGTCCGCCGGCGAGACCTATGTCTCCGAAGGTAGTTTCCTGATCAAGGCTGACATCGGCAAATCTGGCGCATCCCATGACCACTGAACCCTCTTCGTGGCTGGAGCGACTCCTGCAGGGGTCGATTCGTCATCGGTGGCTCGTAATGATGGCGACGCTCGTGATGGCGCTGGTTGGCGTCTATCACTCGCGCAGCCTGCCGATCGATGCCGTCCCGGACATCACCAACGTCCAGGTACAGGTCAACACCGAGGCGCCGGGCTTCTCGCCCCTTGAGGCTGAGCAGCGGATCACCTTCCCGGTGGAAACGGCGATGGCCGGCCTGCCCGGGCTCAGTGGCACGCGTTCGCTCTCCCGTTACGGGCTTTCGCAAGTGACGGTGGTCTTCGAGGACGGGACCGACATCTACTTCGCGCGTCAGCTCGTCAACGAACGCATCCAGCAGGTCCGGTCGCAATTGCCTGCCAAGCTTCAGCCTGCCATGGGGCCGATCGCGACCGGTCTCGGCGAGATCTTCATGTATACGGTCGAGGCCAAGCCCGGGGCGAAACGTCCCGACGGCCAGGAATGGAGTCCGACGGATTTGCGTGAACTCCAGGACTGGGTGGTCCGCCCGCAGTTGCGCAACCTCCGGGGCGTGACCGAGGTGAACACTATCGGCGGCTTCGATAAGCAGTTCCACGTCACGCCTTGGCCGGATAAGCTCCGCGCCCACGGGATCACGCTGCAGGATATCATGGAGGCGCTCGCCCGGAACAACGAGAACGTCGGGGCGGGCTACATCGAGCGCAATGGGGAGCAGTATCTCATCCGCGTTCCCGGGCAGCTCGGGGGAATCGCCGATATCGGCAAGGTGGTCGTCGTCGTTCGCGGCGGCGTGCCCCTGCGCCTCTCGGACATCGCCGACGTGGGGATTGGCCGCGAGCTACGCAACGGCGCGGCCACGGAAGACGGCCGCGAGGTCGTCCTGGGCACGGTCTTCATGCTCGTCGGGGAGAATTCCCGCGAGGTCGCGACCCGCGTGGCGGAGCGGCTGGTCAAGGTCAACCAGAGCCTACCTGCGGGCGTCGTCGCCCGGGCGGTCTACGACCGCACCAGCCTCGTCGACAGCACCATCCGGACCGTCAAGGCGAACCTCCTCGAGGGGGCGTTGCTCGTCATCGTCACGCTCTTCCTGCTGCTGGGCAACCTGCGCGCCGCGCTCATCACGGCGGCCGTCATCCCGCTCTCGATGCTCTTTACGATCACCGGCATGGCCGCCAATAAGGTCTCCGGTAACCTCATGAGCCTGGGGGCGCTCGACTTCGGCCTCATCGTCGACGGCGCGGTCATCATCATCGAGAACTGCCTGCGGCGCTACGCGCAGGAGCAGGGCAGGCTGGGTCGCCTGCTCACCCGTGACGAGCGATTGGCCCTCGCCTTCGAGGCCACCCGCGAGGTGCGCGGGGCGACGATGTTCGGTGAACTCATCATCGCCATCGTCTACATCCCGATCTTCGCCCTCACCGGCGTCGAGGGGAAGATGTTCCACCCGATGGCCTTCACCGTCGTGGCTGCGCTGCTCGGCGCGATGATTCTCTCCGTGACCTTCGTACCGGCGGCTGTGGCGATCTTCGTGACCGGCAAGGTCTCCGAGCATGACAACGCCGCCGTCCGTGGCGCCAAGGCCGCCTACCTTCCGCTCCTGCGCGCGCTGATGAAGGCGCGCGTCGCCGTCGTCGCCGCCAGCGTGGCCGTCCTCGCGCTGGCGCTGGCCGCCGCCACGCGCCTGGGCAGCGAGTTCATGCCCAGCCTGGACGAAGGGGACGTCACCCTCCATGCCTTGCGCATCCCCGGCACCAGCCTCACCCAGGCTATCGCGATGCAGTCCGTGCTCGAGGCCCGCCTGAAGGAGTTCCCTGAAGTCGACAAGGTCTTCAGCAAGATCGGCACGGCCGAGGTCGCCACCGACCCGATGCCCCCGAGCGTCGCCGACACCTATGTGATGATAAAACCGCGGGACCTTTGGCCGGACCCGCGTAAGTCCAAGGCGCAGCTCGTCCGGGAACTCGAGGTCGCCGTCAAGGCCATCCCGGGCAACAACTACGAGTTCACCCAGCCCATCCAGATGCGCTTCAACGAGCTCATCTCCGGCGTGCGTACCGACGTGGCCGTCAAGGTCTACGGCGATGACCTCGATGTCATGCTCGCTTCGGCCGGCCGCATCGAGTCGATACTCAAGGAGGTGCCTGGCTCGGCCGACGTGAAGGTCGAGCAGACCACGGGCCTGCCGATGCTTAGCGTCCATCTCGACCGCGAAGCGCTGGCCCGCTACGGGCTGGCGGCCGAAGACGCCCAGCAGGTCGTCGCCACGGCCTTGGGGGGCGCGCCCGCCGGGGAGGTCTTCGAAGGGGACCGTCGCTTCGAGATCGTCGTCCGCCTGCCGGAGTCGATCCGAGCCGACGTCGAAGCGCTCGGTAATCTGCCCGTGCCGCTACCGGTCCACGGGACGAGCGACCGCCGCACCTTCATCCCGCTGCGCGAGGTAGCCTCGGTAGCAATCACGCAGGGTCCCAACCAAATCAGCCGCGAGAACGGCAAGCGCCGGGTCGTCGTGACGGCCAACGTGCGCGGGCGGGACCTCGGTTCCTTCGTGGCCGAAGTCCAGCGGCGCGTGCAAGAGGCCGACGTCACGCCTCCGGGCTACTGGGTCGAATATGGCGGCACTTTCGAGCAACTGATCTCGGCGAGCGATCGCCTGAAGATCGTCGTCCCGGCGGCCTTGCTCCTCGTGTTGGGTTTGCTCTACGCGAGTTTCCGCAGCGTCAAGGACGCGTTGCTCGTCTTCAGCGGCGTGCCGCTCGCGCTCACGGGCGGCGTCGCGGCCCTCTGCCTGCGCGACATCCCGTTCTCGATCAGCGCCGCGGTGGGCTTCATCGCGCTTTCGGGCGTGGCCGTGCTCAACGGCCTCGTCATCATCAGCTTCATCCGTTCGTTGCGCGCCGAGGGCCGTCCGCTGGAGGCTGCGATCGAAGAGGGCTGCCTGACGCGGCTGCGTCCCGTCCTGACGACCGCGTTGGTCGCCGGCTTGGGCTTCGTGCCGATGGCCTTGGCGACCGGGGCGGGCGCCGAGGTGCAGCGTCCGTTGGCGACCGTCGTGATCGGCGGCATCCTCAGTTCGACGCTGCTCACGCTCGTCACCTTGCCCGTGCTTTACCGCATGGTTCATGGTGAGCGCCAGGACTCCGAGTCCCTGGCCGTCGCCCAGGGCTGAGCAAGCCTCGTCGAATCAAGCCCCATCCTCTGCCTTACGGTAAGAAGGTGGGGCTTTTTTGTTAATCCTGATGAGGAGCTCGGGTTAAGAGCAGTCTTTCATTTTCTATCTGCTGATTACTCATGGTTGGACAATAAGGTTGGGCTTGTTTCCATTAAGCCAGATGCACGCCCGCAATACCCCTGCGAACAGGTTCGCCGCCGCCATTGGCTGGGTCTGGGTGCGCACCGTGCTTATCCTGATGTTCAGCGTGCTCTGCGGTCTGGCCGCCCAGCATCCGTTGGCGCCGTCGGTGTCGGCGCTGGATATCCCTTACTCGGCCGACAACCCGCCTGGCCCGAGCTTCGCCGCCGAAGAGAAGGAGCGTCAGTATGCCGAGGGCGCCAAGGTCGTCGCCGGTATCCGGGCTGCGTTCGAGGCCGGCCAAGAATCTTACGTGATTCCGCCTGGCGATTATCGGTTCGATTCCGCGCACCGCCAGATGGGCGGGCGTTCCTTCGCCTTGCAGGGCATGCATGCCAAGCCAGAGAAGCCTTTTCGCATCCTCGGGTATGGCGCGACGTTCTGGTTCGCCCTGTCGCCGCACCCGGCACCGCACCACCATCAGATGATCAAGGTCGTCGATTGCAGCCATCTCAGCCTGGAGGGCATCACGGTGGACAGCGATCCTCGTGGCTCGATGGACGCGCGGATCACGGCGTTCGACTTCGAGGGCAACCGCATCCAGGTGAAGCCGGTCGCCGGCACGCGCCTGCTGGAGCGGATGTCGGCGAGCGAAGGACGCTTCGTTCCTTTCAAGGCGGATGGACGCCATGTGGCCCCGCTCTACCAGATCGACGAAGGCTGGGGCCCCGGGAACATGTTCACGCGTCAGATGGAGAAGACGCCCGAGGGGCTATATTGGTTCACTTTGAAGGAACGTAAGCTGCTGGCGACGCTGCGTAACGAAGCCTGGAAGGCTGCCTATGGTTCCGTCGGCACGCTCGAGGTCGGCGACATGCTGGGTTTCATCTACAGCTCCTCGGCCGCCATCGTGCTCGACGGCTGCCGCCAGATCGTCGTCCGCGATTGCCGATTCTTCGCCGCCAAGTCAGGCTTGGATGAGTCCAACGGGCATGGCGGGCATCGGTGGATCAACTGCCACTTCATGGCCAGGCCCGGCACGAACAACCTCCTCGGCGGCGAAGGGACCATGATGAACGCAGGCATGCACGGCTCCGTCATGGAGCGCTGCGTGATCCAGCGTACCACGGACGACGCTTTCAATAACCACGGCTATTGGAAGCACGCCGCCAGCGTCGCCGAACGCAGCATCACCTTCCGGGAAGGTTTGCCGAAGGCCCTCGCCGCCGGCCATCTCGCGGAAGCCTTCGAGGCCAGCACGGACGCTTATCTCGCCCGCCTCACGGTCGAGTCGGTCGAGGGTAAGACGGTCCGCTTCCGGGAGCCGATCGGGGCGAAGTTCGCGACGGCGGCGGTCATGTTCCCGGCGTTCCAGAACGCGGGCTGGGTCATCCGTGACAGCATCTTCTGCGATAGCTATCAGCGGGTCCTCCTGGGTTGTGGCCCGGGCCTGTTCGAAGGCAATCGACTGGAGCGCGTCGGCGCCGGGCTCACCCTGGGGAATGGCCGGGCCATCGACATCGAGGGCGGCAATCCGCATGGGGTCATCCTCCGCGGCAACGTCTTCCTCGACTCTGGTTCGTCGCCGGCCTTGCGCGCGATCCGCGTCCATGGGACCGGTGCGCCGATTCGAGGTCTGCGTATCTCCGATAATCTCTTCGTCGGTACAGGGTCCGGTGCGGTCTCGGTGAATAACGCCGAAGGCCCGTTGGTGCGGGATAACATCGCGATCCATCCGGCGGTCGGTCTCGGCTTGCTGCGTAAGCCAGGCACGGTCGAGCCGTTCTCTCTTAAGCGTGTCACCGGGGCCGAGGCTTCAGGCAACGTCGTCGTCCAGTCGCCAGCCGTCGCCGAGGCCCTCGGGGCTGAAGTCCGACGGATGGCGGCCAAGCATGACGTCCCCGCGAAGGAGATCATCTCCGAAGTCCGCCGGAGGTTAGCTCAACAACCCGCCAAGTAAGCCGCGTCGCTATCGTCCTATCCGATGGGTCGTCAGCGCTGCGGGACGCGACGGAGCTGGGTGAGGTCGTGTCCGTTGTCCGTCAGCCATTTCACGAGTTCCTGGTAGCGGGCTTCGGGAATGGTCTTGGTGCGGGCCATGATCCAGACGTATTCGCGGTCCGGCACGCCGATGACGGTGGTCTCGTAGTCAGCGTCAAGGTAAGCGATCAGGTAGGCGGCCTTGAACGGCCAGACGAACTGCATCCGCCATTCGGCGTTGGTCTCGCGGTTGTAGACGAAGCCGGTGGGGCGGTAGGTCTTGAGCGGGCCGTCGAAGGCTCCGTTGTTAAAGACATAGGTGGTCGCGATCGTGCCGTCCATATCCAGACGGTAGCTTTCGACGCCGTTGAAGGCCTCGTCCTCGATGAAGGTCGGGATATGCGCGATGACGTACCAGTCGCCCATGAAGCGCCGGAGGTCGACCGGTCGCTCGATAGCGCGCAAGGGCGGCTTCGCTTCGGCGCCGCAGGAGTCCTTCCAGGACTGGCAGCCGGCCAGGCCCACGCAGAGGAGCGGAATCCAAATCAGGTTGGGCATGACGGGAAGCTTGGCCCCGATGCGGGCAAGGTCGACGGCTGATTCGGCTCAACGGCCGAGGAGGGCGTCGCGCATGGACTCGCTGATCGGGTCATCGCCCAGCCAGATCCGGAAATAGGCGGCGGCGAAGTCCTGGCCGGGAATCGTGACCAGCGGGGACCCGTTGAGCCGGAGCGTGGTGCCCTTGCCGGGCGCATAGGTGAGCGTGTAGCTGTCGCCTTCGCGCACGTCGCGGTAGGCCCGGTTGATGAGTTCCAGTCGTTCGCGCAAGGCGGCCAGCGTCTCCACCTTGACGTTGCGCGCGAGGAGGGTGTCGCCGCCTTGGACGATTTCGGCGGCGGTGAAGCCGCGGTGGTAGGTGAGCTGCAGCCGGACGGGTATGTCGGCGAAGACCTTCGTCGGGGGCTCGCCGGCGCCGAGGTGGAGTCGGGCGTCGTAGACCTTGATGATGGACATCCAGCGGAAGGTCGTGGAGCCGATGAGCTCGAAGCGGGCGCCATCTTCGTCCAGCTTATCGGAGGGGGCTCCGGCGGCCCAGGAGTAAGTGAGAAACGCCAGGCAGAAAGTCATTACAAGGCAATTGCCCGGGCGTGACAGGAGCGGATGACACATACGGATTCGGTTATCGCCCCCGATGTTATAAGGGTCCGGAAGGTTTCCAGCCCAAGTCATGTTAAAACTGGGTTAAATGCCTGTCCCTGGCCCATCACGAGCCAGCTCAACGGCCGGCGGTAAGCACGCCGATCTGGAGCAGCCAGGCCTGACACTGTTCGGGCCAGACCTTCACATCCTTCTCGGAGCGGAGGCCGTGGCCGTGGCCGCCGGTGGCGCAGCGGAAGAACGTATGCGGGGTCTTGGTCGCCTTGAGCGCGGCGAAATAGGCGTCGCTGCCCTTGACGAAACGTTTGTCGTCCTCGGCATGCGCGATGAAGGTCGGTGAAGTCCGGGCGTCCACGAGCGGGACGAGGCCTTCGTCGAGGTAGGCCGGATAGCCGAGGACGGCGAAGTCCGGGCGCAACGGCTCGTCATCGGCGGCGTCGAGGCGCGCGTAGGTGGCGGGACCGGCGAATACGCTCAGGCGGGCGGAGAGATGGCCGCCGGCGGAGAAGCCCATGACGCCGACGCGGGTACGGTCGATCTTCCACTCGGTCGCGCGGTGGCGGATGATGCGGATCGTGCGTTGGATGTCCTGGAAGGCGCCGTCGCGGTTGTTCGGGACGCGGTACTTCAGGACGACGCCGGTGATACCGAGCGAATTCAGCCAGGCCGCGACTTCGGTGCCTTCTTTGTTGTAAGCAAGGCCGCCGTAGCCGCCGCCCGGGCTGATGATCACGGCCGGGGCCGGCTTGACCGAATCGGCCTGGTAGACCGTGAAGGACGGCTCGCTGATATCGGTCAGGCGCACCACGGCGTCACCGCGGGCGGGCAGGGTGCGCTCGGCGCCTTTCCCGGCTTGGCCGGGCATCGCTCCTTTGGGCCAGAGCGTCACGACGATGCCAGGGCCTTTCGGTTCGGGCTTGGCCGTTTCCGCATAGGATGCCGGCAAAGCGCCGATGAGCAGGGTGGTGGCGAGGGAAGTCAGGCGCAGCATGGCTTAGGGGTGGCGTCAGTGATAAGCCGGGCGGTGGGCTCTTCAATCGCGAAGGGGCGCGAGCGCTCGGGTCCGGCGTTTACTTGGGACGAGGGTTGGCTATGCTGGTCGGATGATTCGCCACTGGGTCGCTCTCGTCCTCTCCCTGACTGCCGTCGCTGGTTCCGCCCAGACGCTTCGCCAAGCTTCGCCTTGGGCCTCAGGCGTCGGTCTGGCCGACCGGATTCCCGACCGCCCGGCGGACTGGCCGTTGCTGACGGCTCACTTCAGCCATGTGACCCCGGAGAATTGCATGAAGCCCGCGGCGCTGCGTTCGACAGAGCAGGCCTGGAATTTCGGACAGGCCGACAAGTTCGTCGCCTTCGCGAATTCCAAGGACCTCAAGGTCGTCGGCCATTGCCTGGTCTGGGCCAAGGACGACCGCACGCCGGCTTGGTTCTATCAAGACGGCGCCGCGCCGGCCACGAAGGAGGTCCTGCTGGCCCGCATGAAGTCCTACATCGATACGGTCGTCGGTCGTTACAAGGGCAAGATCCAGGCGTGGGATGTGGTCAATGAGGCGCTTGACGACGGCAAGCCCGAGCTGCGTGAGTCCGGCTGGACGCGTGCCGCGGGCGAGGACTTCATCGCGCTGGCCTTCGAATACGCCCATGCGGCGGATCCGTCGGCGCAGCTGATCTACAACGACTATAACAACGAACTCGACGGCAAGCGGGAGAAGATGCTCGCGCTGCTGGCCCGGTTGAAGGCCCGGAAGGCGCCGGTGCATGCCGTCGGCCTCCAGGGCCACTATGAGATCGACCGCGTGCCTTATGAAGCGCTGGAGAAGACCCTGATCGCCCTCCGCGCCATCGGCATGAAGGTCGTGGTCAGCGAGCTCGACATCGACGTCATCCCGCGCGGCCGCTGGTGGGCCGACGGCAACAAGCACCGCGCCGAGATGGCGACGATCAACCCTTACGTCGACGGCTGCCCGCCGGAGATCCTCGCCCGCCAGGCCGAGCAATATGCCCGCCTCTTCCGCCTCTTCCGTAAGTATGACGACGTCATCGCCCGTGTCTCCTTCTGGAACCTGCATGACGGCCAGAGCTGGTTGAACGACTTCCCGTGGAAGCGTGTGAACCATCCGCTGCTCTTCGACCGCCAGGGTCAGCCCAAGCCGGCCTTCGAGTCCGTGGTGAAGGAGCTTACGGCCGCGAAGGCGCGTTGACCTCAGCAGCAGGAGTTCGGCGAACGACGCCGCGGCGGCGCGGCGAGGTCGACGATCCGTGCCAGGTCAGGGGAGAGGCGGGCGCGCCGATAGTGATTCCAGCGGCCTTCCTTGCGGCAGGTCACCAGCCCGTATTTGCGGAGCATCGCGAGGTGGCGTGAGACCGTGGGCTGATCGCGGCCGACTTCCGCCTGCAGGTCGCAGACGCAGACCTCTTCGCGGCCGAGGCGGGCCAGCAGGCTCAGCCGGGTCGGATCGGACAGTCCGAGGCAGACTTGGGCGACCGTGGGCGCGGCGGATGGGCTCTTGACTCCGGGCATGCGCCAGCAAACATATATGCCTAAGCGTATGCAACTCCTAACCCCGGCCCCGATGTCATTGGAAGCGTTCCGTCAGGCGCTGGCCGCGAACCCTTCGCTCGGCCTCCGTTTCCGCCTGCCGACGGGCGGACTGACGCCGATCCACCTGCATCTGACCGAAGTCGCCCGCGTCGAGAAACGCTTCGTCGACTGCGGTGGCACGATCCGGACCGAGGTCTCCGCCCGCCTGCAGCTCTGGACCGCCGATGACACCGACCACCGCGTGGGTTGCGCGAAAGCCCTGCAGGTCCTCGGTCGCGGGGCGGAGCTGGTCGGCTCGACGGCCCTGCCGCTCGAGGTCGAGTACGACTTCCCCCTCCTGACGGTCTTCCCGGTGCTCGGCAGCGTCGTCGAAGGCCAGGAACGGATCTTCCTCCTCGGCGCCAAGCATGCCGACTGCCTCGCTCCGGATGTCTGCGTGCCGAAGGCCTGCCAGCCCGGCGCCGGTTGCTGCTGATTTTCCTATAACCATGAGCAGACCCCTCATCCTCATCCTGTGCACGGGTAATTCGTGCCGTAGCCATCTCGCCGAAGCGATCTTCCGCCGGGCCGTCGGCGACCTGGCCGATGTCGCCAGCGCCGGTTCCAAGCCGGCTGGTTACGTGCATCCCATGGCGCTCGAAGTCCTCAAGGAGATCGGCCTCGACGCCTCGGCGCACCGTTCCAAGCACCTCTCCGAGTTTTTGGAGATGCCCGTCGCGACCGTCATCACCGTCTGCGGCAACGCCGATCAGGTGTGCCCCGTCTTCCCTGGTCAGGTGAATCGCTATCACTGGGGCTTCAGCGATCCCGCCCATGCGACGGGCACGCCGGAAGAGATCCGCGCCGAGTTTCGCCGCGTGCGCGATCAGATCCGCCTGGTCTTCGAGGCCTACGCAGCCGGGCTGAAGGAAGCCTCCCTCCGGTGAACGCCGGACGCGCCATCGGCGCCGAGTTCCTCGGCACCGCCTTGCTGCTGCTCGCCGTCACCGGCTCGGGCATCATGGGCGAGACGCTCGCCGCCGGCAACGCCGCCGTCGCCTTGTTGGGCAACAGCCTCGCGACCGGGGCCGCGCTCTACGTCATCCTTTCGTCGCTGGGGCCCGTCTCCGGCGCGCACCTCAATCCCGTCGTCAGCCTCATGGCGGCTTGCGACGGCTCGCTACCGGCCGGTCGTCTCGTCGGCTATCTCCTCGCGCAGTTCGGCGGGGCCGTCGCCGGCGTCTGGACCGTCCACCTGATGTTCGGGCAGTCGGTGCTGCAGGTCTCGTCCAAGACCCGCGCCGGCGGGCCGCAGCTCTTTAGCGAACTCCTCGCGACGTTGCTGCTGCTCGGGCTCATCCGTCTGGCCACGGCCCGTGGCGACACGCGGATCCCCGCCTATGTCGCGCTGACCGTCCTCGCGGGGTATTGGGCGACCGCCTCGACTTTCTTCGCGAACCCCGCCGTGACGGCGGCGCGGGCGCTGACCGATACTTTCGTCGGCATCCGGCCCGCGGACGTCCTGCCGTTCGTCGGCGCGCAGCTGCTGGCCCTCGGCGTGGTCTGCCTGCTGGTCCGCCTGCTGCGGCGCTGAACCTCGCTTCGCGATTGCGATGGCCTGGGGGCGGGCTTGGGATGACGTATGCTCCGCCGTGCCTTCCTCGCCCTGTCGCTCTTCGTCAGCGGACTTGTTTCCGGCGCCGAGGCCCCGGCCGCCGCCAAGGCGATCGAGCAGGCCCATGCCGAGACCTGGAAGCGTTTCGTCGACGAGCATGGCATCGTCCGTGATTACGTCGGCG
Source organism: Opitutia bacterium UBA953 (assembly GCA_002293125.1). Lineage (GTDB taxonomy): Bacteria > Verrucomicrobiota > Verrucomicrobiia > Opitutales > UBA953 > UBA953. Next base: position 25,315 of record DBCR01000013.1, read on the forward strand.
AACTGCCGACCCCTGAGGACTGCCGCCTCGGTAAGCCCAACGCCATCGGCTGGTGGAGTCCGATCGAGAACGGTCCGATGTTCACCGGGATGTATCTCCACGCCATGGTCGAGCGGGCGCGTCGCTCCGGCGCGGCCTCCGATAAGGAGCAGGCACGGAAACTGGCGCAGGGGCTCCTGAAGTGCGCGTCGGTCTCGGATGTCCCTGGCTTCGTGGCCCGAGGCGTGGGCTCCGACGGCAAGTGCCACTACCCGCTGAGTTCCGACGACCAGATGCAGCCGTGGTTCTTGGGGCTACATGCTTATCTCTTGAGTGATATCCCTTCGGCCGCCGAGCGTGCGGTCCTCGTGGTGAAAGTCCGTGAGGTCGCTGATGTGCTGGAAAGCAATGGTTGGCGGGTGCCCTGCGACGGGGCGTTCAAGGGTGATTTCCGGGGAGCTTTCAAAGGGGAGCATTTCCGTGATGCCGCCCGTTATCTCTACCTGCTGCGCGCCACCTATGAGATGACCGGCGACGCCGTCTGGCTGGAGCGCTATCGTCGGGCCTTGGACGAGAAGCCTGCGAAGTCGGCTGAGACGCGCCGCGAGATCTGCGCCTTGGGCTGCCCACGGGATCTTTCGTTCATCCCGAGTCTCCAGAAGGGGCAGTTCTGGATCTACGTCGGCACGCAGGCCGGCCTCGCCTGGCTCGCTTCCGTCGAGGACGACGCCGCGACCAAGGCCGCTTACCGCCGGGGCCTCGACGTCACCGCGCGATTCGCGCGGTCGTCGGTCGATACGCACGCCCAGTTCGATAACGCCGACCAAGGTTTCTTCGGCACGGCCGATTGGCGGGCGGCCAATCCGACTTGGTTCCCGCAACCGACGCAGGCCGAGGCCGAACGCCTGGCCAGGATCGTGGATTACAAGAAGCGCGGGCCTCGGAAGAATTATGAATCCACGTGGATGCGTCATCCCTTGGCCGCCGCGGCCGTCGTGGCGTTGGCAGGGGATCCCTCCGCCCGACCTGCGGTGCTCAAGGCCGTCAGCCATTACGACTACGCCAAGTTGAACATGGCGGAGTTTTTCTTCGCCGAGGTCGCCTATTACGCGCTACCCGAGCCGAAGTGAATCATCACTTCGCCTTATCGGCCTCCAGCAGCTTATCGCCCAAGGCCTTGGCGCGGTTCCGGTAGTCGGCGGCCTTGGCCGCGTCCTTCGGGAGTCCGTCCTGACCCTTCTCGTGGGCGAAAGCGAACCAGTAGAGCGCCTGCATCCCGGCGTCGTCCTCCCGTTTCGCGAAGTCTTCCATCGCGGCGCGGAGTTTCTCCGGCTCGTGCTTCAGTTTCTCCTTCGTCACGTCATAGACCGCGCGCGGGTAACCCTGCTGGGCGGCTTTTTTAAGCCACCGGAAACCCTCGTCTCCGGTGTCGATCCGCTGCGTCAGGACGAAGTGGAGGTGCCACATCGCGACGGCGTCACCGGCTTCGGCCATCGCGCGCAGGCTGGCCACGGCGTAATCCGCGACGGGCTTCAGGTCATCCTTGGTTGCGGTCTTGATCCAAGCGCCTGCCCGGTCGTCGTAGCGGCCGGGGCCGGTGGAGACAAGGAGGGCGCGCAAGGTTTCGGCCTCCTTGGCTGGCAGACCTTCGAGCGACTGCTCGGCCTTCGCGAGCAGGCCTGAGCCATCCCAAGGGGCGATGTGCATCCCTGTCGGTCGGGTCAGGAAAAAGGCGAGTACGACCGCGAGGAGCACCAGGGCGGCGAGGATGAGTTTCAGCGGCTTGGTCATGAAGACGACGATGAGGATAGGTCAGAACAGGGTAAGGAAAAACGCGGTGTTCTTGGGAAAAGCCAAAGATTAGGTGGATTAGGATAACTGCTGAAAATGAACCACCTGCTATCTGGCTGGCTAAGCCGAGCGTCCTGGCTCATGATTCGGCATGCCCACCGGCGATGCATGGCGACGACTCCTGCGGACGGTTTTCATCGCGGCGTCCGTCATCGTGTTGCTCTGCATGCCATGGGTCTTGGCGGCCGAGGCGTTCGGCTGGAGCCAGCGACCGGTGCATCTGCTCCAGAGCTTCGTGGCTGTGCCGGTCGCCTTTGTCTCGTCGGTCGCATTCCTTTGTCTGCGGACTCATGAGGACGCCCCGAAGTGGGAGCGACGGGCGGCTTGGACCGTCTGTGTCCTTTCCGGGTTGTGGCTGCTCCTGCTTGCGTGGGTGTTCGTGGCCTTGTCTCGCGGTATGTTCCCTGGGCCGGCCTGATCAGGAGGCACGGGCTTGCCAGCGGACGAGGGAAGGGACAGAGTGCGGCACCCCCATGAAGACCCGCATCACGTCCCTCGTCGCCCTCGTGGCGTCCCTCGTCGCCGCTTCTGCCGCGACTAACTACGCCATCCAGCCGGTACTCCACCCGGGGACGGAGAAGCGCCATGAATCCTTCAACGTCATCTCGAAGCAGGGCGAAGCCCAGCTCGTCTTCCTCGGCGACTCGATCACCCACGGTTGGGACGGCAAGGGCAAGGCCGTCTGGGAAAAGACCTGGGCTCCCCTCAAGGCCGCCAACTTCGGCATCGGCGGTGACCGCACCGAGCACGTGCTTTGGCGTCTGGAAAACGGCAACTTCGACGGCCTCAAGCCGAAGGCCATCGTCCTGATGATCGGTACCAACAACACCGGACACCAGGGTCGCCCCCAGAAGGAGCTCAACGGCGCTGTCTACCAGTGCACCGCCGAGCAGACCGCCGAAGGTATCAAGGCCATCGTCGCCAAGCTCCAGCAGAAGTGCCCCGACGCCAAGATCCTGATTCTCGCCATCTTCCCGCGCGGCGCGAACAAGGAAGACAAATTCCGCCAGCAGAACGAAGCCACCAACGCCATCGTGAAGGGCTTCGCTGACGACAAGAAGGTCTTCTTCCTCGATGTCGGTGCCAAGTTCCTTGAGGCCGACGGCACGCTCCCCAAGAGCATCATGCCCGACCTCCTGCACCCGAACGCCCAGGGCTACCAGATCTGGTCCGACGCCATCGAGGCCAAGGTCAAGGAACTGCTCAAGTAAGCCGTTCGGTCCGGATATGCGAAGGGCCGCCTATCCGGGCGGCCCTTTTGTTTGCTTCATTTGAGCTCAGGCCGTCTTCAGCGACGCCATGTCGATCACGAAGCGATAACGCACGTCCTGCTTGATCATGCGGTCCCAGGCTTCGTTGATCTTCTGGATCGGGATCAGCTCGATGTCGGAGACGATGCCGCGCTTCGCGCAGAACTCGAGCATCTCCTGGGTCTCGGCGATGCCGCCGATGCAGGAGCCGCTGAAGTTGCGGCGCGGCATGATCACGCTGAAGGCATGGACCGCGAGCGGCTGTTCGGGGACGCCGACGAGGCAGAGCGTGCCGTCGAGACGCAGGAGCGAGAGGTAAGCATTGAGGTCGTGCTGGGCCGACACGCAGTCCAGGATGAAGTCGAGCGAGCAGGCGTGCTTGGCCATCGCGGCGGCGTCGGTCGAGATCACGACCTCATGCGCTCCGAGGCGGAGTCCATCGGCGACCTTGGAGGGGGAGGTGGTGAAGAGCACGACGTGGGAGCCGAAGGCGCGGGCGAGCTTCACGCCCATGTGACCGAGGCCGCCAAGGCCGACGATGCCGACCCTCTGGCCGGGGCCGACCTTCCAATGGCGGAGCGGGGAGTAGGTCGTGATGCCGGCGCAGAGCAGCGGGGCGGTGGCGGCGAGATCCATGCCCTGCGGGACGCGCAGGGTGAACGCTTCGTCGACCACGATACCGGACGAGTAGCCGCCCAAGGTATGACCGCCGAGATGCTTGTCAGGGCTGTTGTAGGTGAAGGTCGCGCCCGTGAGGCAGAACTGTTCGAGGCCCTTCTGACAGCTCGGGCAGGTGCGGCAGGAGTCGACCAGGCAGCCCGTGGCGCCGATGTCGCCCACCTTGAGCTTCGTCACCTTGGCCCCGACTGCCGTCACGCGGCCGACGATCTCATGGCCCGGGACGCAGGCGTAGTTCGTGCCCGGCCATTCGCCGCGGGCCGTATGGACGTCGGAGTGGCAGACGCCGCAGTAGAGGATCTCCATCTGCACATCAGTCAGGCCCGGTGCGCGGCGCGCGATCTGCAGCGGGGCGAGTTTCGAAGAAGGAGAGGCGGAACCGTAGGCCTGGGCAGTGGTGGTCATGGAAGGGAGGCCCTCACTGGAAGGCCTAACGGCCTTGGACGCAAGCCGGGGGGGGGAGGAGACTCCGGTCAGGCCTAATGATTCACCCTCATTTCTTTCTGCAGGGCCGAAAGGGTAGGATGGGGCATGCGTTCAACTTTGCCCGACTCGATGACGGATGACCTACTTGACAGAATTCTGTACAGACCGCATAGTGATGCCATGAAGACCGTCTCCTATACCGACGCCCGTAATCAGCTCGCCAGCCTCATGGAGGCGGCCAATGCCGATCGCGAACCCGTGGCCATCACCCGGAACGGCGCCGCTTCCGTCGTGTTGGTCGATGCCGCCGAATACGCCGCGATGGCCGAGACCTTCCATCTCCTTTCCTCGCCTCGCAACGCCGACCGCCTCCGCAAGGGCCTAGCTGATTTCAAGGCAGGCAAATTCAAGAAGGCTCCCCGTGGCTGATGTCCGCTGGTCGTCGGGGGCTCTGGAGGATCGGACGTATTGGCAGCAGGAAGAGCCACGTACTTATGAAAGGCTTGAGCGCTTGCTGGCCGACATCGCCAAGACGCCTTTCAAGGGCGTGGCTAAGCCTGAGCCCTTGAAAGGCGACTTCTCCGGCTGGTGGTCTCGCCGGATCACGCTCGAGCATCGCCTGGTCTATCGGGTCGAGAAGGGTGTCATCTACGTCCTCCAGGCCCGCTACCATTACTGAGCGGGCTTACTTACCTTCGAGCTTCTTCAGGTATTTCGCCGGATTCTTCTCGAACTTGGCGATGCAGGGCTTGCAGCAGACCTTGATCGTCTGGCCTTGATGGACGAAGTCGGCCTGTTCGCCCATGGAGTCGAGGTCGTTGTCGGTGACGATGCACGTCTTCAACGGATAGGCCTTCGGCGCAACGGCCTTTCCGGTGTCGGCAGGCTTGGTTTCCGAGGGCTTGTCGGCGCCAGAGACGGCGAGGCAACAGGACAGCAGGGCGAGGATGAGGAGCGTTTTCATGGGGAGGTTGGTTTTTAGAAACGGGTGAGGATACCGACGCCTGCTCCGAAGTCTGAACTGTATCCCGCCGTAAGCGAGAACTGCTTCGAAAGCGTGAGGCGAAGATCGGCGGAGCCGGAAGTACCGGTGAGACGGCCGCGACGCAGGCCGAGGTCGAGGGAGATCCGGTCGGTGAGCTGAAGGCTTTTCATCAGGGCGCCGCGGGTCTCGCCCCCGGCTTGCTGCGTCAGGACGAAGTCGACGAAGTAGGGGAGACGATAGGATAAGCCGACGAAGGGTCCGTCCCGCCCTCCCTCCATCGTGTCGAAGCGGTAACCGGCGTGTAACGAGATGCGCGTGTCGAGGTAACGGGAATAGCCGAGTTCATACTCGTGGCCGTGGTCTCCGTCCACCGCTTCCTCCCAACGCAGATTCCAATTATCCCGGCCGGACTGGACGGTCGCGAAGCCCGTGAAGGCCGCCGTCGTCAAGGCGGCCTGGCCCCAGGCGTAGGTCTTCGGCATCGAGTGCGTCGCGGCGGGGTGGGGCGGCTCGGCGCCGTCCGCCCCCGTCACGCGGACCGTGCGGACCATGCCCGTGATGTGATGATAGAGCAGGTGACAATGCAGGAGCCAGTCGCCACGGCCTTCGTCGGCGGTGAACTCGATCGTCCGGACGCTCATCGGGGGGACGTCGACGGTGTGCTTCAGCGGAGAGGTGGCCGGATTCGGATCGGCGGGATCGACCAAGCGGAAGAAGTGACCGTGGAAATGGATGGGATGATGCATCATGGTGTTGTTCACCAGACGAACGCGGATCGTCTCACCTTCCTTGACCTTGATCATCTCGGCTTGATGCGGATCCATGCCGTCGAAGGTCCACTCGTAGCGGATCATGTCGCCGGCCAACTTGAGGGTAAGTTCGCGGTGCGACTTGGCCACCGGGTGCGGGGTCGCGGCCCGCAGCTTGAGGTAAGGTGAGAGCGGGCGGGCGGATTCCGGCGCGTCTGGTTCCGGGTCAAGCTCGTCGAGGATAGACAGCAGGTAGTCGTCCATGCCGTAGCGTCCAGGCGGAGGCGGCGACTTGGCGGCCTGCTCCGGGCCCTCGCCGAGCCAGGCCGAGACCGCGCCGCTACCGTCTTGGGCCGTGGCGCGCAGCTCCCAGGAGCCGGTCGCGGGCGTCGTCACCAAGATGTCATAGGTTTCGGCGGGGCCGATCAGCAGGCGCTTCTGGTCGAACGGGACGACATCTTGGCCGTCGGCGGAGACGATCTTCAGGGGGCCGGTCGCCGCATCGAGGTAGAAGTAGGTCGCCGCGGCGGCGTTGACGAGGCGCAGGCGCGTCGTCTGTCCGGGTTTGCCCGCAAGTCGCAGGCGCCGTTGCCCGTTCATCAGGAAGGCGTCGAAGGCCACGTCGGACAGGTCCATGGGTGGCACGAGTTTCTTCTGCTGGCCGAGGTATTCGTCCAGCTTGCCGGCTTGGTAGGCGCCGAGGAGCGATTGAGCGGTTCCTTTGCGGTAGGCATACCAATCGCTACCGCGAAGGAGGGTGCGTTGGACCTCCATCGGCGATTCGTCCGTCCAGTCGGAAAGGACGACGACCTCTTCATGGGACGCGACGACGACCGGCTGTTTCGGTTCGATGACGATGGCGCCGTAGACGCCGCGTTGTTTCTGGTGGCCGGTGTGGCTGTGATACCAGTAGGTGCCGTGCTGACGGATGAGGAACTCGAACGTGCGGGATTGTCCGGGCCGGATAAGCGGGGTCGTCACCTCGGGTACGCCATCCTCCAGGTTGGGAACCAGCAAGCCATGCCAGTGGATCGAGGTGGTCTCGTCGGTCAGGCTGTTGACGACGGTGACCCGGGCGACGTCGCCTTCGCGGAACCGGAGGACGGGTCCCGGGGTGCCTCCGTTGAGAGCAAGGACTTTGACCGGCTGCCCGGCCGGGCTGAGCATCTTTTCAGAGACCTCGAGTCGGTAGGCTACGACGGGCGCCTGAGGGTGCAGGGCGGAAGCTTTCGGGGCGGCTTCCAACGCGGTGACATAAGCCTGGCGGCAGAGCTCGCAGGCATGACCAGCCGTGGCTAGGGCCAGTGCCATCGCCATCGGACCGAGTCGCTGCGGCCAGTTTACGAGCATGGTGTGAGTCTAAGAGAAAACATCCGAATCGCAAACGAATGCCTCCATATCCCGGGAGGAAGGCCAAAAACGGCCCGCTCAGCCGTCCGAAGGGTCGTAGAAGCCTTGGCGGACGACGAAGCGGATGACGCCGGCGACGTCGTGGACGCCGAGTTTGCGCATCAGGTTCGTGCGGTGGTTCTCGACCGTCTTGGCGCTGATATCGAGTTTCACCGCCACTTCCTTGCTCGAGAAACTCTTGGCCAGCAGGATGGCGATTTCCTTCTCTCGTTCGGTGAGCGTGGAGCCCTTGGCGTCGACGTCGCTTTCCGGCGCCGTGAGGGCGTCGGCCATGGCTTTTTGGAAGGCTTCGCTGAACCAGGTGTCGCCGGCGGCCACGGCGTCGACCGCCTGGCGGAGTTCGGAGAGGCGGGCGCTCTTCGGGACATAGCCGCGGACGCCGACCTTGAGGAGCCCGCGGGCGAGCTGCTTCTCGGACTTGGCGGAGAACACCAGGACCTTCAGGTCAGGTTGCGTACCGTGGAGCTGGCGGAGGACTTCCAGCCCGCTGATGCCTGGCAGGAGGATGTCGAGGATGAGGATGTCGGGCTTGAGTTGCTTCGCCAGCGCGAGGCCTTCGTTGCCGTCGGCCGTCGAGCCCAGGACGCGATAAATCCCGCGGGCCTCGAGCATCTCGATGATCAGTTCGCAGATGGCGGTCTGGTCTTCCACGACCACGACCGATTTCGCCTTCCGGGAAGTTGTCTTCATGGGGGAGTAAGAAAGATCCTGTCCTCCTCCCCGCCGCAGGCGAACGCAAAACGGCGTTCTTTGGTAACAATCTTATTCCGCCGCCGGGTCGACCAGCCCTTGGCGGACCACGAAGCGGACCAGTCCGGCCACGTCCCTTACGCCCAGCTTGCGCATCAGGTTGGCCCGATGGTTCTCGGCGGTCTTGATGCTGATATTCA
>DBCR01000013.1:33599-61329 GCA_002293125.1 Opitutia bacterium UBA953
CGTTCGCGCGGGGTCAGCTGGTCGATCACCCCTTCGCCAAGGTGGGAGGGGGAGGCAAGTGCCTGACGGACGGTGCGGCTGAAGTCCTCGTTGAACCAGGTATTACCCAGCGAGATGGCCTCGAGCGCCTTGCGGAGCTCGGAGAGCGGGCCGTTCTTGTTCACGAAGCCGTGGATGCCCGCCTGCATGAGCGCGCGGACGATGTGCGGCTCCTGCTTTCCGGAGAAGATCAGCACCTTCATCGCGGGCAGGCTGCCGCCGAGACGACGGAGGACCTCGATGCCGCCCACGCCGGGCATGATGACATCGAGCACCAGGATATCGGGGCGTAGCTGCAGCGCCAGCTCGACCGCGCTCTCGCCATCGTCGCCTTTGCCGGCGAGGTCACAGCGCGGGTGCGCGTGGATCATCTCCGCGACCAGGTCGCAGACCGCGGACTGGTCCTCGATCACCAATACGCGCTTCTTGCCTTCAGGTGGCGAAGATATCGAAGGTCTCTTCGTGAGCGGGAAGGTCGGATAGGCCGTGGGACGGCTGACGCGGATTTTGCGCAATGATGTCTTCATGGAAGCGATACCTGAGATATATCCTGTTTTGCCCTTTTATTATCAATGGAAAGACGATGGGGCTTATTCCTCATCCATGAATAAGAGAAACGGATTAGTATTACTGGCCTCGCTGATGGTGTTAGCGGGGCTGGTCGCGCTGGCCTTTTCGTTGGCCGCGCTGCTCACGCTCGAACATAGGCAGCAGGAGGCGATCCGACGAGGACGCGCTTTGCGAACGGCCTCTGAAAACGCCGCTTGGCTTGGTCTGGCGGAATTACAGGCCGGGCTCGGCCCTGATGTCGGCCTTAGTTATGAATCATCGCCCGGACAACTTGTGGCCGTAGGTAAGTCAGCGCAGGTTAAGCTGACAGGCGAATTCGCCGACGGTTCCCTCCTTTGCCGTTGGTCGACGATAGACCTCTCCATGGGCCACGACGTGGCCGCCCGCTCCGTGGCCTTGGGGCAGGCTTCAGCCTGGGCTCGGACGGCAGCGGGCCGAGCCAAACTCTCGTTCGCCTTGGCTGAGTCGGTATCGCCTTCGCGATCCGTCGCTTTGGCCGCTGGCGGGCCTGAGTTTTTCGATGCGGCGTCAGGCCGGTCTTCCTCCTGGCAGGTGAGAGGTCTGCTCACCAATCCTGTCAACGGCGGCTGGAAGAAGGATCTCTCCAACGACGCGGTGCTGGCTTCGGAGCTCGGGGAGGCGATAGGGCAGGCTCTGCCGAGTTCCCCTTTCGTGTCCTCTGCCGTGAAAGGGTATCCGCTCATTCGCATCGAAGACGGCCGGAGGTCGCTCTCCACCTTGCCTGTGCTCGCGGATTTCAGGTTGAGCTTAGGCTTTTTCAACTCACGAAGCGACGGTCGACATCGGTTACGGTTCCATGGCACGGTAGTGTTCTGGAATCGACTCACCGTGCCGGTGCTCGCTGGCCCGCAGGGCAAGATGTTCCTCGTGGAGATCACCGGATCGCCGGAGGTGACGGTAACCAATCTCGAGACGCAGAGTTCGTTTATCGCGGATTTGGATGACTGCCCGCAGGAAGATTTCGGAATCGTCCGACAAGGTTTGCGTGAGCGGGGTCTGTGGTTCTGGGCCGAAATCACCGATGCGTCGACCTATGGGATGGCGAGGCGGGGGCTTTTGCCGGGCGAGGTTTATGCGTTGGTCAATCCTGCGCCAGCGAGTCAGCCGCAAGGCCTCGCACGCATCCTGACCAAGACGACATGGAAGATGGACCGGGCCGCTCATGGTCCCGGATGGAAGCGCCCGGAGCCGACGGTCTTCCTGCCGACGGATCGAATCGAAATTGCGTTACGCTTCAGGGGTAAGGTCGGTATCTGTCTCCGGCCTTATGCGGGGGAGCCGTCGCGCGATGTCGCCATCGCTGACTATCCCGCCAAGCCCCTCATCGCCTTGGAGAATATACCCTTTCCTGATTTCATCATTCGCACCAACGGTGAAGATTACTCGCGGGAGGATAGTTCGGGGTATGTCATCGAAGAGCGTCGGGCCTGTCTGCGGGTACGCCTCAAGCCGCGCGAGATGACGGAGTTCTGGGCGACGGCCGCCGCGGGGCGGTTTTCAAGCCCGAGGTGGAATTTTTCGGAGCCGATGCACGCCATCGAATGGGTCGTCGATCATCCTGTGGGGGCCGCGTTGGATGTCGTGGATCACGATGCTTCGCCGTTGGCTGGGCCGCTCTGGGATCTCCACCCCAATCGTCATGATGCCGCCGAGGCGGGGGCGTTTGCCTCGGTGAGGCTTCGGGATTTCCCCAGCGCTCCTCGTCTGTCCGTCGGTTCGCTCCGACATTTGGAGCCCGCGGGTTCGGAGGGTTGGCTTGAGAGCTTGGATTCGGGGTTCTTTGCCGCGCCATTAACGGCACCCGAGCCGGGCGTCGTTTCGCATAACCCATTCTTGATGGTAGCTGGTGGCGAAGTGGTTGCTGGGTCGGCCGACGCCGCCCGGGGGCTTTACGTGGTGGGCCCATTCAACGTCAATTCTCGAGACCCCAAGGCCTGGGAGGCGTTCTTGCGGGCGGCGGAAGGCCCATGGAAAGCGAATGTCGGTGGCCCGTTCGCACCGCAGGAATTGCGAGGCCCAGTTTTCTTTACCAGGCCTGGCGGTGCATCGCTCGCCAAATGGGGGGCGCTCAGTCCTGTCGATATCGCAGACAAGCCTGCGGCATTCTTGCCGGAAACGATTTTCGCTGGGCTGACTGGTCAGCAAGGAGTGCGGTCTTTCGAGGCGGACAAGCTTACCGAGCTAGCCCGTAAAGTCGTCGAACTACAGCCGAGTCATGGCTGGCCGTATCCTTCCTTGGGGGCCTTCGCTCGATCACGGATTCTGGAGCGCGCTTTGGAAGACGCGGGCATCAACCGCCCCTATGCTTCGGTGGCCCCGGAATTACCCATTCATCTTAGGGCGGACGACTTGCTGGAGGCTTGGGCGCCGGTGCTGACGGTTCGGGGGGACACTTTCAAGATCATCGGGCGGGCCGAAGGGGAGGGTGGGAACTCCGTCTGTGAGCTAATCGTCCAGAGGGTCGCCGACGAACACCCGGTACCGCATCTCGGACGACGCTTTAGGATAATTTCGGTACGGTTTCGTAACCAGTGAAGGGCGGGGCGGACTTGACTGCCGGGGGAAAGGGGTAAGATGGAGGACATGGAATCAAATCCCTTCATCGTCGCTGATGCTCCGGCCTCTGACCGCGCGGCTTTCTTCCGTCGCACCTACGGCCTGGTGGCCGCCTCGTTCGCCGCCTTCGCCCTCGCCCTGTACGGGTTCTTCGTGAGCGGCGTCGCCGAGACGTTCATGCGCGCCATCGCCGGCATCGGCTCCTGGGGCATCCTCGGGGTGATGGTCCTTTTCTGGCTCGGCACCACCGCCGCCCAGTCCCTGGCTTTCAACCGCGCCTCCCGCGCCGCACAATACGCCGGCCTCGGCCTCTACATCCTCATGCAGGCGCTGATCTTCGTCCCTTTGATCTACTACACCGCCATCGTCACCAAGGGTAACCCTGGCGAGATCCTGATTCCGGCCTGCATGGCCACCGGCGCCCTCGTGATCGCCCTGACGGCCGTCGTGTTCATGACGAACCTGGATTTCTCCTTCCTCAAGGTCGCCATCGTCATCGGCAGCATCTGCGCGCTCGGTATCGTCATCGTCTCGCTCTTCGCCGGCTGGACGCTCGGCACCTGGTTCTCCATCGCGATGATCATCCTGATGGCCACGGTGATTCTCTACCAGACCAACGAGATCAAGAACACCATGGAGACCGACCAGCATGTCGCCGCGGCCTTCGTCCTGTTTTCCTCCTTCGTCACGCTGCTCTTCTACGTCATCCGCCTCTTCGCCGGTCGTCGCGAATAAGCACCCCTAAGGAAACTTCTGAGGGCTGCCCGGTGTTATATCGGGGAGCCCTTTTTATTTATGCACCGTTTCCTTCTCCTTGGCCTCTCCTTGGTCTGCGCGGCCTCCTTGTCCGCCCAAGGCAAGATCCGCGAACTGCTGGCGGCCAAGGCGCCGGAGGGCTTCGTCGAAAAGACCTGGACGGTCGACGGCGTGAAGCGGACGGCGCTCGTCCGCGTGCCGGCGGGTGTCAGCGGCTCGCTGGCCGTGGTCTTCGGCTGGCACGGCCATGGTGGCCGCTCCACCCACTCCGCCGGCCGATGGGGTTACGGCGAGATCGATACGGCTTCGATTCTCGTCTTCCCGCAGGGCCTGCCGACCGTCTCGCCGCTCGTCGATAAGGAAGGCCGCATGCCGGGCTGGCAGACCTCCGTCACCAGCGAAGGTGGTCGTGACATCAAACTCTTCGATGCCATCCTGGCTGACCTGAAGAAGCAGCATGCGGTCGATGACCGTCGGATCTATTCGATGGGCCACTCCAACGGGGCGGCCTTCAGCTACCTGCTCTGGCAGGCCCGCCCGGAGGTCTTGGCGGCCATCGGCTCGGTCGCCGGCAGCCTCCGTCCGGACGGAAAGCCCACGACGCCCCTGCCGGTGATCCACGTGGCCGGTGAAAAGGATCCGCTCGTCAAGTTCACCTGGCAGCAGGCGACTTTCGCCGCCGTAAGGCGTATCAACGGATGCGCCGAAGAAGGCCAGCCTTGGGCCAAGGAAGGCGTCTTGGACGCGACGATCTATGCCTCGACCAAAGGGGCGCCGCTCGTGACCGCCATCCATGGGGGCGGCCACGAATACGCCAAGGGCTCGACGGAACTGATCGCCCGCTTCTTCAAGGAGAACCCTAAGTCCGCCAAGTGATCAGCGGGCCGGGTCGTCCGTGAGGATCGCCAGGTCGTCGAGATAGAATTCGGTCTTCTCGTCGGCGTTGCTGATGAAGCCGACCCATTCGAGTGTCTTCATGTCCGGGTGACGGCAGGGCAGGTCTTTGAATTCTTTGGTCGGTTCGCCTTCCGGGGTCACCTTCAGGTTCCAGCGGCCCGTGACGGCGTCGCCGATGACGGCGGAGAGCTCGAAGCGGATCCACTTCTGCGTCGGTACGGCGACATCGAGGCCTTTGACGCCGGTGAGGCGGCCGTTCTGGATATGCAGCACGGGGCCGCTGCGGTAGGGGTTACCCTTCGTGCGCCACTCGTGGATGAAGATCGCCTTGGGTTCGAGGTGAAGGGCGAAGCTCACGGTCGACGTCCCGGTCCGATGATGCGGATTGAAAGAGAGCATCGGGTAGTAATGGGCGGGGAGGCCAGGGGCGTCTTGGAAGAGCAGGGACTGCTTGCCTTCGGCATGCTTGGCGGGTGTCGTGCGCAGGGCGTCGCCGAGGCTCACGCGGGGCTTACCGGGGGCGGACCGCAGGACCGACAACGCCGGCGATGCATGCGGGAAGGGGCGCTGCTGATCGATGATGCGTCCTTCGAAGGCTTGGCGGATGTTCAAGGGCGGGGCTTCCGGGCGTGGCGGGCGGGCGAGCTCTGGGCCGCGCTCGAAAGTATCTGCTAACTTGCGCCAGACGGGGTCATCACGCAGCACACCCATCGCGGAGACGTCGATCGACTTGATGCCGAGGGCGAGGGCCGGTGAACCGGGCTTGAGGCGGAAGTCACGCTTGGCCGGGTCGACGAAGAGCGGGTCGGCGATGACCGAGTTGACGTCTTGGCCTTTCTTCTGCCAGTCGGCGAAAGAGAACTTCTTTTCCGTAAAGGTCACCGGGCGGGCCGAGACATCCCAGTAGACGTTACTCTTATTCAGGAAATTGGCGGTCGTACCGGTCCAGCCGGGTCCGAGGAGTTCGCCGCGGTCGAAGATGACGATATTCTTCTCGAAGGTGAACGAAAGGTGTTCCTCGGCACGCGCGCGTTTCACCTGATACTCTTCCGAGAAGGCGAAGACGTTATTCCGAATCACGTTGTCCTTGCCGTAGTGCTGGTGAAAGCCGCCGTCGGTGGTGTCGTAGGTCACGTTACCTTCCATCGTGATGCCCGTACTGCCTTCGTCGGTGTAGAGTCCCCAGCCACCGTAGGTGAAACAGGTCACGTGGTGGATGTGGTTATGGCTGACCGAGCTGCCTTCGGACGGGCCGAGCGTGTAGACGCCGCCCATGTCGCTCAGCAGCCCTTTGCCAAGGTGGTGGAGGTGGTTCCATTCGACCTTGTTGCGCTTGGCGTTGCTGGGCGCGTAGCCCCAGCGCCAGCCGACGGAGACCGCGGAGTAGAAGAAGTCCGAGATCTCATTGTGCGTCACCTCGTTGTCGGAGGAGGAGCCGATCCAGACCCCGACCGCGCAAGGGAAGACCAGGCCGCCATCGCGGATGATATTATTATGCACCCGGTTATGGCTGGCATGATTCTCGGGCTTGGGCTCGTCGTTGAGCGTCCCGAGCTTGATGCCGCCGGCGCCGAGGTCGGTGATGAGGCATTTCTCGATGCTCACCTCGCGGGTACCGCGTCCGAGGGAGAAGCCGTAGCTGCCGACGTGGGAAAGTTCGCAGCCGACGAACGCGACCTGCTGCGCGTGTTCGAGGGTGATGACGCCATCGACCGTCCGGACGGCAGCCTGATTAGGGACGGCGGTGGCGAGCGAGGGCAGGCCTTTGGCATGGCGGAAGGCGAGTCCACGAAAGGCCAGATGGCGGACCTTGTCGCCAGCTTTACCCGTGAAAGTGAGCAACTTCTCCGCGACGGGATAGGTCGCGATGGCTTTCTCGACGGTCTCGCCACCGCGCGGCAGGTAGGACAGCTGGCCGGAGCGGCTCAGGAACCATTCGCCGGGCTCATCGAGTAACGATAGCAGGTTCTCGATGACCATCCCGGTATGATGGTCGAAGGCGGTGTTGCCCTTCTGGGCCGGCCCGCGGACCTTGAGGGTACCGGAAGAGATGTCGGCCGATTCCACACGGCTGCGCGTGGTGTCCCATTTGTGGAAGAATGTGACCAAGGCGTCCTGGGCCTCGGAAGATTTCACCTCGCTGAACGACGTCAGCTCCTTCGGGACGACGCGGAGTGTTTGTTCCGTGAAGCCGGGGGTCGTTATGCCACCCGGAATCGGGGCTTCGCTCTCGAGGCTACGCATGAAGCGGGTACCCGGGTTACTTGTTCGGGCGCGGATGGCGCGGAGGTCTCCGACCCACAGTTGCTCGAACGTCTCGGTGCCGGCGGGAATCTGTAAAGTCCAGCGGCCATCCTTACCCGGGCCGAAGGCGGGCAGTTCCTTGCCGCCGGAGATGATGACCTTCGAGCCCTGGGCGGCTTCGTAGGAGATGGTCCGCCCCGCATCGCCGGAATCCTTCTCGTCGAACGCGACGGCTTCGGTGACGCGATACGTACCCGTTGCGAAGATCACCCGGACGGGTTCGGTGAGCGGACGAGGCAGTTTACGGACGGCCAGTCGGGCGCCTTCGAGTGAGGCCAAGGGGGCGTCGGCTTTACCGCTGGCACGGTCATCGCCTTGGGGGGAGACGTGGAGATCCAGTGCCCGGGCCGCTGAAGGCAGGAGGAGGAGAAGTAACAGCGAACGACTGAAAGGCATGGGTATCCCGACAAGACCCATGCGGGGCGGTTCCCTCAAGACTTTCTGACGACGAAGAAACGCGTCTCGCCGGCGAACTGCCGGACGAGTGGACCATCTGCGGCGACTTCGGTGCTCAGAGGACACTCGATCACCGTGAAGCCCGTTTCCGACAGCTCGCCGCGGGTTTCGGTTTCGGTGCTGCTGTGCATGAAGACCGGTGACGTATCGCTCTCGTGCCAGCGGTCGCCTGGAATTCCATCGTCTGGCTCGCCTTCCTTCGCCCGGTAGGCGGCGTAGGCGCCTTTCTCGCGGTCGGCAGCCGTGAAGAGCAGGATGCCGCCGGGTTTCAGCACGCGATGGATTGAGCGGAGTGCCGCCAAGCGGTGAGCTCGGCGGGGGAGGCACATGAGTCCGTTGAAGGCGTAGATTGCTCCGTCGAAGCAAGCATCGGGGTAGGTGAGGGCGGTGGCGTCCTGTTGTTCGACGATTTTCTCCCAGGCCTCGTCATGATCGGCCAGCACCGCGCGGGCGAGGCTCACCATGATCGGAGAGAAGTCCGTCGCGATGACATCAGGGTAGCCGGACTGTAACAATCCCAGGGCCACCCGACCGCCGCCGCAGCCGAGTTCGAGGATGCGGTGAGATTTGGAAAAATGTCGCTCGATGAGCACGCGTTCGGAAGCCCACATCCCGACCCTCACGGCCGCCCGGGCGTAGTGCAGGGCCGTCTCGGTCTCGAGCCAGTGGGCCTGCGGGTCGCGTTCCATGCGTCGAAGCAAGCGAATCTTGCCACCGAGGCAATCGCAGGAACACTGACCGCCATGATTCGGTCGCTCTTCCTTTTCCTCGCTTTGGCGCTGGTCGCCTGCGATAGCCGCCAAGCCTCCTCGGCGCCGGTCGCCGAGCTCGGCCTCGAGACGCGCTTCCCGGTGCGCATGGGACAGGTACTTGGTCAGCTGCGAATCGCCGCGACTGACCTCGAGAAAGCTCGGGGCCTGATGGGCGTCACCAAACTGACCGATGAGGAAGGGATGGCCTTCATGTATGATGCCGAGATGAGGATGAGCTTCTGGATGAAGGACACCCCGCTCGATCTCGATATCGCGTTCATCGCGCGCGATGGAACCGTCCTTGAGGTCCGGACCATGACCTCAGGCGATACCGAGACCACCACTTCGACCACCGACCAGGTGCGCTTCGCCATCGAGATGCGCGCCGGTTGGTTTGGCCATTTCGGGGTAAAGCCGGGCGACAAGGTGAACATCGACGACCTGCGCGCGGCCTTGAAGGCACGTGGCTTCGACCCGAAGCGATTCATTCCCTGATCAGAGGGAACGCCAAAGCAGCAACAGGCCCGTAGCGGCGGCGAGGCAGCCCAGGACGAAGGCCAAGGCTAGGCGTTCGGCTGCGGTCGTGCGGAAGATCCTCATGCCTTCGGCGCGAGTCGGGCGGCGGCTTCGCGCAGGAAGGCCGTGAGTCGCAGCAGGAAGAAGGGCGAAGGGGAGCCGGCAATCGGTTCGAGGGCCTGTTCCGCCGCGGCGATTTCGGCGTCGAGCCGGCGGAAGCTTTCGCGCCAGGCTTCGGCGGAGATCAGCTTGCGGGCATCGCCCCCGGCGCGGAGAGCGGTGAGGAAGCCTTTGCCGGAGCGGTCGCGCTCGAGCAACATCGGCAAGGTCAGTTTGCCGCTGGCGGCGTCAGTACCGAGGGTCTTGCCAGCCTTGGTGTCGTCCTGCAGCAGGTCGACGAGGTCGTCGTAGATCTGGTAGGCGATGCCGAGATGGCGTCCGAAGAGGGAGCAAGCCGTGATGTGTTCCGGCGGGCGGCCTGCCAGAAGGGCGCCCACATGGCAGGCGCCTTCAAAGAGCTCGGCCGTCTTCAGGCGGATATGGCGGTAATAATCTTCGAGGGAAAGGTCGTCCTGGCCGCGGGAGAACGTCTGGCAGACTTCGCCCGAGCAGACCTCGCGGGAGGCGCGTGCGACGATGCGGCAGAGTTCCGGCGTCGGGTGGTCGGCGGCGAGGACGAGGGCGTGGGCGAAGAGGGCATCGCCGAAAAGCACGGCCGCGTGGGCTCCGTGGGTGCGGTTGGGGGTATCGCTGCCGTGGCGGGTGTCGGCGCCGTCCAGGACGTCGTCATGGACGAGCGTAGCGAGGTGGACGAGTTCGATGATGCCGGCGCCGCGAACCAAGGCGTCGGGCGGAGGGCCGCCCGCGCCGGAGCTGAACGCGAGTAATGGACGAAGGCGTTTTCCCGGATGGGCGAGCACATCGCGGACCATCGGGCGCACCTCTGGTTCGAACGCGAGTTCCTGCGCCGCGAGGAATTTCTCGAGGGCCGCGAAGTGGGCTTCAAGGCCAGCGTGCAACGGGGAGGACACGCCGCAATGTGCGGGTGAAAAAGCCCTTGCGCAAGCGCAGGATGCAGGGGTAGGGCCCCCTAGGGCAGGCTCAGGGGATGAACTTCGTTTCGACCGAGATGATCACCTTGCCGCTGCTGGCGCAGTCGGCGCAAGGGATGCGCTTGTCGAGCAGCTGGCCCTTCTGGGCTTCGCGGGTGAAACCGATGCCACCACACTTCTTGCAAGGAATCTGCTCGTTGGTCGTGGCGCTCATCTCGGCGCCGGCGATGACGGCTTCCACGAATTTCTGGAGCCCAGCGGGGGAGTCCTCGAGCGTGGCGCATTCGACGAAAGCTTCGCGGCGGAGCGTGAAGCGCTTGCCCGTGAGGGGCGCGTAGTTGGCGGTGAAGAGCAGGGCGACGGTGCCGACGTGCATGCCCGTGATCTTACCCGTGTCGCCGACCTTGGCGGGCTTGTCGAGGAGGAGCACGGCCATCGTATCGGCGCCGGCGGCGAGCGCTTCGTTGGGGCCAGCGGCAGGCCAAGCGGCCTTGGCGAGGAAGCGGTTATCGCCCAGGTCTTGGAGGAGCGAGTAGTTCACCGTCGCGAGATAACCAGTGGCTTTGCTCGAGCCGGACGGGGAGCCGTCAATGATACGCTGGGTGGCGAAGGCCGAGTAGAGGCGCTGCAGTTCCTTGGTCGTCTCCGTGAAGCCGAGCTTATTGACCTTGGAGAGCTGGAACGTGCGGGTCGTCTTGGCTTCGGGCGGGGTGAGGGAGCGGAAGAGAGTGATGACGACGGAGTCATCGACTTCTTCTTCGACCGCTTTCGATGCGCCCTTGGTGGCGGGCGCGGTGGCGGCTGAATCGCCCGGTGCGGTCGCGTTCGCCGTGGCTTTCGTGCCGAAGGCGGTCGTCTGGGCTGAGGCCGAGGCGGCGGAAGCCAGGAGGACGAGGAGCAGTCGCTTGATCATGGGATTAGTCGAGGGAGGAAAGGTCGCCTTCCGCGGGAGGCGGCGTGGACTTGGGCTTGGCCGGAGCCGAGCTGCTGTCGGAAGGGGTCACCGGCTTACGGGGCTTCGGACGGTACTCTTCTTGATAGGAGGAGTCATCCTCATCGTCGTCCGGGAGATCGTCGTCTTCCGGGTCGGGCTTATCGCCGCGGGCGACGCGTTTGCGTCGGACGATCACGGTACCGACCGCGACGGCGGCGAGGTAGAAGCTGAACAGCACGCCGGTCATCACCAGGAGCGAGATGGGTTCGGCAATCGGGGTGATGAGCGCGACAAGGAGCATGATACCGACCAGCATGCCGCGCCAGGACTTGAGCAAGGTCTTGGGTCGGACGAGTTCGAGCCACATGAGGACGATCAGCGCGAGGGGGAATTGGAACGTCAGGCCCGTCAGCAGGCACATCATGACCACGAAAGCGTAGTAGTCCGAAGCCTGCCAGGTGACTTCCATCTTCATGCCTTCGGCGAAGTGCTGCCAGATCTGGATCGACATCGGACTGAGCCAATAGAACGCCAGGGCGGCTCCCATGAGGAAGAGGACAAGGGCGGCACCGCAGAAGGGGACCAGCCCGCTCTTTTCGCGATCCGTGAGCGCCGGGCCGACGAAACGGGCCGTCTCGTAGAGGAAGACCGGGGAAGCGACGGCCACGCCGACGCCGAAGCCGGCGTACATGAGGACTTTCCAGACGCCCATGAAAGTGAACTCCTTGAGCTCTCCCATGTTGACCAGCCCTTCTCCAGGTTGGCTTAAAGCAAAGGCGAGCGGGGAAGTTTCTGGGTGCTTGGCCCACTCGAGCGGCATGTTCAGCAGGGCCGGGGTCTCGCGATAGAAGACGAGGGCGGTGACCATGCCGATGGCGAAGACGGTGGCGACCCGGATCAGCGAGATGCGCAGGTCGTCGAGGTGTTCCATGAACGACATCTCGCTCCTGGGCTTGTTGCGGCGAATAAGGGTGGAAAGCATGGGGTTAGTCCTTGCGGAGGAGGTCCTTGATGACGTCAAGGCTGAGGCCAGACGAAACGGAGTCTGATTCGGTCAGGAGCTTACGCAACATCTCAGACTTGGACTTTTGCAGCTCCATGACGCGCTCTTCGATGGTTCCGGAGGCAATCAGTTTGATGCTGGTGACCGTGCGGGTCTGGCCGATGCGGTGGGCGCGGTCCGTGGCCTGGGCTTCGGCGGCCGGGTTCCACCACGGGTCGAAATGGATGACCGTGTCGGCGCCCGTCAGGTTAAGGCCCGTGCCGCCCGCCTTAAGCGACATGAGCATGACCGGGATCGTGGGGGTGGAATTAAATGTGTCGCACACGCCTTGGCGGTCCTTGGTGGAGCCGTCGAGGTAGCAGTACGGGATATCGCGGTCCTCGAGGGCTGTCTTGAGGAGTTGCAGTGCGGTGACGAAGGTCGAGAAGACCAGCATGCGGTGGCCGGCATCCTTGGATTCTTCGACGAGCTCGAGGAAGGCCTGCAGCTTCGCCGAGTCGGCTTCTTCCATCTTTGGATCGAGGATGCGCGGGTCGGCGCAGATCTGACGGAGGCGGAGGAGTTGGTTGAAGGCCGCCATCTGGATGCGGGCCTGCGTGGCGCCGCCCATCTCCATCTCGAAGATCTCCTGACGCGTGGACTCGAGGATTTCGTCGTAGATCTTCTTCTGGTTGTCCTCGAAATCGCAGTAGACGATCTGCTCGATCTTGGCCGGGAGCTCAGGGGCGACGGCGACCTTGGAGCGGCGCAGGATATAAGGCGCGGCCATCTGCAGGAGACGGTCGTCGTGCCACTTGCGTTCCTCGGCCTGAATCCGTTCCTCGGGCTTGGGCAGGTAGCCCGGCATCAGGAAGCCGAAGAGCGAACGCAGGTCTTCGAGCGAGTTCTCCACCGGCGTACCGGTGAGGATGTAGCGCCCCTTCGCGACTAGCTGCTTGACCGCCTTGGCGGCCTGGGCGCGGGAGTTCTTGATGTTCTGGCCTTCGTCGCAGATCGCGGCACCCCAGGTGATGAGGGAGAACGCGGCGATGTCGCGGGAAAGGGTGCCGTACGAGGTGATGACTAGGTCGAAGCGCTGCAGGTATTCCTGCGCGGTGAAGCGGTTCTGGCCGTGGTGGGCGAGGACCTTGAGCGAAGGGGTGAAGCGACGGGCTTCACGGCGCCAGTTTTCGACGAGCGAAGCCGGGCAGACGACGAGGCAGGGGCCGTCTTCGGGGCGGTGCTGGCGCAGGGCCTCCATGAAGGCCAAGGCCTGCACGGTCTTGCCGAGGCCCATCTCGTCGGCCAGGAGGCCGCCGAGGGAATTATTGTGGATATGCCAGAGCCAGGCTACGCCGACCTGCTGGTAGATGCGGAGTATCGTGCTGAGTTCCTCGCGGATGGGTGCAGGCTGGAGCTTCGAAAGGTTGCGGATCGCGGACGAGCGCTTGCTCCAGGTCTCGGGCGGCGCAAAAGCGGCCTGCAGTTCCTCGGCGATGGCGTCGGCACTGGCGAGGTCGGCGTACCCGATCTTCAGGTTGAGGTCCAGGTCGACGTCGCGCTTGGATTCGCCGGTGATGCGGCGCTGGGCGTTGCGGATCGACTCCATCAACTCCGGCGTGATGAGGCGTGGACCCTGGTCGGTGTAGAAGAACATGCGACCACTCGAGAGGGCTTCTTGGATGACCTTCGGTGATTTGCCTTCGGGGTCGATGCCGATGGCGAAGCGGAAACCACCGTTCTCTTCGGACGCATCGCACTTCGCCTTGGCGAGGTCGACGTTACGCAGGGAGTGTGAGAGGTTATGCGTGAAGAACGCGCCATTGTCCGTCATCAGCAGCTTGTGATGGCGGGCGAGGAAGTTGAGCACCTGGATCGTGCCGGCGAGGTACCATTCGCGGGTGGTGGTCTCGAGGGTGAAGCCACTGCGCTGGAGCACGTCGCGGAGCTCGGCGACCGGTCCGGAAGATTGCTGGGGGAGGCGGATGCGCAGCCATTTCATCGAGCCATCGACCCAAGGGCGGTCGTCGCGGCCGCGTTCTTGCGAACGGACTTCCTGCTCCTCGGGGCCGTCTTCGGGGGCTTCACCGGCGGCGTTGGTCTGCGGCGTCGGCGCGGGTTCGTCGAGGTGTTCGTGGACCTTGTCGAGCTGGTCGCCATCCCAGGCCAGCGCGGTTTCCGGCGCATTGGCCATGCGGAAGATCTTGAGGCCTTTGCCGATGGCGAGGAGCTGGCGAAGATGGCGACGCGTAAGCGGGAGGATGCCCTGGAGCTTGCCGTGGCAGAGGTTTTCGAGGATCGCCAGGAAGAAGACCGTGTCCGGCTCGATGGTCCAAGCCTTGCTGCGGTCGAGGTTCTCGGGCGCGACCTGAGCCCCGTCGACGCGGAGCTCGAGCCGGCAGATGATCTCGTCGCGCGCGGCGGCGGTGACGATGTTCGGCGGAATGATGAAGCGCACCTCGATGGGCGTGCCCCGTTTTTCTGAGAGAGTGAGGGATTTGAGCCGGGGTCCTGCCGGGGTCGTCTCCGCTTCCTTTGATTTTTCCTTCTTCGTATCAGCCGTCTTTTCCTTCGTCGTGGTCGCTGTCGCCGGTTTGCCGGGCGGTGCGGCCGGTTTGGGCGGCGCCATTGTCTCGGGCTTCATATAACCCTCCTTGGTCGCAAGCACGAGGTAGGCGGCCACGGAGTGCACGCACAGTTTTCTTCGGCCGACGGAGACCTCGCAGCCACACTCGTTGCGCTGGAAGGTGACCGAACGGAGATTCCAGCGGGCTTCGCGTGACTCCTTGCCGTCGTCGACGAGGGCTTCGGCGACCGGGGGCGTCCAAAGGGCCTTTTTCACTTTCCCCTTCGCTACCAGCTCCTTGGCAAGCAGCACGGTCGCACCGCCAGCCAGATCGATGAGATCGTCTTCGGAGATGTCGGGCAACGGCTGACGCGGCGCCATGGTGAGGGTGTGCGGTGAAAAGCGTCGTCCGAAAGGACGCGCCAAAGGAGGAAAAACCTGGTGGGAAGACGGTCCGCCTAGACGGCGACGTCTTGGACCGGGACTCCAGGGTGCATCTCGAAGATGCCAACAGGGGTCGTCGGGCCTGTCATCACGATGGAATAATCATCGCCGATGCCAATGATAATCTGACCTCCCGGCATATTGACCGCTAAATCTGCATCAACTAGGCCCATTTTACGAGCTACGGCGGCCGAAGCCGAAGAGGAGGAACCGGAGGCCATCGTGTAGCCGGCGCCACGTTCCCAGATCTCGATGCGCACATTCTTGCGGTCGATGATCTGCATGAACTGGACGTTGGTGCGGTTCGGGAAATTAGGGTGCACCTCGAGGTGCGGCCCGTACGTCTTGGCGAGGTCGGGCGTGAGGTCGTCCACCAGGATGACGCAGTGCGGGTTACCGACGGTGGCGGCCCAGTACTTGAAGGTCTTTCCGAGAACGGTGATCTCTTCGCCGAGGACTTCGCGGTCAGCACCGACGTGCGGGATGACCGGCGCATGGAAGGAGACCTTGCCCATCTCGACGCGGATGCGGTTGCCGCCGTCGAAGACTTCGCAGCGGACGATGCCACCGATGGTGTGCAGGCGAAACTCTTGGCCTTCCTGGATGCGCTTGGTCTCGAGGAGGTGGCGGCAGAAGATGCGGATGCCGTTGCCGGATTTCTCAGCCTCGGAGCCGTCGGGATTCAGGATGCGCAGACCGAAGGTGCCGTCGGTGCGTTCGATCGGGCCGTAGAGGATGCCGTCCGACCCGAGGCCGAAATGGCGGTGGCAGACCTTGCGGATGGCTTCGGGCGAAAAGAGGGCAGGGCAGTCCTTCGGCTCGAGGACGAGGTAGTCGTTGCCGAGGGCGTGGTATTTGGCGAAACGCATGTTCGCCTTCTGATTGGGCCTTAAAGGAGGGTTTTGCAAGCAAGGGGTGTGTTGATCCATCTGCTTGCTTTATTTCTCACGTTAAGGGGCTTACAAGATGCCCATGCGCCTCTTGCCCCTAGTTGCCCTGTCTTGCGTCCTCTCTGTCTTTGCCGCGGATAAGCGCCCGCCGAACATCGTGCTGCTCTACGCCGATGACATCGGCTGGGGCGACCTCGGCTGCTACGGCGCCAAGGCCATCCCGACCCCTCACCTCGATAAGCTGGCTGCCCAAGGCACGCGCTTCACCTCGGGTTATTGCACCTCGGCGACGTGCACGCCTTCGCGTTATTCCCTTCTCACCGGCGAATACGCCTGGCGTCGCCAAGGTACCGGCGTCCTGCCCGGCGACGCTCGCCTCATCATCAGGCCCGGTCGCCCGACGATGGCTGCCAGCCTCGCCAAGCTCGGCTACGCCACCGGTGTCGTGGGCAAGTGGCACCTCGGACTCGGCTCAGGTGACGTGAACTGGAATCAGAAGATCGCCCCGTCGCCTAATCAGATCGGCTTCACTTACTCCTTCATCATGGCCGCCACCGGCGACCGGGTGCCGACGGTCTTCGTCGAGGACGGCTCCGTCGTCGGCCTCGACCCGAAGGACCCCATCGAGATCAGTTACAAGGCGCCTTACCCCGGCGATCCCGACCTGAAGACCGACGCGGAGCGCGCGAAGCTGAAGATGGATTGGTCGCATGGACACAATATGGCGCTCGTCAATGGCGTCGGCCGTATCGGCTGGATGAAGGGCGGCAAGGCTGCGCTCTGGAACGACGAGACGATGGGCGACACGTTCGCTGACAAAGCCTGCGGCTTCATTACGCGCAATAAGGACAAGCCGTTCTTCCTCTTCTACGCGTCGCACGAGAATCACGTGCCGCGCGTCCATCATCCGCGCTACGCCGGCAAGACGCCGCTCGGCCCGCGCGGCGACGCCGTGGTGGCGTTCGACGATCAGGTCGGCCGCATCCTCGCCGAGCTCGATAAGCAGGGCCTGACCGAGAACACCCTTGTCATCTATTCTTCCGACAACGGTCCGGTGCTCGACGATGGTTATAAGGACCAGGCCGTGGAGCGGAACAAGGCGGCGGCGCACTCCCCGGCCGGCCCCTTCCGCGGCGGCAAGTACAGTATCCTCGAAGGCGGCACGCGCGTGGGCTTCCTCGCGCGCTGGCCCGGTCATACGCCCGTCGGCAAGGTCTCCGACGCGTTGATATCGCAGGTCGACCTGCCAGCTGTCTTCACGAAAATCGCCGGCGGCGACCCCGCCGATTTCCTTAAGCTCGACTCCATCGACACCTCCGCGGCCCTCTCGGGTGGCGCCGGCCGCGAGACGTTGATCTCGAGCACGCAGGGCAACGTGCTTTCCATCCGTGACGCGCGCTGGAAGTTCATCTCGGGCGTCGGCGCCCCAGGCAAGGGTAAGAAGGCCCAAGGCCCGCTCGTCGACCTCTTGGGAGGTGAAGCCGAACAGGCCAACGACCGACGCGACCAGGCCGGCCCGCGTCTGTTCGATTTGCAGTCCGATCCCGGTGAACGGAACAACGTCGCCAAGGAACATCCGGAAGTCGTCGCACGGCTCAGGGCCTTGCTCGAGGCGCAGCGGGCGAAGGGCGTCGGGCAGCCGTTACCGAACTAATCGGTCGATTAAATCCGGGTCGCCGACTTCTCCCGACTTGAAGCGGGGGAGGGAAGGGTGATGCTCGGCGCATGAGCACGACCCCTATCCGAGTCCTTTGCGTCGGTGCCGGCCACATGGGCCGTTCGCATGCCCTCGCGTACCATAAGCTGCCTGGCTTCCAGATCGTCGGCCTCGTGACCCGCTCCGCCGATTCCCGGGCCAAGCTTAACGCTGAACTCGGCGGCGGCTACGCGGAGTACGGCGACTTCCATGCCGCGCTCAAGGCCACGAAGCCCGATGCGGTTTCCATCTCGAGCTACCCGGATACGCATGCCGAATATGCCGTCGCCGCGCTCGCAGCCGGTTGCCATGTCTTCGTCGAGAAGCCCCTTGCCGTGACCGTCGCCGAGGCCGAGCAGATCGTCGCCAAGGCCAAAGAAGTGAAGCGCAAGGTCGTCATCGGCTACATCCTCCGTCACCACCCGGCCTGGACCCAGTTCATCAAGACCGTGCAGACGCTCGGCAAGCCGCTCGTCATGCGCATGAACCTCAATCAGCAAAGTTACGGTGACATGTGGAAGACGCATAAGTCGCTTCTCCAGACCTGTAGTCCCGTCGTCGACTGCGGCGTCCATTATGTCGACGTGATGTGCCTCATGACCGGTAGCCGCCCCGTGCGCGTCTCCGGTATCGGCGCCCGTCTGACCGAAGAGATGCCCGCCGGCCAAATCAACTATGGCCATCTCCAGGTGACCTTCGCCGATGGCTCCGTCGGTTGGTATGAGGCCGGTTGGGGTCCGATGATGTCCGAGGAAGCCTTCTTCGTGAAGGACGTGATCGGGCCGAAGGGCTGCGTCTCCATCGTCGCCGGCAAGGCTTCGCAGGCCGGTAATTCCGCCGACGTCGATTCGCACTCCGCCGCCCAGGCCCTGAAGGTACATTCTTCCCAGCTCGGCGCCGATGGTAAGTTCACCAAGCCTGACGAAATCGTCCCGACTGAGGCCGATCCGGGCCACGACGGACTGTGCGAGCGCGAGCAGGTCTATTTCGAAAAAGCCATCCGCGAAGACTTGGACCTCACCGCGCACATGGATGACGCCGTCAATTCGATGCGCATCGTCGCCGCGGCCGACCAATCGTTCCGCGAAGGCCGCACGATCAATCTCTGACCGTCGATGGCGCATCCGAACCTCGTCTTCATGGGTGTCTGCGGTTGTGGCAAGAGCACCGTCGCGGAGATCTACGCAAAGCGTACCGGGGCCGCGCTGCTTGAGGCCGACGTCTTCCATCCGCCCGAGAACATCGCGAAGATGAGTGCGGGCACGCCGCTGACCGATGCGGACCGCGCCGGCTGGCTGGCGGCGATGTCCGCCCGTCTCGCCGAGGGAAAGGCCAAGGGTGAGGCGATGGTCGTCACCTGTTCCGCCTTGAAGAAGATCTATCGTGATCGCCTACGCGAGGGTGACCCGGAGCTCTTCTTCATCTTCCTCGATGGCAGTCAGGAACTCCTGCAGGCCCGCCTCGATGCGCGTAAAGGGCACTTCATGCCGCCCGGTCTCCTGGGTAGCCAGCTCGCCACCTTGGAGCGCCCGAACCTCGCCAGCGAGAGGTGCCTGCACGTCAGCATCAGCCTTTCGCCTGAGCAGATCTGCGCGACCGTCGGCGTGGCGATGCGTCGCTTCGCCTGAAAAGCAGAAGGCCCGCACGGTGGCGGGCCTTCGTTCGGGAGATAAGCGGGAGGCTTACTTCTTCCAATTGACCTTGGAGGGCTCGATGACGCTCGTCTTATCGAGGGTCGGGAAGCCTTCCGGGACGGGCAGGGTGACTTTGCCGGTCGCGGCCCATTCGGTGGAACGGGCGAGGATCGTCTGGAAGCCGACGCAGTGCAGGGCGTCGTGGCTGGTATCGGCGGCCATGATGTGGCCCATCGAGGTCGTCACGACGCGGCCCTTGTTGAAGGGGGCGAACCATACCATCGGCTCATGCATGTCGGTGCCACCGAAGTCCGGCTTGGAGAAGGAGCTGGAGAGGACGTGCATGTGGTCGGCGGTGCCGCGCATGCGGTGGTAGAGTTCGTCGGTGGCGTGGAGCCATTCCGCGGGCAGGCCCTGCATGACCGGGTGGGCGGCGTCGCGGGTCTTGAGCGTGAAGACGTGCTTGGGGCCGTGACCGGAGCCGAAGCCCTTGCCCTGGATCTTCTCATCGGCGTCGAGAAGCGCGACGGCCTTGCCGGTCTGGTCGTCGACCGCGATGCGCTTGGCGAAGGTGGCGCCGCGCCAGCCGCAGCAGATCATCTCGTTGAAGTTATCCCAGCCGGTGAAAGCGTTGTTCGCCGCGTGGACGTTGACGAGGCCGCCGCCATTCATGACGAATTCGGTGAAGGAGTCCTTCATCGCGGCGCCCCATTCCGGTCCGTTGTAGTTGTTCACGATGACCTGGTAGTCGGTGAACTTCGGGGACCACTGTTCCCATTCGGCGGCGTGGGCCTGCTTGAAGGCGGCTTCTTCGGCGTTCCATTCCTTGGTCGCGGCGTCGAAGGCTTTCTTCGCGGCGGCGTCGCCGGGCTTGGGCTTGGCCGGCTTGGCCTTGGCGAAGGCGGCGGGAGCGGTGGCAACGGTCACGGTGAAGCGTCCGGTGGCCTCGAGGGTTGCCTTGGTGGACGCAGTCGTGCGGACCCAGTCGTGGTTATTGCGTCCATCGAGGATGAGGACGCGGATTTTCTCGGCGGCTCCGAGGGGGAGGGCCAGGAGGGCGAGCAGGCAGACGAGCCCGAGCTTGTGCAGGGTTTTCATGGGGAGAGCCTCATTGGAGGCATTTCCTGAGGGCGGGCGAGCGTTTTCAGTTTCGGTCCAGTGAACGGTAGTGGATGGCCTCTAACAGGTGGGCGGTGGCAATGCGTTCGGCGCCCGCTAGGTCGGCAATCGTCCGGGCGACCCGCAGAATACGGTCATAGGCACGGGCGGAAAGGCCCAGCTTCTCCATCGCCTGCTGAAGGAGGTCGCCTTGGGCTTTTTCCAGTGCGCAATACTCCCGTAGTTCGCGTCCGCCGAGGAGGGCGTTACACCCGCCAGTCCGGCTGCCGAAGCGAAGACGTTGCTGTACGCGCGCCGCCTCGACGCGCTCACGGATGGCGGCGGAGGCTTCGCCGGGGGCGGCGTCGCGGAGTTCCTCAAGGGTCAGTGCTGGTGCTTCGACCTGGATGTCGATGCGATCGAGGAGTGGTCCTGAAATCTTGCCACGGTATTTGCGCACCTGCATCGGTGAGCAGCGGCACTCGCGTCGTCGGTCGCCCAGATGGCCGCAAGGGCAAGGGTTCATCGCCGCGACTAACATCAGACGCGAGGGCAGGGTGACCTTGGCCGCCGCTCGCGAGACGGTGACCTGTCCGTCTTCGAGCGGTTGACGTAGCACCTCAAGCGCTGAGCGTCGGAACTCCGGGAGCTCGTCGAGGAAGAGTACGCCGAGGTGGGCGAGCGAGACTTCGCCGGGTCCCGGGATGCTGCCTCCGCCGATGAGCCCGATGTCGCTGATCGTGTGGTGGGGCGAGCGGAATGGCCTTTGCCATCCACGCCGGGCGTCAGTGAGCGCCATGCCAGCCGCGGAATGCACGCCGAGGATCTCGAGAAATTCCTCCGCGTCGGGTGCCGGGAGAATCGTCGGGATCCGTTTGGCGATCAGTGATTTTCCGGAGCCCGGCGGGCCGATCATCAGCAGATTATGTCCGCCGGCGGCAGCGACTTCGACCGCTCGGCGGATGGCGGCTTGGCCTTTGACCTCGGCGAAGTCCGGCTGGCCGTCGGCTGAAGTGACCTCTGGCGCGGGTTTCGGAATCAGCGGCATCGCCTTCGATTCGCCGTTGAGGAGTCGTAACGCGCCGTCGAGCGTATCGGCCGGGATGGCTTCGATGCCGCCGACCAGCGAGGCTTCTTCGGCCGACGCGCGGGGCAGGATGACGCCGCGCAGGCCGGCCTTGCGTGCGAGAATCGCCATCGCCACGCCTCCGCGGAGGGGACGGGTCGCTCCGCTGAGGCCAAGCTCGCCGGCGATGAGGTAGTGTTGCAGGAACGTCCGATCGAGTTGCCCCGTCGATGCGGCGATGCCGAGCGCGATGGGTAGGTCGTAGATTGCACCTTCCTTCTTCAGGTCGCCGGGCGCCAAGTTGATGGTCGTGCGCGTCTCCGGTAGCCGCAGGCCGCTGTTCTGGAGGGCGGATTGCACCCGCTCTTCGGATTCCTTCACCGCGGCATCGGGCAATCCCACTAGCCACAATCCGTTTTCGCCGAGCTCGCCCGTGTTGACCTCGATTTCAACGGGGACGGCTTCGACGCCGACCAAGGCGGCCGA
Organism: Opitutia bacterium UBA953; assembly: GCA_002293125.1. Classification (GTDB taxonomy): domain Bacteria; phylum Verrucomicrobiota; class Verrucomicrobiia; order Opitutales; family UBA953; genus UBA953. The sequence goes on from DBCR01000013.1 coordinate 55,315, forward strand.
ACGGATGACAGAGAGCATGTCGCAGGGCAGAGGGAAACGCGGGTTGCCACAATCCCCGACGCTTAGGGCCTAAATCTCAGCAAAAGTGCCCATTGCTGGGTGGTTTACCTTGGCAACCCTTGGCGGCTTCGGCTGTCATAAGAGCGTACCTTCATGCTTTCCCGTCTCGTCTTTCTCGGTCTCGTCCTTTCGCCCCTGGTCTCCGCTGGTGCCGTCTCCCCGTTTCTCGAAAAGAACTGCGTCGAGTGCCATGACGCTGACGCCAAGAAGGGCGGACTAGATATGACCGCCTTAAAGTCCGACCTGACCGACCCGAAATCCTTCGAGACGTGGGTCAAGATCTTCGACCGCACCGCCAGCGGCGAAATGCCGCCCAAGAAGAAGCCCCGTCCGGAAGCCGCTCAGCAGTCCGCCTATCTGAAGGAGCTGTCTTCTTTGCTTCTGCGCCAGGATGTCGCCCGCATCGCCTCGCAGGGACGCACCGTCGAGCGTCGGATGAACCGCTTCGAATATGAGAACGCCGTGCGCGACCTCCTGCAGGCGCCTTGGCTCGACCTGAAGGAGATCCTCCCTGAAGACACCGAAGCGTTTCGCTTCAATAAGTCCGGCCAAGCCCTCGACGTCTCGCACGTCCAGTTACAGCGTTATCTGACGGCCGCGGAAGAAGGCCTGAAGTCGGCGTTCCTTTCGTCTGTCGAGAAGCCTGATGCCTCACCCAGGCGTTTCTACGCCCGCCAGCAGGGTAGCTACACCGGCAAGATGAAGTTCTCGGAATTCAACATGTCGCCCGAGCGCGCCACCTTCCCGACGCTCGGGTTCGCCGGCCAGCCCGACGTCCGTCGCGGGGACGCCAAGATGACCGTCGGCAAGGCTGACCCCAGGCTCCGCGACGAAGAAGGCGTGGGGGTCGTGCATGGCTCCTATGAGCCGGTGGAGCCTAACTTCGGTTCTTTCCGGGCGCCGACCGCCGGACGTTACAAGATCAAGCTCTGCGGTCACTCCGTGTGGGTCGGGCCGGGCAAGCCGACCGGCAAGGGTCCGGTGCGATGGCATATCCCTGACCTCGATGATATCTCCAAGGGCCGCCGGCCTGAGCCGGTGACGGTCTATGCCGTGACTCACCCGCGCGTCTTGCGTCGCATCGCCAACGTCGACTTCAATCCTGACCCGACCGTCAACGAGATCGACGTCGTCCTGAAGGATGGCGAGTCCATCCAGATCGACACCGTCCGTTTCTATCGCTCCCGTCCAGGTGCCAGCCGCGCGCAGAATCCCTTGGCGACCCCGGAAGGGCAGCCAGGCATGGTGATGCGCTGGATTGAGGTCGAAGGCCCCATTGCGCCGAAGTGGCCCGCTGCGCCTTACGCGGTGCTGTTCGATAATCTGCCTGCGAAGCGGGCCGTGGGCTCGCCCCTCCGTTATGATATCGAAACGAACGATGCGCCTAAGGACGCGGAGCGCCTTCTGCGTCGTTTCGTGAAGCAAGCCTATCGCACGCCGGTATCAGCGCAGGAAGAAGTCCGCTTCCTGCCCCTCATCTTGGGTGCGATGAAATCAGGCAGCACGTTCGCCGAGGCCATGCTGACCGGCTATACGGCCGTGCTCTGCTCGCCATCCTATCTCTATCTCCAGGAGAAGCCCGGACGTCTAGATGACCACGCCTTGGCCGCCCGCCTGGCTTATTTCCTGTGGAACTCCCCACCCGACGCGCAGCTTCGTTCGCTGGCTACCGCTGGCACCCTGCACGATCCTAAGGTGCTGCGTGCGCAGACAGAACGTCTCCTGGCCGACCCTCGCTCGGCCCGTTTCGTCGATACTTTCACCGACTATTGGCTCGAGCTGCGTAAGGCCGGAGCCAACGACCCCGACAGCCTGCTCTATCCGGACTATTACCTTGATGACCATCTCGTCGAATCGGCGCGCGACGAGAGCCACGCCACCTTCGCTGAAATGATTCGCGGCAATCTCCCTGCACGCAACATCGTCGACGCGGATTTCGTCTTCGTGAATGAACGTCTGGCGACCCTTTATCAGCTGCCTCCGGTCGCGGGCGCGAAGTTGCAAAAGGTGACTCTCCCTAAGGACAGCGTCCGCGGTGGTTTCATGACGCAGGCGGCCGTCCTTAAGGTCACCGCCAATGGCACGACGACCTCGCCGGTGATCCGGGGCGCCTGGATCATGGAACGCGTGCTCGGCCGGAAGCCCCCGCCTCCGCCTCCGAGTGTGCCGGCCGTCGAGCCAGACACCCGTGGCGCCGTGACCATTCGCCAGCAGCTGGATAAGCATCGTACGCTGGAGTCATGTTCTTCCTGCCACACCCAGATCGATCCGCCGGGCTTCGCCTTGGAGAGTTTCGACGTCATGGGTGGCTTCCGGTCGCGCTATCGCGCCTTGGACGGTAAGACTCCGGAGATCGGCCTCGGCAAGAACGGGCAGAAGTATGCCTTCCATAATGCCTTGGCCATCGAGACCTACGGCGACCTCGACGGCAAGAAGTTCGATGACATCCGTGATTTCAAGAAGATCGTCGCCGCCGACGAGCGTCAGCTCGCACGTAATATCGTCGGACAGCTGACGGTCTATGCCACGGGTGCTCCGGTCGGTTTCGCCGACCGCCCGAAAGTCGAGCTCATCCTCGATCAGGCCAAGGCCGGCCGTTTCGGCGTCCGCGATCTCATCCACGGGCTTGTTTCCAGCGAACTTTTCCTTAACAAATAAGCTTACCCCCATGTCCTCTTCCTTGAACCCGGCCAACATGCCCTACGTCGCCTTCAAGCGCGCCGTCTCCCGTCGTCGTTTTCTGGCCGGTACCGGCGTGCTCCTCGCGCTGCCGATGCTCGACGTGATGACGCCGGCCTTCGCCGCCGCCCCGGCCCCCTCGGCCAAGCCGCGTCGCATGCTGGGAATCTGTAATAACCTTGGCCTCGTCCCCGAGTACTTCTTCCCGACCGGCAAGGGCAAGGACTACAAGGCCTCGCCATATCTCGAGCTCCTGCAGGCGCACCGCAATGATTTCAGCGTCTTCTCCGGCGTCTCGCACCCGGACGTCGACGGCGGCCACCCGGCGGATAATTGCTTCCTCACCGCGGCCCCCCATCCGAGCAGCGGCGGCTTCCGCAATACCATCTCGCTGGATCAATTCATGGCCGAACGTATCGGTCACTTGACGCGTTTCCCTTCGATGACCCTCGGCGTCAACTGCGCCCGCGGTTCGCGCAGCCTTTCCTGGACGGCGGGCGGCGTGATGATTCCGACGGAAGAGAAGGCCTCCGAGGTCTTTCGTAGGATGTTCATGGGCGGTTCCGCCGCCGAAGTGCAGGCCCAGGAGCGTCGCCTCCAGCTCGGCCAGAGCATCCTCGATGCGGTCGGCGGTCAGGCGGGCGAGCTTCGCCGCACGATGGGCGGGCAGGACCGCGATCGTCTCGACCAGTATTTCACCAGCGTCCGCGAACTCGAACAGCGTATGCAGATGTCCAAGGAGTGGGAGCGGAAGCCCCGTCCGGTGGCCAAGACCTCCGCGCCGCTCGATCCCAGCAGCCCGAAGGAGTACATGGATAAGGTCAGCCTGATGTACGACATGGCCCGCCTCTGCTTCGAGACCGACTCTTCCCGTGCCGTGACGCTCATGCTGGATAGCGTGAACACGCCGGCCTTGGATATCGACCACGTCCACACCACGACGGACGGCTATCACAGCCTCTCGCACCATGGTAAGTCGGCCAAGAAGCTTTCGCAGCTCAAGGATATCGACAGCATGCACATGCGCCTGCTCGCGAAGCTCATGGCGGACCTCAAGACCTCGAAGGAAGACGGCGCCCCGCTCCTTGACCGCACGATGATCCTCTACGGCAGCAACCTTGGTAACGCCAGCGCCCACACGACGAACAACCTGCCGACGCTCTTCATGGGCGGAGGTTTCAATCATGGTCAGCACCATGTGTTCGACACCGAGCACAACGCCCCGCTGCCGAACCTCTTCGTTTCCATGCTCCAGCGCATGGGCATCGATGCGGATAAGTTCGCGTCGTCGACCGGAACGATGCGCGGCTTGAACCTGGTCGGCTAATCGGAGGTTTCCTGCCGAATAGGAAGGGGATAGGCACTTGCCCACGGTTGCGCTTCGGGCAGTGTCGGCTGACCCCTTTCCAATGAAAATCCAGAAATCTACCGATGCCGTCGCCATGGGGCAGGCCGCTTCCGCGCAAGGGGCCAAGGTGCTGCGCGACGTCTTGGCCAAGAAAGGCCGCGCGAACATCATTGTCGCCACCGGTGCCAGCCAGTTCGAGACGTTGAAGCGCTTAATCAAGGAGCCTGGTATCGATTGGTCCAAGGTCACGGTCTTTCATCTCGACGAATATGTCGGACTGCCTGCATCGCATGGCGCCAGCTTCCGGAAATACCTGCGCGAACGCTTCATCAGCCAGCTTCCCGCGCAGCCTGAGTTCGTCCCGGTCGATGGCGATGCCGCGGATTTGGGCGCCGAGCTCAAGCGCCTGAACGACCGCATCACCGCCTGCCCCATCGACCTCTGTTTCGCCGGCATCGGTGAGAATTCCCACCTCGCCTTCAACGATCCGCCCGCCGACTTCGCCACCGAAGTCCCTTACATCGTGGTGAACCTCGATCACGCCTGCCGCCAGCAGCAGTTCGGCGAAGGCTGGTTCCCGACCTTCGATGACGTGCCCAAGCAGGCCGTCTCGATGTCTATCCGTCAGATCATGAAGAGCGCCTGCCTCATCCTTTCCGTGCCGGACAAGCGCAAGGCCACCGCCGTCAAGGGAACCGTCGAAGGTCCGGTGACGCCGACCTGTCCTGCTTCGATCGTCCAGCAGCACGCTGACTGTACGCTGTATATCGACGCGGCCGCCGCTTCGGAGCTTTCCCGCTGAGCCGTGTCCGTCGCCTCGTCCCAGCGCATCCTCGGCCGCGATCCCTCGACGGGCAGGGGCATCGTGGTCACGACCGAGGGCGAGCTGATCAAGGCAATCGACTTCCAGGAGCATGGTGAGAAGCAGTGGCTTAGCGCGGGCTTCGTCGACCTGCAGGTTAATGGCTATGCCGGCCATGACCTCAATGGGCTCACACTCGACGTCGCGACCGTCCAGGCCCTTTGCCGGGCGATGCTCAAGGTGGGCGTCACGACTTTCTTGCCGACACTCATCACCTCGCCGGAAGCCCGACTTATCGCTGCCTTACGGACGATTCGCGAGGCTTGCGCGCAGCATCCGGAAGTCGCCGCGATGGTCGCCGGTATCCATGTCGAAGGACCGCACATCGCACCCGAGGACGGCCCGCGCGGCGCGCACCCCCCGGCCGATGTCCGCGCGCCTTCCATCGCCGAGTTCGACCGATGGCAGCTGGCCGTCGGCGGGCTCGTGAAACTGGTCACGCTTTCGCCGCACTGGCCAGAGGCGCCTGCTTATATCCGCCATCTCGTGAAGTCCGGCGTCACGGTCTCGCTCGGTCATACTTCCGCCGACGCCGCCCAGATCGAGGCGGCGGTCAGCGCTGGCGCGACCCTTTCCACGCACCTCGGCAACGGTTCGCACGCCATGTTGAACCGGCGTCATAACCATCTTTGGCCGCAGCTGGCGGACGATCGCCTGACCGCCATGTTCATCGCCGATGGGCATCATCTGACACCTGCACAACTCAAGACCATGCTTCGGGCCAAAGGGCTCGAGCGATCGCTGGTCGTCTCCGACACGGTTACCCTAGGCGGCCTGCCCGCCGGCAAGTATGAGACCCCCATCGGTTGTAAGGTTGAGCTGCGAGCTGATGGTTTCCTCGCGATCGATGACGGTACCGGTAATTACCTCGCTGGGGCTGCTTTACCCATGACCGCGGCGATTCCCGTGCTCGTGAATCAGGTCGGGCTGACCTTGGGCGAAGCGATCGCCTTGCTAACGGTCGCCCCCGGCCGGCAGGTCGGGGGTAGGGGAGTCTTGGCGATAGGTCAGCCGGCTGACCTTATGGCATTCCATTGGGACAGTTCCTCGGTCCGGCCGGAAGTGG
>DBCR01000019.1:0-34478 GCA_002293125.1 Opitutia bacterium UBA953
GCGGCGATGGCGGCGAGGCGGCGCTCGATCTCGACCATGGAGTCAGGGTGGATCTTATGGGCGGTCTGCGGCCCGATGATGTGGGTGAGTTCCAGGCCGAGCTTGCCCATCTCGCGGGCCATGACGTCGGCGGCCTGCTTCTGCTTGTCGAGCTCGCCGCTGTAGGCGACCGTCGGGGCGTTGCGGAAGTTGATGGCGGTGTCGGTCGCGTTATACCATGCCCACAGGGTCTTCTGCCAGGACGGGATCTTGGAGACGTCCTCGTTCTGGAAGACGTTCAGGAACTCGGGGGTCTCGGAGAAGCCGGCGCCGGGATTGATGCCGCACCAGCGGTATGTGTAGTGGGCGCCGAACTGCCAGACGGCCGCGCCGCCCATGGAAAAGCCGCGGATGAACAGGCGGTCGTCGTCGATGTTGTAGCTCTTGCGGGCGTGGGCGTAGGCCTCCCAGAGGTCGACCTCGCCGGCCATCTTATTGGCGCAGCAGTAACGACCGTAAAGATGGAGCACCAGACGGTTATTTGCCGGGAGCTGGCCGACGTTCTTTCGGCGATCGCTGAGGAACGCGAGTTCGCTCAAGGTCTCACCACGGCCATGGCACCAGAAGTCGAGGCGCATGAGTGAACCGGAGTAGTTGTCGGGAATCACCATGCCGTAAGGCTGCACCGAGCCGTCGATCTTCGACTTGTAGCCTCGGACGACCAGGCCCGTCTGACGAATCCAAGGCGTCTCGCCCTTCAAGAAGGAAGCCGCGCGGGCTTTGCCCTCGGCGACGAGCTCATGGGCGGTCTTGAATTCGCCCTTGTTGAAATACTCGTTGTACTTGCCGGCCCAATCGACCGCCTTGTGGAAGATCTCGATGTCAGCCAGGAACTCCTCGAGGCGAGGATTCTTCGCCTGGGCCTTCGCGGAGGCGTCGATGGCCGAACGGAGTTCAGCGAGCTCCTTGGTCAGCGACACCTTGTCGGCTTCGGGCAAAGCCAAGGCCTTATCGGTCGGGGGGATCGGTCGGACGGCGGCAGGGATGTTATCCTTCGGACCATCGGCCAAGGCCACGGCCGCAAGAAGAGAAAGAAGGAAGAAGGAGCGCATGGAAATGAATGGGAAAAGGACCTTGGGCAGGCCTTTCCGGGGGTGCCAATGGTCTACACTACGACCCACCTGACCGACAAGTGTTCCTTCCTGCCAGATAACGACACGAATGGATCCAGCTGGCCATTTTCCTCGCCTCCGCCCTTCCCCTTCCCCACATCTCCGGGCAATGGCCCTGCTCAGTCTCCTCGATATCTATGTCAGCTTCGGCGGCCCTCCCGTCCTGGACCACCTGAACCTCCAGATCGAGGAAGGCGAACGGGTCTGTCTGCTCGGTCGAAATGGCGCCGGCAAAACAACCCTGATGCGCATCGCCGCCGGCGAGTCCGCCCCCGACACGGGCACGGTGACCATCCCTGACGGCGTCTGCATCGCCCGCCTGACCCAGGAGATTCCCGAGAGCCTCCCGGGCAATGTGCGCGATATCGTGACCTCCGGCGTCCGGGCTGACGACCATTCCGAAGACTGGGAAAAGGACCTCCGGGTCGACGACCTGATCGCCCGCCTGGGGCTCCCCGAGGACCGTGAGTTCAACGCGCTCTCCGGCGGCCTGAAGCGCCGCTGCCTCCTCGCCAGGGCCTTGGCCGCCAAACCGGGCCTGCTCCTGCTCGACGAGCCGACCAATCACATGGACCTCGATTCGATCCTGTGGATGGAAGAGTTCCTGCTCGAGCAGAAGATCCCCCTGCTCTTCGTCACGCACGATCGCGCCTTCCTGCGCCGCATGGCCAACCGCATCATCGAACTCGATCGCGGCAAACTCGCCAGCTGGTCCTGCGATTACGACACCTATCTCGTCCGCAAAGAAGAACTCTTTGTCGCCGAAGAACGCCAGCGCGCCGCTTTCGATAAGAAACTCGGCCAGGAAGAAGCCTGGTCCCGCCGCAGCCCCGGCGCCCGCCGCACGAAATCCAACGCCCGCATGGAAGCCCTCGTGAAGATGCGTGCACAGCGCGGTGCGTTACGCTCGGTCGCCGGCTCGGCCAAGATGGAAATCAGCGAAGCCGAACGCTCCGGCGTCCGCGTGGTCGAAGCCGAAGAAATCGCCTTCGCCTACCCGGGCGGGACGCCTCTCATCCGCGGATTCAGCCTCGTCCTCAACCGCGGCGACAAGGTCGGCCTCATCGGCCCCAACGGCGCTGGCAAGACCACCCTCGTCAAGATGCTCCTCGGCCAGCTGGCTCCGACTTCCGGCGTCCTGAAATTCGGCACGAAGATGGAAGTGATCTACTTCGACCAGATGCGCGAGCAGATCGACGACGACAAGACCGTCGCCGAGAACCTGGCTGGTGACAGCGATACGGTCACGGTCCAGGGCCGCTCGCGCCATGTCATCAGCTACCTGCAGGATTTCCTTTTCGACCCCACGCGCGCGCGCTCCAAGGCGAAGGTGCTCTCGGGCGGCGAACGCAACCGGCTCCTGCTCGCACGCCTCTTCACCAAGCCGGCGAACGTGCTCGTGCTCGATGAACCCACCAATGACCTCGACGCCGAGACCCTCGACGTCCTGGAGGACATCCTCGTGGATTATGCCGGCACGCTGATCATGGTCTCCCACGACCGTGCCTTCCTCGACAACGTCGTCACGAGCACGCTGGTCTTCGAAGGCAACGGCGTCGTGACCGAGCACGCCGGCGGCTACACCGACTGGCGTAATGAACTCGCCCGCGTCGCCGTGGCCAAGCGCACCGCCGCCATCGGCACCATCGCCAGGACTGCCGTCGCTAAGTCAGCCGCCCCGGCTCAACCTGGCGCCAAGCTCAACAACAAGGAGCGCAAGGAACTCGAGACCCTTCCCGGCAAGATCGAGCAGTTCGAAGCGGAACAGGCCCAGATCACCGTACAGCTGGGCGACCCGGAGATTTATAAGGATGGTGGCACGAAGGCCGCGGCATTGCAGAAGCGCCTCCACGCCGCCGAAGCCGAGCACTCCGAAGCCTTGGCCCGCTGGTTGGACCTCGACGCCCGTAAGGATGCCTAAGCTCCGGGTCGTTAAGCGATTGGCTGGAGCATATTGCCGTCCGAACGGCCTTTTGTGCCGATATTTGGATATAACTGGCAGTTAACGGCGGTTGCCCCTCCCCGCATCTTCCCCAAGATATTCGATGTTAGCCCAATAAATAGGGGTTAATTTCCAGCATGACGCCTCACGTCCAGACAGACCTGCCAAACCATCGGTCTGTGCCGTTTTTTGTCACTCTGCCTAGCGACGTAACCTGCCCCTTTCCTGTCCCCACATGAAAAGCCCACGTAATGTCCTGCTCGCGCTCGGTTGGTATGACCATCGCCTGCTCCAAGGCATCGCCACCTATGCCTCCGAGCACCGCTGGCACTTGGCGTCCCATAGCATCATCCACGAGAAGGTGATCCCGTGGGGCTGGGACGGCGATGGCATCCTAGCCTGGCTGGGCGCCGGCGATGACCTGGCCGACTTCGTGCGCAAGGCGGACAAGCCGACGGTCGACTTCTCCCTGCGTCGTCGGGACACGCCCTTCGCCCACGTGGTGCAGGATCACGCGAAGACCGGCGAGCTGGTCGCCGAACATTTCATCGAGCGCGGCATGACCCGCTTCTGCTTCTTCAGCGACACCGAGAACTGGTCGCAGGTCGAGCGAGGCGAAGCCTTCACGGAAGCCCTTCGTCCTCGCGGACTGGCCTGCGAGCATCTCCGTTGGCAGCCCACAGGTAAACGAGGCGCCGCCCAGGATGAGTGGCAGCGCCGCCGAGACTGGTTGATGACCCGCCTCAAGGATGCACCCAAGCCGCTGGCGATCTTTGCCGCCAACGGCACCCTAGCCGTCGAGCTCCGTGAACTCTGTGAAGAAGCCGGCCTGCATGTGCCCACGCAGGTGGCAATCGTCGGCATCGACGACTACCTGCTCTCGGTCGGCGCGATCAAGAAATACGTCTCGGGCGTCGATACGAACCTCGAAGAACAGGGCTATCGCGGCGCGGAACTACTCGACCGCCTGATGCGCGGCGAAAAGGCTCCGATCGAGCCGATCCGCATCCAACCTGCCGGCGTGATCACCCGTATGAGCAGCGATATCCTGGCCACCGGCCACGAAGGCGTTATCCGCGCCCTGCATCATATTACGGACCACTTCGCTGAATCGCTGGGCGTGAAGCAACTCGCCACCATCGCGCACATGTCCGAGCGCGGCCTGCGCCAGGCCTTCGTCAAGCACGTCGGGTGTACGCCGGGCGACCGCCTGCGTACGGTCCGCATCGATTCCGCCAAACGCCTGCTGGCTGGCTCGACCGAAAAAATCGAATCGATCTCCCATCGGTGCGGTTACCCGAACTTGAACTCGTTCTTCGCGGCCTTCCGGCGCACGGAAAACATGACCCCGGCCGAATACCGGCGGATCATGCGCTTCCGCAGCTGAGCGACGATCACTCCGCCAGGGCGTGGATGGTGTTGATCACCTGACCACGCAGTTCGACTCCGTCCGCCGCCTTGATGTCATACTTGAGCTGCATCTGCATCGCCGGACGGAGATCAGGAATCGCGAGGAAGACGGACTTACGATCGGCGGACAAGGTCGCGGACTTCACGTCCACGAAGTCGTGCTTGCGCTCCGCCATCTGCGCCTTGCTGAATTGGAGACGACCATCGTTGCCGAGCTCGGTCGCGGCGACCTTGGTCTCCGTGGTGGAGATCTCCGGAGAGCCATAGGCCGAGGACCAGATGTAGTTCCAGGTCTCGATATTCCAGTTGGCGGCGTCGGCCGCCATCTGGGCGTCGAGCTCACAGGTGAAGTCGACGCGCACACCCTGCTTGGTCGCGGCGAGGGCGATGGGCATGCGGGTCGCGGCTCCGGTGTAACGCACGCGCTGGAAGCAGCCATTCTGGGTCGCGGTGGTCTGCCAGCCGCGCAGGCCGGTCACATAGAGTTGTCCATCCTTAGGATTGAACCGGGCCCGCATGGCGCCGCTGCCGAAGTCGACGTTGAAGCGGGTCACGCCGCCCTGCATCTGGGGCTGGCCGTTGAAGTTCACTTCCTGCGGGAGCACGCCGTAGAGCGAGCAGGTGCCATAGCTGAGGTGGAGGAGTCGGTCCTTCCACGGACCGAACTTATCGGAGGTCACCCAGACCTGGCCACCGCTGGAGTTGTCGACATTCTTGGGGAACCAGCAGAGCGGACGATCGTAGTCCGTCGGCGGCGTCGTGCGGTGGGCGAGGTCCACTACCCCGTAGAACCCACCCTGCTTCACCCAGTTGAGCCGGCACATGGGCGTCCACGTGCCTTCGTTGTCGCCAGTGGTGATCTGGCCTGTCGGGCTCATGCCGATGCCATTCGGGGCGCGAAAGCCGGTCGCGATGACCTCGGACTTCTTGCCGTCAGGCGAGACCTTGAAGAGCGCGCCGTGGTGGTCGCAGATCTCATCGAAACCGCGACCGCCTTTGCGCACGGGTCCGGCCTTGATGTAATAGAAATTGCCGGCGGCGTCCGTCTGCAGGTCAAAGACGAACTCATGGAAGTTCTTCGTGACCATCACGTCGAAATTGAAGGCCTCGTAAGCGTCGCACTCGCCGTCGCCGTCGGTGTCGCGCAACTTCCAGATGCCGTCGCGGCAGGTGACGTAGACTTCCCCGTTCACGACCTTGAGTCCGAGCGGGTGGTAAAGTCCCGCGGCGAAACGACGCCAAGTCACCTTCTCGAGTTTATCATCGATACCGGAAGCGATGAAGACGTCGCCATGGAAGGTGGCGATCACCACGCGCCCATCCGGCAGGAAATCGAAGGCCGAGGTGAACATCGGCGCCTTCCAAGGATTGGTCACCGGCAGGCTGACGTCGTCGACCACGTAAGGCTCGCCGGCCTTCTCCGAGAGCTTGCCGGCCGTCTCGACGACTTCGGGCCACAGGGTCTTGGTGACCTTGAGCAGCTCAGACGGAACCTGAGTATTGTTCGCCTTTCCCGAATGGTTACCATCCACAGCATATTGGATGCGGACCACGGATACCTCCGGCGATGCGGGCACACGCACAACGAGGTGTCCCTCTATCCGTTCGAGCTTCAGTTTCCTGCCGCTCGAGACTGCGCCCTTGAATCTGGCAACGGAGAATTTTCCGATCAAGACAGTGATTCCTTTGGCAGATGGCGCGACCTCCAGCGTACGCACGATCACCGGCTGGGCTGACTGAGGGGACTCGCTGCCCTCAGCTATCTCATCGACGGCGACGCCGCCAACATCCCAGCGAACGACGACCTGACGCCCGGCATTATGGAAACCCTTGAAACGGACCTGATCCGCCGGCAGCGGTCCAAAACCCTTGCGTGGCGTGAGCGCCGTCGCCGCGGCATCCGGCATAAAGCCGGCGTAGTCACCGGTGACGAAAATCGTCTCACCCATCGCTGTCGGATAATCCCCACGGGACATCAGGTTCATCTCGGTCGTGAACTTGCCGGACCACGCGCCAATCGGACGACACAGGTCGAGGTCGTAAGCGATGCCTATCTTGCCGTCGTCACCAATCCGGATAGCCAGACCCTTGAGTCCAGTCGAGTCGATGGAGCCATCCTTCTGCTTGCCCACCCCGACGGTGCCAAGGATCCACTGACCGGAGGCTTCCGCGACCGGCGCTGGGATCGACACCTTCTTGGCCGGCTTCTTGGCCTGGCCGAAGAGCAGACCGACGGAGAGGAACAGGGCGACGAGGGGCGAGCGCATAACTGAATACATAGGGGCACGGACGGGGACAGGGACAGGCAAAAATTAGGGTCGGAGTCCGCAGACCCCGACCCTTTTTCTACTAGCCCTAACCTGGGCCCTGCACCAAGCCCTGAATCAGAGACTCCGCAGATATGCGGCGATATCGGCTACGCCCTGCTCCGTCAGGCCCATCTGGGCCGGCGTGAACATGAGCGAGCGATCGAAGTGCTTCTCTTCCTTGATGCGGGCGCGCGGCACGGACTGCACGAGACCGCCCATGGACTTGATCATCAGCGGGTCGCCGGAGGACAGCACCATGCCGGTGATGACCATGCCGTCATCGAGCACCACGCGCGTGCCTTCGAAGCCGTGCGAGATGTTATTCGTGGGCTGCGCGATATTCAGGATCAGCGACTCGAGCGACTGCTGCTTGGCGTAGGTCGTGAGATCAGGACCGAAGTCGATGCCCTTGCCGTCGAACTTATGGCAGGCCTGGCAGACCGCAGCAGCGGCCTTGCCGTTGGCGACGTCGCCCTTCAACGCGGCGATGGCCTCGACGGATGCCAAGGCCTTGGCGCCCGGCATCTCAGGAGGCAGGTCGGAGGCGACGAGCTTGGCTGACGTCGCGTCACCGCCTCGCGCCTTGACGATGGCATCGACGTCGAAGGCCTTCCATATGCCCGACTTGCGGTTGCCGACCCACCACTTGGCGAGATCCGCCTGCGCGAACTTCTTGTTCAGCGACAGCTCGACCATCGTGCCGGCGGCCTCGGCGCTGCGCGTGAAGGCCAGCGTGGTGAGGTCGCGCTTAAGTTCGGTCTCGCTGAGCTTGCCGGAAAGCAGGCGCGCGCGGACGTCGCGCACGGCGGACGCCGGGTGCAGACGCCAGGTGAGCCAGGCGTAGGCGGGAGTCCATTCGAGGGCGGGCTTAGCCATGACCTTGGCGATGGCGGCATGGACGACGGCTTCGCGATCGGTCGAACCGAGGCCGATGGCCTCGAGGTAGGCGCGATCCTGGCCGTCGAACTGCTGGGCGATCGTCACGAGCGTGGCGATGGCGTCCGGGGTCTTGAATTCGCGCAAGGCGATGGCGACTTCGCGGCGCACGGCCGGAGACTTATCCTTGGCCATGGACTCACAGAGCGCGAAGACGTCGCGTCCGGCAGCCCGCAGCGCGCGGAAGGCCACGAGGCGGCGGGTGTCGTCCGTGGAAGCGAGCTCCTTGCGAGCAAGGGCCACGCCTTTATCGCCGAGTTGCGCGAGCAGCCAGACGGCACGGGAAGCGACATACGGATTGGCGTCGGCAAGAAGCGCGGCGACATCGTCAACGACCTTGTCGCCGGCGGCCTTGAGGCGATTGAAGCCACCCGCGCGGACGTTAGGCGAAGGATTACGCAAAGCGGCGATCTGGCCAGCGGTGGTGGAAAGATCAATCTTCGGCATGACTGACTTGAAGCCCTTCGGGGCGATCCGATAGATTGTTCCAGACAGGCTGTTGTCGCGGGTGCCGTGGCCGCCTACGCCGGGGTCGAACCAATCAGCGACGTAGATGGCGCCATCCGGGCCGACGCAGACGTCGGAGGGACGGAACTTGGTCTTCAGGACGCCAGTGGCCTTGCCGCCGAGGAAGTCCGAGCCGGCCCACTCTTTCTCCTTGTTGGAGGTGAGGAAGTCGAAGCGCTCCAGCTTCATGCCGGCGCCATCGGGCTTGGGCAGGTAACCGAAGACGACGTTCTTGCCGGCTTCGCAGGCGAGGAGGAGGCCGTTCCACTTCGGATCGAGGGCGCCGTTCTCATAGAAGGCCACTCCGGTGGGCGAGCCGCCTCCATAGACGTCTCCAGCCGGCATGGTGCCGGGGTCATCCTGGCGCCACTCAGCGACCGGAGTTTCCTGACCAGGACGCCTGTCGGCACCCCAGGAGCGCTGACCGTCGGCGGACGCGAAACCGGCGTTGCCACCTTCCATGATCAGGGAGACGCGGCAGGCGGGCGGATCATCATTGTCGCTCTGGTACATGTCACCAAGCGAGTTGATGGACTGCTCGTAGCTGTTGCGGTAGTTATGACCGACGATCCGCGCGTTCGTGCCGTCGCTGTTCATGCGCACGGAGAAGCCGCCGACCCAGACGTTACCGTCGTCGCTGCGGACACCGGCGACCTTCTGGGCGTCGACCGCCTGCTTGGTCCACTCGCCGTGATTGTAAGGGCTGCCGATGCGGAAGGTCTTGCCCGACTTGTCGGTGAACTGGGCGCAGGTGTTGCCCTGGTTGAAGTTCCACTGGCCGTCCGGACCGAAGGTCGCGCTATGCAGGGAGTGGTCATGGTTGCGGCCGTTGAAGCCGGTCAGCAGCACCTCACGCTTGTCGACCTTGGGGTCGAAGACGCCGTCGCCGTTGACATCGGTGTAGACAAGGAGGTCCGGCGGCTGGGAGACGACGATCTTGCCGTCGATATGGGCCACGCCAAGCGGCGAGACGAGGTTCTCCTCCTGGGTGAAGACCGTGACCTTGTCGGCTTTGCCCGCGCCGGTGGTGTCCTCGAGCACCACGATACGGTCACCCTCAGGACGACGGCCCTTCTTGCTGCGGTAGTTCACCCCTTCGGCGACATACATCCGGCCGCGTTCGTCGAAATCGATGTTGGTCGGATTGAGGATCTGCGGGGAGGTCGCCCAGACGGTGACCTCGAAGCCCTCGGGGACGGTGAAGAGCTCCGCCGGGACGAGCGTAGGGCCGGCATCGAAATCAACCGGCTTGTACTTCTCCGGACGGGTCGTGAAGACGGCGAACTTCACGTCAGCCGTGCTGGGCTTGCCGCCACGGACGGCGCCGCCGTCGTCGATACCGACCTTCGCGCGGAAAGATTTCGCGGGCGCCGAGAGTTCATAGGCGATGAAGGAACTGGCGTGGGTACCGATGCCGCGGGCGTATTCCTTGCCGGCGACCTTGAGCGGCTTGCCGTCGTAGTTCTTGCCGATGCGGGTCTGGCCGAGGGACTCGGCTTCCTTCCACTTCAGCTTGGTGAGGTCGACCACGGTGCCGTCCATCAGCACGACCTCGGGTTCGATCCAGTTCGCCCAGTCGCAGGCGTTCTGACCGAGCTCGGAGACCAACAGATAGAGTTCCTTCGAGCCGTTCAGTTCGGCGGTGAAGTCGACCAGCCGCTGCTTGTCCTTGGCCAGGAGGATGGGCGACTCGGCGACGGGCTTCGGCGCGGCGGCGGAAGCCAGGGCGGAGAGACCGAGGAGGGCCAGCAGGGAGACGTTGGCCTTACGGGTTACGGAGGGCATAGGTGGGTCAGGGGTGTGCCCCATAGACACCTCGTTTGGGCGACGGTTCAAACCCTATCCTCGCCGTAATCCCGACATTCCTCGGAAAACCTTACCGACGGCTTTACATCCCGATGACAGCCAACACGTTTTAGGAACCTCAGGCACCCCGCCCTGTCCTACCCCTTACCGATGTCTTTCCGGTCCCTCCTTGGCCCCCTTTTCCTCGCCCTCTCGGCCACCGCCGCCGAGACGGCCAGCGCACCCACGGCCGCTCAGCTGGAATTCTTCGAAAAAGAGGTCCGCCCGGTCCTCGCCGACAACTGCTATAAGTGCCACGGCGAAAAGAAGCAGAAGTCCGGACTCCGGCTCGACTCCCGCGAATTCATCCTCAAAGGCGGCGAGATCGGACCCGTCGTGGTCTTGGGTAAGCCCGAGCTCAGCCGCCTCATCCTTTCGGTCAACCACACGAAGCCGAAGGAAGTCGAACCGATGCCCAGCGTCGAGGAGAAGCTCCCCGACAAAGCCGTCGCCGCGCTGACCGAATGGGTACGCCAAGGGCTCCCCTGGCCGGCCGAGGCCGCGCCTGTCGTCCACGACCCGAGCAAGCACTGGGCTTTCCAGACCGTGAAGACGCCGGCGATGCCGGTCATCACCTCGGCCGATATCGCGAAGATCAACCAGCCGCTCGACCGCTTCGTGCTCGCGAAGCTGAAATCCGAAGGCCTTGACTTCAACCCCGAGGCTCCGCGCGAAGTCATCGTGCGCCGCCTGACGCTCTCGCTCTGGGGCTTCAACCCGACCGCCGAGGAGATCGCCGCCTACGTCAACGACCGCGACCCGCAGGCGACCGAGAAACTGGTCGACCGCCTCCTCGCCGCGCCTGCCTTCGGCGAACGCTGGGCCCGCCACTGGCTCGACGTCGCCCGCTACTCCGACACGAAAGGCTACGTCTTCCAGGAAGAGCGCCGCTACCCCTACGCCTATACCTACCGCGATTGGGTGGTGAACGCGTTCAACCAGGACACGCCCTACGACCAGTTCCTGCGCCTGCAGATCGCCGCCGACCAGATCGCCAAGGACCCGGAGAACAACCGCGACCTCGCCGCGCTGGGCTTCCTCACCCTCGGACGCCGCTTCCTCAACAGCACGCCCGACATCATCGACGACCGCATCGACGTCGTCATGCGCGGCACGCAAGGCCTGACCATGGCCTGCTCGCGCTGCCATGACCATAAGTTCGACCCGCTGCCGACCACGGAATATTACTCGCTCTACGCGATCTTCAATTCCAGCCAGGAACCGAAGGAACTCCCGGCGCTCAAGCCTTTCGTCCGCACGAAGGATACCGAGGAGTTCGAAGCCGAGCTGGCCGTCCGCCAGAAGAAGCTGGACGACTTCGTGGACAGCCGCCGCGAACTCTCGTTCTCCTCGGCCAAGACGGCCGACTACCTCGCGCTGTTGCTGCGCGCCGCCAAGGAGCCGAACTTCAACTACACCCAGGAAGCCAAGCGCACCAACCTCTACCCGACGGTCCTCAACGGCTGGCAGCGCGCCCTGAAGACGAAGCTGAACGACAAGGACCCGGTCTGGGGCGGCTGGTATCAGCTGAAGGAAGTCCCCGACGACCAGTTCGTCGCCAAGTACGCCGCCCTGCTCGCCCAGCCGACGATGTTCCAGGACGGCCTGCTCCGGGCCGAACTCCAGAAGAAGGCTCCGAAGAAATTCGCCGAGCTCACCGCCGCCTTCGCCGGCTTGCTCGCCGAATCGCGCAAGCCGGACAAGAATGGCGCCGACGCCTGGAAGCCTTGGCGCGACCTGATCGAAGACCCGAAGGGGCCGACCTCCGTCACCGCAGCCTCCCTCATCGGCACGTACAACGTCGCCGACCGCAACACCCGGAACTCCCTCGAGATCGGCGTCGTCGGCTTCAAGGCCACGAGCCCGAAAAGCCCGCCGCATGCGATGGTCCTCTTGGACAAACCTACGGCCGTCAAAGGCGTCGTCTTCCTTCGGGGAAGCGCTTCCCGTCCAGGCAAAGTCGTCCCCCGCCAGTTCCCCGCCATCCTCACCGGCGGCAAGGTCAAGGAGTTCACCGAAGGCAGCGGCCGGCTCGACATGGCCAACGCCATCGCGAGCAAGTCGAATCCGCTGACGGCCCGCGTGATGGCCAACCGCATCTGGACCGAACTCATCGGCCGCAGCCTGGTCGAGACGCCCAGCGACTACGGCGTCCGCACGCCGGCGCCGAAGAACCCGGAACTCCTCGAACATCTGGCGGCGACCTTCATGAAGGACGACTGGTCGATGAAGAAGCTGATCCGCTCGATCGTGCTCTCGCGTACCTACCTGCAGTCCGCCGACATCACCCCGACCGGCCTCGCCAAGGATCCGGACAACGAGCTGAACTGGCGCGCCCAGCGTCGCCGCATGGATTTCGAAGCGATGCGCGACAGCATGCTCCGCGCCGCCGGCCGGCTCGACGCCGCGAAGATCGGCGGCCAGCCGTTCGACCTGGTGACGAATTTCTCCGAGCCGCGTCGCACGCTCTACGCCCACATCGACCGCCAGAACCTGCCCGCCTTCTTCCGGACGTTCGACTTCGCCAATCCGGACTACCACGTCCCGAAGCGCAACCAGACCACGACGCCCCAGCAGGCGCTCTGGATGATGAACCATCCTTTCGGCCGCACCCAGGCCGACGCCTTGGCCGCCAAGGTGGCCGCGCTGCCGTCCGAAGAAGCCAAGATCAAAGCCCTCTACCTCTCGGTCCTCAGCCGTGAACCGCGGAAGGAAGAGATCGCCCTCGCCATGGATTACCTCCGTGATGCCGCGCTCGCCCCGGCCCCCGCCCTCTGGACGAACGGCTTCGGCGGCTGGGTCGCGAAGACGAAGTCCGTCGACTTCACGGAAATGAAGGCGGTCGTGAAGGAGCGCATCGCGCCGACCCCCCAGGTCCCGGACAAGAAGTTCGGCTTCGTCTTCCTGACCGCCAAGGGCGGCCACACGGGCAGCCTTCAGGAGACCGCCGCGATCCGGCGCTGGACGGCCGGCAGCGCCGGCACCTACCGCCTCGAAGGAACGCTGGCCGTCCAGAGCAAGGCGAGCGACGGCGTCCGCGGACGCATCGTGTCGTCCCGCGGCGGCCTGCTCGCCGAGACCATCGTCAAAGGCGGCGCCTCGGCGCCGCTCTTGGTCGCGAGCGTCGAACTCGCCGCCGGCGAGAGCGTCGACTTCATCGCCGACAACCACCTCAACGCCAGCAGCGACGGGTTCACTTGGTCGCCGGTGATCAAGGACGCCAAGACCGGCGAGGTGATCTCCTCGGCCGCCGGCGAGTTCGGCAAGAAGCCCGACCGTCAGTCCGCCCTCTCCACGTTCGCCCAGGTCCTCCTCACCAGCAACGAATTCATCTTCGCCGACTAATGCACCAACTCGACCCGCACTCCCTCGGCTCCCGCCGTGAGTTCCTCCGCCGCGTCGGCATGGGCCTCGGCGGCGTGGCCATGGCGTCCCTCCTCCAGCAGGAGCTCCGCGGCGCTGAGATCAAAGTGGACCCGCTCCGTCCGCTGGCCGCCCGCAAGCCCCCGCTGCCCTGCAAGGCGAAGCGCGTGATCCATATTTTCGCCAACGGCGGACCTTCCCAGGTCGACACCTTCGACCGCAAGGTGGCCCTCGACAAGTATCATGGCCAGAAGCTGCCAGGTGATTACATCGCCACCGAACGCAAGACCGGCGCGGCCTTCCGCTCGCCCTTCGCCTGGAAGCGCTACGGCAAGAGCGGCCTCGAGGTCAGCGAACTGTTCGAGAAGACCGCCCAGCATGCCGACGACCTCTGCGTGATCCGCTCGATGAAGGCCGACGTGCCTAATCACGAACCCTCCCTGTTGCTGATGAACTGCGGCGAAGCCCGCCAAGTCCGCCCCTCGATGGGCTCGTGGGTCACCTATGGCCTCGGCACGGAGAACGAGAACCTCCCCGGCTTCATGACCCTCTGCCCAGGAGGCTTCCCGATCCAGGAGACGCAGAACTGGCAGTGCGGCTTCCTGCCCGGCGTCTACCAAGGCAACTACGTTGATACCTCCAAGCGTAGCGTCGAGGAACTCATCGAGAACATCCGCAACTTCGGTCTCTCCCGTCCCGCCCAACGCAAACAGCTCGACCTGTTGGCCAGACTCAACGCCTCCCACCAATCCGCCCGCCCGCAGGATGCCGCCCTCGAGGCCCGCGCCCAGTCGTTTGAGATGGCCTACCGCATGCAGCTCGAGGCCACCGACGCCTTCGACATCGGCCGCGAATCCGAAAAGACCCGCGAGATGTACGGCGACACGACGCTCGGACGCCAGTTCCTCATCGCCCGCCGCCTCGCCGAACGCGGCGTGCGCTTCATCCAGCTCTGGCATGGCGACGGACAGCCCTGGGACAGCCACGACGACATCGAGAAGAACCACAAACGCCTGGCCATGGAAGCGGACCAGCCGATCGCGGCGCTGCTCACCGACCTCAAGCGCCTAGGGATGCTCGACGAAACGCTCGTCATCTGGGGCGGCGAATTCGGTCGCACCCCGACCGTCGAACTACCGACCCCTGGCTCCAATGCGGGCAAGATCAACGGCCGTGACCACAACAACCACGGCTTCACCATGTGGATGGCCGGCGGCGGCGTGAAAGCCGGTACGGTCTACGGAGAGACGGACGAATTCGGCTTCAAGTCCGTGAAGGACGTCGTCCATGTGCATGACCTGCATGCGACCATCCTGCGTCTGCTCGGCTTCAACCACGAAGAGTTCACGTTCCGTAGTTCCGGTCGCGACTTTCGTCTCACGGACGTCCACGGCAAGATCGTCCAGTCGATCATCGCCTGATGCGCTTCCTGGCCCTGCTGCTGGCCTTCGCTGTCTCGTCGGCCGCGGCGATCGAGACCAAGGTCATCAAGGACGTCCCATACAAGGACGACGTGATCTCCCAGACGCCCTACGAGCAGGAACGCTGCAAGCTCGACCTGACGATCCCGGTCGGCGCCAAGGGCTTCGCTACCTACGTCTGGTTCTACGGAGGCGGTCTGAAGAAAGGCTCAAAAGACCTAGCTTCGGAATACTGCGCCGAAATCCGCGAAAGCCTCGCCCAAGCCGGTATCGCGGTGGTCACGCCGGACTACCGCCTAAGCCCGAAGGTCAAGTACCCCGCCTACGTCGACGATGCCGCGGCGGCCTTCGCGTGGACGGTGAAACATATCGCCGGACACGGTGGCGACCCACGCAAGGTCTTCATCGGCGGCCACTCCGCTGGCGCCACGCTCGCCCTGCTGGTTGGCATGGACCCAAATCGTCTCAAACCCCACGGCCTGACCCTCGGCTCCGTCGCGGGCATCGCCCAGGTCAGCGGCCAGGTGCTCACCCACTTCACAATCCGTGAAGAACGTGGCCAGCCGCGCTACGCGATCACCTGCGACGAAGCTGCCCCGGCGTTCTTTATCCGAAAGACCTTGCCGCCGATCCTCACCATCTACGCGCAGAACGACATGCTCAGCCGCGCGGAAGAGAACCAGTTCTTCGTGACCACCCTCAAGGCCGCCGGCCACGCCGAGAACTATTCGCTCCGCGTCGACGACCGCGACCACGGCACGGTCGGTCATGACATCCGCCACCTCGACGACCCGGCCCGCCTCGCGATCCTCAACTTCATCGCCAAGCAATCCGCCAACCGCTGACGCCAACCTCCTCCTATCCTCGGGCCCTCCGGCCCTCGAGAGCCATTGGCCCAAGTTATCGCCCAACCGCAAACCGCCTGCCGCAAACCGCTAAAACCTTTTTAGATTCCACATGCTCCTACGCCTTTCCCTCCTCTGCCTCCTCTCCCTGCGCCTCGTCGCCGCGGAGACTTATGACGTCGTCATCTATGGCGGCACCTCCGCCGGCGTGATCGCCGCGGTCCAGGCCAAGAAGCTGGGTAAGTCCGTGGTGATCGTCGGACCCGATGTCCACCTCGGCGGCCTCAGCAGCGGCGGCCTGGGCTATACGGACACGGGCAATAAAGCCGTCATCGGCGGCCTGGCCCGTAACTTCTACCACCGCGTCTGGGTGGAATACCAGAAGCCGGAGACATGGAAGTGGCAGAAGACCGAGGCGTTCGGCAACAAGGGCCAAGGCACGGTGGCCATGGACAAGGACGAGCGGACGATGTGGATCTTCGAACCAAGCGTGGCCGAGAAGGTCTTCGAGGACTATGTGAAGGAATTCGGCCTGCGCGTCCTGCGAGACGAATGGCTCGATCGCGCCAAGGGCGTACGCGTCGTCGAGGGACGTATCGCCGAGATCACGATGCTGTCCGGAAAATCCTTTAAGGGGAAGATGTTCATCGACGCGACCTACGAGGGCGACCTCTTGGCCGCGGCCGGTGTCAGCTTCCATGTCGGCCGCGAAGCCAATGCCACCTACGGCGAAGAATGGAACGGCAACCAGGTCGGCATCCTCCACCACGGCCATCACTTCGGCGCAGTGAAGAAGCCGGTCAGCGCCTATAAAATCCCCGGCGACCCTGCCTCCGGCCTCCTGCCCCGGATCTCCACCGACGCCCCCGGTGTGCGCGGCGAAGGCGATAAGCGCGTCCAGGCCTACTGCTACCGCTGGTGCGCGACCGACCATCCGGACAACCGCATCCCCTTCCCGAAGCCGCCAGGCTACGACGCTTCCCAGTATGAGCTCCTCGTCCGCGTCCTCGACGCCGGCTGGCGCCAGACGTTCCACAAGTTCGACCTCCTGCCCAACCGCAAGACGGACACCAACAACCACGGCCCGTTCAGCTTCGATAACATTGGGATGAACTACGACTACCCCGAGGCGTCGTACGAACGCCGGAGGGAGATCCTCGCTGAACATCGCACCTACCAGCAAGGGCTGCTCTGGTTCCTTGCCAACGACCCGCGCGTGCCGGCCGACGTCCGTGAAGAAGCTAACCGCTGGGGCCTGCCGAAGGACGAGTTCAAGGACAACGGTCACTGGCCCCACCAAATCTACGTCCGCGAAGCCCGTCGCATGGTCGGGGCGTTCGTGATGACCGAGAACGAGCTGACGAAGAAGCAGCCGACGCCGGACTCGGTCGGCATGGGTTCGTACACGATCGACTCCCATAACGTCCGCCGGTACGTCACGCCGGAAGGTCACGTGCAGAACGAAGGCGACATCGGCGTGCCGATCTCCCCTTACTCCATCGCTTACGGCTCGTTGGTGCCTAAGCGTGGCGAGATCGCCAACCTCTTCGCGCCGGTCGCCTGCAGCGCCTCGCACATCGACTACGGTTCGATTCGCATGGAACCCGTCTTCATGATCCTCGCGCAGTCGGCCGCCACCGCCGCCGCCCTCGCGATCGAAGGTAATCTGGCCGTGCAGGATGTCCCCTACGCGGCCTTGCGCGCCCGCCTGCTCGCCGACGGCCAGGTGTTGGAGCACGAATCCTCCAAGCTCAAGCCGAAGGGCCATGGCTCGGCCAAGCCGGCCGCCGCGCTCCCGGGCGTGACGGTCGACGACGACGAGGCCACGCTCTCCGGAGAATGGAAACAGAGCTCCGCCAACGGCGGCTTCGTCGGCTCAGGCTATCGTCACGACGACAAGGGCGCCAAGGGTGCCTTGTCCGCGACGTTCGCCACGAAACTCCCTAAAGCCGGTAAGCACGAGGTCTTCCTCACGATTGTCCCGAACGCCAACCGCGCGACGAACGCCAAGGTGAGCATCCTCCACGCGGGCGGCCAGACCGAGCGGGTGGTGAACCTCAGCAAGGGCCCAGAGAATCGACTCGTCTCCTTGGGCATCTACGATTTCTCCGACCGGACGGACGCACGGGTCATCGTCAGCAACGAGGGCGCCGACGGCTATGTGCTCATCGACGCGGTAAACTGGCAGGCCCGCTGAGGGACTTTCCCTAGAAATCATTTGAAACCCCGGGGGCGAAGGGTTGTCTTAAGGTCATCCCCATGCGCGTCCTGCCTTTAGTCGCCCCCTTGCTTGTCGCCGGCCTCCTCGGAGCCGCCGAAACCGCCGACACGGTCCGCTTCAACCGCGACATCCGTCCGATCATGTCGGACACCTGCTTCCATTGCCACGGCTTCGATCCGAAGTCCCGCAAAGGTGGCCTACGCCTGGACATTCGCGAGGATGCGCTGAAGGCCGGTAAGAGCGGCGAGATCGCCATCGTACCTGGAAAGCCAGAACAGAGCGAGATCATCAAACGTATCTTCTCGACCGACGCCGAAGACATCATGCCCGAAAAGGAGTCGCACAAGACCCTCACGGCCGCCCAGAAAGAACTCTTCCGACGCTGGGTCGCCCAAGGCGCCGTGTACGAACCGCACTGGGCCTACAAGCCGCTCGAAGCCCCGGTCGTGCCTGCCCTACCGGCCGGCGGTAAGAATCCGATCGACGCTTTCATCGGCGCCAAGCTGGCCGAGAAGAAAATCGCCCCTTCCGCGGAAGCCACCAAAGAACGCTTGCTGCGTCGCGTCTCGTTTGACCTGACCGGCCTGCCGCCCACGCCCGCCGAGACCGCCGTCTTCCTGGCCGACAACTCCGCCGATGCCTATGAGAAGCAGGTCGATCGCCTGCTGGCCTCGACCCACTTCGGTGAACGCATGGCGATCTGGTGGCTCGATGTCGCCCGCTACGCCGATACGGTCGGCTTCCACGGCGACCAGAACCAACGCATCTTCCCCTACCGCGACTACGTCATCAAGGCGTTCAATGACAACAAGCCGTTCGACGTCTTCACCCGCGAGCAGCTCGCGGGCGATCTACTGCCTAACCCGACCGATGAACAGCTCGTCGCGAGCGGCTATAACCGCCTGAACATGATGACCCGCGAAGGCGGCGCCCAGGCGAAGGAATACCTTTCGAAATACGGCGCCGAACGCGTGCGCTCCGTCTCCAACGCCTGGCTGGGCAGCACCTTCGGCTGCGCCGAGTGCCATGACCATAAGTTCGACCCGATCAAGTCCGCCGACTTCTATACCCTGCAGGCTTTCTTTGCGGACGTGAAACAGTGGGGCGTCTACGCGGACTACAATTACACCCCCGAACCCGAACTCAAGGGCGTCGGCAACGAACACCCTTTCTATCCGGAAGTCCGCAGCAAGAACGCCTACCTCAGCAAGAAAGATGCCGAGTTCCGCGCCCAGCTCGCATCTTTCTATGAAAAGACCTTAGCCGAACAGAAGGACCTGACCGAGATCTCCGCCTGGCAGAAAGGTATCGCAGCCTTCTTATCCGAGAATCCGACCGGACTGACCGCTCCCGCCGGCACCTCCTTCCTTAAGGCCGCCCCGCCAGCCGCGCCTGCCAAAAAAGCGCCCGTGAAAACCGACGCGTCTGCGGCCGCCAAGAAGCCGGCCGCCAAGAAGGCCGTCGTCGCCGTCGCGGCTCCCGTAGCTTTCGCGGCCGGCGCCTCCATCAAGATGCCCAAGGGCGTCGCCAAAGGCGAAGACTTCGTCATCACGCTCAACGCCAGCAACCCGCCCATCGCCTCGGTCCGTATCGACCTGCCCAAGGGCTCCCTGCCGGCCGGCTCCGCCGCCAACATCAACGTCCGCTTCGGCATCCTCGACGCCAAGGGCAAGGAACGTCCGGTCGCCTTCCACCTAGCCGACGCCACGCATCGTGAACCACGCTACAAGAGCTCCGTCGAAGCGACCGACATCAACGCAGGCTGGTCCCTGAAGATGCCTGACGCCGACGTCCATGCGGTCTGGCTGCTCGACTCGCCGGTCGCGGTGAAGGCCGATGAGAAGTTCGTGGTCCATCTCGAAAGCAACGCCGCTCTGACTCTCAAAGTTTCCGTCTCGCCGGTCGCCCATGACAACCCGTTGAAGGCGACTTCCCCGGAGACCCTCGCCATCCTTAAGGAATCCCCCCTCACGCCGGCCAGCATGGGGCTCTACCTAAACTCCCGCGGCACCGACCGTGCCACGCTCGCGAAGTCCCGGGCGATTGTCGGCAATATCCGCCGCCAGCGCGACGGCTACGCGTGGTCAATGGTCACCCAGGCCGCCAAGCCGCTCACGGTCCGCATCTTGCCTCGCGGCAACTTCCTCGACGAGACTGGTCCGATCGTCCTCCCGACGACGCCTTCGTTCCTCCCCGGACTGCGCACGAGCACCGAAGAAAAGCGCCTCACCCGCCTCGATCTCGCCAACTGGATCACCTCCAAGGATAATCCGATCACCGGCCGCACGGTCATGAACCGGCTTTGGCAGATCTTCCATGGCACCGGCCTCAGCGCTGGTCTCGATGACCTTGGCTCGCAAGGCGAACTGCCCTCGCATCCGGAGCTGCTTGAATGGTTGTCCGTGGAGTTCCGCGACAAGGGCTGGGACATGAAGAAGATGGTCCGTCTGATGGTCACGAGCCGCACCTACCGTCAGAGCAGCAGCCTACGCCCCGACCTCAAGGAGCTCGATCCGAACAACCGCTTGCTCGCCTCGCAGAATCCCCGTCGCCTCGACGCCGAATTCGTCCGCGACAACGCCCTCTTCATCGCCGGACTCCTCAATGTCGCCGATGTCGGCGGGCCCAGCGTGATGCCTTACCAGCCCGAAGGCTATTACGAGCCGATTCAATTCCCCAACCGCACCTATGTCGCGAGCAAGGACTCCGACCAATGGCGCCGTGGACTTTACATGCACTGGCAACGCATGTTCCTGCATCCGATGCTGATCAACTTCGACGCCCCCTCCCGCGACGAATGCACCGCGCTTCGTAATTACAGCAACACCCCGCAGCAGGCCCTGACCCTCCTCAACGATCCGACCTTCGTGGAAGCCGCCCGCGCCATGGCCGCCCGCCTGCTGGCGCAGCCTTCCGCCGATCGCCTCAGCCACGGCTTCCGCCTCGCGATGGGTCGCGACATGAAGCCCGCCGAGCGCCCGTCGCTGGAGAAGCTGATCGCCGAGCAGACGGCTTATTACAAAGCCAACCCCGCCGAAGCCGCCAAGCTGATCAAGATCGGCTTCAGCCAGTCGATCGCCGACGATCCGGCCGAACTCGCCGCCTGGACGCAGGCCTGCCGCGTCCTCCTCAATTCCCACGAAGCGATCACCCGCTACTAAGCCCATGCGCCCTTACGACCCCGTCGCCCATGCCCTGTCGATCAACCGACGGAGCTTCCTCACCAAGAGCGCCTACGGCCTCGGCAGCGCGGCTTTCGCCATGCTCGCCGCGAAGTCGGGTTTCGGCGACCTGCACGCCGCCCCTTTCTCCAAGGGCGCGCTCAAGGTGGCGCACCTGCCGGTGAAGGCCAAGCGGGTCATCTTCCTTTGCATGGCGGGCGGCCCCCCCCACCTGGAGCTCTTCGACAACAAACCAGTCCTCAAGAAACTCCACGACCAACCGTTCCCGGAATCGTTCACCAAGGGTAAGCAGATCGCCCAGCTCCAGAATGCGGTCCTTAAGGCCCGTGGCGGCTCCTTCGAATTCAAGAAGTGGGGCAAGTCGGGCATGGAACTCACCGACATCTTCCCGCACATCGGCTCCGTCGCCGACGACCTCTGCGTCGTGCGCTCGCTGAAGACGGAACAGATCAACCACGACACGGCCCACGCGTTCTTCAACACCGGTTCGATCATCAAGGGCCGACCGAGCATGGGCTCTTGGCTGCTGTACGGCCTTGGCTCGGAGACCGAGAACCTGCCGGGCTACATCGTGCTGACCTCCACCGGTCGCACGGGCCAGCAGCCGATCTCCTCCCGCCAGTGGTCCAGCGGCGTCCTGCCCAGCAAGTATCAGGGCATCCAGTTCCAATCCAAGGGCGAAGCGGTCCACTATATCGGCAACCCCGAAGGCGTCTGCCAGAGCACCCAACGTCAGGTCATCGACGAGATCCGCCGCCTCAACGGCCAGCTCGCCGAAGAGACCGTCGATCCCGAGATCGCCACGCGCGTGGCCCAGTACGAGATGGCCTTCAAGATGCAGTCGAGCGTCCCGGAGCTGCTCGACTTCAAGAGCGAGTCGGCGAAGACCATCGAAGCCTACGGCATCAAGGAGATCGGCGACGGCTCCTTCGCCTCCAATTGCCTCATGGCCCGCCGCCTCGCGGAACGCGGCGTGCGCATGATCCAGCTCTACCACCGTGCGTGGGATCTCCACGGCGGCCTTGATAACGGCATGAAGATGGGCGCGGAAGACGTCGACAAGGCGACCGGCGCCCTCATCCGCGACCTGAAGGAACGCGGCATGCTCGACGATACGCTGATCCTTTGGGGGGGAGAATTCGGCCGCACCCCGATGGGCCAAGGCACCGGCCGCGACCACCATATCGCGGGCTATTCGGTCTTCCTCGCGGGCGGCGGCGTCAAGGCCGGCACGACCTACGGCGCCACCGACGAGCTGGGCTACAACGCTGTCGAGAACGTCGTCGATGTCCATGACCTGCACGCCACCATGCTCGCCTTGATGGGCATCGATCACCATCGCCTGAACGTGAAATACCAAGGCCTCGACGTCCGCCTCACCGGCGTCGCGGGCAAGGTGGTCAAGGGCATCATGGCCTAGCGGTAAACGACACTTAAACGCCGTTAAAATTCGGCGTTTAGACTTCAATGGTCAGGGGGTATTCATAAGGTCGAACCATGCCCCTCCACCGCCTCAGCCTGACGGTCGCCCTACTGGCGTCCGCCTTCGTCAACGCCTTCGCCGCCGACGCGATCACGCCGTCCGCGAAGACCGAACTCTTCAACGGCAAAGACACCGCCGGCTGGTCTGTCTTCCCGGAAGCCGGCAAGGATTCCTGGTCCATCAAGGACGGCATCCTCGCGTGCACCGGCAAGCCTAGCGGCTTCCTCCGCACCACCCAAAGCTACAAGCAGTATCGCTTCACCGTCGAATGGCGCTTCACCAAGCCGGGCAACACCGGCGTGGTCGTGCACATGACGCCTCCCGACGCGGTCTGGCCGAAGAGCATCGAGTGCCAAGGCATGCACAAGAACCAAGGCGACTTCTACTTCTGGAATGGCGCCACGCTCACAGGTGGCACCGAGCTCAAGGACAAGAAGAGCGGCAAGATCCGCGGCTACCGTCTGGGCAAGCAGGCCGATGCCGAAAAGCCGGCCGGCGAATGGAACACCTTCACCACGGTCTGCGACGGCAATACGGTCACGATCCTCGTCAACGGCAAGGAAGTGAACAAGGCCACCGGCACGAATCTCTCCGAAGGCTTCATCGGCCTCCAAGTCGAAGGTGGCGCCTTCGAAGTCAAGCGCTGCACCCTCGAGCCCCTGTAATCAGACTACCCCTTCCCCTACCCCTACCCCTCTTTGGTCATGCGCCTCCTCCCCTCCCTCCTCGCTCTCGCGACCTCCGCGCTTGTCGCCGCCGACATCCCCGCCGGTTTCACCTCGCTCTTCAACGGCAAGGACCTCACGGGCTGGCACGGCTACAACCCGCACAGCGTGACGAAGCTCACGGGCGAGAAGAAGGACGCGATGCTCAAGAAGATGCGCGAGGAATTCCCGCAGCATTGGTCGGTGAAGGACGGCGAGATCCATAATCCGGGCACGGGCGCCTACGCGACGACGGACAAGGAATACGGCGATTTCGAACTGATCCTTGAGTATAACATGTCCCCGAAGGGCGACTCCGGCGTCTACCTCCGCGGCGCGCCCCAGGTCCAGATCTGGGACCCGACCGACGAGAAGGCTTTCAAGCACGGCGCCCAGCTCGGCTCCGGCGCGCTCTGGAACAACTCCCCCGGCAAACCTGGCAAAGACCCGCTGGTGCTGGCCGACAAGCCCGCCGGCGAATGGAACACCCTCCGTATCGTCATGACCGGCGCCCGCGTCAGCATCTGGCTCAACGGCAAGCAGACCGTCGACCACGCGACGATGGAAAACTATTACGACCGCAAGGCCGCCTTGGCCGCCAAGGGACCGATCTCCCTCCAGACGCACGGCGCCCCGATCCGCTGGCGCAACATCGCCATCCGCGAAATCGCCGGTGAGGAAGCCAACCGTATCCTCGCCTCGCACGGCAAGGCCGGCTTCAAGTCGATCTTCAACGGCAAGGACTTCACCGGCTGGGCCGGTCCGGTGGCAAACTACGAGATCGTCGACGGCTCCATCCGCTGCAAGACAGGCAAAGGCGGCACGCCCTACTACGACCAGGACCTGACCGACTTCGCCAACCGGCTTGAGTTCAAGCTCCCGGTCGGCGGCAACAACGGCCTCGCCCTCCGCTACCCGGGCACGGGCAACACGGCCTACGTCGGCATGTGCGAACTTCAGGTGCTCGATGACAACTACGACAAAGTGAAGGGTAAGCTCGACCCCCGCCAGGTCCACGGCTCGGCCTACGGTATGGTCGCCGCCCAGCGCGGCTTCCAGCGCCCGATCGGCGAATGGAACTTCCAGGAAACCACCGTCGTCGGCTCGACGATCAAGGTCGAACTCAACGGCTTCATCATCCTCGACGCCGACCTCTCGAAGGTCGACATGGCCACGGTGATGGCGAAGACCCCGCACCCGGGCAAGGATCGCAAGAACGGATTCTTCGGTTTCGCCGGCCACAACGACGCCGCGGCTTTCCGGAACATCGAGATCAAGGACCTGGCCGCCAAGTAAGCGCCCCTTCAGGCCTCCATCAAACCCCTCGAAAGAGGGGTTTTTATTAACTGCCCATTGCAATGCCCCAGCGAGGGTCTTAACTTTTTCTAATCGCAAGCCCCATGCGCCCTCACCACCCCCTTCTTGCCGTCGCTGTCGCCCTGCTCGTTGCATCATCGGCCTCGGCCGAACGCATCCAGTTCAACCGCGACATCCGTCCGATCTTCTCCGATACTTGTTACGCCTGCCACGGACCCGACGAGAACAAGATCAAGGGCAAGCTCCGCCTCGATTCCCTCGAAGCGGCGCGCAAAGGCGGCAAGTCCGGTGAACCGGCCATCATGCCAGGTCATCCGGAGAAAAGCGAAGTGATGAAGCGCCTGCTGACGACCGACGCCGACGACCACATGCCTCCGGCGGAGTTCCACAAGGTGCTCAGCAAGGCGCAGATCGCCCTCGTCGAACAATGGATCAAGGAAGGCGCCGAGTACCAAGGTCACTGGGCTTTCCAGATTCCCGTCAAGCCCGCCGTCCCCCCGATCCCGGCCGGCGGCAACGCGATCGATGCCTTCCTCGCCCAAGGCTTCGCCGCCAAAGGACTCAAGCCTAACGGCGAAGCCCCCAAGGCCACCCTGCTCCGCCGCGCCGCCCTCGACCTGACCGGCCTGCCTCCTTCCGACGCCGACCTGCAGGCTTACCTAGCCGACTCCTCGCCTTTAGCCTGGTCCAAGGCCCTCGACCGCCTCATGGCCTCGCCCCACTACGGCGAGAACATGGCGATGCAGTGGCTCGACTTCGCCCGCTACGCCGATTCGAACGGCTTCCAGAGCGACACGCAGCGGACGATGTGGCCCTACCGCGATTGGGTGATCAAGGCCTTCAATGACAACAAGCCGTTCGACGCCTTCACGGTCGAGCAGCTTGCGGGCGACCTGCTCCCGAACGCCACCCGCGACCAGATCGTCGCCACCGCCTTCCATCGCAACCATCGCCTCAACGGAGAAGGAGGTCGCATCGTGGAGGAATGGTTCGCCGAAAACGTCATCGACCGCATCGAGACCACGGGCTCGACGTGGATGGGGCTGACGATGAACTGCTGCCGCTGTCACGACCATAAATACGACCCGATCTCGCAGAAGGAATTCTACCAATTCTTTGCTTACTTCAATTCGAACAACGAATCAGGCGTGCTCGGCGAATTCGGCGGTTCCGGTCGCACCCGTGCCGGCGGCAACACCGCCCCGATTCTTTCCCTCCCGACCGAGGAGCAACAAAAGCAGATCGACGCCACCAGCGCCGCCCTCGCCGCCGCGGAAGCCGCGCTGAAGGGCATCCCTTCCTCCCAGCCCGAACTCTTCGCGAAGTGGCTCGGTCGTCAGCGTGCGGCCTTCTCGAAAGAAGGCGTGGCTTGGCAGCCCCTGCCCGACGAAAAAGTGACGGCTAAAGAAAATGCTGAGTTCAAACGCCTCGACGACGGCTCCTGGCTCGTCTCGGGCGGTACCGCCGACAAGGAAACCTACGTGGTCGAAGCCTCGCCTGCGCCAGGCCTGCTGACCGCCGTCCGCCTCGAAGCCCTGCCCGACGACTCCCATCCAGGCAAGAGCCTCGGCCGCGCCTTCAACGGTAACTTCGTGCTCAGCGCCTTCGAGGTCCGCCTGAAAACTTCCGACGGTAAGACGACAAACCTTCCGCTGGTGAAAGCGGAGACGGACTACGATCAAGCCGGCTGGAGCATCGCCAAGCTCGCCCCCGCCCCGCTGACCAAGGGCAAGACGAGGAAAGCCGATAACAACAAAGCAGGCTGGGCGATCGGCGGTAACCTTCCGGAGAACCGCGTCCCGCGTAAGGCGATCTTCACCATCGCGCCGACGACCATCCCCACCGGCGCCAAGCTGGTCGTGGTGATGCGCCACGAGTCGACCTCTAACCATAGCATCGGACGCTTCCGCCTCAACATCTCCGGCCAAGACCCTAAATTGCTCTCGCTGAAGACCGACGCGGCGTCTGAAGCCGCTCGCCGACTCATGGCGAAGCCCGTCGATCAAATCACGCCGGCCGACCGTAAGTCGCTCGAGAAACTCTTCACCGACAGTCCCGAACACCCGCGCTTCGCCGCGACCGCCAAGGTCGCCGCCGCGAAGACGGCCTTCGAGACGGCCAATAACGCGCCGGTCACGGTGATGGTGATGAACGAACTCCCCAAGCCGCGCGATGCCTTCGTGCTGCTCCGCGGCGAATACGACAAGATCGGCCCCAAGGTGGAACGCGCCCTCTTCCGCGCCTTGCCGCCGATGCCCGCCGGCGAACCCAATAACCGCCTCGGCTTCGCCCGCTGGTTGGTCAGCGGCACGCACCCGCTCACGGGTCGCATCTGGGTCAATCGCGCCTGGGAACGTTTCTTCGGCATCGGCATCGTGAAGACGTCCGAAGATTTCGGCTCTCAGGCCGAATGGCCGAGCAACCCCGAACTGCTCGACTGGCTCGCAGTCGAATTCGTGGAACGTAAATGGGATATGAAGGCGATGCTGAAACTCATCATGTCCAGTTCGGCCTATCGCCGCAGCGCCGCGGTCACGCCGGAGATGCTCGAGAAGGACCCCGATAATCGCCTGGTCGCCCGCGGCCCGCGCTTCCGCCTGCCCGCCGAAGTCATCCGTGACCAAGCCCTCTGGACGGCCGGCCTGCTCGTCGACAAGCAAGGCGGTCCCAGCGTGAAGCCTTACATGCCTGAAGCCGTCTGGGACGAGACCAGCGTCTACGGCGACATGCGCAACTACAAGGCCGAGACGGGCGAGGGACTCTGGCGCCGTTCCCTCTATACGATTTGGAAACGGACCGCGGCTCCGCCCACGATGCTGCTCTTCGACGCCTCCGGCCGCGAGGTGTGCACGGTGAAGCGCTCCCGCTCCAATACGCCGATGCAGGCGCTTTCCCTGCTCAACGAAGTCACCTTCGTCGAAGCCGCGCGCAAGCTCGCCGAGCAGTCCCTCCGTCAACCCGGTGATAACGACGCGAAGTTGGCTTGGACCTTCCGCAAGGTCGTCCGCCGCGACGCGACAACGGCGGAACTAGCGGTGTTGCGCAAGGGTCTCGATAAGCGCCTGGCGACTTATGCCGCCGACCCGACCCTCGCGCCCAAGCTCCTCGCCACTGGCGTGAGCCCGGCCGCCACCGACCTCGACCGTAACCAGCTGGCCGCTTGGACCGCCACCGCCAACATCCTCCTCAACCTCGACGAAACCGTCACCCGCGAATGAACTGCAACGATCGTCAATTTCTCGGACTCGACGCGGCCACGAAGATGGCCCTGTCCCGCCGCACGTTCATCAAGGGCTCCGCGGGGGGCATCGGCCTCGCCGCGCTGGGCTCGCTGATCGGCGCTCCCGCCTTCGCCGCCAACCCGGGACTGGGCTTCCCGAACTTCCGACCGAAGGCGAAGCGCATCATCTACCTCTTCCAGTCCGGTGCGCCGTCCCAGATGGACCTCTTCGACCCGAAGCCCCAGCTGGAAGCGATGCGCGGCAAGGATCTGCCAGATTCCATTCGCAAGGGACAGCGCCTGACGACGATGTCCTCGGGCCAGAAGAACTTCCCGGTCGCCCCATCGATCTTCAAGTTCAACCAACACGGGCAGTCGGGCAACTGGTTCAGCGAGCTGATGCCGCACATCGCCTCGAAGTCCGACGAATGGTGCGTGGTCCGCGCCATGCACACGGAAGCCATCAACCATGATCCGGCGATCACGTTCATGCAGACGGGCAGTCAGCTCGCCGGCCGGCCGAGCATCGGCGCCTGGTCCGCCTACGGCCTTGGCAGCGAAAACGCCGACCTCCCCGCCTACGTGGTGATGACGTCCTTCGGCAGCGGCCGTCCTGACGACCAGCCGCTCTATGACCGCCTCTGGGGCGCGGGCTTCCTGCCCTCCAAACTCCAAGGGGTGAAGCTCCGCAATAAAGGCGAACGCGTCCTCTACCTGAAGGATCCCGAAGGCATCCCGCGGGAAGTGCGTCGCGAACAGCTCGACGAACTGGCCGCACTTAACAACCAACGCCACGGCCTCTTGGGCGACCCCGAAATCCAGACCCGTATCGCGCAATACGAGATGGCCTTCCGCATGCAGACAAGCGTGCCCGACCTGCTCGACCTCTCGAAGGAACCACAGCACGTGCTCGACCTCTACGGGCCTGACGTGAAGCGCCCGGGCTCCTACGCCTCGAACTGCCTCCTGGCGCGACGCCTCTGCGAACGCGATGTCCGCTTCATCCAGCTCTTCCACATGGGCTGGGATCACCACGGCGGCCTGCCCAAGGCCATCAAGGGTCAGTGTAACGACACCGACCAAGCCACGGCCGGCCTGCTCACCGACCTCAAACAACGCGGACTGCTCGATGATACGCTCATCGTCTGGGGCGGCGAATTCGGTCGTACGACCTACTCGCAGGGCGCCCTCTCGGAGACCAACTACGGCCGCGACCACCATCCGCGCTGCTTCACGGTCCTGATGGCCGGCGCCGGCGTCAACAAGGGCACGACCTACGGCGAGACCGACGACTTCAGCTACAACATCGTCAAGGACGGCGTGCACGTGCACGACCTCAACGCGACCATCCTGCACCTGATGGGCGTCGAACACACCCGCCTGACCTACCGTCACCAAGGCCGCGACTTCCGCCTCACCGATATCCACGGCGAAGTCGTCAAGAAGCTGCTCGCCTAATCCTCCGGCCCTCGTGTCCTCTGGCCATCGTATCCTCGTGCCCTCGCTTATATAGCATCGGGCCACGTCGCCTAAACCTCGTGTCCTCAGGCCCTCCGGCCCTCGGGTCCTCCGGTCCTCGTGTCCTCGCTTACTTCCCCGTCTGCTCCCGATACATAACCTTAAACGGATTCTCGGCGGGGCCGGCGACGTTCTCGTTGACCATGAGCGGGCGGCATTCCTTCCACCAGGCATCGTGCTTGGCGATCAGGTCGGCGACCACCTCGGGATGCTGGGCGGCGACGTCGGTGGTCTCACCATAGTCCACGGAGAGATCGAAGAGCTGCCAGTTGGCCAGGGCCGGCTTGATGTCGGCCGCTGACTGCGGCGCCGGGGCGACAGACTTGGGGGTCTTGCCTTTCTTGCCTCCCGCTTTCTGGCCAGGTTGCGGGATCGGGGCGGCGGAGACGAGATGCCAGCGCGTGGTGCGCACGCTCGTCTGGGCGAACTTACCGACCTCAGGATCCACGCCCTTGACCATGTTACCCCAGCGGCCGACATGCGTGAAGAGCGCGCGATCCGGCCAGGCGATATTTTGACCTGGTTTCGCGGTCAGCAACGGCACGAGGCTACGACCTTCGATCTGCGCCTTCATCTGCTCGGAAGCCGGCGTGCCGGTGAGTTCAAGGATCGTCGGCGAGAAATCGATATGAGCGGTCAGAGCCTTGACGTCGGCGGGCTGGAACCGTCCGGGCAGACGCCAGAAAGACATGGCGCGAATGCCACCGATGTAAGGTGTGCCCTTCTGGGCGCGCATGCCGGCGTTGAAGACCTTGGTGCCGGCGGTGCCGCCATTGTCGTTCATGAAGACCACCAAGGTGTCCTTCGCGATGCCGAGGGCCTCGAGCTTGGCCAGGATCTTGCCGAGATTCTGGTCTATATTGTGGAGCATGCCGAAGAAGTGCTCGGTGTCCTTGCCCAGTCCTTTGCCTTCGTAAAGGGCCGCATCTTCCGGCCGAGCGTTGTAGGGTCCGTGCGGGGCATTGGTCGCGATATAAGCATAGAAGGGACGCTTGGCCGCGGCTTCGCCTTCAATCCAGCGGGTCGCCTGCGCGAAGAACTCATCGGTACAGTAGCCGTCCGTCTTCACGAACTTGCCGTTATGCAGGACCGTCGGACCGTAGTAGGAATTCTTGGGCACGTCACCGCAGCTCCCCGGGTAGCTCTGGCCGATACCGCCGGCTCCGTGGATGAAGACTTCGTCGAAGCCGCGCTTGTTCGGCTGATACTCCGCCTCGTCGCCGAGGTGCCACTTGCCAAAGATGCCGGTGCGATAACCGGCCTTCTGCAGCTGCTCGGTCAGCGTGGCGGCGCCAAGGGCCAGTCGCTCGCGCTCGAGGATGGTGTGCGTGACGCCGTTCTTGAATTCATGGCGACCAGTCAGCAAAGCGCTCCGCGTCGGGGAACAGGTCGGAGAGACCTGGAAATCCGTGAAGCGGACGCTCTCGGCGTGCAGCCTGTCGAGGTTCGGGGTCTTGAGCACGGGGTTACCGTGCGCGCCGACATCGCCGTACCCTTGGTCGTCCGTGAGGATGAACAGGATGTTGGGTCGCTCGGCGGCGAACGTCGTCAGGGTTCCGAGGAGTAGTCCGGCGAGTAATCTCATGGGGTGGGGTTAACATGGGCCCGGGCCCAAGGAACGCAACCCCTCAGCCCTGGCGTTTGGTCAACTTAAACGAGCGATAGCTCATCTCGCCGCTGAGGGCGTCACGATGGAGCCTGGACCCTTTCACGCCGGCGAAATCCAAGGCCATACCGTGGAGGAACTTCGGCAGAGCCTGCTTTACCATAGCGACATACCGCGGGGTGTTCAGTTCCATGCCGCGGATCACCTCAGGGTTGATCAGGCGCATCTCATCCAGCCTCAGCCGTGGGTGCTTGGCCAAGGCGGCCATCCATTCTTCGATCCCGGCCTGATATCGGAGATCCGCATGACAAAACCTTCCGCCAGGCTTGAGCACGCGTGCGACCTCATCCACGAATCCGGGAAAATCAGGGTAACAATGCGAAGCCTCGACGTTGATCACGACGTCGAAGCTGGCCTCCGGAAACGGGAGCTTCTGGGCATCACCGACCTGGAAACGAAGCCCGGCGAACTGATGGCGGGCTTCGCAATGCCGGATGGCCTCAGGGTTCAGATCCAAACCGACATATTCCGCCGGCTGATACGTCCGGGTGAAATACGACGCGCCGCCGCCATGGCCGCAACTCACCTCAAGCACGCGCACCCCGCGCAGGTCGACGCCGCCGTGGACATGCTCGTAGAGCTGGATGTTCGGACGATTCGGTTCGTCCCCAGGCGAGAGCGTCAAACGCGCCGCCGCGTCTTCCTGGAAAGCGTAGTTCAGGAAATCGATACCCTGCTCCCGGACCCGTCGGGTAAAGAACGGATACCACCAGGCCCAGAGCTTCTGACGGAGCTTGGGTCGGACGAGAATCTCCTCGATGAGTCCCATCAGGCCCAGACTCCTTGCTCGACCAAAGCCTTGGTCGCGGCTTCCGACCAACCGCGGTTGGCGACGGGGTTGGCCGGACTCGGGTGCGGCACCTTGGCGTACTTGACCAGCAGACCATCCAAGGCCTCTCGGGCGCGCGTCTCGGCATAACCGCCGACGCCGACGACGGTGCTCACGCCGAGCGTCTCGACCATGACACGCAACAGCTTGTCGCATTCCTTGTTCACGGGAGCCATGACCTCGCTCGGGAGTTCTTCCGGGATGACGTTCCTTCCCTGCTTGGTGTTCTCGAGGAAGAGCAACGGACAGTAATTATGAACGAGGTGATCCGCGAAGAAGGCCTCGGCCTTGCCGAAGCGCTCCTGGAACAAGCCCCAGAGACGACGTCCGCTCACCTCGGAGCGATGGCAGGCGAAACCGGTCACCTTCTTGCCAGGATGCTCCTTGTCGGGTCGACCGACCGGCATCTCGAGACCCATCCAGTCACGGACGGCGGCGATCTCGCCGAACGGCACGCCGGTCTGGGCCATGCCGAACGGTCCGGGATTCATGCCGAGGAAGAGGACCTTCTTCGGGCCGGAAGCCGCAAAGCGACGCAGGTAGGCCTCGTGCGAGGCCCACGCATAGGCCAACGGCTGGTAGACGAAATCCGCCGGCGTGGGAAAGGAACGGCCATCCAGGGCCTTCCGTAACGCGATCGTCGCTCGGATGACGGGTTCGGCGGACATGAGGCCAGACAATCGCCCGCCCCCGCCGGGTCGAGCCGTAAGCCGTCCGCGGAGGCGAGATTTCCCCTTGCGCTTCCCCCCGCACGATAAAAAAGTCCACCTCCCTACCGACGTGAGCAAACCGCAGCCCTGGACTACCAAAGACGCCGAAGAATACTACGGCTTCAAACGATGGGGAGGTAACAACTTCTCCGTGGACCCTCAGGGTCACCTCTGCGTGCACCCGAAAGGTGACCACCGCAAGATCCGCATCACGGACATCGTCAAGGAAGTCGAAGCCTCCGGCCTGAAGCCCCCGCTCACGATCCGCGTCCAAGACCTGCTCCGCAATCGCGTGACGCAGATCAACGAAGCCTTCCGTAACGCCATCAAGGAAGAAGACTACGATGGCCGCTACCGCGGCGTCTTCCCGATCAAGGTCAACCAGCTCCGCGAAGTGGTCGAGGAGATCCTCGACGCCGGCGAAGAATATGATTTCGGCCTCGAAGCCGGCTCGAAGCCCGAGCTCATCATCGCCCTTGCCCTGCTCGAGAACCGCAAGGCCCTCCTGATCTGCAACGGCTACAAGGACGAAGAATACATCGAGCTCGCCCTGATGGGCCGCCGCCTCGGCAAGCAGACCATCATCGTCGTCGAACAGCTCTCCGAGATCGACGCCATCATCCGCATCGCCCGCCGCATGGGCGTGCAGCCCCACATCGGCCTGCGCGTCAAGCTCACCACGGCCGGCGAAGGCAAGTGGGCCGACAGCACTGGCGAGAACGCGAAGTTCGGCCTGACGGCCTCCGAGATCGTCGAAGTCGCCGGCCGTCTCGCCAAGGCGAAGATGAAGGACTCCCTTCGCCTCGTCCACTTCCACATCGGCTCCCAGGTCCCGAACATCGGCACGATCAAGAAGGCCGTGGTAGAAGCGACCCGCTTCTACTGCGAGCTGAAACGCATGGGCTTCCCGATGGGTCTCCTCGACGTCGGCGGCGGCCTCGGCATCGACTACGATGGTAGCCGCTCGGCCTACGAATCTTCCATGAACTACAGCATGGAAGTCTACGCCCGCGACGTGGTCGCGAACGTCAAGCAGATCTGCGAAGAGAGCAAGGTGGAGCTCCCCGACATCGTCTCGGAATCCGGCCGAGCCCTCGTCGCCCCGCACTCGATCCTGATCTTCGAAGCGGTCGACCGCATCACCCGCGACGACGGCAAGGTCGACACCTCGAAGGGCAAGACCCACCAGCTGATCAAGGAGCTGGAATCCATCCGCAAGAACAAGCGGAAGTTCGACCCGCTCGAGCGCTACCATGACGCGAAGGAAAAGCGCGAAGAAGCCCACGCCCGTTTCAGCCTCGGCAACCTCCGCCTCGAAGAACGCGCCGCCGCCGACCGTCTCTTCTGGGACATCTGTCGCCAGATCCGCGATGACCTCAAGGACTCCTCCGACGTCCCGGATGAGCTCGCCCGCCTCGATTCGATGCTGGCCGAACAGTACGTCTGCAACTTCTCGGTCTTCCAGTCCCTGCTCGACCACTGGGCCCTCGACCAGCTCTTCCCGATCGCTCCGATCCATCGCCTCAACGAACGTCCGACGGTCCAGGCGACGCTCGTCGACATCACGTGCGACTCCGACGGCAAGGTCGACGACTTCATCGACCTCGAGGACGTCCGCAAGACCCTCGCGCTCCATCCGCTCAAGGAAGGCCAGCCCTACTACGTCGGCGCTTTCATGGTCGGCGCCTACCAGGACATCATGGGCGACCTCCACAATCTCTTCGGTCGCGTCAACGAAGCCCACGTCTTCCTCGAGGATGACGAAGCCGACGGCTTCTACATCGAGGAAAGCATCCCGGGCTACTCGGTCGAACGCATCCTCGGCATGATCCAGTACAACGCCGAAGACCTCTGCCGCATGTTGAAGCGCCAGGTCGACCGCGCGACGAAGGCCGATTC
>DBCR01000019.1:34596-61084 GCA_002293125.1 Opitutia bacterium UBA953
AAGAAGAAGTAAGCGACCTGAGAGCCAGACTTAGTCCGGCTCTTCTTTTGCCTTACATTATCCCCGTGTCCCCATGCCCACGTGCCAGCGTGTCCCCTTCTGGCCTTCAGGCCAGAATGAGCTTCAGCTTCTTCAACTCGTCCAACGTCAGCGGAGGGGCTTCGCGCAAGTTCTCGTAGGAGTCGACGTGCGCAAGCCAGGCCCAGTGATCACCGCAATCGATGCGCTCCATGAATTTCAAGCGTAGTGTCGCGATCGCGCCTTTGAGCATGAAAAGGCCTTCACCGACATGTTCGATCTGGTCGCCCAACTGGGAGATCTTGTCCGTCGAATTGCCGGACTTCTTCCCGAGCAGCTTGATATGATTGGCCTGATCCTTGGCCATGTAGTTGAGCAAGCCGATGGGATTGATCTCCAGATTGGCCAAGGTCTTGGTGTCCTTGTAAACGCCGATGATGAAACGCTTCGGCTTCATCGAGATCGGCGTCACGTAACTGCAGATATTCAGGTTACCCTTACCGTTCGCCGTGGTGGCGAGGCTATAGATAGGTCCGTCCACACGGTTCCATGGTTTGACGCGGATGCCAGGCATAGTCGGGGGTGATACTTCTACCCTAAAATAAGACGCTTGTTCCCTATTTATTCTGTCCCCCGGGACCGCCCTAGCCTACAACCTCGCCATGGCCAACCCGGGCAGCCTGCCGCCTTCCCTATGAACCCGATTGTCGCCCTCCATGGGTTCACCGGCCAAGGGGCAGATTTCGACCCGCTTCGCGCCACCCTGCCCCCGGGCACGAGCCTTTCGACCCCGGATCTGCCCGGACATGGGTCTAGAAGCCTGCTGAGAGACCTCCCCGCCTACTCCCTGCCCGCCCACCTGGATATCATCTCCCAGGCCGCCTCAGCCCCTCAGATCACCCTCATTGGTTACTCGATGGGCGGCCGCCTCGCCCTCCACTGGGCCATCGCCCACCCGGAACGTATCCGGCGCCTGATCCTGATCGGTGCCAGCCCCGGCTTGGCCACCCCGGAGGAACGCGACGAACGGCGACTCGGCGACGCCACTCTGGCGGAGTTCATCCGCACCCGCGGACTAGCAGCCTTCTTCAAGTATTGGCACAACCAGACGTTCTTCCAACCAATGCTGCGCCTACCCAAGGAACGGCTCGACCCCATCCTAACCCGCCGCGCTCAAAACGACCCGGAAGGCTTGGCGCTCAGCTTGGAGAATATCGGCACCGGGACACTCCCCTCGCTCTGGCATCGCCTGAAGGAGATCCGCTTCCCGGTCGACCTCGTCTCCGGCGAACACGACGTGAAGTTCACGCGCCTCGCCCATGAGATGGGCGCTCATCTCCCGAAGGCGCGCCATAG
The DNA here is from genome assembly GCA_002293125.1 of Opitutia bacterium UBA953. Taxonomy (GTDB): domain Bacteria; phylum Verrucomicrobiota; class Verrucomicrobiia; order Opitutales; family UBA953; genus UBA953. The sequence continues at coordinate 35,971 of DBCR01000019.1, forward strand.
CCTGATCGAAGGCGCCGGCCACGCGGTGCACCTGGAAAAGCCGTCCGACCTCGCGATGCTCCTTCAATAAAAAAGCCGCCCATCAGGCGGCTTTCGAAGGAATCGTTCGGAACGCTTAAGCGAAGACACCCGTCTGCGGAGCGGCCTTGTTGCCGACCTGCATCGGACGACCGGCCGGCGTGATGATGTCGGTCTGCACCGGCAGTCCGGCGGCGTGCGCGATGGTGGCGTGGAGGCTTCCCGGCGAGACGCCGTTCTCCTTGGGCGCATAGCCTTTCTCGTCGCTGGCGCCGAAGACGAAACCTCGCTTGACGCCTCCGCCCGCGAGGACGGTCGAGAAGACGAGCGGATGGTGACCGCGACCGCCGCCCTCGAAGGTCGGCTTACGGCCGAACTCGGAGGCGACGACGACCAAGGTGGTGTCCAGGAGTCCTTTAGCATCGAGATCCTGGATCAAGGCGGCGTACACGCGGTCGAAGTCGCCGCCGACCTCTTCCATACGGTCATCCAACGTGGCGTGCATGTCCCAGCCGCCGCTGGCCACCTCGACGAAGCGGACGCCGTTCTCGATCAGACGACGGGCCAGCAGACAGCCTTGGCCGAACTTGCTCTTGCCGTAGCGCGCCTTCGTCTCGGCTGACTCCGCCGCGAGGTCGAAGGCCTTGAGGTCCTTGCTCTTCATGAGCTGGAAGGTCGATTCGTAGAATTCGTTGTAGGACTTGACGCTCTCGTCCGACGCCTTGCCGCCGAAACCTGCATCGAGTTCGGCGAGCAAGCCCGTGCGCTTGGCCACGACGGCTTCGGAGACCGGGCTCTTGGTGTCCATGAGACCATCGGTGGGATTAAGGATGGGCAGCGGCGAGTAAGCCGCCGGGAACCAGCCGTTACCGTGGTTCGACGAGCGATTGACGGTGACGGAGGAAGGCAGGGTCTTGTGACTAGAGCCGAGGAAGTGCTGAGCCCAGGCCCCGAGGGTCGGGTGCTGGACGGCGCCGCGCTGCTCGAAGCCGGTGCGCATGAGGTAGGCCGCCGAGGCATGGACGCCGACCTTGGCGGTCATGGAGCGGATGACGGTGATCTTGTCGCTGATCTTGGCCGTCTCGGGGAGATAGGAAGTCAACTGCATGTCGCCCTTGGCGGAGACGATCGAGCCGGGGCCCTTGGAGGCGCCGGTCTTGGGATCGAAGGTGTCGATGTGCGACATGCCTCCGTTGAGCTGCAGGAAGATCACGCGTTTAGCCTTGCCGAAACCAGGCAGGCCGGCGTTGGGCGCCTTCACGGCTCCCGGCGCTTCGGCGGCCTCGGCGATCCGGGTGAAGAACGGGAGGACGCTCAGGCCGAACGAGACCTTGGCGCACTTCTCGATGAAGCTGCGGCGGTCCTCGGGATGACGGAGGAGATTAGCGGAATGGAGGATGCTCATTGGACGAAGAGGAATTCGCGGGTGTTGGCGAGGACCCAGGCCAGGTCCGTCAGGGCGAGACCGTCCGACAGCGACTGGCGCGCGGCGCTCAGTTCCTTGGCGGTCGGCTTACGGGAAAGATATGAAAGATAGAGCGACGTGACCTGCGCATCCGGGGCCTTCTCCTTCATGGCGTCGATGACGGCGGCGGAACGGACGTCGGCGACGAGCTTGCCGACGGCACCGTTCATCATCTGCAGGACCTGCGGGACGCTGCCGTCGTTGGTGGCGGAATCCGCCAGCAACCGGTCCCCCTGCCCCCACAGCCGGAGGAAGTGCGTTTCGGATGAGGGCTGCGGAAGTTCGCTCGCCCGGGCCAGCATGAGCGAGAAGCGGCTGACGGGCTTGTCGCCTTCGTAACCATTGGCGAGGCCGAGGGCCGAACCGCCGGCGGCCTTCTTGCCGCCCGCCGCCTTGCCGCCGCCGGAAAAGGCCTTGGTGGTGCGACTGACGGCGTTCTTCAGTTCAGCCAAGGTGACCTTGCCGGCCGGCAGCGCCATGGCCTTGAGGTCGTCTCCGCGACGAAGCAGCACGTTGTCCGCATAGGTGCCGACGGCGGTGACGATGAGGCTGTCCCAGACCTGTTCGGCGCTCAGGCGGCGGACGACCGGGCCGTTGAAGAGATACTTGGCCTTACCGAGATCAGGCGTGGCGCTGGCCGAAGCCTGATAGGTCTTGGAGTTATAGATGACGCGCTGCACCTCGCGCAGGTCGAACTTGGCGGCCTTCATGACGAAGGTGAGGTGGGCCATGAGCTCGGGGCTGCTCGCCTCGGCGAGGTCGTCGATATCGTTGACGGGCTCGATCACACCCAGCCCGAAGGCTTTCTTCCAGATCCGGTTGGCGATGTTGGTCGCGAAGCGCGGGTTCTGCGGGCTCGTCAGCCAGCGGGCGAACTCGTCGCGCAACTGGGAGGGGGTCTTGGTGTTGACGTTGTATACCGGCAGGGATTTCTCGCCCTTGCTCCAGGCGATCAGCGCAGGGGTCACGGGATCGCCGGCCTTGGCGTCCTTGTACTTATAATCCTTGGGGAAGGTCAGCTTCTGCTTCTCGCCATCTTCGAGGCGGAAGGCGTTCATGTCCGCGATCTTGGCCGTGGCGGCCTTCGGCAGGCTGGCGTCGCCCTTGATGGCCTTCTTGATGGCGCCGAGGATGGCTTCGTCTTTCCCGTCGGTGGCTCCGAAGAACGCCGCCATCTGGTAGAAGTCGCGCTGGGTCCATTCGGCCAACGGATGGTCATGGCACTGGGCGCAGGCCATATTGGTGCCTAGGAAGGTGGTCATGAGGTTGGAGACGCCGTCCAAGGGCATCTCGGCATCGAAGAGCATGAAACCGGTGGCGCCGTTGTCGCTGAGGCGACCGTCCGCGGTGATCATCTCGGAGACCAACTTATCCCAAGGAGTGCCGGCGGAGAGGCGCGCCTTGAGCCAATCCTCGAAGCTGAACGCCGGGACGCCCTTGGCGAAGGTGTCCTTGACGCGCAGAAGGTCCGCCATCCAGTTGAACATCTGCATGGTGTAGCCCGGCGAGAAGAGCAGTTCATCGATCAGCTTGGCCCGCTTATCCGGCGCATTGCTGGCCAGGAACGCGTTCGCTTCCGCGGCGGTCGGCACGCGACCGGCAGCGTCGAGGTAGATGCGGCGCAAGAACTGCTCATCGGTTGATGGCGCATTGAGCGTCTGCTTGTTGGCGACGAGGACGGCGCTGACGAGGCGATCGATATCGGCCGCCGCGGAGGCGATCACGGCCGGACTGAAGCTATTGCGACGCGCGAGATCGACGCAGCTCTTGGCGAAAACAATGTCCTCGGCGGAAAGCAGCTCGGTCTTGAAATGGAAGGTCCGTCCGTCCCGCGACTGCAAGGTGATGAAATCACCGGCGAGCCCGCAGAAACGCGCCTCCAGCTTCTGGCCTGCATTATCGGTCCAGACATGCCAGATCGGGGCGCGCTCACCCAGCGCAGCGATGGGGGCGGCTGGCGGGGTCACGGCTTTGATGACAGGTTCGGACCTCTTGGCCTCCCTCTTGGCTTCCTTCTTAGGGGCGGCATGGACGATCAGGCCCAGGCAAAGGCAGGCAAACAAGGCAAGGGGGCGCATGGGGGTGTTCACTGACTATAGAACCCCACCGGCGGATTGATAGTTTCATCTCATCTTAAGGTTTACCCCATAGCCACCTATCCTAGATTGCTTAAGGTTTGACCCATTTTATTACCCCTTCCTACGCCCGATGAACCCTCTGCCTCATCTCCGTCCCCCGGGCGCCACCCTCCGCCCTCGCCTCAAGGCCTGCCGGGTCTTGGGCATCGACCTCGGCACGACGAATTCCTCCGTGGCCGAGCTACGCTGGTCGCCTACGAATCCCGACGAGATCACCATGGCCGAGTGCCTCGAGGTCGCGCAGCCGACGCTCAGCGGCGAATTCACCTCGGTGCTGCTGCCCTCCGTGGTCAGCCACTTCTCCGATCGCCAGCTGATCGGCGAAGGCGCACGTCGCTGTCTTTCGCGGTCGGTCGAACTCGGCCTGCGACCCAACGCCAACTATCTTGCGGAAGCGAAGAATGAGATGGGCATCGGCCGGCTCTACCCGCAGGCGAAGGCCGGCTGCCGCACCCCGGCTGAAGTCTCCGGCCAGATCCTCCGCTTCCTCCGCGACCAGGTTGCCGGCCCCGTCGCCCGCTCGGTCGTGACGGTCCCCGCGTCCTTCCAGATCTCGCAACGCGAAGACACCTTGCTGGCCGCGGATCTCGGCGGTCTCACGCTCGGCCACGGCGACCTGCTCGACGAACCGCTGGCCGCCTTCCTTGATTTCATCGCCCGCCAAGGCCAGTCGGCGCTCGACGGCATCAGCGAGGAGACGGAGACGATGATCATCGATTTCGGCGGCGGTACGTGCGACGTCGCGATCTTCACCCTCCGCCGCCAAGCCGACGGCACCCTGGGCGTCAGCCCGCGCGCCGTCTCTCGCTACCACCGCCTCGGCGGAGCCGACATCGACCGCGCCATCGTGCATGCGGTGCTCATCCCCGAGCTGGCCCGCCAGAACGAGGTCGATCCGCGCGACTGGGAATACGAAGTCCGCAAGGAGCAGCTCGAACCCCAGCTTCTGGCCACGGCCGAACAACTGAAGACGGGGCTCTGCGAACTGCTCGCCCATCGCCAGTCCCATGGTGCCGACCTCCGCGCGATCCTGCCCGACACGATCAAGACCTATCCCGGCGTCCAGACCCTCCGCCTCGCCGACGGCAAGCTGCTCAAGCTCACGACCCCGACGCTCGACGGCGTCCGCTTCGCCGAACTGATGGAGCCGTTCCTCGACGACGAAAGCCTGCAGGCGCACGAAGACGAATACACGCTCAGTTGCTCGGTCTTCGCTCCGATCGCCGACGCCCTCGAACGCGCCAAGCTCCGCCCGGACCAAGTCGGCTTCCTGCTCGCCGTCGGCGGGAGCTCCCTCAACCCGCTGGTCATCCGCGCCCTTCAGGACTACTTCGGCGAGTTCCTGGTTCACCGCTTCGATTCAGCCTTGGATATGCAGGTCGCCGTCGCCCGCGGCGCGGCCTATCACGCCCTCCTTCTGCATCTCTACGGCCGCAGCCTCCTCACGCCCGTCGCGAGCGACGTCCTGCGCCTCGAGACCGACCAAGGGATGTTCGAGATCGTCGCCCGCGGGCAACCCCTTCCGGTCGCAGGTGACCTGCGACCTTCCGACCAGCACCGCATCGTCGCCCCAGGCGGCCCGATCCGCATCGCTTTCTGGGCCGGCTTCGGTGCTGACGCGCGACCGGTCTTCGCCGGCCTCACGCCGCCCATCCCGGCAGGGATGGCGTTGACGCTTTCCTACGACCTGGACGCCAACCAACGCTTCACCTTCGGACTGACGCCGGCCGACGGGGGTGAGACGTTCGAAGGTCGCATCGAATCGCCGCTCCATAACGTGGTCAACCCCGGCAAGGATCGCGAGACGATCCTCCGCATCGAGCGCGGCATCCGCGCCGGCGAGTTCTCTCCCGAATCGATTCCCGCCCGCCTCCTGGAACTCGCGCTCCTCCACAGCAAGGTCGGCATGCATGACAAGGCCATCGCCCTGCTCAAACGCCTGATCCGCCAGCAGCCCGAATACCGGCAAAGCGGCCTCTGTCATCTGGCCAATATCTACGGACGCAAAGGTGACGCGTATCGGCAAGAGAAATGCTTCCTTGATGCGGTCATCGCGGGCAGCGCGATGGCCCTGCTCAACTTGGCCAACCTTTATTCCCGCACCGGCCGCTGGGCCGATGCCGAAGAGATGTGCCGCCGCTTCGAAGCCGAGGAACCTAGCGCGATCGGACTGGTCCTGCTCTCCCGCTGCCTCCGCGCCCAAGGGCGGAAAGAAGAAGCCGATGAGACGCTCGACGATGCTTTCACCCGCTTCGGTCAAGACCTGACCGCCCTCGACGACGTGTCTTTCTCTTGGTACCAGACGGCGGTGACGATGCGCGACGACCCGCGACGCCGCATGCAAGCGGACAACGAGGAACATCGCCGCAAACAGGTCGCCACCAATGTCCCGCGGCCGATGCGGGATGGCGAACTGCCCCACCTCGAGTCGGACTCCGATCGACCGATACCGTGACCTGGCTCCCTCCGCTTGACCGGCTGACCCAGGCTCAGTCGGCTTCCGTCACGGCGGAGACCAACCGCCCGCTGATTCTCCGTGGCGGCCCCGGCTCCGGCAAGACGGTCGTCCTCCTCCACCGCGCCAAGCGGCTCGGCCTCGCCTCGGGTCACCCGTCGAAGGTCGCTCTTCTGGTCTACACGAATGTCCTCCGCGACTTCATCCGCTCCGCGACTCACGAGTTGGGACTATCCGAGGAGACCGTCCTGACGTTCGACCACTGGTGCCGCCTACGCTATGTCGAACTCGTCGGCCCACCGCCGGTCGATAAACAAGGGCACCCTGATTTCAGCCTGATCCGCAAAGGACTGCTGGCCCGGCTGAGCGACGGCAGGTCGACGCCCCTCCTGGACGTCGCGCTCGTCGACGAGGGTCAGGACCTCGACGAGGAGTGCTACTCTTTGCTTCGCCTTTCCGCCCGCCACGTCACGGTAGCCTTCGACCTGAAGCAGTCCCTCTACCGTGAGTCCGGGGAATCCTCGATCCGCCACGCCCTCGGCGCTCCTGCGCGCGAGCTCGACCTTCAGGCGACCTACCGCGCCTGTCCTTACGTCGTCGACCTGGCCTGCGAGTTCATCGCGGATGAAGCCGAGAAGGAGGCCTTCCGCGCCCAGGCCGCCACGACTCAGACCGAACGTCAGACCCCCCTGCTCTATCTGGCCGCAGACGAAGCCGACGAGCGTCACCGTCTCGTCGAAATCCTCCGTGAACGCCTCCTCCGCAACGAACGGGTCGCCATCCTCTTCCCGACCCTCCCTCAGGTGAGCCTGTTCGCCGACTTCCTTCGCGCCCAAGGCATCCTGGCCGACCGACAGCCGCAGACCGACTTCCAAGGTCGGCGCACCCCCCTTGATTTCTCTTCCGGGCGACCGGCCGTCTTGACCTACCACAGCGCCAAAGGACTGACCTTCGATTCGGTCCTGATGCCCGGCGTCACGAGAACGGCGATCCGCGCCCGCCATTCCTCCGCCCGCCGCATGCTTTTCGTCGCGATCACCCGCGCGACCCACTGGGTCTATGTCAGCGCCCTCGCCAGAGAATGCAACGAGTCGATGCACGCCGCGATGAAGGCCTTGCAAACTCGCCGACGTGCCCTGCTGCAGACCAAGTCCGACCTTCCCCGTAAGACCTCGCCCCTCACGCCGCCTACGCGCAGCGACTGGACGGACATCTAAAGGTCAGGCACCCTCTTGCAACGCGTCGGTGAAGAACGCGATGCCGAGCACGAGGCCGGTAAGGATGTCGCTCAGACTGCCGAGGTAACTCAGGATGCCGGGCTCGACGGTGGGGCTGAAGAGGAGCTGCAAGGAGAAGAGCGCCAGGACGAACACCATCATCCAAGCAGCCCAGCGCTGATAGAAGAACAAGCCACCCATGCTGACGAGGAATAACAAGACGCCGGCACCCCAGAACAGCAGAGTCAGCAGGTCGGTAAGCTCGAAGTCGCCGGCAGAATCAGCCCGATACCATTCCGCCAGAGTCTCCGGCAACAGCTTGTCCGCCACGAAAGCCAGCCCGATGGACAACGCGAGAAGCGCGAACAGGGCGACGAGCGCGAAGCGCAGGACGATGCGAGCCTTGGATTTTTCCATTAGCTTATTGTCGAAAGCAACCCCACCCCCGCAACGCCAAAGGTCACCCGCCTTTCCGACCCAACCACCTGCGACCCGCATCGGATGAATCTAACTTTTGCACCTTTGCACAGGCCGCAGGCCGATTTGCACTTTTGCACGGTCTCCTGTCTCTCTGGCCAACTGGCCATCTGGTCAACCGATCAACAAGCTATGGCCCCCAACGCGAGTCCGCCGCGCCTGCTTCGCAGCCGTTCACCATGCCAGCAGCTCCCCGCGTGCGCCTAGCGCACGCTCATTTCCCAACATGCTTCATCACCGCATTGGTCATCCCCTCACGGGCCGCCGGCGAGTGACTATGGCCGCTGGGGATATCGTTATAGATCTCCTTGGGGATGGTGAGCTGATTATAGGTGGCGTAGATGCTGGTCGGCGGGCAGGTGGTGTCGATGAAGCCGACGGTGAAGTAACAGCCGGCCGCCTTGGTCCGGGTGGCGAAGTTCATGCAGTCGAGATAACGATAGGCCTCCAAGACGGCCATGTCCGGCTTACCGTCGACGACCGGCACGATCTTCGGCCAGCCGGCGATCCGGTTCACCAGCATGCCGCTGTGGTCGCAACCGGCAGGCACGCCGGCGGCGAAGAAAGTGACGCGCCCGTCGATCCCGGCCGCCGCGATGGCCTGATACCCGCCCTGGCTGGCGCCGGAGACGACCACATGCCTGCCGTCCCACTCGGGCTGGGCGGTGAGCACATCGATGGCGCGGACCAGTCGCAGCATCATGCCGGTGAAATAGGCTTTCTCCCGGTCGCTCTTATGCTCGTAACGATAGTCCTTCATCGCGCCGACCTTGAGGTCCGCATAGAACTGCTTGGGTTTGCCGTTCGGCAGACCGTGCGCGTTCATGTCCATGGCGAGGAAGCCCTTTCTCGCCCAGTTGGCCGAGCCACCGAGAGAGCTATCGCTCACGCCGGCCCCATGGACGGTCAGGATGATCGGCAAGCTCTTGGGCTTGGCGCCGACGGGCTTGGACATGTAACCGGAGATCTGGAGACCATGCGCCGGGGCAGTGACGTCGAAGGATTCGACGCCCGGAAGCGGCGCCTGGACGGAGACGAGCTTGGGCGCGACCGGCACGGCGGCGAGCTTCTGCTTCATGCCAGCCCAGAACGCATCGAAGTCCTCCGGCACGGGCAGGCTGCGCGGGATCTTGGTCGGCTCGACGGCGGCACCGGCCATGGCTGAGACGGCCAAGGGCTTGCTGCGGGCGTCGAGACGATGGGCGGTGACCTTGAGCTGCAGGAAACCGGGTTCGTCCAACGAGCCGACGACGGTCGCCTTGCCGTCGACGACCGGAGCGAAGCCCTTCTGCGTCGTCGGCAGTCCGTCCTTCAAGATGACCCAGTCGATCAGGCCGCCGGCGGCGGGCTGACCTTTCGCTTCGACGGATACGATGAACGTGACCTTCTCGCCGACCCGGTAGGTGGCGTCGGCACGTTCGGCACGGGCAGCGACCGTCAGGGCAGGCGTCGCGGCGACCTGACTCGGAGCTTGGGCGAACAGCGGCGCGCACAGCAGCGCCACGACAAGGGGTAATAGTCGGTGCATATCATTTTAATGACACCACCCCGGCGCCCCGTCAAATCCGCATGCCTGGCTGCTCAGCGCAAAGGATGCTGGCGGTCAGCCAGCGGCAGCGTGACCTTCTTGCCGTCCGCGGCGAACGACGCGAAGACGGCGAGGGTCAGCTCGACGGTCTCCCGACCAGCTTCCGGACCACAGAGGGGCTCGCGCTTGTCGGCGATGGCAGCGAGCAAATCGCGAATGGCGCCATGGTGTCCGCCGTTGACGAGCTTGATGTCCTTGATGGGTTCGGGTTTACCGACGCCGGCGGTGGTGATGGGCGTCTTCTGTCCATCGCGCTCGAGGATCGCCAGCGGCTCCTCGTCGATCTGGAGCGAGATGATGCCCTTGGTGCCGATCAAGCGCGCCCCGAACGGCGTGCCTTTGGTCCAGCTGCCTTTCTTGGAATCGAAATAAAGCGGAGTACCGCTCTTGGTCTCATAGCGGGCATGGACCTCATCGCCGACGATGAGCCCGACGCCTTCGTCACCGGGCCGGACGTCCGCCTTGGTCGCCGGCCGGCCTTCGACGAGGATGGTCGCCTCGCAGGAGACAGCCGGACCGGTGAAGAGGGTCGCGAGGTTGAAGCCATGCCCGCCAAGCACCCAAAGGTCCAGTCCGCCGCCGCGCTGGTCCTGTTTGCCACGCACGCGCACTTCCTTGAGCTCGCCGATCTCACCGGATGCGACGAGCTGCTTCACGACATCGACGACGGGGTGGTAACGGTTGCGATGGGCGATGGCGAGCCGCACGCCCTTTTCGGCGCACAGCTTCACGATCTCATCGGCCTCGGCTAAGGTACGCACAAAGGGTTTCTCGATATAGATTCCCTTCACGCCCGCTTCGATGGCGGCGATGACCATGTCGCGATGCTCATGGATATGCCGTGGGCAGATGGCCGCGATGTCGGGCTTGGCCTTAGCCAGCATAACCTTGTAGTCGGCAAAGGCCTCCACGCCGCCGAGCCGCTTGGCCGCGTCCGCCAATCCCTTGGGGTCGGCATCGGCGACAGCGATGATCTTGGTCTGCGGAATCTTCAGCCAGACGGTGTCCTCGCCATGCCCGTAGTTGCCCTGGCCGGTGTGGCCGATGACGCCGACGGTCAGGGGACGCTCGGCCGTCTGGGCGCCCATGAGGACGGTGGACAGCGCTAAGGCTGAGGTGACGAGGAAATGGAAGCGTTTCATGTTACTTGGATGAGCGAGGGTTCCTGAGGAAATAGAATTTGCCGTCTTCGGCACCGCCGAGGAAATCCGGCACGCCGTCAGCGTCGAAGTCGACGGTGGTCGGGCTGACATCGTGGCCTTCGATGTTCTGCTTCACGAGCGGGCCTTCATCCTTGAACAGCCAGTTGCCGTCCTTGAAGCCGACCTGATGCAGGAAATTAGCGCTCGATGAATTGAGCAGGAAGTCGGCCTTGCCGTCGCCATCCCAGTCGGTGACGCACAGCTTACGGCGGCCACTCTTGCCGGCGGTGCCTTTGGTCAACTGCAGGGGTTTGCCGTTTTCATCGCAGAAGGCCCGACGGGGCGAAAGAAGCACCAGCTTGTCGTCGACCTTGGCGCGTTCGAAGAACGCGAGGTAGCCCTCCTGGTCCAGCATGACGAGATCCATGAGTCCGTCCTTGTTCCAGTCGACGGCAACCGGCGTCGTGCGCCACTGGGTCAACAAGGCCTTGCCCTGCGGCTTCATCCAACCCCAGGCGAGCGCGGGCTGCGGGCCGTTCCATTCGACTTCGATGGGCTGAGCTGCGGCGAGCTTGGGTTCCTTACGGGTGCCGACGTTCCGATACCAGACGACCTTACCGAGGATGGAATTGACGAGGAGGTCCGGGAGTCCGTCGCCGTCCCAATCCGCGACGGTCTGGGTGGTATAACCCCACTTAGCCTCCGCCGGACCCTGGATGCTGCCGTTGCGGCCTGCCATGATGCGCAGGGTCTTGCCGTCCGCCTGCAGGAGCTTAGGCCCCGCGAACTTGGGCTTAGCGACGCCGGCTCCGCTGAGGTTCTCAAAGAAAGCGACGTACCCCGCGGTGTTGCCGCTGATGAGGTCGATGTCGCCATCACCGTCCCAATCGAAGCCGACGGGGGTAGCGAGCGCACCGAACTTCATCTCATCCGCCTGCTGCTTGAAATACTTCGGCGGCAGGAACAGCGGCGTACGGTCGTCGGTGAACTTCCCGGTGTTCTCGAGGTAAGCCACTCGTCCGTCTTCATCCCCGACGACGAGATCGAGCTTGCCGTCCTTGTTCCAATCGAACGCCACGGGCGTGATCATCTCGAGGTCCATGGTCAGCGGACGCGGCGACCCGGGCAGCTGCCTGGCCTCAAGCGACGCCTTCCAAGCCGCCGAACGTGCGCCGGTGGTCACGCTCGCGGGTACGGTCAACCGACGTCCGGCGGCATACTTGGGTTCGCTCCGCGATCCGATATTTTCGAAATAGGTGAAGCCGTCCAAGAACTCGCCGCAAATAAGGTCGAGGTCGCCGTCGCCATCGAAGTCGGCGAAGTTCGGTGAAGGCCAGCCGAAGACTTCAAGGTCTTTGCCGGCGGACTGCACACGTGCGGGGGCCAAGTACTTGGGCTTATCGTTCGTGCCCTCGTTACGGATGAAATACACGAAGCCGCGCAAGGGGCCTTTAACCCACACGCCCTTCTCATTATAGCCGTTGTCCCATCCGTAGTCGGTCCAGTCGCCGACGCCAACGATGACATCGATCTTCCCGTCGCCATCATAGTCGGCGAACTTCCACATGTTCGCGCGGACCTTGTTCGGATGCACGTTCGACGGCAGCGGGAGCTTCTTACCAAACTCCAATCCGGTCTTCGCGAAGTCAGGATACTCGACACCCGGCGACAATACCCGCGGCTTGCCGTCGGCATCCCAGCTGAGCGCGACGTTCTGCATGCCTTTACTGATGCGCACACCGGGCTTGAACACGGGCATAGCGTTCTTGGCGGTGTCGGCATCGGCGCGGAAGACATACACGCCGTTCGAAGGCTTATCGGGGCAGTTGACGACGAGCTCGAATTTACCGTCACCGTTGAGGTCCATGGGTAGGGGCCAGGCCCAGAGTCCGACGCCGAGGTCTACGACGAGGCCAGGGTTGTTATACTTGAGACGCTCGAGGCCGGCCTGACCGGATGCTTCAGTCGCCTTCGGCCAAGCGGCTCCCTCCATAGGCCGGGCAATGATCTTCGCGGGGTCGATGACGGCATGCTTCACCAGTTTGCGCTTCCAGGTATAGGTCACGTGGACGAGACCATCGGCGGATTGGATGATGGCGGGATAGCTGAACTCGGCCTTAGGCTCGTCCTCCAGCACCAACGCGGCCTCCCAGGTGATACCATCCTTACTCACGGCAAGGTTGAGCGGACTGCGTCCCTTGGCGGTGTGGTTATAAATCAGGAGATGGCGTCCGTCCTTCAAGGTCACGGCATCAGTCCCGGAATTCGGGTTAGGCAGTTCAGTGAGGTCCACCTTCGACCAGGTCATGCCTTGGTCGTTGGAAACCGTGCTGAAGACCTTGGCGTTCCTGGTGCGGCCGACCGACATGAGGCCGCCGTCCTTCAGGAACAGGATGCTCGGTTGGATCGACGCAGGACCAGTGGCTGGCTGCTCGACGGCGACCTTCTCCCAAGTCGCTCCATTGTCCCGACTCCGCTCGAAATGGATCTGCCACGAAGGGCCGACCTTCAGCCCCTCGGCGCTACTACCGGAAAGAATGGTGCCATCCTTCAGCTGCAAGGGCTTGTTCTTAATGGGTCCGAGGATGCCGTCAGGCAAGCGACGCGCTTCGCCCCAAGTCTTACCGTTATCATCGCTCAGACGGAGTAAGCCCCACCATTCCACAGGATTGGGTCCGACTTTGTAATAAAGCTGCAGCGGTCCTTCCTTGGGTTGGAAGAGCACGGGGTTCCAACAGGGGAATCGCTTGCCGTCCGGCTGCGTGCCTTCGGCCACCTTGACGGGGGCTGACCATTTGCCATCGACGAGCCTGGCCGTCCAGATGGAGACATCCGGCTTACCCTCAGCCTCCCCGGCGAACCATGCCGCCACCAACGCGCCGTCCTTCGCCTCGACGATCGTCGTCGCATGGCAGCTGGGTACGGGGTTCGTCTCGAAGATAAACTGCGAACGGACGTGGCCCGGTTCGGCCGAGAAGGCCGAAAGCGTCAGGCAAGCGAACAACAGTCGTAAGATCATACGGGGTGATCCGACTATCCGACTGAACCCCGCAGGAAACAAGCCTGCACTGGTCACTGGGCTAACCGGGAAACGATCACCTGCTTGGTCTTACGCTGGATGGAATAAAGCTCCTGCGGTCGCGTGGGATCCCAGGCGAAGGCCTGACCGGCCGAAGCGAACGCCACCTTGCCCTCCCAACGCGCCTGACCCCCGCCCGCGGGCAGGCTGAGCCGATAGAGTTCCTTCGCATCATGCCCCGAGACCCAGACCATTCCGTCCAAACCGAAGCCGCCGCCTGAACTGCTGTACAAGCCGAAACGGGCCAGAAGCTCGGACGGGAACGACCACTCGGCCAAGGGCTTCCAATCGGCGTCATAACGGACGAGCCGGCTCCGCGCCGGATTGCTGTTCACCGCGTAATGCGCGAAACAGACCAACCAACCCGCGCGCTCGGGCACCGCCCAGGTCAACGAACCCGGCGGGTCGACGAAGACCTTCCGCCCGAGGTGTCGCAAGGTGACGGCGTCGAAGAACTCCAACGAACTCTCGTCCGGCTTGGCGGGGAAATTGGAGTGGGCCACGACCAGGCGATCGCCGACGACGACGCCTGCGTTGAGGTGCTTGATGCCCGACCCGGACGGAGCGCTCCATTCGCCGACCTTACGGCCGGTGGACTTCTCATATTTTCCGAGCGTGCGGTCGCCGATGGCGTAGAAATGTCCCGAACCCACGGCCACGCCTTGGTTCGCTTCGGCCGCCGGCCAGCTACGCACGACCTCGAGACGCGCCGTCGGGGCGCTGACGCAGCCCACGAGGCATACGACAAAAAGGGGGAGCAGGCCTAAGCGCATTAGGCTCAAACTGAAGGCGCAATGAAGCGGTTTCAATCATTTCAGCAGGCGGTGGAGCGGAATCAGACATGTCTTAATGATTTATCCCCGTCGGCATTCGGTCATCTTCACCTGTGCCCCATGCGTACCGCCCGTCGCATCCTTTCCCTGTTACCTATCCTGCTCGGCGCGCTGCTCGGCGCCGCCGACGGCATCAAGACCACGACGACTTATGAAAAAGCTTACGGAGAATCCAAAGGCGCCCCGACGGTCGACGCCGCCAAGGAGCTCCCGCACTACCCGGCCGTCGAACCCGCCGCCGCGATCGCGACCTGGAAAGTAAAGTCCGGCCTCAAGCTCCAACTCGCCGCCCACGAACCGCAGGTCCGCGATCCGATCGCGATCTGCTTCGACGAACGCGGCCGAATGTTCGTCTGCGAGATGATCGACTACTCTGAACGCCGCGACGAGATCCCGCACCTTGGCCGCGTCTCGGTCCTCGAAGATAAAGATGGCGATGGCTATTACGAGACGAGCCGAGTCTTCGCCGATAATCTCCCTTGGCCCACCGGACTGATCTGGGCCAACGGCGGACTCTACGTCATCGCGACGCCCGACATCTGGCGCTTTGAAGACCGCGCGGGCAAAGGCATCGCCGATCACCGCGAGAAGGTGTTCACGGGTTTCGGCACGGGGATGAAGCTCATCAACGTCCAAGGGATGGCCAATAGCATGCAGTGGGGACCCGACCAGCGCGTCCATCTCCTCGCCGGCGGAGGCAACCGCGGCAAGATCTCCTGCCTGCTTCGCCCGGAACTCCCCGCCCTCGAACTCGGCGGCAATGACTTCTGGTTCGACCCGAAGACGCATACGTTCGGCCTCGAGTCCGGCGGTGCTCAATACGGGATGAGCTTCGACGACTTCGGGCGTAAGTTCGCCTGCTCGAATTCCGACCACCTCCAATACTGGGTCCACGATCGTACCGGCTTCTCCCAGAACCCGTTCCTTCCCCTGCCCGCCCCTCGAGCCAGCATCGCCAAAGACGGCGGCGCGGCCGAAGTCTTCCGTATCAGCCCCGACGAACCTTGGCGCATCGTGCGCACGCGTTGGCGCGTGTCGGGTGCGGTCCCGGGCATGGTGGAAGGTGGCGGTCGCGTGAGTGGTTACTTCACCGGGGCCACCGGCACCACGATCTATCGCGGCGACGCCTATGGTCCGACCTTCAAGAACAACAGCTTCACGGGCGACGCGGGCGGCCAGCTCATCCACCGCAAGGTGATCTCGCCTGCCGCCGATGGCGTCAACCTCTCAGGGGAACGTCCGGCCGATGAAAAGGGCTTCGAGTTCGCCGCGAGCCGCGACACCTGGGTTCGCGTGGTCAATTTCGCCAACGCACCCGACGGCTGCCTCCACGTCTGCGACATGTATCGCGAAGTGATCGAGCACCCATGGTCCATCCCCGACGAAATCAAGAAACACCTCGACTTAAATAACGGCAACGACCGCGGCCGCATCTATCGCCTGGTGCCCGATAACAAGGACTGGGTCCGCCGAAGCTCGGTCGACCTGAGCAAGGCCACCCTACCGGAACTGGTCGAAACCCTCGGCCATCCCAACGGCTGGCACCGCGATACGGCCAGTCGACTGATCTTCGAACGCGCTGACCCTGCCGCACTGCCGCTCATCGAGACTTACTTCGGTCGACCCGCATCGGCGTTGGCCCGACTCCACGCCCTAAACCTTCTCCACACCTTGGGTGGACTCAGCGAACGTCGTCTCATCTCCACGATAGATGACGTCGATGCGGCGGTCCGCGAACGCGCGATCCATATCGCCGGCGACTACTACCAGAAACATCCGCTCCCGACCCAAGCGCGCGCCGCTCTCATCGTCGCCGCAAAGTCGGCCGACGCCCGCCTCCGCTTCGCGACGGCCTTGACCCTGGCGCGCCTGACAGGAAAACAGACAGGCCCCGATATCGCCGACACGCTCATCGCCTTGGCACGCAAGGACCATGCCCACAACTGGATTGGCCCCGCAATCCTTAGCGCACACCCTGACTTTCTCTCGCACCAGATGCTCCCGGACTTGGCTACCAACGATTTCGCTCCCAAAGCCGAAGCGTTCCTCGCTCAACTCATTTACACCCGAGCCAAATCCCAACCCGAAGCGGATCGGCCCGCCCAGGTCGACCTGGTGATTCGTCTCGGCACCCGCCCAGCCCATCTGGTCGCGCTCTCGAAAGGCCTTCCTCCGACAGGTTCAGAACTGGAGAAAGCCGACACCAAAGGCCAATTGACCAAGATCTTCGCGGAAGCCGGCATGGTCGCCAACGACGCACAACAAACGACTGAGCGTCGCTCCGCCGCCCTCGCCTTGCTCGCGGCCGCCCCCATTAAACTCAGCCGCCCCATCCTGACCGCTTGTCTCGCCGCGGATCGACCGACCGAAATCCAAGCCGAAGCCATCGCCCAATGGGGCTTATCCGGCGATAAGTCCTTCGCACTCGCAATCATCGCCGCATGGGAGGGACTCGCCCCCTCAGTCAAACCAAAGGCTATCGCCCAGCTCCTGCAACGACCCGCCTACCTGCCTCCACTGCTGGACGCCCTCGGCACGAAGAAACTCCCGGCCGCCGCCCTCGATGCCGGACAGGTCCAGTCATTACTCAAACTCAAGGATGCCAAACTCGTCGCCCAAGTGCGAACGGTGCTCGCCGACGTGATTCCGCCGTCACGCGACGTCGTCACGGCGAAGTTCTCCCCCAGCATCGATCTCGCTGGCGACGCCCCCCGCGGCCAAGCGGTCTTCCAACGTGCCTGCGTGATCTGCCACCGCGCTGCGGGTCAAGGCATGGAAGTCGGCCCCGACCTCCTCACGGTAAAGAACAAGGGCCGTGCTGCCCTGCTTACGGCAATCCTCGACCCCAATAAGGAAGTCGCCGCTCAATACATGTCCTTCCTCGTGCAGACCAGCGCGGGCGATTCCTACCTCGGCGTGATCGCCGAGGATACGGCGACCCAACTCACATTGAAGATGCCTGGCGGCATCACGAAGACGATCCTCCGCGCCGACGTGAGCGGGAGTTCATCCGACGGACGCAGTCTAATGCCCGAAGGTCTCGAAGGCGGCCTCTCCACCCAGGACATGGCCGACCTCCTGACCTATATCGAAACCCTCAAATAAAAATGCGCACCCTCCTCGCCTGCCTCCTAACGCTCCCGCTGTTCGCCGAAGCGCTGCCGGAGGGCTTCCGTGCTCTCTTCAACGGCAAGGACCTCTCGGGCTGGCACGGTTTCAACCCGCACCAAGGCCTGAAGCTCACCGGCGAAAAGAAGGCCGCCGACCTCGCCAAGCAACGTGCGGACTTCCCGCTGCACTGGCGCGTGGAGAACGGAGAACTGGTCAATGGCGGCACGGGACCTTATGCGACGACCAGCGAGGCCTTCGGCGACATCGAACTGCGCATCGAATACAAGACGGTCGCGAAAGCCGATTCAGGCATCTACCTCCGCGGCAACCCTCAGGTCCAAATCTGGGACCTCCATCAGGTCTTCGACCCAAAGAAGCCCGACCGCAAACCGCACCTCGGTTCGGGAGGTCTTTTCAATAACACGCCCGGCACCCCCGGACGCGATCCGCTCTTGATCGCCGACAAGCCGTTCGGCGAATGGAACACGTTCCGCATCGTCCAGCAAGGCGACATCACTACAATCTGGCTCAATGGTAAGCTAGTCGTCGACCACGCGAAGATGGAAAACTACTGGGACCGCGCCCAGCCGCTCCCTTCCAAAGGCCCGCTGATGCTCCAGACCCACGGTGGCGAAATCCGCTGGCGCAATCTCTTCGTCAAAACGCTCTAAGATGCCCGCGTTCAAGCTCACGCTCTTTTTCTTAGCCGCCACTTGCCTGGCGGACGAGGGCTTGCGCCGCGGACTTACCTTTCACGCCCCCTTCGACGCCGGCTTCGATGCCTCACTCTCCGCGGACGATCCTGTCAGCCGCGTCCGCGTAAGCGGAAAGATGGCGCCAACGACGCCCGGGCCAGAAATAAAACTCGCGACCGACGGCAAGTTCGGCGGCTGCCTCGTCTTTCCCAAGAAAGGGTCGGTGCGCCCCGAATACGCGGCAACGAAGTCCCTCGCCTATGGCACGACCGACTGGTCGGCCACGGTCTCGGTCTGGCTACGCCTCGATCCGGATAAAGACCTCGAGCCTGGCTATTGCGATCCGGTCCAGATCGTCGGCGACGATGTGAAGAAGGGCTTCATCTTCCTGGAGTGGTCGAAAGACCATTCGCCACGTCATTTCCGTTTCGCCGTGCGCCCGCTCTACCACCTTTGGAACCCCGATGCGGTCGGCTGGGAACAGATTCCAGACGAACGCCGTCCGATGGTGAAGATGGAGCAGGCCCCGTTCCGTCGCGACCGCTGGACGCACGTGGCCTTCGTGCTCGACCATATCAACGACCATGCCGCCCCTCCCCGCGCCCGTCTGCATATCGACGGACGCCAGATCGGCGTCATCCAAGGCCATGACCTAACCTTCGGCTGGGACCCCGCCGCCATCCGCCTAGTACTAGGCGCCGCCTACGTCGGCTCGCTCGACGACCTGGCCGTCTGGAACCGCGCCCTCTCGGCCGAGGAAATCGCCCGCCTGCACGCCCTGCCAGGGGGCGTGGAAACTTTACGCCGATGAACCCCAGCCGTCTCCTCACTGCCTTGCTTTCCTTTGCCGCCCTCGGCTTCGCCGAACCGGTCAAGGTCGCCACGTTCGACGTCGACGCCACCCCTCCCCTGGGCTCGGCGATGGCCTACGATACGGTCAAGCGCCTCGATGACCTGACGCTACGTTGTCGAGGTGTCGTGATCACGGGCTCCGGCGACCCCATCGTACTCTGTGCGGTCGACTGGATCGGCATCGCCAACGAAGGCCATGACGCCTTCCGTATCGCCCTCGCCCAGGCCGCCGGCACCACCCCCGAGCGCGTCGCCGTTCATGCGCTCCACCAGCACGACGCACCAGGCTGCGATTTCACGGCGGAGAAACTCATCAAGGAACTCAGCGTCAAAGGATACTCCCGCTTCGAGGGTGACTTCCACCGGGTGGTCATCGCCCGCGCCGCCGAGGCGATCAAGCGCGCGCTGCCCACCGCCCGCGAGGCCAGCCACTGGGGCTGGGGAGAGGCCGCCGTCAAGGAAGTCGCCAGCCAACGCCGCCTACTCGGTCCCGACGGCAAGGTGAAGTTCACGCGCACGTCCTCGACCAAGAACGCCGCGATGCGCGCCGAACCGGAAGGGGTCATCGACCCGCTGGTCACGTCGCTGAGTTTCTGGGATAAGGCCGGCCCGATCGCAGTGCTCACGAGCTACGCTTGCCACCCACAGAGCTACTACCGCCTAGGCTACCCGACGCCTGACTTCCCGGGCATCGCGCGCTTCATCCGGAGCCAGTCCTGGCCACACACACTCCACGTCCACTTCAATGGAGCGGGCGGCAACGTCACAGCCGGGAAATATAACGACGGCGCCTGGGAGAATCGCATGATCCTGGCCAACCGCCTGGCCGACGGGATGAAGGAAGCCCTCGACAAGACCGTGAAGTCGCCGCTGAAGGCTGAAGACATCGGTTGGGCCTCGGTGCCGGTGCGCCTACCTCTGTCGACCCACCTGAAGGCCAACGAACTGGTGGCGAAACTGAAGGCCACGACCCCCAAGGGTTATATCTCCTACGGCGACCAGCTGGCCTGGCTGAAGCGCCACGAAGCAGGCCACGCGATCGACATCACCTGCCTGCGCGTCGGTTCCTCCCGCATGCTGCACCTGCCCGGCGAGTTGTTCGTGGAATACCAGCTCGCTGCCAAGGCGATGCGCCCCGATCTCCACGTCGCGGTCGCTGCCTACGGCGATTACGGCCCCGGCTACATCGGCAGCACCTGCGCCTACGAACAAGGCGGCTATGAAGTCGGCCCCACCTCTTCCAACGTCGCCCCGCAGGTCGAGCCAGTCTTGATCGAGGCAATGAAGCATCTGCTTGAGGCCAAAGACGCCCCGTCAGCACTCCCTGCTCCTGCCGCACGAGGCATCCCTAAGCCTGTCCCAGTCAAGGATGCCGCCGCTGTTAAATTCAATCAGTTCGAACTCAGGGACGCCACGTTACTCAGCGTCATGCGCGTCATCCGCGCCAAGGCCTATAATCAAGGCGAGCTAATCGACATGGTCTTAGAAGACCCGAAGGGCGAACTGGCAGGTCGCGTCGTCAGCTTGACCCTAACGGAAACCACCGTCGGACAAGTGATGCAGACTCTCTCCCGTGCCGCTGATTTCAAATATACCATCAAGGGCAACACCATCACCGTCGAACCTAAGTAAGCCTGCCCCTCCTTATCCTACATTTGGATGAAATATCTCCTGCCTGCTTTCCTGATCGCTTTAAGCACGATTACGCCGCGCCTTCACGCCCTTGAAGCCGGCACGGCGGTGGTCGATGTCACTGACCGGACAATCCCAGTCCATGACACACTCCACGCCAAGGCCCTCGTGCTCAAGGAAGGCGATCGAACCGTCGTGGTCCTGACCATCGATGCAGTGGCACTCGGCGAACTGGGACGGATTAAGTCCGACTTCCTGCCACAACTCCGCGCCCGTCTATCCCAAGAGCTGGGCTTGGCGCCCGAAAATCTCATGGTCAACGCGAGCCACTGCCACGGTGTCCTCCGGACCGATTTCCCGGAACTCTGCTTCCAAGTTATTAAGTCAGCTCACGCTCGTCTAGTTCCGGTCCGCGCCGGTGTCGGCAGCGGGCAGGAAACCGGCATCAGCGAGAATCGTCGCATCCATATGCGCGACGGTAGCGAGGTCGACATGCGCCGCACGTACTCGCTGCCCAATGATTCCGGAATCGCCAGCGTGGGTGCTATCGACCCGCAAATCGGCCTACTCCGCCTCGATCGACTCGACGGTAGCAACTTGGCGCTGGTCTACAACTTCGCTTGCCACCCGATCATGAATCCGCCGAGCAGCGGCAATTCAGCCGACTTCCCCGGCGTCGCCTCAGCCATCATTGAAGAACAACTCGGCGGCACGGCCTTCTTCATCCAAGGGTGTGCCGGCGATATCAATCCCGTCCATTATAAACACATCACTCAGCCCGCCAACGCCACCCCGCTAGGTAATCAGCTCGCGATCAGCGTCCTCCGGGCCGCCCGCAAGGTAACCACCCAGGCGGATAGCCCCCTTCGCTTCGTCCGCCAAAACATGCTGCTACCCCGCGGAGCTGACCTGACCGCCCGTATCGCCAAGGTGGAAGCGGAACGTCTGCGCCTCACCCAATCGCTCCGGGCAAATAACCTGAACTTCAAGTCTTTCCTCCCGCTCCTGCTGCAACAGAAACTCAACCCGGACTACCCTTCACAATCCGCCCAAAGCTACTTGCACGAACGCTCCATCGGTAAAGACGGTCTATCGAAGTTGGATGCGGATAATCGTGCGTCGGTGGAGACCTATCTCGGCAATCTCGCCATCATGGAGCAAATCACCCGCCTCAACACGAATCTCGGTCTGCTCAAGATGCACCTCGCCCATAATCAGAAGGCGATGGAAATGCCGCTCGACGTCGAGCTCACCGCGCTGCGCGTCGGCGACTTCCGACTGGTGACCTTCCCCGGCGAGCTGACCAGCGAGATCGGCATGAACATCAAGAAGGCCGCGGGGCAGCCGGGCACGTTCGTTGCCGGCTACACCAATGGTTATATCTATTACGCCCCCACTGCGAAACAGCGCCTGAACACGGGCTACGCCCAAGAGGATTGCGACTGTCTCGTTGCACCCGAATGGCAAAAGGCTTTTGAGTCCCAGGCCCTCGAGATGCTCAAGGGTCTCTAATCTTCCTGTATGCGCTCCCTCCTCCCCCTCCTCGCCGCCATTAGCCTCGTTTCCGCGGCCGACGCCCCGCCTGCCCTCGCCCCGACCAAGGCGGACGTACCTTACGCCGGGACGACGGAGTTACGTCAGACGCTCAACGTCTACGCTCCTGCGACCAAACCCGCCAAGCCCGCGCCGGTCATCTTCTGGATTCACGGCGGCGGATGGCGCGGCGGCGAAAAGACCAGCGTGCAGCTAAAGCCGAAGTTCTTCACCGACCTGGGCTATGTCTTCGTCTCGACGAATCATCGCTACGTTTCCGCGGTCCCGATGAACGAGATCTTCGCCGATGTCGCCAAATCGCTCCGCTGGACGCACGACCACGCGGCTGAATTCGGTGGCGACCCGAACCGCATCGTCATCATGGGCCACTCCTCAGGCGCCCAGCTGGCCGCCTACCTGGCCATCGACGAACGTCCGCTGAAGGCCGAAGGGCTTTCGCTCTCGATGTTCAAGGGCTGTGTCCCGGTCGACGCCGATACGTTCGATGTCCCGGCGGTCATTGAACTCGCCACGGCCAACCGCAAAGCCGCCGGCAAGCCCGAGCCGAAATACGGCCACCGCGAGATCTTCGGCGGCAAGCCTGAGCTCTGGACCGACTACTCCGCGACCACGCACGTCGCGACCGGCAAAGGTATCCCGCCCTTCCTCATCCTTTACGACGCGGCCGCCGCGCTGACTCCGGACCAGGCCAAGCGTCTTGAAAAGTCGCTCACCTCGAAAGGTATCCAGGCCAAAGCCTTCGGCGCTGCCAACACCACTCACGGCAAAATCAACTCCGACCTCGGCCTACCGAACGACCCCTCGACCGCCGAAGTCCTTTCGTTCCTGAAGACGGTGCTGGCAATATAAGCCGGAGGCGGCCATTTCCGCCTGATGCCTGAACGACGCCACATCGCCGTCCTCGGCGGAGGAGCCGCCGGCTTCTTCGCGGCGATCACGTGCGCGGAGGCCCTCGGCAAAGCGGGCTCAGTCACCCTTTTCGAAGCGACCCCTCACCTGCTCGCCAAGGTCCGCATCTCGGGCGGCGGCCGCTGCAACGTCACCCATGCCTGCTTCGAACCAGCCGAACTGGTGAAAAAATACCCGCGCGGCGGCCGTGAGCTTCTCGGGGCCTTCCACCGCTTCCAGCCGCGCGATACGATCGAGTGGTTCGGCAGCCGAGGCGTCGCCACGAAGACCGAGGAAGACGGACGCATGTTCCCCGTCACCGACGACTCTGCGACGATCGTCGATTGCCTGATGTCGGCCGCCGCCCGCGCGGGCGTGAGCATCCGCCTCTCCACCGCCGTCCGTTCCGCCGTCAAACAAGGCGAGACCTTCCAACTGACGCTCGGCACGGGGTCGATCGAGGAATTCGACCGCGTCATCATAGCCACCGGCGGCAATAAGTCCTCCGGCGGGCTGGCTATCGCGGAATCCTTCGGCCACTCGATCGTCCCGCCGGTCCCGTCGCTCTTCACCTTCCATATCACCGATACCCGACTGTCCGACCTCTCTGGCATCTCGGTCGAGAGCGCGGCGGTGACGGCCCCCGGCACGAAACTGAAGACCGATGGCCCCGTGCTCATCACCCATGCTGGACTCAGCGGACCGGGTATCCTCAAACTCTCCGCCTGGGGCGCCCGTGAATTCGCCGAGCAGAACTACGCTTTCCCGATTTCCCTCAACTGGGTCCCGCCCCACACCCGCGACAGCTTGATCAAAGCCCTCTCCGTCGTCCGGGAACAGAACGCCCGCAAGCAAGTGACTACCTTTAGCCCGGTAGCCATGCCCCAGCGCCTCTGGGAGCGCTTCGTCATCGCCGCCGGTATCCCGACCACCACGCCCTGGGCCCACGTCAGCAACCCCTCGCTCCAAGCCCTCGCCACCCAGCTCACAGGCGCGGAGTTCAAGGTCGACGGCAAGAGCATGTTCAAGGACGAGTTCGTGACCTGCGGCGGCGTGAAGCTTTCCGAGGTCGACTTCAAGACGATGGAAAGCCGTAAATGCGCAGGGCTGCATTTCGCCGGCGAAGTCCTCGATATCGACGGAGTCACCGGCGGCTTCAATTTCCAGAACGCCTGGACCACGGGATATCTCGCTGGTACCGCGTGCGCGGGCTGACAACGATAGCAGCAGCTCAAAGGGAAACCGGAGACCGGGATTAATGCTGCGGACATATGACCCCAGCCAACTATCCGGTTTCCCTATGGTGCCCCCGTTGAGCCCTGCCTCTCCCGATACTCGATACTCTCGCATTCCACTTTTGCACCACGTCTTCATGTCCTCCGGCCCTCCGGTCATCGTGTCCTCGCAGCCATCCCCTTGTCCCCATGTCCCCTTGCCCACGTGTCCCCTCGTGCGGCTTCGCCGCACGGTCATTCCGAATTCAGATGCAGCTTCGACGAATACCCATGTTCACCGAGCGAACGGCTCGACACGAGCAGCTTGACCTTAGGCGGGCGACCTTCGCCGAGCGCCTCGATGACTTTCGCGCCGAGCTTGATTTCTTTCAGCTCGAGGCGCTCCTGACTCACCGGCTTGTCACCGGTTCGGGCTGGCGCGACTTCGATCAGCGCCAACACCGTGATCAACACTATCTTCAACACCGGCACAAGTGATGAGTAGTTCATGGCGGGTAATGTATCTCTAAGACAACCCCTCGCACCCATTTGTTCGCGACTAGGCTAAACAGCCTATGCATATGGTCCACTAATCCTAAGAGACCGGGTCATAAGAATGATAAACAAGGAGGGCTGCATCGAGGAGTGAATAGATGAATCCTGACCCATCATCGGTTGTCCCCAGCCAATCATCCGGTTCTCCTATGCTGCCCCCTTTGAGTGCTGTAGCCACCCGCCACCCGAATCGAATCATGC
>DBCR01000019.1:61237-67914 GCA_002293125.1 Opitutia bacterium UBA953
CCAATCATCCGGTTCTCCTATGCTGCCCCTTTGAGTGCTGTAGCCGCCCGCCACCCGGAGCGCATTCCTCTCCCGATACTCGATACTCAGGTCCGCCCCCTCGCGACTACGTCGCGGCTACCCCATCAGCCATCCCGCCGCCGCCCCGATCGCCAGCAGCGGCAGGACCCCCAGCCAGCGACGTTGGGTCACCAAGGCCGCGCCGATAGCGAGCAGGATGAGGACCGGACGACCACCCAACCCTAGGACCAACATCCCGCCCATCCAGGCCAACGCCCCGGCGGCCGTCGCGGTGACGAACGACATCGCCCCGCGGAAACGGGGCGAGGCGACGCCGATCTCGCCGAGCGGGGCCGTCGCCAAGATCATCGCCGTGGAAATCCCGAACGTGAACACCGCAGGGATGAGCAAGCCGACCATGGCGGGCAGCCAGCCAGCGCCTCCGCCCAAGTGTCCTTGGTAACCGGCCACGAAACCGATGAAGCTACCCGCCAGCATCAGCGGCCCCGGCGTGGCTTCGCCGACCACCAAGGCATCACCAAAACGCTCGGCCGGCAGCCACCCCGCCGCATCCGCCTGGGTGCGCCAGAGGCTCAACGCCGCATACGCTCCGCCGAACGAGGTCAGCACCGCGAAAGCCGAGACGCCCGCCAGATGGGCGTAGCCGGGCTCGACTCCGGGCAAGAAACAAAGGGCGAGCCCAAGCAAAAGGAACGGCAGCAGGCCGAGTCCCAAGCGTAGCCACAGCCTTGGCACAGGCGCCGCCGTCGCCTCATTCTCTTCCGGCTTCACCGCCCACCAGCCGACCAATCCCGAACCAATGGCGACCGCTCCGAACGGTACCCCGAAAGATAAGCCTAAGAACGCGACCAAGGAGGCGACCCCTTGTCCCCACCCTTTGAAAGATGACGACGCCAGCCGCCAGGCGGAGATGAAGATGATGCCGGCGACGACCGCACGGACGCCCGCGAGCGCGCCCTCGACGGCGGGCAGCATGCCGTAGCTGACATAAGCCCAACCGAACAGCCCGCACCCGATCAGCCCGGGCAGGATGAAGGACAACGACGCCAGCCACGCCGCTCGCCAGCCATCGAGCTTCCACGCGACCCAGGTGACCATCTGCTGCGCCTCCGGTCCGGGCAGGAAAAAACATAGCCCCAACGCGCGGCCGAACTGTTCGCTCGTCAACCAGCCCCGCCGTTCCACGACTTCGGCCTGCAACGCCGCGATCTGCGCGCCCGGTCCGCCGAACGACGTCAGCCCCAGCCAAAGCCAATACCGATGACGCTGACGCTCGCCCATGACTGAACCTCCCTGACACCGGCTGACCCCGCAATCCCGAACCCCAAGCAACACACTCACTCAAAGGGAAACCGGAGACCGGGATTAATGCTTCGGCCTTGGGTAGGGATGACCGGCCCGGTCATCCTCGGGCGCGCGGGCCGCACGCCCCTACCCTATATGCACCCACCCAACTATCCGGTTCCCCTATGCTGCCCCCTTTGCGCCCAGTAGCTTTCTGCCACCCGCCACCTGGGGCCGCCACCTGCCACCCGAAACGATTCAGTAACTCAAAGGGAAACCGGAGACCGGGATTAATGTGTCGGTCATATGTCCCCAGCCAATCATCCGGTTCCCCTATGCTGCCCCCTTTGAGTTCTGCCTCGGCTCTGATCAACTGAGCCTACGAGCCTCTCGATTGTATCCCTTGTCAACGTGTCAACTTGCCAGCATGCCCCCTCGCGCAAGCGCGAGTCCCCTTGTCCCCGTGCCAACATGCCCCCTCCGGAGCCTCCGGCTCCGGCCACAAAAAACCCGCCACTCTCGTGACGGGTCGTTGAGGTCCCGGTCGCCCGGTTCCTGGAGAAAGCCGATTAGGCCTTTTCCTTCTTAGGCTTCTTGTCGCCCTTCTTCTTCTCTTCCTTCTTCTCGCCAGCAGCGGCGACGGCGACGGAGAGGACCTTGGTCTTCACGTGCTTGTCGACGTTGACTTCGACGTTCTTGCCCTTGAGGTCGGCAGCCTTGTCAGCGCCTTCGGTCTCAGGGGTGAGCGTGTAGGTGGTGTCGGTGCCGGCGACGGTCACGACGAGTTCCTTCTTTTCGGAGTCGTAGGACTTGACGGTGCCCTTGGAGGAGATCTTGGCTCCGCAACCAGCCTGAGCGGCGGCAGCGAGAGCAAGAACGGTGAGGATGCTGAGGATGTTCTTCATGATATGTGTACGGGGATAGAACCCCTACAATCCCCCAAAAGTTGCAGGTGGCAAACCACAATCGGGGTTGAAACCCCAATGTCACCGAACCATCTTACGCCATGCTTAGGTCCGCCCCCCTGCTCCGCCCCCTGTTTACGGCCCTTCTTGGGCTATTTTCGGCGGTCTTAGCCGCCCATTCGATCCCCGACATCCCGGTCCGGGGCGCCTTCCAGACCGGCGGGGAGGCCGAGATTTCCATCGAAATCAACCCCCGCAACTGGTCGGAGAGCCCCAAGATGGCCCTGTCCCTGGAGCAGAAAGAGTTCCTGACTTACACGTCCGCCCAGAAGGAAGAGCTCCTCAAACAGACCAAGGCCTTCGTCGCTACCTATCTCGAGTTCACGCTCGAGCCGATCGGGCGCGTGCAGCCTGACTTCACCTGGGACTTCGTCGCCGAGACCGGCAAGCCACTGATGAAGATGGACGACGCCGTGGTCGCCCGCGGAAAATGGAAGACCAAGATCCCCGCCGGGGTGACGGGTTGGAAAGTCCGGTCCCTGCCCGGCCACAAGGTCGCCACGGTTTTCACCAACACCGTCGACGGTAAGGAACACCCGCGGTTCATGGTCATGTTTCCGGGTGAGACGAGCTTCACCTTCGACCTGACCGGCCTCGCGGCCAAACCTCCGACCGGCCCGACCCCAGGCAGCGTCGGCACCCACTCGACCGAATCCGGCGCCTGGTCGAACTTCTCGAGTTACTTTAAACAGGGCTTCGAACACATCCTCCCGGAAGGACTCGACCACATCCTCTTCGTCCTCGGTCTCTTCCTGCTCTGCCGCGCCTGGAAGCCGATCCTACTTCAGGTCACGACCTTCACGTTCGCCCATACGATCACCCTCGCCTTGGCCACCCTGGGCTACGTCTCCGCCCCGGCTGACATCGTCGAACCGATCATCGCCGCCTCCATCGCGGTCATCGCCCTGGAAAACATCTTCCGCCCGACCTACGGTAAGTTCCGCATCCTCTTGGTCTTCGTCTTCGGCCTGATCCACGGCCTCGGCTTCGCCCAACGCCTCATCGACGAACGCATCCCCTCCGGCTCCATCGTCAGTTCCCTCCTCGGCTTCAACCTCGGGGTCGAATTCGGCCAGCTCGCCGTCATCGGCCTCGCTGTCGCCGCCACCTTCTGGATCAAGGACGAGGAAAAGTACCGCGGCTGGGTCGTCATCCCGGCCTCCACCCTGATCGCCGTGGCCGGTCTCTTCTGGGCCTACCAGCGCATTGCCTGACTGGTAGGGATGCGATGACATCGCATCCGCTGCATCGAGGTAGGGTCGGGACCGCGTCACGACAGTGCTGCCTTGGGTAGGGTCGAGCATCCCTGCTCGACCGCTCGGCCGATCAAGGATGGTCAGCCCTACCAAACTCCCCAGCCACCTGAACGATATACGCTCAAAGGGAGACCGGAAACCGGGATTAATGCTTCGGGCATTATGCACCCAAGCTAACTATCCGGTCTCCCTATGCTGCCCCCTTTGAGTTCTGCATCTCTCTGGTCAACCGAGCCCCTGAGTTTCCAAGCCTCTAGTGTTTCTCCCCTTGTCCCCCTGCCAGCTTGTCCCCTCGCACTCCGCCGCGCTCACTTTTGCACTGCCTTGCACCGCCTTTATGACTCTGAGGTCCTCCTGCCTGCATGCCCTCCGGTCCTCAGGCCATCGGATCCTCGGGTTTTCGGGTCCGCCCCCCGCAACTTTCCCCGTCTCCCCGGGGTTTCATCTTCGAACACCCATCATGAAAACCTCACTCCTCGGACTCTCCCTCCTCGCTCTCCTCGTCGCGACCACGGCCACCCAGGCCGTCCCGGAAGGCGACAAACCCGCCCGCAAGGGCCTGCCGGTCAAGCGCGACGGCGACCGCCGCGACGAATTCCTCAAGCAGCACCCTGAACTCCGCGCGACCCTCGAAAAGCTCAAGGCGATGTCCCCCGAGGAACGCCAGGCCTGGCTGAAGGAAAACCCTGAAGTCGCCGCCAAGATCGAGAAGGCCAAGGCAGGACTGAAGGAGCGAGCCGACAACCTCACCCCCGAACAGAAGGAGAAGATCAAGGCCGGCCTGAAGGAACGTGCCGAAAACCTGACCCCTGAGCAGAAGGAAAATATCAAGGCCAAGCTCAAGGAGCGCGGCGAGAACCTCACCCCCGAACAGAAAGAGAAGCTCCGCGAGAAGATGAAGGAGCGCCTCGAGAAGATGACCCCAGAAGAAAAGGCCGAATTCCTCAAGAAGCACCCCGAGCTCAAGGAAAAGCTGGAAGACGCGAAGAAGTAAGCCGCCTTCACCCCCCTCCCCTCAAGGGCGCGACACAGTCGCGCCCTTGTTGTTTAGGGTGGGACAGCGCCACGTGCTGTCCTAGCCACCAGCATCGTCTGCATTTCCCAACCGCCAACCGCTAACCACCAACACCTGCCGGGGGTA
Organism: Opitutia bacterium UBA953; assembly: GCA_002293125.1. GTDB lineage: Bacteria > Verrucomicrobiota > Verrucomicrobiia > Opitutales > UBA953 > UBA953. Next base: position 65,905 of record DBCR01000019.1, read on the forward strand.
GGGTCGGGACCGCGTCACGACAGTGCTGCTGCTAACCCATTCTCAGGTCCCGGGAATGACTCCCGCTACCCGGCACGATTCTGCATCTCAAAGGGAGACCGGTAACAGAATTAATGCTTCGGTTATAACCCCCAGCCAATCATCCGGTCTCCCTATGCTGCCCCTTTGAGTTCTGCCTCTCTCTGGTCAACCGAGCCTCTGGGCCTCTGGGCCTCTCGTTTGTATCCCTTGTCAACGTGTCAACTTGCCAGCTTGCCCCCTCGCTGAACTCGGCCTTTGGCCGAGTTCAGCGCAACTCCCCCATCATCTCTACCAGATTCCTGACGACGATCTCCGAGGCATCCTTCTGCACGGTATTCGTGCCCAACCAGGTCTCGTAACCGCCCAACTCATGCTGCGCCGGCGTCGGCAGATACCCGTGTCGGCCATTACCTAGGCCGACCACGATGGTCCGGCCAAAGGGGCTCTTCTTCTTCAACTCCAGTCCGGTCTCGGCAAAGGTCTCAAAGGGAATCGCACAGAGGACGATATCACCGACCTTGATGACCTGGACGATGATATCGAGGGTCTCTTCCGGACGCTCCGCGGCCGAGACGGTCGAACCAGCATATTTCGTCGCCAAGGCAGGCAGGCGCGCGATCGCCTCTTTGTCCTTGATCGCCAGGATGGCCTTAGCGTTCATCACCTGCTCCGCTGTCGGCTTACGATACTTAAGCGTCAGGATACGCTGCCGCATGCCGAGCACGACGTCCCCGCTATGCCTCCCGATCTCCTGATAGGCCTTCCACGAGGCGTCAGCGGCCTCGCTGGCGACCAGCCGGATCTGCTCAAACGGCGCGCGTGGAGGGCGCGTCACGCCAAAGGGGATGTTGTTGATGTCTCCAGAGGTGCCGTTCGACATCGCCGCGACGAAATCATCGCCCGCTCGGAGCCGCGAAGGCATCACGCGGGCAAACTCGCCGTAATAGTCGGCGGAGACCTGGCCGGCGGGCGACCCGCCGACGTAGTGGAGGGAGTAGTTGGCGAACAAGGCCAAGGGCTTTCGCTTAGCGTCCTGGACCGACAAGATGCTGACATCAGGGTCGGTCGGGCCGGCCGGCCGGTCGATGACGTCAGGCGAGGTGCCAGGGTTCATCTTCACCTTATCCATCTCGCCGAACGGATTGAGCGGCATCTTACCCGGCTTTAGATACCAGCGCCGATTGAACACCTCGCTCGGCAAGGGCTGGGCCGCCGCGCCGACCAAGGCCGGACGTAGCTGCCCATGGGCCTTGATGATGGACTGGGAGATCCCGTCCAACATCAACTGCCGGTAGACGTTGGCCTTGGCCTGACGGTCCGAAAGCTTCGGGCCACCGGGAACCTCGACGACGAACTCGTCGGACGCGCTGACCCCGGTATGCGTATGGGTGGCGGAGACCAGCATGTTCTCCACGGGAATGCCAGTGGCCTTCGAGGCGATCTCCTTGGCCTCGACGGTCACCTTACGCGGGACGCTCAGGTGGTCGATGACCACCCAGACGACCTTGGTCTTACCATCATCGAGGACCAAAGCCCGCGCGTTCAGCGGATCATGGACCCCCGTTGCCATATTCGAACTATGTCCGCCGGGCATGTTCACCGGAAACTGGGTGGGCGTGATATCCACCACCGCCGCCCCGGCTTTCAAGGCCGCCGCCGACAGGTTCGTGACCAACGAAGCAGACAGCATCAACCAACAGGCATAGGAACGCATGGTATGTGGGGGGTATGTCCGCTATCCTGCCCCACGCCCCACCCCTTACAACCCCGCATCGGGACAACCGATCAAAGGGAAACCGGAGACCGGGATTAATGCTGCTGTCTTAGGTAGGGATGACCGGCCCGGTCATCCGCGGGCGCGCGAGCCGCACGCCCCTACCATGGTAACCCCAGCTAACTATCCGGTCTCCCTCGGCTGCCCCCTCTGAGTTCTGCATCCCTTGTCACCGTGTCACCATGCCCACTTGTCCCCTCGCGCAAGCGCTTGCC
>DBCR01000053.1:0-478 GCA_002293125.1 Opitutia bacterium UBA953
CCCCAGATACGGCATTCCGGCGTGAAAGGCAATGACCAGCCCGGCCAGCGCGGGCTGTCGGCCCGCAGACTCCAGGCACCCGCGGTATCGCGCTCGAGATGCTTCACCGTGAATTCGCCACCGACCTCGGCGACCACGATCGTCCCCGCACGAGCCGAGAGCGATTTATCCACCACGATGAGGTCACCGGTGAGGATGCCCGCGCCCGACATCGAATCGCCGTCGACGCGCAGAAAGAACGTCGAGATCGGATTGCGCACCACGTGCTCGTTCAGATCGAGCCGACGCTCCATGTGGTCGTCAGCCGGCGACGGGAATCCCGCGACCGCGCGGGACCCGAGCAGCGGCAAGGCCAACGGCCGCCGGGCCTCGAAACCCTGCAAAGTACGCATATCCAACATAAGTGAACTTATGTTCACATATCAGGGAAAGGCTTCAAGGAGAAAGCATCAGGCAAGGTAGGGCTGACCACCCTTGG
>DBCR01000053.1:511-2968 GCA_002293125.1 Opitutia bacterium UBA953
GCGAGGGCGCTCAACCCTACCCGCTACAAAGCTACATCACTCAAAGGGAAACCGGAGACCGGATGATTGGCTGGGGCTCTGATCTGTCATCGATTCAGTCATCTCGGCCGCCGAACGGTGGCCGAAGGTAGGGGCACGACTACGACGTGCCCTAGGGCGTGGCGTAGCCCCGCCCCTACCCTTGCGTTCACCATACGGCGAACGCCCCGCAACAAAAAGGCCTGCGTCTCTCGACACAGGCCTTCGGGACGAGCTGGACCTCGGCTTACGAGGCGGTCAGCGCGGTGACTTCGGCGCGCACCTTCTCGGCCAGGGCGGTCGAGAGGTAGCGTTCGCTCGGCGAGCAGGCGATCGTGACGATGCGCTTGCCGGCGTACTCCGGACGCTTGGCGAGCTGGAGGGCGGCCCAGATATTAGCGCCCGCAGAGATGCCGACCGCGAGGCCTTCGCGGATGGAGACTTCCTGAGCCATCGCGAAGGCGTCTTCGTTGGTGACCAGGATGACTTCATCGATCAGGGAGACGTCGCAGTTCTTCGGAACGAAGCCGGCGCCGATACCTTGGATCTTATGGGGCGCAGGCTGGACCGGCTGGCCGGCCATGGTCTGCGTGATGACCGGAGAAGCGGCGGGCTCGACGGCGATGGCGCGGAACTTCGGGTTCTTGCCCTTGATCACGGAAGCGATGCCCGTGATCGTACCGCCCGTGCCGACGCCGGAGACGATCGCGTCAACCTTGCCTTCGGTGTCGTCCCAGATCTCAACCGCGGTAGTGCGACGATGGACTTCGGGGTTGGCCGGGTTATCGAACTGCATCGGCATGAAAGCATTCGCACCGATCTCGTCGCGAAGCTGCGTGGCACGCTCGATGGCGCCGCGCATGCCCTTGGCACCAGGAGTGAGGACGATTTCGGCGCCGAGGAGGCGGAGGAGGACGCGACGTTCGACGGACATCGTCTCCGGCATCGTGAGGATGCAGCGGTAACCGCGGGCGGCGGCGACGAAGGCGAGGGCGATGCCAGTGTTACCGGAGGTCGGCTCGACAATGGTGCCACCCGGCTTCAGGCGGCCGTCGCGCTCGGCCGCGTCGATCATGGCGCGACCGATGCGGTCCTTGACGCTCGAGAGCGGGTTGAAGAATTCAAGCTTCACCAAGACTTCGGCATGAAGACCTTCGGTGACCTTGTTCAGTCGCACGAGGGGCGTGTGACCGATGGTGTCGAGGACGCTATTGTAGATGGCCATGGGGTTGAATTATGAGTAGTTGAGTAATGATTAATGAATTACAGCCTGATCCCTTGCAATAAAAAACCCGTATGACCGGGTTTCTCAGGGATTAATAGCGGCGCTTGGGCGGGGGACCCGGGGGGCGCGGAGCGGTATCACGAAGGCGGAAGATGATCCGAGCGGTCGTCAGATCCGAAGGGGTCATCTCGACCTTCACGCGGTCTCCCGGGTTGATCCGGATGAAGTTCTTACGGAGGCGCCCGGAGATACGTCCCAGCACCACGTGCTTGTTGGGGAGCTCGATCCGGAACATGGTGCCAGGAAGCACTTGCAGGATTTTGCCTTCGAGTTCGATAACGGGTTCTTCAGCCATGCCTTATGGGCGGCAGTGCATCCCGAACCTTCGGGAGAGTCAATCACCGTAGTGAGGCCCTCCTCCCCTCTTGCCACGGGCCTTACAGGGGTAATCCTGCCCGCCATGGAAGGAGACGCTTCGACCCCCCGCCCCGGGCTGATTTGCCCGTTCGAGAAGATGCGCCCTTCGCAGCTCAACCGGGACGACGCCTTCTACATGGCCTTGGCCTTCAACCTCGCTGTCGACGCGTGGCGCATCGATGAAGTCCCGATCGGGGCGATCATCGAACGCGGCGGCGAGATCATCGCGGCAGCCCACAATGAGGTGGAACGGGCCAACGACCCGACCGCCCACGCCGAGATGCTGGCGATCACCCAAGCCGCCAAGAAGATCGGCGACTGGCGTCTCAACGAGTGCAACCTTTACGTCACTAAGGAGCCTTGCCCGATGTGCTCAGGCGCCACGATCATGAGCCGGCTCAATCGCGTGGTCTTCGCCTGGGGCGACCCGAAGATGGGCTGCATGGGCGGAGCGACCGAGCTCCACAGTCTCCCGAAGCTCAATCACCGCGTTTCAGTGACCTCTGGTGTCCTCGAAGAACCCTGTCGCGAGATCCTCCAGGCCTACTTTAACATGAAGCGTGGGCGCGATTCCTCCGCCCCGGCTTGACCCCTGCGCCAAATCATCAACCTATCCCCATGAACCGACGCGACTTCATCAGCAAAGCCTCCCTCGCCGCCGCCGCGCTCGGAGTCTCTTCCCTTTCCGCCCAAACCTCTTCCACCAAAACCATGAGCTACACCCTCGCCCCCCTGCCCTATCCTCACGCCGCCCTCGAGCCGCACATCGACCAGGCGACGATGGAGATCCACCACGG
>DBCR01000053.1:3053-15869 GCA_002293125.1 Opitutia bacterium UBA953
GCCGCTCCGGCCGACGTCAACGAACTCATCTCCGACCTCTCCAAGGTTCCTGAGTCCATCCGCACCGCGGTCCGCAACAACGCCGGCGGCCACGCCAACCACACCTTCTTCTGGAACATCCTCTCCCCGAACGGCGGCGGCGAACCCGTCGGCGCCCTCAGTGAAGCCATCCAGAAGGCTTTCGGCGGTCTCGAAGGCGAGAAGGGTCTCAAGGCTGCCTTCAAGGCCGCTGCGACCACCCGCTTCGGTTCCGGCTGGGCCTGGCTCGTCGTCAAGGCTGACAAGTCCATCGCCGTGACCTCCACGCCGAACCAGGACAGCCCCCTCATGAAGGGCGTCGCCGACGTGAACGGCACCCCGGTCCTCGCCCTCGACGTCTGGGAACACGCCTACTACCTCAAGTACCAGAACCGCCGCCCCGACTACGTGGACGCCTTCTGGAAGGTCGTCGACTGGAAGAAGGCCAACGAGATCTACGTCAAGGCCATCGCCTAAGCGTTTCGGTCATATCGGTCTTAAGAAGCGGCCCCTCGGCCGCTTCTTTGTTTGGCAGGCGAGCCCGGGTGTGCTTGCATGGTCTTACCCCGATGCGTTGCCTCTTGCCGTTGTTATTCGCCTGGGCGGTCGGGGTCGGCCCGGCTCGGACCACGGCGGCCGACGCGAGCCGGCCGGTGCAGGTCTACATCCTGCTGGGACAGTCCAACATGGTGGGACTCGGGAAAGTCAGCGGCGGCGAGGGTTCGCTGGAATTCGCGGTCCGTCAGAAAAAGCTCTTCCCCCACCTCGTGGATACGGCCGGGGCTTGGCGAGCGAGGGAAGACGTGCGTTACGTCCGCGTCATGGTCGGTCGCAACGGCGGGATGCAACTTTTCAACAATGAGTTCCTCAAGGTTGGCGGCAAGACGCTGGGACCTGAATACGGCATCGGCCATCCGCTCGGCGACGCCGTGGAAGCACCGCTCATGCTCCTAAAGAGCTGCATTGGCAATCGTAGCCTCGGCTGGGATTTGCTCCCGCCCGGCAGCGAACGCTACGTCTTCGAAGGCAAAGTCTACGCCGGCTACAAGGATCGCCCCGACGCCTGGCCCGTCGATGCGGCCAAGGGTACCGCCACGGTCCCCGCCCCGTGGGTCGACAAGGTGGGCAAACCCATCGATTGGTATGCTGGTAAACAATACGACGACGACATCGCGAACGCGAAGAAGGTCCTCGCGGAACCTAGCAAGTACTACCCCGGCGCGACCCGCTACGAGGTCGCCGGCTTCTTCTTCTGGCAGGGCGAAAAAGACGTCGGCAACGCCGGCCACGCCGCTAAATACGAAGAAAACCTCGTGCGCTTCATCAAGCACCTCCGCAAGGACTTCGACGCCCCCAACGCCAAGTTCGTCCTCGCGACGCTCGGCGAGGCCACCAAAGGCAGCACTGGTAATGGCGGTAAAATCCTCGAAGCCCAACTTGCCGTCGACGGAGCCAGCGGTCGATACCCCGAATTCAAAGGCAACGTCGCGACGGTCTATGCGCACCCCCTCTCCAAAGGCGGTTCAGGCAACAGCCATTACAACGGCAACGCCGAGACCTACATGGCCGTGGGCGAGGCGATGGGCCAGGCCATGGTCGGACTCCTCAAGCAATGAACTCGACCTTAACCCTTCTCGCCTACGCGCTGCTCACCACGCAGCTCATCGCCCAGACGCCCGTCGGCGACGGGCAGGCGGATGACTCCGCCGCGCTCCAGAAACTCGTCGATGCGGGCGGCAGCGTGCAACTGCCCAAAGGACGCTACCGCTTGACTAAGACGGTCACGGTCGATCTCGCCAAACTCGGCGCCACCAGCATCTCCTCCGACGGAACCGCGACACTGATCATGGCAGGGCCCGGACCAGCCTTGAAAATCGTCGGCACACACGGGGGAACCGCGGCGCCTAAATCCTTCAAGCCCGCCACCTGGGCCCAGCGTACGCCGGTCGTGCAAGGGCTCGAAGTCCTCGGGGCGCACGCCGAGGCCGACGGCATCGAAGCCACCGGCACGATGCAGCTCACCCTCTCTCGACTGACCATCCGCGAGTGCCGTCACGGGATCCACCTCACCGAGCGCAATCGCAACGTCATCATCTCGGAATGCCATCTCTACCGCAACCGCGGCGTCGGCCTCTTCCTTGATCGCGTCAACCTGCACCAGACCAACGTGCTCGGCTGTCATATCAGCTACAACCTCGGGGGCGGCATCGTCGCCGTCGGCGGCGAAGTCCGTAATCTACACATCGGGACCTGCGACATCGAGGCGAACCACGACGAGAACGGCCCGCCCTCGGCCAACATCCTGCTCGATTCCACCGGCGGCTCGATTGCGGAAGTAGCGATCACAGGCTGCACCATCCAGCACACCCACAAGGCCCCCGGCGCCGCGAACATCCGGATTCTCGGTGCCGGTACGGACCCTTCCCTGCTCCGCCGCGAAGGCCGCGCGACCACCCGCGAAGGCCACGTCACCATCATCGGCAACGTCTTCAGCGACGTGATGGTCAACATCGAGCTCCGCCAGGCCCGCGGCGTCACCATCTCAGCCAACACTTTCTGGGAAGGCTTTGAACACGACCTCCTCGTGGAGGACAGCATGAACATCGTCGTCACCGGCAACAACTTCGACCGCAACCCGCGCTATCTCGTCAATGGCTTCAACCTCGCCGAACAGAACGGCGTCGTGTTCCGGCGCACCGACGACTCCGCCTTCACGGGCAATATCGTGAGCGGTGTCCGCCGCCATCCCGCCGCGGTGCGCTTCGAAGGGGGCAAGCGCCTCCGCGTGCAGGATAACAGCATCCTCGACTCCGACGGCGAAGGCATCGCGCTGCGGGACGTCGTCGACAGTATCGTGACGGGCAATCTGATCCGGGACGCCCGCAAGGACCGCACAGGCGCCGCACCTGGCATCAGCGAACAAGGCTGCGCCGGTAACCTCGTGCAAGGTAACCTGACGGCTAAATAGGCTCAGGCGCCGCCGCGGCGGATTTCGGAGCCTTCGAAGCGGATCGACACGCGCCAGACCTTCTTGACGCGCGTGATCACCTTGCCAGTACCGGCGACGATGGTCTCGGGGATCTCGATGCGATGCTGGTCGACCACGGCGTGGAAGCCACGCTCAGAGAAGATATCGATGAACATCGAGATCGCCAGAGGGTCGTCGAAGACCAGGGTCTCGATATTGACGTGCGCCTGGCCGGAGATGGCGTGGGCCTTGATGATTGGCAGGAACTTGTCCTGGATCAGTTCGATGACCTGACGGAAGGTCTCGGCGTTACGCTCGGCGTAGTCATCCAGACGACGAACAAGGTCCTGGCGGGCATGCTGGACGATCTGCGACGCCAGCGGAATCGGCGAGATAAGGTCATACGTGTCTTCCGACAGCTCAAGGGAGCTCTGGTACTGCAGCTCCTTGATGATACGGGCCTGGACTTCGGCGAGCGAACCCTGCGCGTTGATGAAATGGTAGTGGAAGATGTCCCGCAGCGACTGCAGCGGCTCGTAAGTGCGCTCCTTGAAGACGCGGTAACGATTGCGGGCGGCGTCGGCCGTCAGGTCGGTCTTGCGGACTTCCGCGAGCGGTCCGCCTTCGCGGGCGGCCTTCTCGTTCTGGGCGATGGCTTCCTGCCCGCGCTTCAGCTGACGGCGGACGGACTCATTCTCATCGACGAACAGGACGAGGATATGGAAATGGGGTTTCGGGAAGCGGACGCCCGTCGAACCACGGAACTCGGTGCGGAGGTCGTTGAGCTTCGTAAAGAGGTGCTTGAGACACTCCACCTGGACCATCGAGCGCGGGAAGCCGTCGACGATCGCGCCGCTGACGTATTCTTCGGCGAGTAACTTGCGGAAGAGGATCTCCACCACTTCGCGGTCGCCGACGAGCATGCCCGCGTCGATGCGCTTCTTGGCCTCGGGGCTCGAGAGCAGGTCGCTGACCACGATCGGGTCGGCGGCGTAGTCACGATACTGGAGGATGAACGCGGTGTTCGTACCCTTACCTGCGCCCGGGGCGCCATTGAGCCAGAAGATCTCGCGAGGAAAAGCTAGCTTCTCGCGGCCGATTTCGCGTTCCAGACTGGACCAGACCGAGTCGAAGATGATCTGGCCATCCTTGACCTCAAGGTCGCTGATGCCGTTGCCGGCGGGTCTGGGCTGAGCGTCGCTCATGAGGGTAAGGAAGTAGAAGTAAATCGGCCTGCCTAACCTGCGAGGCAAAAAAGCGACGTCGTCGCTCCATTTTCGGGCAATTACTTCTTAACGCCCTTAGTCTGCACCTCATCCGACCCCGGCTTGACCACCGGCAGGCCGGGGTCACTGGAGCGATTCCGGCGGAACTGATAGCGGTTGATGTCCTGCATCGAAAGCTGGTCGACCGTCTTCGGGGCGGGGTTGAGCCGGCCCTGCCAGTTAGATTTCACGCCGGCATACTTGGCGTTGGTCTCGATGCCCATGCGCTCCTCCCAATCCTTTACCTCGGCCTTAGTGCCGCTGACGGAAGACTTGATGCGATCGACGGACTTCACCTCGACGGTATCCTTCGGACGGACTGGTGCGCCGAGCGTGTCCGTGAGTTCGATGTCGGACTTCTTGCGGCCGATGGTGTCATAGCGACCGTGCCAGGTGTCGAGGGTGATGAGATTGTTTCGGGAGTAGACCTGATCCTTGCCGATGGAAGACATGGCTGTGTCGAAGCGCTGCTCCATGAGTCCACTGGACTTGGATGCCTTCTTGAGGCCAGCGTTGAAATCCACGGCACCATCGACGCCCTTGCCGATACCCTTCCCTTCGAAGGTAAACGGGACCGTGCGACCGTCGGCGCTCTTGATGGACTGCTTCGGCGCAGGAGCGGGCAAGGGCGCAACTTCAGCGGAACTAGCAGTGGCGGCAGGAGCGGAGCTGCTGGCCGGACGAGGCGCCGTCATCACGCGAGACTTGGTCGGAGTGCCGTCCATCGGACGGCCATCGGCATCGTAGCGATAGACTTGAGTTCCTTCGATACCCCCTTCGGCCGTGATGACCACCCCGGCCTTCATCGCGCCAGGCGGACGCTCGGCAGCCGACAGCGTCAAAGCAGACACGGCCAGCAGGACGGGGATGGAGATGCGAGGTCGCAAGGCATCCATCTTGGGGACCTTGGCGACCGACCTCAATCCCTTCTTAGCGGGGAATGGGGTGGGGTTTGGTCTTCCAGATGAGCTTAGCGTAGTCGCCGATCGAGCGATCGGACGAGAACTTGGCGCAGCGGGCGACATTCCGGATGGCCATGGCCGCCCAGCGGCGACGGTCCAAGAAGGCCTTCTCAGCCGTAGCCTGGGCGTCGACATAGCTACGGAAGTCAGCCAGCACGAGATAAGGATCGCCGCCCTCCACGAGCGAATCGACCACCGGCGAAAGAGCCCCGGCTTGCTCCGGGGTGAAGGTGTCGGAGCGCAGCCAATCGAGTAGCGCTGAAAGTTCTGGATCGGCGGCGAGCACCGTGTGCGGATCGTAGCCGTCCGCCCAGAGCTTCTCGACCTCTTCGACCTGAAGGCCGAAGATGAAGATGTTCTCGTCGCCGACTTCTTCACCGATCTCGACGTTAGCGCCATCGAGCGTGCCGATGGTCACCGCGCCGTTGAGGGCGAGCTTCATGTTGCCGGTACCGGAAGCTTCCTTGCCGGCCGTGGAGATCTGTTCGGAAAGGTCGGCGGCGGGGATAATGCGCTCGGCGAGCGAAACACGGTAGTCCGGTAGGAAGACTACCTTGAGCAGCCCGCGGACGCGCTCGTCGGAATTGATGACCGCGGCGACACGGTTGATCGCGTGGATGATGTGCTTCGCGAGGGCGTAACCCGGGGCGGCCTTGGCGCCGAAGATGCAGACACGTGGCGTGAATTGTCCGTTCGGCTCGTTCAGGATCCGGCGGTACAGGTGCAGGATGTGCAGCAGGTTGAGGTGCTGGCGCTTGTACTCGTGGAGGCGCTTGATCTGGACGTCGAAGAGCGCGTCGGGCGACACTTCCACGCCGACGAGTTCCTTGATGCGAGCGGTCAGACGGACCTTGTTCGCGCGCTTGATGGCGAGGAAACGGTCCTGGAACGCAGGGCGATCAGCTATGGCGTCGAGCTTGCGCAGGCGGCCGAGATCGGCCTCCCAGCCCTTGCCGGCGACTTCGTCGCACAGGGCGCCGAGCTCAGGGTTGCAGCCGCGGACCCAGCGGCGCGGCGTGACGCCGTTGGTGACGTTCACGAACTTGCCCTTCCAGAGCTCGTTGAAGCCAGGGAACAGATTCGCACGGATGAGGCGGGTGTGCAGTTCGGCCACGCCGTTCACGTGATGCGAGCCGACGACGGCGAGGTGCGCCATGCGGATGCGCTTCGGGAAACCTTCCTGCACGATCGAGAGCTCCGTCTTGCGGGCGTCATCGCCGGGCCAGCGCTTCTCGACGTCCTCGAGGTGGCGGCGGTTGATCTCGTAGATGATCTCGAGGTGGCGCGGCAGGACTTTCTCAAAGAGCGGCACGGACCAGGTCTCAAGGGCCTCAGGCAGCAAGGTGTGATTGGTGTAGCTGAAGGTCCGGGTACAGAGCGCCCAGGCTTCGTCCCAGGTCAGTCGCTCGACATCGACGAGCAGGCGCATGAGCTCAGCGACGGCGATCGCCGGGTGGGTGTCGTTGAGCTGGATGGCGGCCTTGGCCGGCAAGGAATTGAAATCGGGGTTCAGGCGACGGTGACGGCGCAGGATATCCTGCAGGGAGCAGGACACGAAGAAGATCTGCTGGACGAGGCGGAGCTCCTTGCCGCTCTCGGTGCTGTCGTTGGGGTACAAGACCTTCGAGACGATCTCACTCGAGTCGCGCTCATGCACGGCCTCGACGTAACCGCCGCGATCGAAAGCGCGGAAGTCGAACTCGGAAGCGGCCTTGGATTCCCAGAGGCGGAGGAAATTGACGCTGCTGCCCGCGAAGCCGGCGATCGGGATATCCCAAGGCATGCCGAGGAGGTTACGGGTCTCGACGAGTTCGGCGCAGTGATTACCGCGATTATCGGTGCTGTGCTTCACGCGGCCGTAGAGCGGCACGCTGACGCGATAGTTGGGGCGACGGAGCAGCCAAGGGTTGTTGTTCGCCAGCCAGTTATCCGCGACTTCGACCTGGCGGCCCTGCGCGAAGGTCTGACGAAAAAGACCGAACTCGTAATGGATGCCGTAGCCGACGGCCGGGATGTCCATCGTGGCGAGGGAATCGAGGAAGCAGGCGGCGAGGCGACCTAGTCCGCCATTGCCGAGGCCCATGTCGGCTTCTTCATCGGCGACGGCTTCGAGGTCCTGACCGAGGTCGGCCAAGGCGGCCGTGGCGACGTCACGCAGCTGCAGGTTGACCAGGTTATTGGTCAGCACCCGGCCCATGAGGTACTCCAAGGAGAGATAGTAGACGCGGCGGACGTTCTTGCTGGCGTGCTGGGCCTGCGTATCGATGTAGCGCTCCAGCATCTGGTCGCGAGCCGCCATGCAGGTGGCCATCCACCAGTCGTTGCGGGTCGCGGTGACGCGATCGCGGGCGAAAGTGCTCTTCAAATGGCGTAGGACCGCGTCGCGGAAAGCAGCGACCTGCGAGTTGGCCGCGGGCTTCGCCGTCGGCTTCTTGGCCGGTTTCGGGGCGGGCTTGCGCGCCTTGACCATCTGGGCGGACTTCTTCGCGGACTTCTTCTTTTTAAGCATGATCGTCGGTTAGGACAATCGACCATAAGCCACAAGCGAGCCAAAACCGCGTCAGCCCTGTGCCAGCTCCCGCAACTTGTTCAAATCCAGCTTACCCGTGCCTAAAATCGGGACGGCGGGTACTTTCTTGAACACCTTGGGAATCCACAGGTTAGCGAGCCCTTCGGCCGCGAGCGCCGCGCGGATCGCCTCGGCGTCGATATCATCGACATGCAGTACGACGAGCTGTTCGCCCTTGGCTGGATCCGCGGTACTGGCGACGGCGACCTTAATCTCCGCGGAATCAGTCAGTCCCATCACCTTGCGCAAAGCATCCTCCACGGTGCCATGCGGGACCATCTCTCCGCCGATCTTAGAAAAACGGGAGAGGCGGCCGGCCAGATGGAGGAAGCCGTCATCATCCATGCGGGCGAGATCGCCCGTACGATACCAGCCATCCGGCGTCATCGCCTTGGCGGACTGCTCGGCATCGAGATAGCCCATGAAGATGTTGGCGCCCTTGATTTCCAAAAGACCCACCTGCCCGCTCGGCAGGACATCGCCGGTCTCCGGCTCGATGAAGCGGACGGCGACGCCGATGACCGGACGGCCGACGGAGCCACGGACATTGCCCAGCCAGACGCCATCGGGACCTTCGGGGTCGATCCGGTCAGGTACGTTGACGGCAAGCACGGGGCTGGTCTCGGTGATGCCATAGCCTTCCAAGACCGGCGTCTCCAGCTGAGTGGCGAAAGCGTCCACGAGATCGGCCGGACACTTCTCGGCGCCGACGACGGCCCATTCAAGAGATGCGAAATCGGCGGCGGTGCCGCGACGAAGATAGGGGCGCAGGAAAGTCGGGGTGCCGACGACGACGGTGACCTTCTCTTCCTTGATCGCCTTGACGGCGGCGGCGGAATCCAACGGCGACGGCAAGGTCACGAGGCGTGGCGAACGGGAAAGTGAATACCAAAGACCGATCGTGAAACCAAAACTATGGAAGACCGGCAGGCTACTCAGGAGGACGGCGTCGTCCGGCAGGATATCGGCGTCGTCGATCTGTCGCAGGTTAGCCAGGATGTTGCGGTGCGAAAGACGCACGCCCTTGGGCTGGCCGGAGCTTCCGCTCGTGAAGAGCAAAGCCGCTTCGTCGTCGCCGCCATGCTTCGGAAGCCCCATGCACGCCAGCACCCAGGAGGTCGGCAGGCAGCGGACCAGGCCGAGACGGAAAGCGAGGTCGGCACGCGAGTGCGCCGCCAAGAAATCGGCGACGTCGAGCACGTGATCGCCCCACGGGAAGTCAGGCGACTTCTCGGAGAGCTTGCTGCGGAAAGCGCCAGCGGTGACGACGAGGTCGACCTCGGCCCGTTGGAGGCAGGAGAGCGCTTGCTCGCGACCGAGCGAGAAATTAAGGTTCACCGGCACCTTGCCGGCGAGCACACAACCCAGATTGGCCACGGCCGCCGCAACGCCGGGAGGCAGCACGATCGCGACACGCTTGGACGTCGTCCGGCGCTTCAGTTCACCCGCGAAGGCCCAGCCCAAGGCCAATAACGTCGCGCCCGTGAACTCGCGGCGCGTTGAGGTACGGTCAACCAAAGCGACAGCTCCACCCCTCTTGGCCAGACCCTCCGCGACTTCGCGGCCAAGATGGCCTTCAAGGGATTTGCGCATGGCGAAGGCCTCCGCAGCGAGCTCAAGGATGCGCGAACGCGTCTTGGCATGCTCGCTGGCAGGAAACGGCTTGCCGATGACGACGCCGACCGGACGCGGGAAATGCTTGGGTAGTTTCCAGAATGACTTTCCGCCGCTGAAGCTAAGGATTGAACCCCACATGCCGTCGATCGCGACCGGGACGATGGGCGCGCCACCACGGCGGGCGATCAGCTCGAAGCCTTTGCGCAGCTGCATCAGGCCGCCGTTGCGGGTGAGGCTGCCTTCAGGGAATATACAAACGATTTCCCCGCGCGCGAGGGCTTCGCCCGACTTGATGATGGCCTCTTTGGCCTTCATCTCCGAAACCGGAATCGTCCCCATCAGTCGGCACATGAAACCGAGGAACTTATGGCGTTCGAAACCCTCCCAGGAAAGGAAGCGCACCGGGCGTCGACACATCACGCCCATCACCAGCACGTCGGCATAGGCGACGTGGTTCGCGATGAGGAGAACGCCACCTTCTGCCGGGATGTTCTCCAACCCGCGGACGCGGATGGTATACCCGCACTTCAGGAGCAACCAGCAAAGGGTGTGCATGACGCAATACCCCAGCGACATCGACTTATGCCGGCGAGGCGCCCGCCACGCGAACGCCACCAGGAAGATCGTGAGCAGGAGCAGGCCGAACGCCACGAACGCCACGGGGATCATCAGCAGGAACCAGCTGGGGGAGTAAAGCAGGGGCACCCCGAGAAAGTGGGGCGTCCGCCGTCGGGTGCAAGCCGAGTCCTTTCAAGGTTGACCCCTCCCCGCCCCTGAATGCCCTATGGAGACCCGCGATGCGCGACTACGTCCTCAGACGGTTGCTGCTAGTCCCACTGACTTTCGTGGGCATTACGTTCGTCGCGTTCTGCTTCACCCGCTTCGTCCCGGGTGGCCCGATCGAACAAGCCCTCGCCGAGCGCCAGCAGGCCGACCGCAAGCAGACTTCCGCCGCCCGGCCATCCGGGCCCGCCTCCCCGGAGGAGCTCGATAACCTCAAGCGACGCTATGGTTTCGACCGCTCACTTCTAGAGGCCTATGCCATCTGGCTCGGCGCCCTCCCCGGCCCAGCGGACTGGATCACGGTACGTCTGGATAAGGACGGCAAGGCGGAGGCCGAAGTCACCGATGACCTCAACCCGGGCAAATCCCTCAAGCTGAACGTTGGCCAGACCGGCAGCTCCCTCGCCGTGACCACGGCGGACGGCAAACCTCGCGCCCACTGGTTTGCTTCACTGGCGCCCCTGCCCGACGACCCCGAGACAGCGACGCGCGTACTCGTCTATCGTCGTGCCTTCGCCGGCCTACTCCAAGCGGAGCTTGGCGACTCCACCACCAGCGACAAACCCGTCTGGGATGAGATCAAGGCGCGTCTGCCCATCTCGGCTTGGTTCGGCGGATGGTCCTTGCTCCTCGCCTACGCCATCTCGATTCCCCTCGGCGTCGCCAAGGCCCTGAAGCGCGACGGCTGGTTCGACCGTGGATCCTCGCAGGTTCTTTTCATCCTCTATTCCGTACCAGGATTCATCCTCGCCGTCGCGATGCTGCACCTGCTCTGCTTCCATCTCGGATGGTTCCCGACCAAGGGATTTGATTGGGCTAACCTCAGTTGGGCCGGCCGCGTCCACCACACCATCGTACCGCTCGCCTGCGAGATGGTCGGCGCCTTCACCGCGCTCACGCTCTTCACGCGCAACGGACTGCTCGACAACCTTGCCGCCGACTACGTCCGCACCGCCAAGGCCAAAGGCCTCAGCCACAGGCGCATCGTCTTCGTCCACGCGCTTCGCAATTCGCTCATCCCCTTGGCCGCGACCTTCGGGGGCAATCTCGGCTTCTTCCTCACCGGCTCGTTCCTCATCGAAGTGACGTTCAATATCCCTGGCCTTGGCCTGCTGGGTTACGATTCGCTCGTCCATCGTAACTACCCCGTCTTCCTCGGCCTCCTCACGCTCTCCAGCCTGGCGATGCTCATCGGCAACATCGTCTCCGACCTCTGCGTCGCCGCCGTCGACCCGCGCATCCGGTTCGACAAAACCGCATGAGCTTCTTCGACCCCATCACGCTGCGGCGCTTCGATCGATTCCGTCGTCACCGCATGGGCTGGTGGTCACTGCTGACCCTATTCGCGCTCTCGGCGCTCGCCTTGCTGGGACCGCTGCTCGTCGGCAATCGCCCGCTCGTGCTCAAGGTCGACGGGGTCACGCGCTTCCCGGTGTTCGCGGGCTTCATCTCGGGACGTGACCTCGGCCTAAAGATCGAAGGAGAACCCAACTATCGCTTGCTGGCCGAAGAACTGAAGCAGAACGGCCGGGGCTGGCTCATCATGCCACCCGTGCCCTTCGCCCCGGGAGAAGTCTGCGAGGTGATGCCGGAGGCTTCCCGCGACGCCGAAGGACGGTGGTACGACCCTCGCGGCATCATCTCCGAGGGGCGCATCTTCACACTTAATACGGACGGCACCCGCCGCCAAGCTTGGACGATCATCAACGGCCGGCCCGAAGGCGACGCCCGCCTGTTCGCCGAGGGAGTCGGTATCGCGCGGGCGAAATTCGTCGACGGTAAGGTCGTCCAGCGCGTGCCCGTTGCAGACCGTACGGACTGGGAGCCGCAGGGCTCGCTCCGCACGCAGGTGCCCTCGCCCTGCCCGCCCGGACTCGACGGACATTGGCTCGGTACCGACGAATCCGGCCACGATATCGTCGCGCGGCTTTTCGGCGGCTTCCGGATCCTGCTGCTCTCCGCGCTCATCTTCCTCCCATGCGTCTATGGCGTCGGCCTGCTCCTGGGCGCTGCGATGGGCTACTTCGGCGGCTGGTTCGACATGGTCTGCCAGCGACTCATGGAAGTCTGGTCCAACATCCCCTTCCTCTACGCCATCATCTTCCTCGCCAGCCTGCTCGAGCCCTCGCTGGCGATTCTCATCTTCATCCTCGTGGCTTTCTCCTGGATCGGGCTCGCCCAGCAGCTGCGTGCCGCCGCTTATCAAATCTCCGCTCGCGACTACGTCACCGCCTCCCGCGCTTTGGGGGCCGGCCACGCTCGTATCATCTGGCGCCACATCCTGCCTAATTGTGCGACCATCATCCTGACGACGCTCCCCTTTAGCCTCCACGGTCTGGTCTTCTCCCTGTCCGCGCTCGACTACCTCGGCTTCGGNNCCCGCGCGCTCGGCGCCGGCCATGCCCGCATCATCTGGAGCCACATCCTGCCGAACTGCGCGACCGTCATCCTGACGACCCTGCCGTTCAGCCTGCACGGACTGGTCTTCTCGCTTTCCGCCCTCGACTACCTCGGCTTCGGCCTGCCGCCCACCGAACCCTCCTGGGGCGACCTCCTCCACCAAGCCAAAGAGAACTGGCACGCCTGGTGGATCCTCGGACCCACCCTCGGCTGCCTCGTCGGCACCATGGTCAT
>DBCR01000053.1:15897-16096 GCA_002293125.1 Opitutia bacterium UBA953
ATGATCAACTCCATCGGCGAAGCGTTGCAGGACGCCTTCGATCTCCGCCGCCAACAACGATGAGATTCCTCCTCGCCCTCCTTTGCCTCGTCGGCGCCGCCCACGCGGAGACGTACCAAGACCCCAGGGCCGCCGCCTTCTACGCCGAGCATCCGGACTTCTTCCGCTTCGCCCAGCCAAGCGACCTCCCCAAGGACCT
>DBCR01000053.1:16109-22198 GCA_002293125.1 Opitutia bacterium UBA953
GTCTGGCAGGACGGCTCTGCTCAGCCGGAATTCGCCGACCCCCGTGCGGTCCGCGGCGGCGTGCTCCGTCAGTTCGTCATGTCCACTCCGCCGACGCTCAGGCGCGTCGGCCCCAACGCCAACAACGGGTTCCGCGGGGAGCTTTACGACAACAACGACTTCGGACTGCTCTCCTCGACATCCGAACACCGAAGAAACCATCCCCGCCCTAGCGACGAGCTGGGCGATGTCACCCGACGGCATGACGGCCTATTTCCGCCTTGATCCGAACGCCAAGTTCACGGACGGCCAGGCCATCACCGCGGACGACTACTTCTACACGTTCTATTTCAATCGTTCGCCTTGGGCGAAGGCCGACTGGTACGCCGACTACTACACCCGCGAGTGGGGCAGCATTACCAAGTACGACGCGCACACGATTGCCATCAAGGCCCCGCGCAAGCGCCCTTATCAGCTCGAACGCCTGGGCCAACTGATTCCACTGCCGCGCAATTTCTTCAAGGACTTCGGACCGAATTACGAGAAGCTGTATAACGACCGCTTCCAGCCGACGACGGGCCCCTACTTCGTCGGCCCGACCGGCCTTCAACGTGAAAAGTCCGTCACGCTCACCCGGGTGCAGGACTGGTGGGGCGACCATCGTAAGTTCTATCGCCACCGCTATAATCCTGACGTCATCGAATACGGCGTCATCCGCGATCCGGAGAGCGCCTACGCCTCGATGCTCGCCGGCGAGATCGACTTCATGCCGATCATGATGCCGCGCTATTGGTACGGCACCAACGAGAAGAAGCCCTACCAGAACGGCTACCTCACCAAGGCCCAGTTCTTCAACGACATCCCCCGCCCTCCTTACGGCCTCTACCTCAATACGCAGAAGGCCTTACTCTCAGACCTCGACGTGCGCGTCGGCCTCCAGCATGCCACCGACTTCCAGCGCGTCATCGATGGCTTCTATCGCGGCGACTACGAACGCCTCAACCAATTCAGCGAAGGCCTTGGCAAGTTCACCGAGCCCTCGATCCGTCCTCGCCGCTATTCGCAGGAACTCGCCCGTGCGGCCTTCGCCAAGGCTGGCTTCACCCGCGTCGGCGCCGACGGCATCCTCATGAACGCGGCCGGCGAACGGCTTTCATTCCGACTCACCTTCGACACCTCCGACCGTCGCAAGTATCTCGCGACGCTCGTCGAGTCGGCCCGTCGCTGCGGCGTGGAGTACCGCCCCGAGACGCTCGAGCGAACGACCATGTACCGCAAGGTCATGGAGAAGAACCATGACATCGTCTTCTGGGCGTGGTCCGTCTCGAGCCGCCTCCCTGCCCTCTGGGAATCCCACCACACCGACAACGCCGTCGAGAAGCTCGCGGACGGGCGCAAGGTGCCTAAGCGCCAGACGAACAACATCACCGGGATCGACGACCCCGACCTCTCTCAACTCATCGACCGTTTCCGCGAGGCCACCGAAGAGGACGAGATGATCAAGCTCTCATTCCAGATGCAGCACCGCATCCATGATCTCGCCGACTTCATCCCGGGCTTCAAGGTCCCTGGCTACCGCATCGCCCACTGGGATTGGGTCAAGTTCCCGGCAGGGTTCGACGTGCGCGCCGCCGAAGACCCGGGTCAGTACGGCCTCTTCTGGCTCGACCCCAAGCAGCGCGAGGTCGACCTCAGGGATTTCCGCGACGGCAAGGTGCGCGGCGCACCGAAGACGGTCATCGAAGACCGCTGGCGGACCGAATGACCGTCGTTCTTCCTTTCCCTTGCCCCTCGCCCAACCTATGTTGCCGACCATGTCCGCCGAGCCTCTCCTGAAAGTCCAGGACCTCAGCGTCACCTTCCGCACGGGTGACCGCGAGACCGTCGCCGCCCAAGGCGTCAGCTACGAACTCGCCGCTGGCGAAGTCCTCGCGGTGGTCGGCGAATCCGGCTCCGGGAAATCGGTCTCGGCCCTCGCCCTGACCCGCCTGCTGCCGCCCGAGCCGTCTTGCGGCCTATCGGGATCCGTCAAATTATCCGGCGTCGAGTTAATGGGACTTCCCGAGGACAAGCTCGCCAAGGTCCGCGGTGGCTCCATCGCCTACATTTTTCAGGAACCCGGCACTTCCCTGAATCCAGTCTACACCATCGGCTTCCAGATCGGCGAAGCCGTCGCGTTACACCGACCGGACGTCAAAGACGTCGACGCCGAGGTCATTCGCTCCCTCGCCGAGGTCCACATCAACGACCCCGAACGCGTCGCGAACCAATACCCGCACGAACTCTCCGGCGGCATGCAGCAACGCGCGATGATCGCCATGGCGCTGGCGTGCAACCCGAAGATCCTCGTGGCCGACGAGCCGACCACCGCGCTCGACGTGACCATCCAAAAGGAGATCATGGACCTCCTCGCCCGCCTCCGTCGCGAGCGAGGCATGAGCATCGTCCTCATCACCCATAATTTCGGCATCATCGCGAACTTCGCCGATAAGGTCGCGGTGATGTGGAAAGGTCGCATCGTCGAATCCGGCCCGGTCGAACAGATCATGCGGACGCAGTCGCACCCTTACACTAAGGCGCTGATCGCCTGCATCCCGCGCCTCGGTCAGCGCCGCCGCCGCCTCACCACCCTGTCCGACGAACTCAAGGTCTCCCGATGAGCGACAACCTTCTCGAAGTCAGCGACCTTTCCGTCCACTACCCTGGCCGGGCCAACTGGTTCTTCCAGAAAGCCGAACCCAAGAAGGCCGTGGACGGGATCTCCTTCGTCGTTCCCAAAGGGAAGACCGTCGGACTCGTCGGTGAATCCGGATCAGGCAAGACGACCACCGGACGCGCGATCGTGAAGCTCGCCCCGTTGACCGCTGGCAAGATCCTCTACCACGGACAGGACATCGGCGTCCTTTCCAACTCGGACTTCCTCCCCTGGCGCAAGAAGATCCAGATGATCTTCCAGGACCCGTATAACTCGCTTAACCCGCGGGCCGATATCCTGAGCATCCTCTCCGAGCCGCTCGAGATTCACTTCCCGCGGATGACGCGGGAGGATCGCGAAGCCCGCTGCGCCGAACTGCTCCGTAGCGTCCAACTCCCCGCCGAACACTTGCGCCGACACCCGCATGAATTCTCCGGTGGCCAGCGCCAGCGCATCGGCATCGCGCGGGCCCTCGCCGTGCAGCCGGAGCTCATCATCTGCGACGAGCCCGTCTCGGCGCTCGACGTCTCCGTGCAAGCGGAGGTCGTGAACCTGCTCCAGGACCTGCAGGAGCAGCTAGGCCTCACCTACCTCTTCATCGCCCATGACCTCGCCGTCGTCGAACATGTCAGCGACCACATCCTCGTGATGTCCAAGGGCAAGATCGTCGAACAAGGCACCCCGGCTGAGATTCTCGGTGATCCGCAGCAGGCCTACACGAAGACGCTGCTGGCCGCGGTCCCCCGGTTCTGATGGCCGTGGAAGCCCAGTCGAAGCTAGATGGCACGACGCGCGGCCTCGGCCTGCTACTCATCGGCATGGCCGCGTTCACGACCTGGGATCAGTGGGCCATCTGGAGCACCAAGGATGATTATACCTTCGGCTACCTTGTGCCGTTCTTCTCCGCTTACGTGCTCTGGGATCGATGGGAAGACCTCCGCACCCTGCTCACGGGCGAGCGGTCCGACGTCGCCGCGCCCACGTCCAAAGGCGTACTCACCCTCGCCCAGCTCTTGGCGATCGCTTCCCTCGCGCTCTTCGGCTTCGGCGCCGCCGCCCGCGCCATCTTCGGTACCGGCATCGGTCCCACCCTCGCCATCAGCTTCGGCCTGGCCGGCGCGGCGCTCACCTTCGCCTTCCTCTCCGTCCGCGGACCGTCGGACGCCGTCGCGACATCAGCCTCCCGCTGGCGGGTCGTCGGACTCCTCCTCTTTCCTGCCTGCGTCTGGTTGATTTCCGGTCCGTTCCTCTACCTCGTCGATAACCAGATCAAAGGCGAGCTGCTCACCAACGTCACCGAGATCGTCTCCGGGATTCTGCGTGCCAACGACCACGCCATCCGGGTCAGCGGCAACACGATCATCTTCCCTAACGGAGATGCGGTCGGGGTGGCGGAGGCCTGCTCGGGTATCCGTTCGCTCTCGGCCTGCGTCTTCGCCGGCGCCTTTCTCGGCGCGGTCTTCCTGGAAGGTGGCTTTCCGGGTGCGCTGCTCCGTCGCATCGCCCTGATCGGCCTCGCCGGTTTCACCGCCATCCTGCTCAACATCGGACGCAACACTTACCTCACCTTCCACGCGCTGCACCAAGGCTCAAAGTCACTGGAACGTGACCTCGCCGGCATCGAACACGGGCAGCCCGGTTTCTCGTCGCTCGGCACCGTCCATGATTTGGCTGGCAATGTCGCCATGGTCGCCGCCTTGATTATCCTCGTGGCCTTCGTCCCGTTACTCAACCGACTCGGACGACCCCGCGACAACCGACCTTCCGCATGAGAATCCTTTTCGTGACTCCCGAGTTGGCGCCTTGGTCCAAGGCCGGCGGACTCGGCGACGCCACCGTGGCGCTGGGTAAAGCCTTGGCGGCCATGGGTCACGAAGTCCGCGCGGTGACGCCCCTGTACGGCTCCGTCCCGGGCCGCGAGAAGATGGGCACGCTCATCGAATCGCTCAAGGTCGGCGTAAACGGCGACCCACGTAAGGCCGGTTGCCGTATCCGCACGCTGCCGGTCTCGCCGAACTTCCAGGCTTGGTTTGTCGAACACGAAGATTTCTACGGCGCCCGGGAAATCTATCCGGCACGTGATGACGCCGGCGAACGGGCCGCATTCTACGGACGAGCCGGACTAGACGCATGCCTGACGACCAGCTGGATCCCCGACGTCATCCATTGCCACGACTGGACCGCCGGCCTTGTGCCCGTGCTCCTGAATACCACGCTCAAGCAGTCCGCGCTCGGCGGAGCGAAGACCGTCCTCTCGATCCATAACCTGCAGCACCAAGGCCTTTATCCCAAGCGCATCATGGGCTACCTCGGGCTGCCCGCATTCCTCTGGAGCCCGCAGGAACTCGAGTGCCTCGGTGGCGTCAACTTCCTCAAAGGCGGCATCCTCCACGCCGCCAAGGTCATCACCGTCAGCCCGACCTACGCCAAGGAGATCCTCACCCCCGCCTTCGGATACGGACTGGATGATGTCGTGCGTCGCCGCGCAAGTGACCTACGCGGCATCCTCAACGGCGTCGATCGCGACGAATGGAACCCAGAGGACGACGCGCATATTGCCGCCGCATTCTCAGCCAAGAAGCCCGCGGGAAAGGCCGAATGCAAGACCGCCCTGCTGCGCGAACTCGGTCTCGCCACCGATCGTGACGTTCCCCTCGTCGGCGTCGTCTCACGCCTCTGGGAGCAGAAGGGATTGGACCTCGCCGTCAGCGTGCTCCCGAAATTCCTGCGCAAAGACTCCTTGCAGTTCGTGCTCCTCGGCAGCGGAGACGCCTGGTTAGAAAACGAGTTCAAACGACTCGCCGTCGACTTTCCCGCCCTCTGTGCCGTCCGCATCGGCTACGACAACGGCCTGTCCCACCGGATCGAGGCAGGCAGCGATTTCTTCCTGATGCCCAGCCGCTTCGAGCCGTGCGGCCTAAACCAGATGTATTCCATGGCCTACGGCACGCTCCCCATCGTTCGAGCCACCGGCGGATTGGCTGATACCGTGAGCGGCTGGGACGGAAAAAAGAAAGGTACTGGGATTCTTTTTGAGCATGCGGACCAAGGCGGCATCGAATGGGCCCTCAATCGGGCGCTGGAACTTTATCAGCAGCCCGCGACCTATAGGTCACTGCAGAAGACCGCGATGGCGTCGGCATTCAGTTGGTCGAAATCAGCCGAAGCCCACCTCGAGTGCTACCGAGGTTAACGCTAGTTTTTAACGCTTAAAATAAAGCATTGGTGGCTTCTTTTTAAGCAATCGTTGGGGTTTATTCGCCAATCTTAACGAGATTGTCGAAATACATGGTGATTTGGCAGACTTTGAGCACATCAGCAGACGCCATGAAGCACACCTCCATCACCCTCCTCACCCTCACCGCTGCCGCGAGCTTTGCTCAGTCGGCGCCCGCCGCTGCCTCGGCGTTCACCA
>DBCR01000027.1:0-440 GCA_002293125.1 Opitutia bacterium UBA953
GGAGGTGTTTTGCGGGTTGGAACACTTGGAGATTAGCAGTTTGACAAGGACGGCAACACAAAATCAGACTGTTTGTTCGGGTACCGGGCAGTATCTCAATTGGTAGAGTCCCTGCTTTGGGAGCAGGGTGTTGCAGGTTCAAGTCCTGTCTGCCCGACCACCCGACACTTTGAGAAGCAAGCCCTGAGACCCCTCAGGCATAGGCTAGGACCTGCCCGTCTTTAATCACGGTCACATGATTGGCCCCGTCAGGGCGGGTCGAGGCTTCGGTTCGGCCGATCACCTGCGCGCCTAGGCCGAGCTCGGTGGCAAGGCGCAGCGCGACCTCCGCGTCCTTAGGTTCCACGAACACCTCCAGGCGGTGCCCCATGTTGTAAACCTGGTGCATTTCCTTGGCGTCCGTCCCACTGACCCGGGCGATTTCGGCGAAAATGGGGGGC
>DBCR01000027.1:525-5581 GCA_002293125.1 Opitutia bacterium UBA953
GGTCTGGCCCCCGCCGGAGCAGTGGACGAGGCCTTTGACGCGCTGGGCGCCGAGGGCCTGGAGCAGGCGGAGGGCGTAGGGGGCGTAGGTGCGCGTGGGCGAAAGGAGGGCCTGGCCGACGGTCAGGGTCGAGCCGGGGAGGGGGTCCGTCAGGCGATGGGGCCCGCAGTACGCCAGGTCAGGCCGGGGTGGCCTTGTCGTAGGTTTCGGGATACTTCTCCGCGTAGTACTTCGAAAGGAGCTCGTGGCGGGCGCTGGTCAGGCCGTTCGAGCCGATGCCGCTGTTCTCGGCGGTCTCATATTTCGCGCGGCCATGGGAGGCGATGCCGACGATGACGAGGCCCGGGACGACGTGCGCGGCGTCCACGACTTCGGCCCGGTTGAGGATCGCGGTGGCGGTGGAATCCACGGTCAGCGTGGGCGTGAGGTCGCCGACGTCGGCCGTCTCGCCGCCGCCAGAGGCGATGCCGAAGCCCTGTTCACGCAGCATGACGAGCACGTCTTCGGTGCCGTTGATGAGCTCCGCGAGGATCGCGCCCGGGATGGCCTTGGCGTTGCGGTTGATGGTCGAGGAGAGGATGACGCCCTTGGTCACGCCGACGCACAGGAGATCGTCGATGTTCATGACGATGCTGTCCTGCGCGATGCCGCGGAAGACGGAGGCGTCGCCGGTCTCCTTCCACCAGAGATAAGCAAGCAAGGCTTTGGTGCCGGAGCCATCCGAATGCGTGACGACGCACTTGGTGGCATCGCCGGTCAGATTGTCGGCGACGATCTTGCAGAAGGCCTGCGGAAAGAGGCCGGGGTCAAGGCGGTCAACCGCGGCGTGCACTTCGCTCTTGGAGGCGGACACGCCCCGGGCCGCATAACGGCCGGAATCCGAGGAGGGCTTGCTTTCGTGCGCCATGGCTCTTGCGTGCATATCTCCGACCCTGCTATTCGGTCAACGCCCTTCTCCCTCGTGCTGCAACTCTTCCTCCGCCATCCTTGGCTTCGCCGTCTCTCTGCGGCGTTGCTCGGGCTTTTGCTCGGCGTCGCGCTGGTCGCCGCTTGGGGCTGGTGGAATGCGCGGAGCCTCCGCGCCCTGGCCGACGATCTCCGTCAGGCCTACGAGACGCACGACGCGATCGCCATGGAACAGCTCTTCTGCTGGGACGGCGTCGATGCGGCCACCCGCGGCCGTATCCGTTTCGTCATCCTGCAGGAGCACGCGCTGCCGATCGACTCGGTCACGGTCCGCCCCCTCACCGCCTTTGATCGGCAGGTCAGCCCAGGCCTCCGCCCGAACCTGACGCCAGCCGGCACCATCGAGGTGACCTTCGCCACCACGGACCGCCTCTCCGCTGCCTATCTGGCCGGCCGTGACGGCTTTCGCCATCGGCTGATTGTCATGCTGCCCGCGAATTGACGCGGATTCTTGACAGACGCCCGCCGTCTTCCAATTAATCACACCCTATGGCCGACAAGAACGACAAGCGTCCCGAAAGCGCCCCCGGTAAATTCTACGTGGATTCCCAGTGCATCGACTGCGACCTCTGCCGCGAGACTGCCCCGAAATCCTTCGTTCGCCAGGACGATGGTGGCTACTCCTACGTCTTTGCCCAGCCGACCGACCAGGAAGGCATCGACAAGTGCATGGAAGCGCTCGAAGGCTGCCCGGTCGACGCCATCGGCAAGGACGGCGAATAATCGCTTCAGCGATACTCCGAAAGCCCCGGACCGCCGGGGCTTTTTGTTTGGGTGATGTCGTGGCTTCGCCACACTACCGCCCATGAGCGTCAAAATCTCCTGCGAATACCTCGGCGACCTCCGCGTCAAGGCCACCCACGGCCCTTCGGGCACCGTGCTGCACACCGACGCGCCGGTCGACAACCACGGCAAGGGCGAGTCGTTCTCGCCGACCGATCTCACGGCGACTTCGCTGGCGACCTGCATCATGACGATCCTCGGCATCCAAGCCAAGGGACTCGAACTCGATTTCCGCGGGCTCCGCGTCGACATCGAGAAGCACATGACCGCCCAGCCGCCGCGCCGGATCGCGAAGCTTGAGGCGACGATCCATATGCCGGCGGGCATCGCCGAAGACCTCCGTGATCGCCTCATCCGCGCCGCCAACGCCTGCCCCGTGAAACAATCGCTCCACCCCGACGTCGAGATCACCCTGGTTTGGAATTGGTGAGGGCAGGGTAGATGACGGAGTCGATGACAGCATAGAGGGCTGAATAGATGAGATGCAATGGGCAGGGTCGGGACCGCGTCACGACGTTGCCTGTAATTTCATTCTCGGGTCCCAGGTCTCGGCCCTCAGGTCTCAGGTGCGGGTGCGGGGTAAAATTCAGGCCCTGAACCTGCACCTGAACCCGAACACCTGAACCAGGCTCCCGATTGCCGAGACCCGAGACCTGAAAATATTCCCGCCACCCGCTACCCGAAACGATGTATCTGCTTCGCAGCATGCCAGCGTGCCAGCATGTCCCCACGCGATGCGCCTCGGCGCATCGCGTTACCATACCCGTTTCTTATGCCCGCTGACCGCGTAATACGTCAGATATAAATAACAAGGGAGCAGGATCCAGTACCCGCCGCGCGCGGAGTATTGATCCGCCAGCCAGCCGTAACCGAGCGGGATCAGCGCGTTACCGCAGAGGCCCATGATCATCAGGGAGGCGCCGGTCTTGGTGAAGCGGCCGAGGCCGTCGAGCGCGAGCGGCCATATGCCGGCCCAAGTGAGCGAGTTCGAGAGCCCGAGCAGCGTGATGCACCAGAGCGAGATGTCGGCGTTCAATCCGAAGAGCATCAGCTTGCCTGGGGCGAACAGCACGCCGAGCGTGGCGACCACGCCGAGGACAGTGCAGAGCCGCAACGCCGTCACCTGTGAGACGTACCGCGGGATGAGGGTCAGTCCTAATAGGTAACCGAAGATCATCCCCCCGAGCACGCAGCCGGGCAGGATCTTCGCGGCGGCGAGCGGGATGCCCATCGTGTCCGCGTACCCGATGATGGTGTCGACCGCCACGGTCTGCGTGCCGACATGCAGGAAGATGCCGAGTGCGCCGAGGATGAGGTGCGGGAATTGCAGGATGCCCGTCTTGTCGGCGTTGGCTTCGGCGACCTCGGCGGTCTCATGTTCGGTGTCGATCTCGGGGAGCGGCGATAAGCGGACGAGGAACCCGAGCAGGAGGAGCGCCGCGCCGACCCACGCGTAGGGGACGACGACGCGGCGGATGAGTTCGTCGAGCGCGGCGGCTTTCTCGGCCGGCCCCATCGTCGCGAGGCTCGCGAAGAGATCGGTGTCGGTGACCTTGAACACCACCGCCGCAAAAACGATCGGCGCGAGGATCCCCGCACCCTTATTGCAGATCCCCATCACGCAGATGCGTCGCGCGGCGGTCTCCTTGGAACCCAGGATGGTAATATAGGGATTCGCCGCCGTCTGGAGGATGGCGAGGCCGGCGCCGAGCGTGAACAGGCCGCCGAGGAAAAGGCCGTACGTCCGCGTCATCGCCGCCGGGATGAACAGGAAGGCGCCCACCGCCATGACCCAGAAGCCGATCATCATCCCGCGCTTGAAGCCGGTGCGCTTGAGCAGGTGCGCCGCCGGCATCGAGAACAGGAGGTACGAGATATAGAAAGCGAATGTGACCAGGTACGCTTCGAAGTGCGTCAGCTCGCAGCCGATCTTGAAATAGGGGATGAGGATCGCGTTCACCCACGACACGAAACCGAAGATGAAGAACAGCACCGCGATGATCGCGATCGAGACACGCGTCTGCCCCGGCGTCAGGTCACGGGCATGGATAGGGACGGAACGCATGCGCGGGGTGACGTCAGCCTGCTCGGCCTTCCGGTTGGGGCAACCCCAGACCCTTGCCCACGTGCCCCCTCGCGCGCTTGCGCGCGCTCAGCGGATATTCTGGCAGGAGGCATGATGCACCTCGATGGCTTTATCGATCGACCGGACCAACGCATCGACGGCCCGGATTCCTGCCGGGGTCATTTCCGAGGGCACTACGAAGGCGGCAATTTCCCGGTTGGCTCCGCTCAGCGTCCGGCGGATGTCGTCCATCTTCTTGTCCCAAGACTGCCGTGCTTGCTGGCTCTTGATGTCAATCGGGTAGCCGGGCTTGATGGCGCTCATGGCCGCGTTGTTCGCGCCGATTACCAGGTCTCCTACCGCCTGGACCCGGGTGATGGCTTCCGCGAACTTTGCCCCATCCTTCGTCCGCTGCGCTGCGGCGTAGACCCCCTGGGCGTCGCGCTTGGCGGCCCCAAGGGCATCGCGCTGGCTAGGGATTGCCGAGGCAGTGATGGCTCCGAGGAGCAGGAGGAGGAAGGTTGGCATGACCATGGGATGCCTGCGGCCCGCAAATATTACAATGTAAGTTCATAATAAAAACGCTCCGGGATTGTAACGACTGCTCTAACAGAAAGGCCGCCCATTTGGGCGGCCTTAGAGAAGGAGCTGAACCGCGGGCTCAGGCCGAGCAACCGCAACCGCCGGAACCGCAGCCGCCTTGCTTCTGGGCGACGGGCTGTTCGGTGGAGCAGCAACCGCTCGAAGCCGCGCCTTCTTCCGAGGAACAGCAACCACCTTCGGAGGCCTCGCCGGTGGAGCAGCAACCGCCTTCGGAGGAGGCTTCGCCGGAACCACAACCGCCGCCGCCGCAGCAACCGCCCGACTGATGGGGATGGCCGTGGGAGAGTTCGGTGAGTTCGGCCGCGCGGACCGAGACGACCTTGATGTCGAAATGCAGGGTCTTGCCGGCGAGCTCATGGTTGCCGTCGAGGGTGACTTCTTCGCCTTCGATCTTCTTGATCGTGAGGACGCGCATGCCCAGGTTGGTCTCGGCGTGGAAACGCATGCCGACCTGCGGGGTGTTGGCGCCGAAGGCGTTGAGCGGGACCTGCTGGAGGAGCTTTTCGTTGTATTCGCCGTAGCCGAGCTGCGGCGGGACGAGGACGCTCTTGGTGTCGCCGGCGACGAGGCCGTCGACGCCCTGCTCAAGGCCGGGGATGATGTTCTGGGCGCCGTGGAGATACTCCATCGGGCCGCGAT
>DBCR01000027.1:5691-21072 GCA_002293125.1 Opitutia bacterium UBA953
ATGGAACTTAGGTCTAAACCACGCCGAAGCAAGGCGACAGGTATCTAAACCTTGACCGACCCAGCGGGGGCGGCTTCCCTTATCTTCCTGCTGTTTGGGGCCGTAGCTCAGTTGGTAGAGCGCGTCGTTCGCAATGACGAGGCCGTGAGTTCGAACCTCATCGGCTCCACCAGCAGGACTCCTGATTAGGTCGTGGTAGGCGCTTCTTCGTCCTCGGAAGAATCTTCCGCCGCATCAAGGTTCAGCAGAAGTCGGGCCTCGGCATCCGGCAGCTCCGCCACCTTGGTCATCTTCCTGGTGATCTTCCGATGGCGCTCGGCCGCGTCCGTGACCACGGAGCTGGCCTCTTCCAGCTTCTTGTTGATTTTTTCGAGGAGGTCTCCGAAGTTGCCGAAGTCCTTTTTGACGGCGCCAAGCAGCTTGGCGATTTCCGCAGACTTCTTTTGGACCACTAAAGTCTGGAAGCCAACGCGGAGCGAATTGACCAGGGCCATCATCGTCGAAGGCCCTGCGACCACTACGCGCTTTTCTTTCAACGTCTTTTCGATGCCCGGGAAGCGGAGGACTTCGGCGTAAAGCCCCTCGGTCGGGAGGAAGAGGATCGCGAAATCCGTCGTCCGGGGAGGGTTGATGTATTTCGTGATGTCGGTCGCGAAGCTGACCACGGTGGCGGCGAGGTCTTTCTGGGCCTGGAGCAATGCGGCCGTATCACCGACCTCCGCGGCGGCCACGATGCGATCGTAGTCTTCGCGGGGGAATTTAGAGTCGACGGGCAGGTAGACCGGGCCCTCTTCGTTGCCCGGGAGGATGATGGCGAACTCGACCGTTTCGCCGCTGCGTTCCTTCGGGCGGAAGTTTTTGACGAACTGCTTCTCTGGTACGAGCGAATCAGACAGAAGGCTCTCCAGGAAGGTTTCCCCCCAGACGCCACGGGTCTTCACGTTGCCCATGACGCGTTTAAGGTCGTTGATGTTGGAGGTAATTTGCTGCACCTCGCCAAGTCCCTTGCTGACGGCCTCCAAGCGCTCGGAGACCTGCCTGAAGCTTTCTCCTAGCCTAGCCTCGAGGGTTTTCTGCAGCTTTTCCCCGACGACTTCGCGCATTTCATTCAGGCGCTTTTCATTATCCGACCGCATGGCCTCGAGCGCCTTTTCTACATTAACTTGGAGAAGCTCGGTCTTTTTGGCGTTCTCGGCCGAGAAGTCGGCGACGGATTTTGCCGACTCGCGGCGCGATTCAGCCAATGACGCGACGATTTCCTGGCGAGAATCTCGCAGGCCGTCCGTCAGCTCCTTGCGAAGTTCGCCGGCCTGCTGCGCCTGAGCGCTTCGCAGCCGGTCCGTTTCTTTGGCGATGTCATCGCGCACCGTGCGGGCGATAAGGTCGGCTAGTCGTGCCTGTTCTTCCGGCGAGACCGAGGTGCTGCGACCAGAGTTTCGCAGGAAAAGGGCTAGACCGGCCGCGCTCAAGATGACGACGGAGCAAATGACGAAGGTATCCATGGCTTTATAGGAAAGACACTCTGCCCGGGCGCGGGCCGTCCGCAACTTATCCTCGCGGGTCGCCTTCGATCGCGATGGCGTTGCCGAGTTCCCAGGCGGCTTCGTACGCGGCTACGTAGTCGGGCGATGACCAGGCGGGCGAGGCCGCCTCGCCGCCGAGGCCGGCGATGAAGCCGTAGCGGATGCCGTGCGAGATGCGCCGGCGACGCGGGTTCTCCCGCTGATTACTCCACTCGAGCGCGCGGGTGAAGGCTTCGTCCGGAATGGGCGAGACGACGGACCGACCGACTTGCCAGGCAACGACGCCCGCGTGGTCAAGGTCGCTGACCTTCCGGCCGAGCACCAAAGACATCGGCACGGGGCCGTTCTGGCGGCCGGCTTCGATCTGGCCTTGGACCTGCAACCTCAGGGCGACCTGCCAACGCTCTTCGACGGTCAGGAGGCCGTAGTCGTAATCCGGGTCATCCGCTGCCGAATCCCGCAGCTCGGCCTTGGCATAGCGCCGCCACTTGGCCAACCAGACTTTCCATTCGTCGGTTCCACGGAGGGGGGGCTTGCCCAGCCAGTCGGGGAGGTCTTCGCGCATCGATAAAACGAGGTCTTTCGTGTCTGACATGATATCTTTTGGGTGCCTGGCAAGTAAAAGGTGAAATCTTGTTCACTATAATAGGGTCTGCCCCTTATCCCTCATGGGGTTAACTCCCAAAATAACCGCTCGAAAACGGATTTTTCGTCGAACTATTCCTGTGGTTTGGTGTTATCCAAGTCATACCCCTTATTCCAGTGAACAGCATTCCTTCGACCCAACGAAAAGGTCGGGCCTCTCTGCCCCTTTTCTATCTGCTCCTCGCCGCCGCCCTGGCGCCGACCTTGAGCTTCGCGCAGGTCGCTCCGGCACCCGCCGCCTCCCCGGCTCCCGTCGCTGGCGTCGTCGCGGCCGTCCCGCTCCCGGGCCTCAGTGGCTCCGACCAAGTCGGTCCGGTCATCCTGCGCGATGAGACCATCGCCCAGGTCCTCGACCTGATGCAGCGCTGGACCGGCAAATCCATCCTCCGCCCGCAGGCTCTCCCGGCGAGCGTCTACACGCTCTCGCTCCCGGCTTCGATCACCCGCGATGAAGCCCTTCTCGCGATCGAGACGCTCCTCAACCTCAACGGCA
This sequence comes from Opitutia bacterium UBA953, assembly GCA_002293125.1. Classification (GTDB taxonomy): domain Bacteria; phylum Verrucomicrobiota; class Verrucomicrobiia; order Opitutales; family UBA953; genus UBA953. The sequence continues at coordinate 8,353 of DBCR01000027.1, forward strand.
TCGCCGTCATCCAGCAGGGTGACAAGTTCCTGAAGGTCATCCCGAACCTCGTCGCGAAGGCCGAGTCTCCGCAGCTCCTCACGGGCTCGGCGCTCACGCTCCCGCCCAGCGGCCGCATCGCCTCCAAAATCTTCACGCTCAAGCACGCTAATGCCCAGGAACTCGTCGCCCAGATCTCATCCGGCCTGAACACCACCCTCGCTTCGCCCCCCGTCTACTTCGGCCGTAACAACGCCCTGCTGATCACCGACTCGATCACGAACCTCCAGAAGATCGAGAACCTGGTCGCGCAGATCGATCGCCCGCAGCTCGACCTGGTGGTGACGAAGAGCTACACGCTGAAGAACGCGATGGCCACCGACCTGGTCACGAAGCTCAATTCGATGCTCCGCTCGCCCGCGACGGTCGCCGGCGGCGCCCCCTTCCGCCTCAGCACGGGCACGACCTTCCTCGCCGACGAGCGCACCAACCGCGTGCTGCTCATGGGCTCGGCCGACCAGCATGATTTCTTTGATAAGCTGATCGACACGCTCGACCAGAAATCCAACCCGAACACGAAGACCGACGTGATCTTCCTGCGCCACGCCGACGCCCAGCAGGTCGCCACGCTCGTGACCTCCCTCGTCACCGGCCAGACGACCGCCGCCGCCCGCGCCGGCAACACGGTCCGCAGCGCCACGGTCAATCGTACCCCGACCCCGGTCGCCCCCGCCCCCGTCGCCGGAGCCGCTGGTGCCACCACTTCCCAGATGGGCGCCGACGAGTTCAGCAGCAACCTCACCGTCCTCCCCGATGTCCGCAGCAACTCGGTCGTGGTCTCGGGCACCAACGATGACCTGCGTCTCCTTCATGACCTGATCGACAAGGTCGACATCGTCCTCCCGCAGGTCCGCATCGAAGTCGTCATCGCCGAAGTGAAGCTCTCCGATAACGAGAGCAATGGCATCAGCACCCTCGGGCTCACGGTTCAAAACGGCAAGCTCGTCGGCATCGGCGGCAGCGGCGCCGGCTTCGGCGTCACGGGCATCCCCGTCACTCCGGTCAATCCTGTCCTCAACACCGGCCAGACCATCGTGAATCCGGCCCAAGGCTCGCTCGCTCCCGGCACCAATAGCCTGAGCGCCACGATCGGCCTCGTCACCACGCCGCGGAAGGGCGACCTGAAGATCCTCTCGGTGCCGGCCATCACGACGACCCACAACAAGGAAGCGACGCTCTTCGTCGGCGAATCCCGCCCGGTCATCACGGGCTCCTCGGTCGCCGCCACCACCGGCCAGGTCACCTCCACGGTCTCGCAGCGCGATATCGGCATCACCCTCAAGGTGCTCCCGCTCATCGGCAAGGACGGCGCCGTCCAACTGCAGATCTCGCAGTCGGTCGAAGACATCCTCGGCTCGACCATCCTCGACGGTAACGACCAGCCGATCATCGGCCGTCGTACGACCGATTCCTACGTGAGCGCGATGAGCGGCGAGATCGTCGTCCTCGGCGGCCTCCAGCGCACGGTGACCACGAAGTCCACCTCGCGCCTCGGCCCGATCCCGATCATCGGCGATATCTTCGGCTCCTCGACCAACCTCGAGGAGAAGCAGGAGCTGATCATCTTCCTCCGCCCCTACGTGCTCAACGGCTCGGCCGTCGACAACCTCGACGCCCTCAGTCGCGCGGCCAGCAGCGCCATCGGACCCGAGGTGAAGAAGGTCATCGATAACGTCCCCGGCAAGGCGCCCGAAGCCCCGGCCGCCCCCGACAAGAAGTAACATGTTGACCGTCGACCGGCACGGACTGCCCTCGGCCCTGGCCGAGCGCCTGACCGACGAAGTGCGTGCTTCGTTCGCGGAGACCCCGCGCGAAGGTCGCTTCAAGTTCCTCGCGCAGGCGCTCAACCTCGACGAGGCCGCGCTCCTCGCCGAACTTTCCCGCCTCACGGGCCTTGAGGTCCTCGAGGAACCGGCCATCGATCCCGAGGGCATGAAGATCCTGCCCGCACGCATCGCGTCCGAAGCGCAGGTCGTCCCGACGCTCCTCCCCGGCGGCGAAGAAGGCCGCCTCCGCCTCGTCACGGCCCTTCCGCCCGACACGGATACCTGCGACTGGATCGCGACCTTCGCCGCCCGGCGACCGAAGTGGTACCTCGCCCCGCCCGAACGCGTCAGCGCCCTCATCAACGAAAACTACGGCGTGGGTTCCGGCAGCCTCGAAGACGAAGGCGATGACCTCCCCGCCGCTGAAGCCAATAATGACGTCGAAGCCGACCAGGACGCCGCGGTCGTGCGCTTCGTCACCGAAGTCCTCTCGCAAGCCGTCGCCGAAGGCGCGACCGACGTCCACTTCGAGCCGCAGGAAAACAACCTCCGCATCCGTTACCGCGTCGACGGCATCCTGATCGCGATCCCGCTCCCGGATAATCTCGCCCGCTTCCAGGACGCGATCATCTCGCGCCTGAAGATCATGGCGCGCCTCAATATCTCCGAGCGCCGCCTCCCGCAGGACGGCCGCATCAACTTCCGCGACGGCAAGAACGTCCTCGATATCCGCGTCTCGACGATTCCGACGATCTACGCCGAGTCGGTCTCGCTGCGTCTCCTCAACCAGCGCAAGGAGGCCTACAACATGGACCGCATCGGCATGAACGCCGACGAGCAGGCCGCGGTCCGCAAGGTCCTCGACTACCCGCACGGCATCATCCTGGTCACGGGCCCGACGGGTTCCGGCAAGTCGACCACGCTCAACGCCTTCCTCCAGGCGATCAATTCACCCGATATCCGTATCGTGACGATCGAAGATCCGATCGAGTACGAAGTGCCCGGCGCCAACCAGGTGCAGACGCGGTCCGAGATCGGCCTCACCTTCGCCGGCGCCCTTCGCAGCACGCTGCGCCAGGACCCCGACGTCATCATGGTCGGCGAAATCCGTGACTTGGAGACGGCCGAAATCTCGATCCGCGCCTCGCTCACGGGCCACTTGGTTTTCTCGACCCTCCACACGAACGACGCGCCCGGCGCGATCACGCGACTCGTCGACATGGGCGTCGAGCCCTTCCTCGTCGGCTCCGCCGTCGAGCTCGTCATCGCCCAACGCCTGGTCCGTCGCCTCTGTGTGGATTGCGCCAAGACCGTCCCGGTCGACCGCAAGAAAGTCCTGCCCGCCCTCGAGGCGCTCGGCATGGACGAATCCTTCCTGAAGGACGTGACGTCGCTCAAGGAAGCTGTCGGCTGCCGCAAGTGCCGCAACACGGGTTACCGCGGCCGCGTCGGCGTCTTCGAGATCTTCCACCCGAAGCCTTTGCATGACCTCATCGTGAGCCGCGTCTCCAACCGCGAGTTGACCGACAAGGCGATCGAGCAGGGGATGCGTCCCCTCGCCAAGGCCGGCTGGATCAAGGTCGCCGCTGGTCTCACGACCATCGACGAGCTCGTCCGTAACCTGAGCTCCAACGAATAAGCCGCGATGGCCGTCTTCAACTACACCGCGCGCGACGCCGGGGGGGCCGTGACTGAGGGCACCATCGACTCGCAGACGCGTCGCGACGCCCTCCGCAAGCTGCAGGCCCGCGGCCTCAAGCCGGTCAAGGTCGAGGAAGCGGGCGCCGCCGTGCGCGCCAAGGAAGCGGTCCGCGAGGGTGGCCCCGCCGATAAGGATCTGCTGCCGACCCAAGCCGAATGCCTGCCTTTCCTGGAAGCGATGGCCGACCTCGTCCGCTCCGGGATGTCCGCGGGCGAAGCGCTCCGCCTCCTCTCCCTTCGCCTCCAGAAATCCCGTCTCCGCGTTCTCTGCGCCGGCATCTGGTCCAAACTCGGCGAAGGCCAGAGCCTCTCCGTCGCGATGGGTGGCTACCCGAAGGTCTTCGACGGCCAGACGCTCAACCTGATCGCCGCGGGCGAAGCCACGGGTAATATCCGCGACGTCCTGGAGCGCCTCATCACGCACTTCACGGAGCAGAACGAATTCCGCCGTAAGTTGGCCAGCGCGATGGCCTACCCGGTCTTCATCTGTTTCGTGGCGGTGGGCGTCATCATCTTCTTCGTCCTCTTCCTGCTGCCTCGCCTAGAGACCTTGCTGAAGTCGCTCGGCGGCGAAATGCCGCTCTCGACCAAGTTGCTCATCGGCTTCGCGAACACGCTGCTCTGGTTCGGCCCGCTCCTCCTGGTCCTCGCGATCGCGTTGGCCTTCTACGTGAAGTACTGGCGCAAGACGGAGGCCGGCCTCATCGCCTCCGACGCGCTGCTCCTCCGCGTGCCGCTCGCCGGCACCTTCGTGGTGCGCGTGTCGGTCCTCAACTTCTGCCAGACCCTCGCGGTCCTCCTCGAGAACGGGATCACCACCGCTGAGGCCCTTCGCCTCGCCGAGAAAACGGCCCCGAACCGCGCCCTCCGCCAGCAGCTGCGCGCGGCGACCGACCGCGTGCTCGAAGGCGATAGCCTCTCGAAGGCCCTCGCGCGCACGGGCTATTTCCCGCGCCTCCTCCTCGACCGCGTCGCCGTCGCCGAACAGACCGGCAACCTGGCGCCCGGCCTCCGCGACATCGCCCGCTCCTATCGCGCCGAACTCGACCGCTGGCTGGGCACGCTTTCGCAGACGATCTCCGCTTCCGTGCTCATCGTGGCGTTCTCGTTCGTCGCTTTCATCGCCTTCGCGATCGTCTCCGCCGTCTTCCAGGTCAGCTCCAGCTTCAGTTTCTAAAGGTAGGGACAGCACCACGTGCTGTCCTCTGCAACTAGGTAGGGCTGACCACCCTTGGTCAGCCGCCCGGGTAGAGATGCGATGACATCGCATCCGTCTGTCTCCCATGGTAGGGACGGCTCTCCGAGCCGTCCGCTATATCTAGGTAGGGTCGAGCATCCCTGTTCGACCGCGGCCGACCAAGGATGGTCAGCCCTACCCATTGCTGCTGCCCACCATTCTCAGCACCAGGTTCGGGTTCGGGCCATCCCGCACCCGAACCTGAACACCTGAACCAGGCTCCCGACGGCCGAGACCCGAGACCTGAAAAGATGACCCCAGCCAATCATCCGGTCTCCGGTTCCCCTTTGGGCCCCCCGTTTGTCTCCCTGGCCAACTGGCCCACTGATCAACGGGTCAACTAGTGGTGCGCCGTTCCGGTCCTCGGGCCCCCCTGTCCTCGGGCCCTCTTATTTGCCTTCCTCCGCCTCCGCCGCCTTCACCCCGCTGGGGATCTGGCCGAGGAGTTCCAATGCGGTGATGGTCGCCTTGAAGGTGACGGTGCCCGCGCTGCCGCGTTCGGCCGTCATGGAGAGATTGCCGATGGCGAGGTAGGGGGCACGCGACTTCACGCTTTCGTAGAAGCGCAGCACGCTCGCGAGGTCCGCCTTGCTGCATCTCATCTGGAGCGAGTGGATCGCGAACTTCCCCGCCTTGGTCGTCTTGGGTGATTCCGTGTTGGCGCTGAGGCCGGCTTCGTTGGTGGCGTTGATGGCTTCGGCGACGAGCTTGGCCTGGTCGTAGCCATGGCCGGAATCGAGTCCCTGCACGGCCAACGCGGTCGCGTTGCGAATCTCGCGTTCCTTCGCGATCCAGGATTTCTGGACGAGGGCGTCTTCCTCGAGGGCGCGCCAGTCATCCCAGCTGCCTTGCACGCGCGCCCAGGCGCCCGTCGACCACAGTAGCGCGGCGACCAGCAGAGCGGCGAGCCCCATGAGGCGTTCGCGGGGTTGCAGGCTGAAGAAGAAGTGTTTCATTGTTTAGGGGTTTCGGCGGTCTTGAGGAGCACGGCCTGCTTGAAGATGATCTCGATGCGGAAGGTCGTGGAGGTATCGCGCACGCGCGGCTCGCTGTTCGTCGCGGCTTCGACCTCCGGCATGGCCTGCACGGCCTTGAGGAAGTCGGAGATATCGCCGGCGTTCGGCGTCTTGGCGTCCACGGTCATCATCGGCTTGGCGATGGTGCTATCCTTGGCCTTCTTGATCTCGCACTGGATGTTGGTGAACTCGACGGTGGCCGGGCGCTTTTCGTTCACGAGCGCGAGCATCTCCATCGGCAGCAGGCGTTTGACGCCCAGCTCGAGGATGCGCAAGGTGATGTCCTGCGAGGCCTCGATGTCCTCGACCAGCGGACGGCGGGCTTCGTTGGCGACTTCCAGCGAAGCCTTGCGCATGCCGACGACGAGGCCGGTGATGTCAAGGAGCAGGGAGAGGACGAGGACGGCGGCGCCGACGCGGGCCGCGTTCCAGAGCATGAGGTTGAGGCGCTCCTTCTTGCGACGTTCAGCGAGGAAGTCGCTGTCGCGGATGTCGGAGTCGTCCAGGCCTTTCTTGGGGATGGTGAACGACCCTTCGAACTCGCCCTTGAGGATGAGGTCGCCTTCGACGATCGCGCCGGTGAGCGCGCCGGTGAGGTTCTCGACCGGGGTGTCGGTCGCGAGGTCGGCGCGGGCCGCAGCTTCCCGGGCGATGCCCGCTTCATCGGTATCCGCGAGCTCGGCCACGACGATGGCGGCGGGCAGCTCATCGCCCGCTTTCCAGGCGAGCGCGGTGAGGCGTTCATTGCTGCGGTGCACGACGATGCCGTCGGCCGCCGGGCGATGGCCGCACAGGGCTAGGAATTCCGGGACGACTTGGCAGTCCTCCGGCCAGGCGAAGCTTTCTTCCGCGGTGAAGCGGCGACGGTGGGCGGCGTAGGCGAGCACCTGCTTGCCGTCGGCGGACGTGACGAAACCGACGAGCATCTGCTCGAGCGGGAAAGGGGAGATGGCCTCGAGTGCGAGGTTCACCTGGCCGGGGACGTCGTCGCCCTCGACGGAGAGTCGGCGAACGAAGAAACGGTTACCGGGAAGCATCGCGGCTTCTTGCGGCTTGGGCCCGGTGAAGGCGCGGGTGAAAGGAGAGGTCATTTTTTAAGGGATTGCGTAGCCCGAGGGGTGAGGGCGGCGGAGGGTTCAGCGGGGGGCCGGAAGGTCGTCGGAGTCAGCGGGGGGTTTGGGGGCGGGGGGGGTGCCGTTGTCTTCCTCCCAGGCGAGGATCTGGAACGGGTAAGCAATCGTCTTGCTGGCGACGCGGCCGCTCATGGTCGATTTGCCGAGGGTGATCGGGGCTTCGATACCTGGGGTGAGGTAAGGGGAGGGGTTCGTCGTAGTCGACCGCGGAACGGGTGTCGAGGTTCCCGTTGTTCTTACGGTGGTGGTGGTCGCTCCGGTCCGGCTCAGTCCAAGGCTGGGGTCGGTGTCCGGATTCGCCGCGGCGGTCGGGTAGGCCACGTCTTCACGGATGGCCACGAGCGCGCTCACCCGGCACTGGGCGCGCCCTTCTTTCACCGTCACGCGCACCCACATGAGGATGACCTCGTCATCGAACTTGGTCATGTTGAGGCCGCCGCCGACGAGCTGTTGCACCTCGCTGGTGACGCGGAAATAGGGCGGGGTGCCGACGATGCGCTGGCCAATCTCGGCTTGCCGCTCGCGGATCAAGGCGATCTGCCGTTCATCGAGACCCTGCGAGAGCAGCACGGCATCCGAGGCGGTGTTGATGTTGGCCTGCGGGAAAGTGAACAGGCTGACGCAGTCCTTGAAGGCGAGGAAGATCGGCGTCGGTCGGCCGGCCTCGTCGAAGAATTGCTCCTTGGCCACGCCGATAGAGCGGAATTCCTCGAAGCTGCGGATCGGCCGGCGCGCGGGGCGGAAGGAAAGGGTGCTCCGCTGGTAGGCGGCGTCCGTGGCCTCCTCCTCGATGGATTCATACGACTTGCTCTGCCAGGCGATGATGGCGTCCGAGACGCGCTCGGCGTCGCGCTGCTCCATGCCGAGGGAGTAGAGGAGTTGGATGAGGTCGTTCTTCGTCAGGACGCTCAGCGGCAGCTTGCCCGACTCGTCTTCGTACTCGAACTTCACCTCGAGGCCCTCGCGCGGGGGGAAGCCGGCGTAGGCGTGCGGGTCGTCGTAGCCCTGCGAGTGGTCGTGGATCTTATTGAGGTCGATCGAGCGGATCTCGGCGATGACGGCCAGCGCAAGCTCGAGCTCCGACTGCGCGTCGGCCCGCAGGCGTCGGCGATCCGCCTCGCGCGTCGCCATGGCAAGCTCGAGCGAATTGTCCTCCATGAAGCGTGCCAGCAAGAGCGAGGCCAGCGTGATGAGCACGAGGATGACGATGAGGACCGAGCCGCGGCGCTTCTTCACGTTCATGGCGTGGAGGCGCCGGAGCGCTTGATGGGGAGGTTGATGACCTTGGTCGCCTTGAGCGCACCGCGTTCGAAGAGGAGATGGATCCGCGCCGGCTTCTTCCAGGCCGTGCTGCCGGTCTCGTTCAGGGGCTCGTCCTCGACCTTCCACTCCTTGAGGTCGGCGTCGTAATATTCATAACGGATCGCGGTGACGAACGGGCTGATGACGGTCTCGTGCTTGTCGGTCTTGTCCCGCTCGAGCTCGAGGCGCGATTGCCACTGGAAGATGATGCCGCGGCCTTCCTCCACGAAGACGTTGAAGTCGACGTCGGGGAGCGGCGCTTCCGGCCAGTCCGCCAGGCGCCCGGCGTCGGCGAGCAGGAAGCTGAGGCGCGGCTGCGTGGTGCCCGCGCCATCGTCGACGTCCTTGAGCGCGACGCCGGAGGAGCTGGGCCCGTAGGTCGCCTGCTCGAAAGCATTGCGCACGAGCGCGGTCGCGGCCCGCGCATGCTGGTCGAAGAGCCGCTGGTCGCGGCCCCCGCCCCAAAGCTCGGTCATGGAGAAGAGGAAGGTGTTGAGCGCCACCATGAGCGCGCCGAGCAAGGCGAGTGAGACGAGCATCTCGAGCATCGTGAAGCCGCGGCGGCTGGCGTGCGGGGTGCTCATTTCTTAGCTGGCGGCGCGGCGGGCTGCCTTCCGGGTTGACCGTTCTTGCCGTTCGTCGGCGCGGGTTGGCCCTTGCCGCCTTTGCCGCCCGCAACGGGCTGAGCGGGGATGAGTTTCTTGCCGCGCGTGGGCGCGCTGATGAAGGCGGAGTTACCGTCGGCTTCCTTGTAGCCGCGTTCCTTCTCGAGGCGCTGGCGCGCTTCGTCGCGGATCTTCTGGCGGTCCGAGGGGATGGACCACGTGGGCCGCAGGAGCATGCGCGTCTCGGCGAACTCCTCGGCTTCGGCGCCGTCGGCCCCCTCGATCTCGGCGGTGAGCTGCACGGCGAAAAGGTCGCTCACGCTGGTCGCCTCGATCTTGCCTGCCCAGCGCGCGATGCGCCCGCCTGGCAGATTGATCTCGCCGCCGGCTTCGACGTCTTCGAAGCCGGGCGTCTCCAGGAGCGCGGCGCGGCAACGCGCGCGGTCATCGAGGCGTTGCTCGTCCTGCTTCATGGCGATGCGGCTGAGCAGGACGTTGGAATAGGCGGCGCCGAGGCTCACGGCCGCGACGGCGAAGATGGCGAGGCTGACGAGCACCTCGATGAGCGTGAAGGCGCGCCGTTTCATCGGGCGTCGATGGCCGGCAACGGCGCGCAGGTCAAGGGGTCGATGGGAATCACGCGGCGCCCTTCCTCGCGCGTGACTTCGAGGCGCACGCGGTCGCACGTGCCATCGGGGTAGAAGCGCATGCGGACGATGGGCTGCTCGGAGGCGACGCCGCCCAGCAGGATCGCGCCGGTGGTTTCGGGGGCCAGGATCTGGACCTTCACACCCTCGATCTTCGGCAGCCGTTCCTCGGTGCGCGGATGGTCTTGGGCGACATTTTCTTCGCCCCAAAGGAAGTCTGGTCCTGTGCCGTCCGCGTTGTCGGCCGGGAGTAGTTCCAGGATGGCCGCCTTCTGCACGGCGGTGCGCCGGACGGTCTGCAGGAGCGCCCGCAGCGCGTCCTCCGGGTCGGAGCGCACGGTGCTCTTGAGGAGCGTGCTCGATCCGCCGATCAGCACGGCCGCGATCATGCTCATCAGGCCGATGGCCAGCAACGTCTCCAGCAACGTGAAGCCGGGACGCGCCGGGGTGCCGGACCGTTGCTGTGGGGCTTGCTTCACCAGTTGCCGATATCGTCCGGGGTGTCCGCCTGCTTGTCGCGTCCTTTGGAGAAGAGGTCGTAGCTGTCCGTGTTATGCGTTCCGGGGTAACGGTATTCGTACGGCTCACCCCACGGATCGGAAGGAGCCTTGCCGCCGGGGACTTTGATGTACGGGCCCTTCCACTGGTCGGCCTTGTCTTCCGGCGCCTTGATCAGGGCCTTGATGCCCTGCTCGGTCGTAGGGTAGTCGCCGAGGTCGCGACGGAAGCTGAGGAGCGGGGCTTCGAGCGACGAACGCACGAAGATCTTCGCGGAGCCTTCCTGGCCTTGGCCGAAGAACTTATCGAGGTTGCCGACGACGACCCCGACGAGGAGCGCCATGATGGCGATCGTGATCAGGATCTCGAGGAGGGTGAAGCCCTTGCGGAGTCGGCGGGCGTGCTTTGGCTGGACGGTGGTCATGGGAAAAAAGAAAAGGCTTAGCGGACCTTCGGTGTCTTGGGGGGCTTCGTCGTTTCGGGTGCGGCGGTCGGTGTCTTGGGCGTCTTGCCGCCGGTGGTGTCGCCGCCGCGTTGGCGCGGGTCGCCGCTGTTATCCGGACCGCGGCCCTTGCTGAACTTATCGCGCATGGACTGACGGAAGGCTTCGACCTGCTCCGGGGTGAGGTTGCCGGGACCGCCTGCTCCGGGCACGCCGGCGACGGAGCTCGGTTGGGCAATCGCGTTAGAGACGGCGGCGAGCTGCGCGGGGCTCGGGCCCTTGTAGGTGATCACGACGGCCTGGTGCAGCGCCATCTGCTGAGGCTGGCCACCGTTGTCGATGATGAGGGTCTCATTCGCGACGTCGAAGCCTTTGACGACGACGGGTACGTTCGTCGACGGGGCTTCGCCTTCGGCTACCCAACTCGACTGCCGGGTCAGGGTGTTGTAGATGCTGTAGTAGTTCACGCCGCCCTCGGCATACATGCCGCGGAATTCGAGGGTGCTGGGGGCCACGCCCGGGCCAGCGGCCGCGCCCGTGCCACCGAAAGGCGAGTTCTTGACGAGGCCTTCGAGGTCGATCGCCGAAGCGTTGCCAAGGCTGAGCAGGACCGCGGTCAGCAGGCTGCAGGAGAGTCGGGGGAGGGGGCGCATCTTATTAAAGGGGTGGGGTATCTCTAAAACACCAAGCAAGGGGTTAGGTTGCCAACTTCATCGCCATCATGGCCGCTCCTCCGTGCGGTATCGAGGAATAATGCCCAAACAGGCCTTTTTCACCCTATTTTAGGCCAATAACCCCCATAAAACGTCCTGATTGGCATAACCAATCGATTACCAGTCAGCCTTTCAGGCTTTTTTACGATATTTTTACAACTTTTTGACGGTTTAGGCCTTTGGTTTGCAACCTAGCCCCGCTCGCTATGTTTAAATGACGGATGCAGCTCTCGGCCCCTCGCGCAGCTTGGCCCACCCCGATCATCGCGATGCTCGGGGCGGTCGTCTGTGCCTGGTTTTCCCCGGCCTCCGCCCAGGATTTCCAGAAGGATATCCAGCCTTTCCTTAATAAGTACTGCACGGACTGCCACGACGCCGAGCAGGAGAAGGGCCACCTCAACCTCGAGGCCTTCAAGGACGACTCCCGCTTCTTCCGCGACCAACGCATCTGGCGCGAGGTCGTCAACCAGGTCGTCTCGGGCGAGATGCCTCCGGTGAAGAAGAAAGTCCGTCCCTCGCCGGCCGAAATCGAGCACCTGCAGACGTCCGTCCACAAGCTGCTCGCCGCCGCCATCGCGAAGGCGAAGCCCGACCCGGGCGACGTGACCATCCGCCGCCTCAACCGCACGGAGTTCAACCACACGATCCGCGACCTCTGCTTCCTCGACGAGAATTTCTCCGCCGACTTCCCGGCCGACGACACGGGCTACGGCTTCGACAACATCGGCGACGTGCTGACGTTCTCGCCGGTCCATCTCGAGCGCTTCCTGTCCGTGGGCGAGGCCATCGCCGCCAAGGCGATGCCGACCAAGCCGACCGAACTCGAAGGCACGGGCCTCGCGATGATCGAGATGCAGCCGCGCGGCAAGCGCGACAGCCAGCAGCGCTACTTCGATCCGTCCCCGTATCTCGTCGGCCCGATGACGGCCTCCCGCGACGGCGATTACGTGATCTCGGTCGCCCTCCGCTCCACGGGTTCGCCCGGCGATCCGCCCCCGAAGGTGGCCTTCCTCGTCGACGGCCGCGAGGTCGGGACCTACCAGTTCAGGCAGGTGAAGAAGACCGAAGTCGCCGAAGCGAAGGTCAGGCTCACGGCCGGCCAGCACGAGTTCACGCTGAAGTGGCTCAACCCGCCCGCGAAGATCACCGGCAGCAACCGCACGCTCTCCGGCCTGCGCCTCCGCCTCCTCGGCCCGACCGACACGCGCACCGAGCTGCAGCGCCGCCTGGCCGCCGTCATCGGCAACACGACCGGCGAAGCCCGCGCCCGCCTCGCCGTCAATTCCTTCGTGAGCCGCGCCTTCCGCCGTCCGGCCACGCCCGCCGAGCTCAACCGCTACGTGCGCGTCTTCCTCGACGGCGAGAAGAACGGCGGCAACTGGGAGTCCGGCGCGCAGGCGATGATCGCCGTCGTGCTGGCTTCGCCGAAGTTCATCTTCCGCGCCGAACAGGACGAGGCCCCGACGGCCAAGGATGCGCATCCGATCAGCGAGTTCGCCCTGGCTTCGCGCCTCAGCTATTTCCTCTGGGGTTCGATGCCCGACGACGAGCTCTTCCAGCTGGCCTACGCGAAGAAGCTCTCGGCCAACCTCGAAGCCCAGACGCGCCGCCTGCTCAAGGA
>DBCR01000075.1:0-3273 GCA_002293125.1 Opitutia bacterium UBA953
GGCTCGACGACTTCGACGCGGAAAAGCATGTAGGCATGCGAGTCGCCGCAGAACTCGGCGCACTGTCCGTAGTAATGGCCCGTCTCGCTCGCCTGCAGCCACATGTGGTTCTTACGGCCGGGCATGAGGTCGACCTTACCGGCAAGCTTGGGCACCCAGAAGGAGTGGATGACGTCCTCGGAGCGGAGGTTGATGCGGACGGCGACGCCCTTGGGGATCACCATCTCGTTCGGGATGGAATGCTTGGCGTCGTTGGTGAGGCCGAGCTGCGGGTATTCGAAACGGAACCACCACTGCTTGCCGATGACATCGACCTCAAGCACCTGCTCTTCGACGGCCTTGGCGTAGTTCTCGCGCGTGCCTTCGACGCGCGGATACCAAACGGAAAGCTTGGACGTCGGCACGGATTCGGCCGGGACGTCATCGGTGTACCAGATCGCGCTGAGCGTCGGGATGGCGATGATGACGAGTGAACCGATGGAAGCGGTGATGAGTCCGATCTCGATCAGCGGATTGCCGTGGCCCTCTTCGACGATGGCGGGCTTGTTTTCGTCGCCCGGACGTGCGCGGAATTTGATGACGGCGTAAACCAGGAGGCCGCCGACGAGCGCAAAGAGGACCACGACCAGCCAGACGGTGGCCATGAAGACATCAAACTGGACTTGGGCGACCGGTCCCTTGGGGTCCAGGGTCGACTGACGGACGGTCATATCGGCCTTGGAGCAGCCGACCATGATCATGGCCAGGAAGGGGGCGGCCAGCAGACCTACCCGACTAAAGAAGCGAGAAAACATAAAGGATGTGTTCGGACGCCGAAAACTTCGTAAAAAGGCTGCCATTTGCAAGCCCCAGCAGGGTAAAACGGTCATGAAATCGCGTTGAACGATGGTTCTCGATTAAAATTTTCTCTAAGTAACTACCCAACAGGTACTTAATATCAATTACCCCCCATCAACCTGTCTAATAAGTCTGCGGCCACTTCCCTTCTACCCCTCGACCGCCTTGGGAGTTGCGCCATCGGTCAGGGTCTTTAACCCCCCATCTATGTCTTGGACCAGCCCACATGGCACCCCTCTGCCCGACTGGCGGAAGCGCACCCTGATAATGGGTATCATGAACCTGGCCCCGGACTCGTTCTCGGACGGTGGCCAGGTTCATAACGAGGCCACCGCCCTCGCCCACGCGGAGAAGCTGCTCGCCGAAGGTGCGGACGTCCTCGACGTTGGCGCGGAATCGACCCGCCCCGGGGCGACGCCCGTCGACGCTACGACTGAACTCGCGCGTCTCCTCCCCGTCATCCAGGCGCTCCGCCGGCGCTTCCCGCAGGCGGTCCTGTCCGTCGACACTTATAAGGCCACGGTCGCCCGCGCGTGCGTCGAAGCCGGCGCCGACCTGGTGAACGATGTCGAAGGAGGACGCTTTGAAGCCCGCCCAGACGAGTCGCCCATGGGGTCAGCCTGCGCCGCACTCCGCTGCCCGCTCATCCTGATGCATCGCCGCCCGCAGCCGGACTACGAAGATTTCTGGACGGAAGTGCTGCGCGATCTCCGCGTCTCCCTGCGCCGCGCGCAAGCTTCCGGCATGCGACCCGAACAGCTATGGACGGACCCAGGCTTCGGCTTCGGTAAGACGCCGGCGCAGAATCTCATGCTCGTGCGCGACCTCGCGAAAATCACCGCGCTCGGGTTTCCGGTGCTCCTCGGCACGAGCCGGAAATCGACGCTCGGTCTCGTGCTCGGCGAAGCCGACCCGCTTCGCCGCGGCCCGGGTAATGACGTCACGGCGGCCTGGGGTATCGCCCAGGGCGCTTCGATGATCAGGGTCCATGACGTGGCTGCGCTCCGCCCTATCGTCCGGATGGCTGACGCTCTGCGCCGTGGCCCCAGCTGGGAGCCGGAAGCCCGAGGTTAAGACCTCGGGACGATTTAAGCCCAGAAAAAGCGGGGAATGGAGCCAGCAGTCGGACTTGAACCGACGACCTGCCGCTTACAAGGCGGCTGCTCTACCAACTGAGCTATGCTGGCCAACTTCCCTATTCACAGGGTTGTTCACAGCCCGCCGGTGTCAACCCTTAGGGAAATAAGGCGATTAGGGGTTGAAACTGAGTTCAATTTGCACGCAATTCTACCACCCCCAAGCCTCGACCCTATGCGTATCTCCGTCTCCCTTCTCGTCCTGTGCGCCGCCATCACCGGCTGCAACACCTCGATCGATCCGGCCAATGTCGATTCCATCGTCGTGTCGTCGAACCCGACCTCCGCCGCCATCCGCCTGAACGGCGAACCTGTCGGTCGCACGCCTGCCACCATCAAGGTCGATCGCACCAAGAATTATGAACTGCAGGTCGGCAAGGGCGGCTTCCTCACCGAGGTCTCCGAACTGAAACCCCGCCTCATCACGACGAGCGAGGGTATCGAGTTTGGCTTCCCCGCTTCGGTGAATGTCAACCTCACCAAGACTCCCGCCGCCGGCGAAGCTGGCGTGCCCGTTTCCGATAACCCGGAATTCAAGAAGCTTTCGAAAAAGGCCCTCGGCGAAGACGCCGCCGCGAAGGAAGGCCTGAAGGCCGACATCGCCGCCACGAAGGAGGCCGCCGCCAAGATCCAAGCGGCCCTCGCCGTCCGCGAAGCCGCCACCAAGGCTCGCCTCGCCGACATCGCCAAGACCATCGCGAACGCCAAAGCCTCCAAGGGCAACGGTGGCGCCGACGAAGCCAAGCTGGCCGAAGCCGAACTCGCCCTCAAGCAGGCCACCGCTGAAGCCGACGCGGCTCGCGCCCTGGCCGAGAAAAACCTGAAGACCGTCGAAGCCCGCCGCGCCGCCCTCGCCGGCGTCGACTCCAAGGTCGCCACCGCGAAGGCCAACGTCGCCATGGCCCAAGTCGCTACGAAGTCCTCCGAAGGACGCGTCGCCCAGCTCGAAAGCTCCTACGCTGCCGAAATCAAGGCCCTCAATTCTTCGCAGGCCAACTCGAACGCCGCCATCAAGGCCCTCAACGCCCGCGCCGACGAACTTGCCCGCGCTGCCAACGCTTCCACCGCCGTCGCCAAGGCCGAAGCCGCCAAGGGCCTCGCCGACCTGCAGAAGGCGCTCGAAGAGCAGAAGGCCGCCGTCGCCGTGGCTAATGAAGCCCTCGCCAAGGCGAAGGCTGACGAAGCTAAGGCCGCCGAAGCCAACAAGGTCGCCACCGACGCGAAGGTCGCCGAAGCCGTCAAGAACGCCGAGAAGGCCGTCGCTGACGAACGCCTCGCCGCCGAAGCCAAGGTAGCCGAC
>DBCR01000075.1:3349-60571 GCA_002293125.1 Opitutia bacterium UBA953
CCGAAGCCAAGGTAGCCGACGCGGTCAAGGCTGCCGAAGCCAAGGTAGCCGACGCTAACGCCAAGGCCACTGAAGCCAACATGGCCGCAGACGCCAAGGTCGCCGAAGCCAACAAGGTAGCCGCCGCCGCCAAGGCCCAGGCCGACGCCCTCAAGTACTCCGAATTCAGCTCTCGCTACGCCCTCCTCGAGAGCAAGCGCCGCGCGAAGGCCATCTCGGAAGAAGACTTCAAGGCCGCCCTCGCGGGTCTCCGCAAGGAACTCGGCCTCTGAGTCGGACTTCGTTCCGCCTCGATAAGCCCGGCCGCTCGGCCGGGCTTTTTTGTTGGAAGAAAAGCCGGGGGCCGCACCTTGGCCTGACCATGTCGGCACCTCTCTCCCGTACGCCTCTCTTCGCCCTGCACGTCGAACTCGGCGGCCGCATCGTCCCCTTCGCCGGCTGGGAGATGCCGGTACAATACACAGGCATCATCGAGGAACACATGGCCGTCCGCAATACGGCCGGGCTCTTCGACGTCTCGCACATGGGCGAAGCCCGCGTCCGCGGCCGTGATGCGGCGAAATTCCTGGACGGCATCATGACCAACGAGATGGCCACGATCAAGGTGGGCATGGCCCGCTACACGGTGATGTGCCAGCCTGACGGCGGTTGCGTCGACGACCTGATCGTCTACCGCCTCGCCGAAGAAGAATTCCTGATCTGCCTCAACGCCTCCAACGCGCCGAAAGACATCGCCTGGATGCGCGCCCACATCGGCACCCTCCAGGTCGAAGTGCTCGACGAGTGCGCCGCCTGGGCCCAGCTCGCCCTCCAAGGTCCGCTGGCCGAAAAGATCCTCGCCCTGGTCACGTCCACGCCGCTCGCCTCAATCAAGCGCTTCGGCTTCGTGCTCGGCGAAGTCGCCGGCGCCCCGGGCTGCCTCATCTCCCGCACGGGCTACACAGGTTCGCCCGGCTTCGAACTCTACCTGCCCGCCGCCTCCGCCGAAAAGGTTGCCCGCGCGCTCCTCGCCGCCGGCAAACCCCACGGGCTCGTGCCCGCCGGCCTGGGCGCCCGCGACTCGCTCCGCCTGGAAGCGAACTACCCGCTCTACGGACACGAGATCTCCGAGAAGATCTCGCCCATCCAAGCTGGCCTCGGCTGGACGGTGAAGTTCGCGAAGGCGGACTTCATCGGCCGCGAAGCGCTCCATCGCCAAGCCCAAGGCGGCCCGACCTCCTCGGTGATCCTCTTCTCCCTCGATGACCGCCGCATCGCCCGCCAGGGCGCGGTCGTCTACTCCGGCGAGACGCCGGTCGGCGAAGTACTCTCCGGCACGCAGTCCCCGGTCCTCGGCAAGCCCATCGGCACGGCCCTCGTCGCCGCCGGCCACGCGGCCTCGGCCACGCTGACGGTCGACATCCGCGGCCACCGCATCCCGCTGCGCCTCTCGGCCGAGCCTTTCGTGAAGTGAAGGGTTGAAATAATCCCCACCCGCTTTACCCAGAAGCCATGAGCAACGTCCCTGCCGACCTCCATTACACCAAGGATCACGAGTGGATCAAGGTCGCCGCTGACGGCACCGCGGTCATCGGCATCACCGACCACGCGCAGGCCGCGCTGGGCGACGTGACGTTCGTCGACCTCCCGAAGGTCGGCGCGTCCTTCAACCATGGCGACGTCTTCGGTACGGTGGAATCGGTCAAGGCCGCCTCCGACCTCTACAGCCCCATCTCCTGCGAGGTCGTCGAGGCCAACGCCGACCTGAACAATTCTCCCGACCTGGTGAACCGCGAACCGTACGGCGGCGCCTGGATGATCAAGGTGAAGGTGAAGAATCCGGCCGAGCTCGCCAGCCTCCTCGACGCCGCCGGCTACGCCGCGACGCTCTGAGCGCGCGCCCGCCCTTGCTCTGCGCAGTTTTTGGCCCACAGTGACGGGCCTGATGTCGTTCGCCGAAGTCCATGCCGCCCATCCCTGGGACGAGGTCCTCGGGTCCGTCGCGGCCAAGACCGACGCCGACGTACTCCGCGCGCTCAGCCGCGCCGAAGCCGACTCGGCCGATCTGGAAGATTTCAAGGCTCTGATCTCGCCGGCCGCCGCGCCGCATCTGGAACGGATGGCCCGCCTGAGCCACGAGCGCACGCTCCGTCGCTACGGACGCACGATGCAGCTCTTCGCCCCGGCCTACCTTTCCAACGAGTGCCAGAACATCTGCACCTACTGCGGCTTCTCGGCCGGCAACAAGGTCCCGCGCCGTACGCTCAATCCGGGCGAGATCCTCCGCGAAGCAGGCGCGCTCAAGAAGCTGGGCTTCGATCACCTGCTCATCCTGACGGGCGAATCCAACAAGGTGGAGGTCCCCTACTTCGTGCAGGCCCTCGACCTGCTCCGCCCCCACTTCTCGTCGCTGTCGATGGAAGTCCAGCCGATGGAGACCGCGGAATACGCCGAGCTCCGCAAGCACGGCCTCAACGCGGTGCTGGTCTATCAGGAGACGTATCACCGCGAGACGTATCACGTCCACCACCCGAAGGGGCGTAAGTCCGACTTCCTCTACCGCCTCGACGCCCCGGACCGCGTCGGCGCCGCGGGCGTCCATAAGATCGGGCTCGGCGCTCTCTTCGGCCTCGAGGACTGGCGCGCGGAATGTTTCTTCACGGCCCTCCACCTGCGCTGGCTTGAACGCAAGCACTGGCAGAGCCGCTACAGCGTCTCCTTCCCCCGCATCCGCCCGCACGAAGGCGAACTGCAGCCGAAGGTCGAGATGACCGACCGCGACCTGGTCCAGGCGATCTGCGCCTTCCGCCTGCTGAGCTCCGAGGTCGAACTG
This sequence comes from Opitutia bacterium UBA953, assembly GCA_002293125.1. Classification (GTDB taxonomy): domain Bacteria; phylum Verrucomicrobiota; class Verrucomicrobiia; order Opitutales; family UBA953; genus UBA953. The sequence continues at coordinate 6,162 of DBCR01000075.1, forward strand.
ACGCTGAGCACCCGCGAGAGCCGTAAGTTCCGCGACCACGCCTGCCGCGTGGGCGTGACGGCGATGAGCGCGGGCTCGCACACGAACCCGGGCGGTTACGCCGAAGGCCGCGAGGCTTCGCTCGAACAGTTCGCGATCGAGGACGACCGCTCGCCCGACGAAGTGGCCGCGATGCTCCGCGCCCACGGCTACGAACCGGTCTGGAAAGACTGGGATCCTTCCTACGACCGCCCGGTCGCCCTCGCCGAATGAGCCCCCTGCGCGTCTGGATCGACCACGAACAAGCCCCGGCCTGCAAGCCCGGCGCTTTCGTGAAGCTTTCGGCCGACGAATCCGCCCACGTGGTCCGCAGCCTCCGCGCCCGTCGCGGTGACGCGGTCGTGCTCCTCGACGGCGAAGGCCTGGTCGTCGAAGGCAAGCTCGCTTCCGCCGACGGTGATGGGGCGATGGTCGAAGTAGTCCGCGCCCGCGTGGCCGATCCGCTCTCGCCCGCCATCACCGTCGCCCAAGGGATGCCGAAGGGCGGCACGATGGATGACCTGGTGCGCTCCTGCTGCGAAGCGGGTGCCGCCGGCATCATCCCGCTCGAGACCGCGCGTTGCGAAGTGAAGCTCGACGCCGACCGCGCCCGCTCCCGCCGCGAACGCTGGCAGCAACAGGCCGTCGAGGCCTGCAAGCAGTCCGGCCACCCATGGCGCGCTGAAATCGCGGCGCCGATCCGCTTCCGCGAATGGATCGAACGCCTGCCGGCCGCCGTCGAAGGCGAACTGCGCCTCACGGGCTCGCTGGAGTTCGACGCCGAAGCGGTCGCGCACCTGGATTTCACGAAAGCCTCGAAGGTCACCTGGCTCATCGGCCCGGAAGGCGACCTGACCTCGGAAGAATACGCCGCCGCCCGCGCCGCGGGATTCATGCCCGTGGTGCTGGGCCCGACGGTCCTCCGCGCCGAGAACGCCGCGCTGGCCTGCGTGGCGATCACGCAGGCGCTCGCGAAGCGCTGAGTCAGGCCTTCCGCCGCCCGGGCTTCTTGGGCTCGGGCAAGGGTTCGTCGATCGCCCACTCGGGCCAGGTCTCCCGCGCATACTTCTGCAGCTCCAGGATGGTGTCGCGCAGGAGCGGCGTCAGTTCGCCGGTCCAACGTAGGCCGATCTCCATCGGTGCGAAGCCGTCGAGGGGGAGCGCCCGGATGCCGGGATCGGCGATGGCGTCCGCGATGGCGAGGTTCACGCCGAGGCCTTCGCCGGTCGCGACATAGCTGGTGACCATCTCCATGGAGGCGGCTTCCTTGGTCTGCGACCAGGTCACTCCCAGCCGGCGCAGGTCGCGGAAGAAACTGCGGGTGACGCTCGAGTCCGGCGGCAAGGCGATGAGCGGAAGCGAAAGTTTCTTCTGCTTCCAGAGGTCGGCCGCGCGCTTCCACGGCGACTTCTTCGGGACGAGCAGGACGAGCGGTACCCGCACGAGACGCAACTGGCTCTGGCGGCCCATGGTCTTGGCTTCGAGCGGGACGATGGCGAGGTCGATGACGCCTTCGCGCAACCACGTCTCGAACTGGATCTGATACCCCGGCGTGAGGCTGAGCTGGAGCTTCGGGTGACGCGACCGGAGGCGCTGCGTGACGGTCGGGATGTGCAAGCGGAGGACGAGTTCCGAGGCGCCGAGCCGCAGCTCCGGCCGGTCGGCGTCGCGCAGCCGCGCCTCGAGTCCGTCCAGCCCGGCGAAGAAGGGTTCGATCTGCGCGAAGAGCTTCCGGCCGGGAGCGGTCAGTCGGAAGGGCACCCGCTCGAAAAGCCGGAAGCCGAGATTGGACTCCAGCGCCGTCATCTGGCCGCTGACGGCGGGCTGCTGGATGCCGTAAGGGATGTGCCGCACGGCGGCGCTGATACCTTGGTGCTTCGCCACGTAATAGAACAACTCGAGGTGATGGACGTTCATGACCGGGGCGAGGCCGATGGTCGCCGAACCCGGGGCCAAGGCAACCCCTGACCCTGCCCGGCCGATACCCCCTATCAGGTTTATCGATTAACGGTCCGACCGCTTCCGGGGGTATGATATCGTCCTTATGACCATACCCATCCTCACCACCCTCGCCGCCTTGGCGGCCGTCCCCGAACCGATCAAGGCCGTCGGCGAGTTCCTGCTCGGCCTGCTCTTCTTCATCGGCCAGATGGGCCGGCCCTAAGCGGGCCTACTTCGCCAGGGGGGCCTGGGAATTGCCCATGAGGTAGGCGAGGAGGTCGCGCTGCTGCTCAGGCGTGAAGGCCTGGAGGAGTCCTTCCGGCATGAGCGAGAGGGGCATGATCTTGCGCGCCTTGATGTCCTGCTTGTCGATCACGGTCTCCTGGCCGACCGCGCGTAGTGTGAGCGTGCGTTCGCTCTGCGCGCCGACGATGCCGCTGAGGACGCGTCCGTCCTTGAGCTCGATGTCGTTAAGATAATACGCGGCGTCGACGACGGCGCTGGGGTCGACGATATTCTCGAGAAGGTAGCTCAGGTCCTGACGGCCGCTGCCGGTGAGATCAGGCCCGAGCGCACCGCCTTCACCATAGAGTTTGTGGCACTGGCCGCACACGGCGGCATAGAGCGCCCTGCCCTTGCTTTGATCGGCCTTGGCGAGGAAGTCCGCGGTGTGGCTGGCCTTGAGTTCGGCGACGAGCTTGAGCTTATCCGCCGAGCTCTCCCGCGTTTCGCCCCAGACCTTGCTGAGCAGTGCGTTGAGCTTCGTGTCGTTGAACGCACGCACCTGGCGCGCGGCGGACGGCCCGAAGTCAGCCTTGGGAATCTTGCCGGCTTCGATGGCCTTGAGGAGATCGGCCGCGAAGCGCGGACGCGAGACGAGCGCCATGATGGCCTGCGGACGCTCATGCGGGTAGAACTGCGTGTACCGGTCGATGATGCGCTGGGCGACGCCATCATGGTCGAACTGGGTGAGTCCCTGGATGGCCTCCATGTTCACACCTTTCACGTAAATGAGCTTCTCGCAGACCTGCTTGAGCTGCGCATCCTTGGCCTCGATGAGCGAAAGTAAAGCGGCGCGGCGCTGTTCCATGAGCGCGTTCTCATCGAGCGCGATTTTGCGGATCTCCTCGAGGGCCTGGCCGTCGCCGAAGATGACGTTGAGCTGACGTGCCTGATCCTGCGCGGCCGTGGCAGACTTGGCGATGGTGGCGACGAACCCGTCCCACGCGGCGGGCTTGGGCGCCTTGCGCCAACCCTTCAGGGCTTCGGCGATACCGGCGATGATCTCGGCCTGACCTTCGGGCATCTGCGCGGCATTCGCGAGGAGTTCGTTCAGAGCGGCAGGCTGCTTATCCACGCCTTCGGCGATGCGACGAGCGATGAGTTTGGTGACCTGCGGGACGCGGCTGACATGCGCACAGGCGATAAGCTCTGCGAAGGGGAGCTCACGGATACCGGTCCACACGAGGAGCGGGAGGTTATGGTCCGTGGTGTCTTGGTCGTAGCGCAGCAGATGCTGGGCCACGAGCGCACGCACGGGGACGGAAAGATGCGGCAACGCCGAAGCGAGGGCGAGGCGCACGCGCTGGCCGCGGGATTCGCCCGCGAGCTGCAAGAGCGCGGATTCCTGGGCGTCGCAGGCCGAGATGAAGCCGGTGTGGTTCGCGAACTTGGCCAGAGAGTTGTTCCGATGGACCAGCGGCTCGGTGAGCTCGCGCTCGATCAGGCGCGCGAGCACGTCCTGACGTTTCTCGGCGAGGATGGCGGACGGCGCGTAATACTTGGCGTACTGGGCGGCGAAGGGCTGATCGCCTGACTTGACGGTGCGCAGGGCCAGCAGAGTCGAATGGGCATTGAGCGCCAGGACGCTGTCGGTCTCAGAGGCGAGCTCCTCCCAGGCGGCGGTGGCGGACGAAAGGTCGACGCCCTTCCAAGCCCGCTCGCGGAGTTCCCAGCGCGCCATGCGCACGAGCCACTCATTCTTGCTGCGCTGGAGCTCGACGAGTTTCGCGGGCGTAGCTTTGGCGAAATCGACGCCGGGCTGCTTGGGGTCGCCATAACTGACCTTGAAGATGCGGCCAGTGCTACGGTGGATGCCATCCTGATCGTGGCACTCGCCGATATCGCTCCAGTCGAGGATGGTGACGGCGCCGTCAGGGCCCTGGCCGAGCTCGATGCCGCGGAACCATGGGTCGTCCGACTTAAGGATGTCGGGCTGATGCTTCATGACGAGCGCGCTGCCCTTGCGCTCGATGCTTTCGACGTTCACGCGACGTCCGTGCAGATTGAGCGTCATGAGCTTGTCGCGATACTGCGAAGGCCAGTTGTCTCCTTGGTAGATCATCATGCCGACATGAGCATGCCCGCCGCCGAAGCTATCCGCGCCGCCACGACCGCCGTCGACGTCGTTCCACTTCTTGCCGGTGTCCCAGTGATAGTGGTCAGCCTGCTGGTCGATGAGTTCGTAGATAAAAGGATACGGATCCTCGCCATGCATGCGCTTGAAGTGCGCGCCATGGATGCCCTGCCAGCCATGACCGATGACGGTGTTGATGAAGAGCAACTCGTGGTCCTTGGTCCAATCCGATCCCCACGGGTTGGTGGTGCCGTGGCAGTAAGGCTCGAAGACCTTGGTCACCGGGTGATAGCGCCAAAGACCGCCGGCGGTGGGCTGGCGCTTTTCCTTGGGTACGCCGGGTACGTCGACCCACGAGGTGCTCGAGATGCCGACGCGACCATAAAGCCAGCCATCGGGACCCCACTTAAGTCCGTTGGCGAAAGTGTGGCGGCTGGCGGCGGTGGTGCTGAAGCCATCGAGGACGACCTGGGCGGGGCCGGCGGGCCTATCGCCGTCCATGGGGATGAAGAGGAGATTGGGCGGGCACAACGCATACACGCCGCCGAAGCCACGCTCGATGCTGGTGAGCATCTGGATCTCGTCCGTGAAGACGGTGCGCTTGTCGAATTTACCGTCATGGTCAGCATCCTCGAGGATGATGATGCGGTCGCGCAGGTTGAGGTCGAAGCGCTCCTTGCCGTCCGAGTAGGTATAGTTCTCGGCAATCCAGAGGCGGCCGCGTTCATCCCAGCACATCGCGATCGGCTGACGGACGTCGGGTTCGGCGGCAAAGAGCGTGGCCTTGAAACCCGCAGGGAGGTGTAGCTTCGTCAGCGCATCGGCCGGCTTGAGGACCGGGATGGTCTCCTTCTGGTTGTTGTGCGGCTCCGGGAAAGGCGCAGCGAAGGCGGCGACGCCGAGGACGAGGGCAAGACTGCGGGCGAGCATGAGGATACGACTACCCTGTGCACACGAAGTTCCGCTTCAACCCCAGACCAGAGCGAATGCGTTCAGAAGCCCTGCGCGATCCGACCGTAAACGTCGGTCGAAGCGATCTGCGAGGGCAAGGCGACTCCAGCCGGCGCGATGAGCACCGGCCAGTCGAGCGGGTCCTCCGGGAGGCGGCCATGCGAGCCCTTCACGAGCGTGGCGTCCTGCGAGATGACTTTCATGAGCGCCTTGAAGCCGAGCTTCTTCTTCAGCAGGAACCAGGCGATGCTGAGCATCGGGAAACGGATCTTTGGGTCGATGAACAGTTCGACGGGGTCGTAGCCAGGCTTGCGGTGGATATCCACGCAGCGCGCGAAATCGGGCTCACCCTGTCCTTCTTCCCACCAGTAATAAGAGAACCAGCTATGGCCGTCGGCGATGACGACGAAGTCGCCGCTACGCACGTGCTGGATACCGACAGCGGCCTGGCCATCGGCGTCGAGCACCTGGGCAACGCCGGGCGTGGCGAGCAGGACCTTGCGGACTTCCTCGCGGACCGACGAATCGAGGACGACGACGTGCGCGACCTGGTGGTCGACGACGGCGAAGGCTTTCGAATTAAAGGTGTCGAGTGTGAGACTACCATCCTCGGGCTTGAGCTCGAGCCAGCCATGCCCGCGCAGGACTTTGTTCAGTGGGACGGCGCGGTCGACGGCGGTGATGGCGTATTCGGAGACGATGAGGACTTCGACACCGCGGGCTTCGAGGAATTCCGCGAGGTCGCCGACGAGCTTGTCGACATCACGACGCGCCACGTCGCAGCGCGGATCGGCGGGGCCGAAGCGCTGGAGGTCGTAGTCGAGGTGCGGCAGGTAGACCAGGCTGAGGTCGGGCTGCTCATGCTCTTCAATCCAGCGGGCGCTATCGGCGATCCACTGCGACGATGGCAGGCCAGCGCGCGGACCCCAGAATGAGTGGAACGGGAAATCACCGAGCTCACGCTTGAGCAGCTCCTTGTAACGCTGCGGGTAGCTCGCGATGTCGAAGATCTTCCCGCCGTCGGCCTTGTAGACCGGGCGTGGCGTGACCGAGATATCCGCCGCGGTGCCCATGTTGTACCACCAGAACAGGTTCGCGACCTTGAGCTTCGGGTTCTTGGCGTGGAGTTCGTCCCAGACCTTCGACGCGAGGACGACGCGGTTCGACTGCTTCCAGAACTGCACCTCGCTCAGCGTGCGGTCATACCAGCCGTTGCCGACGATGCCATGCGTGCTCGGCTGCTTGCCGGTCAGGTAATCGGACTGCGCGGTGCAGGTGACGGCGGGGAATGCCGGACGTACTTGGGCGACGCTGCCCTTCGCGGCGCGCGCGGCGAGACGCGGCATGACGCCGGAACGAAGATCCCGGGCGGAGAGACCGACGACATTCAGGACCGCGCGGCGCATGGCTGCTGATCCCGCGCCCGCAGTTCGTCGGCGGCCTTACGCACGACGGCGGCAGGCATCACGTGGACCTGGGTGGACTTACCGATGGCGGTCGGCAGGACGAGCGTGAGCTGGCCGCCGAGGTGTTCGCGGAATTCTTCGAGGCCCGCCAGCATCGGCGCACCGCCTTCGAGGTGCATCTCTGGCGCGTAGATCTTGAAACCGAGGGCGACGAGCAGATTGAGGGTGCGTTCGGTCTCTTCCTGGCCGAAGAGCCCGAGCTCGCGGGCGCAGATGAGGTCGAGCGCCAGGCCGACGGCCACGGCTTCACCGTGCGTCAGGCGATGGTTCGTCATCGATTCGAGCTTGTGCGCGGCCCAATGGCCGAGGTCGAGCGGACGGGCGCTACCGAGTTCAAATGGGTCGCCATTGCCAGCGATGTGCTTCGCATGTAGTTCGGCGGAGCGGCGGACGGCTCGACCAATCGCAGGAATATTACCAGCGGCAAGCAGCGCGGATTCCTTTTCGAGGTTGGCGAAGAAGACCGGGTCCTTGAGGAGCGAGACCTTCACGGCCTCGACGAGGCCGTCGCGCAGACCGCGGGCGTCGAGCGAGGCGAGCAGCGCGAGGTCGTTGACCACGGCGGCGGGCACGGCAAAGGCGCCGGTGAAATTCTTCTTACCAAAAGTGTTGATGCCGTTCTTCACGCCGACGCCGGCATCGCCCTGACCAAGGGTCGTGGTGGGCATGCGCACGAGACGCACGCCACGATGGGCGGTGGCGGCCGCGAAGCCGACGGCGTCAAGGAAGGCGCCACCGCCGATGGCGAGGACGTACGAGTGGCGGCAGATCTTGTCGGCCTCGATCGCGGCCAGGGCGGCCTTGACGACGGCGGAGTCCTTCTTGGCGGCCTCACCGCCGGTGAGCACGAGAGGGGAACGGGTGAAGTGCACGCCCATGGCCTTGCCGTAGGCGGCGACCTCCGCGGCAAAGCCCGGACGGGAGTTGGCCAGGCCCGCATCGACGATGGGGATGACCTTGGCGTCGGCAAAGAGGTCGGCGAGGACCCGGTTACCCGCAACGAACGCGCCTTCGGTGAAGAAGATGCGGTGGCGGTAGGTTACCGCGAATTCGAGGTCAAGGGAGTCGTCCATAGCCCTGGGGGAGGGTTAATCAGAAAGAGTGAGACGCCTGAGGACAAGCCCAGTTCCCAGAAAACCCAGCCAGACCGAAGAAAATCCCCTGTTTCCTCAGGTTGAGGGAATCTGCTTCCGCCAACGCAGGACGAGGCGCATGGCGAACCAGGCCATCCCCACGGCAAGCAAGAGCAGGCAAGCGGCGTCGAAGAGCGCCTCGGGGTGCACGCCCTTGCGACGAATCAACACGGAGAGACAGATGAAGACCAGGTAGCCGTTGGTCATGGCATCGATCAGCGGCATGGACGCCAAGCGATCGGCCACGCGGGCGCCGACGCCGCCCGGCAACGGATGACGACGGTTCGAGCGGACGAGCCACCAGACGTAAACCGCGGACCAGAGCAGCATCCACGGCCAGAAGAAGCCGACCGCCCAGAAGAGAGGGGCCGGCGCGACGAACAATAGCGCCTCGACCCAACGGCCGGCGCCGCCGCCGGTAGCCTCATGGCGCGCGACCAGGGTGATGGCGTAAGTCAGGAGCCAGAGCGCGAACATGTGCGCGAAGAGGATCCAGTCCGAATCCGCCAACGGCGGGAAGAAGATGCTTTCGCCGACGACGAGGAAGCCGATGAGCGGGAGCATGGCGCGGCAGAGGCCCATCACGGCCGGCGCCCAGCTCACGCCTTTGTGCCAGCGATCGTAGACGATCACGCAGAGAGCGAGGAGCAGCGCGACGATCGTCACGGCGAGGCGCGTGCCAGCCGGCGCCGCCGCTACGGTGAGCACGAAACCGGCCGCGAGCGCGCCCCACCCTGCCCGCAAAGCGTCGCGGACGTCGATGAGCCCCGCCGGGATCGGGCGCGTCGACCGACGTTCGGCGTCCCAGCGCGCGTCGAAGGCGTCGTTGAGGATCATGCCGCCGACATAGGTCAACGAGACGCCCAGAAGCAGCAGAAGCAGCGAGCCCCAGGCGGGCGAGTCCGGCGGCTGCTTCCAGAAGTCCGTGCCGAGCGGGGGCAGGCGCAGGCCTTGGGCGAGCAACCAGCCAGCGATGACGTTGCTCCAGACAGTCGGCAGATTCGAGCCACGGGAGAGGATGAGCCAGCCACGCAGCTTCGGACTCATCTCAGAGGGGCTTCACGCCGCGCTGCGCGAGTTCAGCGAGCGTCCAGCGATACTCCTCGGCGATCATGTCGGCGACGTCAGCCGCGCGGACCTCGGGCGGCAGGACTTCCCACGTGTAAGTCTCGATCTCGAGTTCGCGACAGGCGCCGGGCGCCTTGGCGATGACATCGAGCGCGGCCTTGAGGTGGTCGTTGGTCGTGGAGAGTTCGTCGGAGAGTCGGTCGGCGTTCACGGGCACGTGGAAGTGCACGCGGAGTTCCTCGAGCGCGCGCAGCTGATCAATCGCCGCCATGGCGAACGGGATGTCCTTGAAGCGCACGATGGAGCCGTCCCTGGCGCGACCCATGGTCTGGTGCAGGTAGGTGGGCTCGTGCATCTTCGCGAGACGCGCGAGGGCGACTTCGGTGGGCTTGAGCTTGAGCGCGGAGCTGAGGTGGAACTTGAGCACCGGCGCGCCGCCGGCGTTGAGGCGCGCGATGGCCTCATGAGCCTCTTCGTATTGCAGCGCAAAGTGACAGGTGTCGTAGGCGATGCCGAGGTGCGCGTCGACGAGGCCCTGGGCGGGCTCTTCGGCACGGAGCTGTTCGAACAGACGCAACGCTTCGGGCGTGTTCTCAGCGTGGCCGATCGGCTCGGGCTCAAGCGCGAGGCGCAGGTGCGTGCCCGTGCGATCGCGTAGGCGGGCGAGGTGTTCGGCGCACGCTAGCAGGTTGCGACGCATGACCTTGAGTTCGTCGGCATTACGGCCGAAGTCCTTGAACGAACCCGGCAGCGTGCTGACGGTGCCGACTTTGTCGGGCGGACCAAACGTAGCGAGGAGGTCGAAGAGGCGGTTAGTGTATTCGAGGCGCGGCGCTTCGCACCAATCCGGCGCGAAGACGTTGTCCTTCACGGCCTGGCCATGGAAAGGGCCGAACGGGAAACCGTTGATGCCGGCAACGACGCAGTTCTCCTTGTCGAGCCAAGCGCGGAAGGCCGCGAGCGTGGCGGGGACGGCGAGTTCCTTCGCGGCGAGGTCGCCGAGGCGCAGGCCGAGGACGTATGTCTTGCCGGGGCAGACGCGGTCGCGCACGCGGAGCGCGTGGTCGCGGAGGCCGGCAAACGTCTCGACCCACCCTTCGCCGCGGTGGACGTTGGTGCAGTAGGCGAGAGAAAGTCCGGACGTGAGCTTCACGCGGGTCAGGCCTGGGCGGCGGGGTCCTGGAAGCGCGGCGACTGCGAGAGGAACTTCACCGGATTGCCGTAGACGAGTCGGTCGATGGCGGCGGCAGAGTGGCCGCGGCGACGCATCTCCTGCGCGGCCTTGGGCACGGACAACGGATCGCTGTGGCCCCAATCGCACGCGCTGTTGAGCCAGACGCGCTGGGCGGAGACGGATTCGATCATGTCGATGGCGCGCACGGGCGTGGCCTTCGATTCGGGATAGAGCGTGATGCCGGCCCAGAAGCCTTGGTCGAGGACTTCGTGGATGGTATGCTCCTCGACGTGATCGATGATCACGCGCTCGGGCTTCACGACGCCATTCGCCTTGAGGCAATCCATGATCAGGCGCGTGCCCTTACGCTTGTCCTCGAGGTGCGGTGTGTGCACGAGGATCATCTGGTCATACTGCACCGCGAGGGCGATGTGCTGCTCGAGCACCTTCATCTCGTTGCGCGTATTCTTGTTGAGGCCGATCTCGCCGATGCCGAGCACCGTCGGGGCCTTCAGGAATTCCGGGACCAGCGCGAGGACGTCGGCGGCGAGCGCCATGTCTTCGGATTCCTTCGGGTTGATGCACAACCAGGAGTAATGCGGCAGGCCGTACTTGGCGGCGCGCTTAGGCTCATGCTGCGTCAGCTGACAGAAGTAGTCGTAGAAGCCGTCGGCGGATTTGCGATCGAAGCCGGCCCAGAAGGCGGGCTCGCAAATCGCGGCGCAGCCGGCGAGGGCCATGGCCTGATAGTCGTCGGTGGTGCGGCTCACCATGTGGCCGTGCGGTTCGATGTAACGCATGGTCGTGGCTTACTTAAGACCGGGCCAGACGCCCGACGCGGCCTTGGTGTCGGCCTTTTCAATCGGGGCGACGGAGGGGTCGCTCCAGAGGTTCAAGATGCGGGCGACGCGGCCTTCGTCCTTCTCAAGGAGGAGCGAGAGCGCGGCGCGGAGGCCGCGAACGCGGTGGTCTTCGCCGCCGGCGGCGCGGTCGAGGCGGTCGAGGAAGGCTGCCAGGTCGAGCAGCTTATACCGAGCGTCCATGAAATGCAGGTCGGCCACCTGCTCGCGGGTGCGAGCGGGGGCGCCGGGATGGGGTTGGGGGGTCGACATGAGGAAGGCACGCCTGCGCGCACTTGGATGAGACACCAAAGTGCGGCAGAGGTCCCCGCTGGTCAAGCCACCCCGCCCAAAGGCAGGTGCCGGCTTACTTCTTGGCCGGAGCTTCCTTCGATTCCTTGGCTTCCTTATCGTACTCGGCCGCGGTCCATGGGGTCTTGCGGTCGGCGTACTTCTTCTTGATGGCCGTGACTTCGGCTTCGGTCACGGTCGGGCCGGTGTTGCCCCAGCTGTGGTTCACGTAATTGACGACGTCGGCGATGTCCTTGTCGGTGAGGCCAGCGACCGGAGGCATCATGCTATTATAAGTGACGCCCTTGACCGTGATAGGACCCTGCATGCCGTTGACGATGTTACGGACGGCGATGGAGGCGTCCTTGGAAACCCACTCGGAACCGGCGAGGGGCGGGAAGACCGGAGGGATGCCCATGCCGGTCGGCTGGTGGCAGGCGATGCAGGTGCGGGAGTAGACGGCTTGGCCGCGCTTCATGGAGTCGGCGTCGGGAGCGGCGGCGGCGGCGGCGGCGAGGAAGCAGAGGGCGAAGGACTTGAGGGAGGTCATGGGTGATCGGTGAACGGTACTGGTGGGAGGAATAGGGAAGACCTCAAAATCAAAAAGCAATTCCCTCCCATCAGGGGGAGGTAATTAGCCTAGGGACGGCGGGCCATTAGGCCGACCTGCCGAGGTTTAATGCGACAAATGACCGCTTCAGAGGCCGATGGCTCCATGGGCCTTGCACCCTATTAAAATGCGGTGGAAACCTGTCGGAAGCCCCCTAGCGTACTTGGTATGAAGACGCCAGACCCCCGCTCGGACTGGATGCGCGGCATGCGCCCGGAGAGCCTGCGGAGCGTCTTCGACCACCTCCCCGGGGTGATGTTCTTCGCCAAGGATCTGGCGGGGCGTTTCACGATGGCCAACCTCGCCTTCGCCCAGCGTTGCGGCGTCGCCGATGAGGCCAGCCTGCTCGGCAAATCCGACGAGGATATCTTTCCGCCAGAGCTGGCCGCGGCCTTCAAGAAGAAGGATCTCCAGATCTGCCAGACGGGCCAGCCCATGCCGCGCATCATCGAGCTCTTCCCGAACGCTGACGGCGAACACGTCTGGTACGAGACCACCAAGGTCCCGCTCTTCGACGAGGCTGGTCGCGCCTGCGGGGTCTGCGGCACGGTCCGCAGTTACGAAGGCACGAAAGCCTTGCTCGAGCCGTTCCTCCAAGTCGAAGCCGCGGCGGAGTTCATCAAGGACAACCTCACCGCCGCCCTTAACATAGCCAAGCTGGCCAAGCTCACCGGGATGTCGGTCCGCCAGTTCGAACGTAAATTCCACAAGGCCTACCAGGTCAGCCCCCGCGGCTACCTGGTCCGTATGCGGGTGGCCGCGGCCACGGACCTCCTCCGGACGACAGACCTCCGGCCCTCCGAAATCGCCCACCAGACGGGGTTCTACGACGCCAGCGATTTCTCCCGCCAGTTCCGCCGGGCGATGAAGGTCAGCCCGACCGAGTTCCGCCATAACCTGAAGGCCTGACCCGGGGGCGCGGGGAGGGGTCTACCCCCACTTGCCTCCTCGACAGAGGGGGTCTGATGGGTTTTATTCACACCCGTACCCCCTACATCTATGCAAGAAACTACTGTACCCAATGCGAAGCGCCTCCTCTGGGCCGGCTTCATGGCTATCCTCGCGGCCGGCGTCGGCTTCGCCCTCCGCGGCGGCATCTTCGGCGCTTGGGCGTCCGAATACGGCTTCAACGCCTCCCAGCTCGGTGCCATCGGCGGCGCCGGCTTCTCGGGCTTCTGCTTCGGTATCATCATCGGCGGCGTGATCGTCGACAAGATCGGCTACGGCAAGCTCGTCGCCCTCGCCCTCCTCGGCCACATCGTCTCGGCCTTCGTCACCTTCGGCGCCTCCACCCCGCAGAACGCGTATGACTTCCTCTACTGGGGCATGTTCATCTTCGCCTTCGCGAACGGCACCCTCGAAGCCGTGGCCAACCCGCTCGTCGCCACGATCTTCCCCAAGCAGCGCACGCACTACCTGAACATCCTGCACGCCTCCTGGCCCCTCGGCATGGTCGTCGGCGCCGTCGCTTCCTACCTCCTCGGTTCCATCATGGGCCTCGGCTGGAAAGCTCAGCTCTCCTTCTACCTCGTCCCGACCATCGCCTACGCGGTCATGTTCATGGGCCAGTCCTTCCCGAAGTCGGAAGCCGCCGAGAAGGGCGCCTCCTTCTCCGAGATGTTCAAGGACGTCGGCATCCTGGGCTCGCTCGTCGCTTGCTACCTGCTCTCGATCTTCCTCGGTAACGTCCTCGGCCCGGTCTTCAACGTCCCTAACCTCGGCCTCATCCTCGCTGGCGCCCTCCTGATTGCCGTGGGTGTCATCACCCGCTTCTCCATCGGTTCCTTCCTCCTCTTCGTGCTCTTCATCACCCACGCCCTCGTCGGCGCGGTCGAGCTCGGCACCGACGGCTGGATCGAAGCCATCACGGGCAACCTCTTCACCCCGGAACAGGGTAAGATCCTCTTCATCCTGACCTCGGCCATCATGTTCGGCCTCCGCTTCTGCGCTCACTTCATCGAGACGAAGCTCGGCCTCTCCCCGATCGGCATCCTGTTGGTCTCGGCGCTCCTCGCCTTCGGCGGCCTCCAGCTCGCCTCCGGCATGCAGAGCTTCGGTGTCGCTTGCATCGCCCTCGGTATCTACGCCCTCGGTAAGACGTTCTTCTGGCCCACGATGCTCGCCGTCGTCGGCGACCGCTTCCCGCGCTCTGGCGCCGTCGCGATGTCCATCATGGGCGGTATCGGCATGCTCTCCGCCGGCCTGATCGGCGGCCCCGGTCTCGGCTACGCCAAGGACCGCTTCACGAGCGAGTCCCTCAGCACCACCGCCCCGGCGGTCTATGCGGCCAACAAGTCGGCCACGGAGTCCAAGTTCCTCTTCCTCGCCCCGGTGACCGCGGTCGCAGGTGATAAGCTCGAAGCCGCCAAGAAGGCCGGCGAAAAGGGCACGGCTGACCAGAAGGCCATCGTCGCCGCCAACCAGGCCGGCGACCGTGCCACGCTGAGGGCGGACTCCTACATCCCCTTCGCGATGGCCCTCATCTTCCTGGGTCTGTTCTTCTACTTCAAGAGCATCGGCGGCTACCGCGCCCTGAAGATCGAAGAGCAGGTCTAAGCGACCCGCCCTTCCCCTCCGAAGGCCGCCCACCCGGGCGGCCTTCTTGTTTGGTAGGTTTACGAACGGGGGCCGTCGGTTTCATCCTAGGAAATCGGCTTCCGTCTTCCGTCTGATTGGGCTGAATGAAGCCACACCCCCATGAGCACTCCGAAGATTCGCATCGCGCTGGCCGGCCTCGGCTTCGGCGCCGAATTCATCCCGATCTACCAGGCCCACCCGAACGCGGAGATCGTCGCGATCTGCCAGCGCAACCCGGAGAAGCTCAAGGCGATCGGCGACCGCTATAAGATCGCGAAGCGCTACACGGACTTCGACGCGCTGCTCAAGGACCCGGAAGTCGACGCGATCCACATCAACACGCCGATCCCCGACCACGGCCGCCAATCCATCGCCGCCCTCAAGGCCGGCAAGCACGTGGCCTGCACGGTCCCGATGGCGACCTCGATCGCCGAATGTGAAGAGATCGTGAAGCTGGTGAAGGCGACCGGCCTGAGCTACATGATGATGGAGACGGTGGTCTACGCCCGCGAGTTCCTCTACGTGAAGGAGCTCTACGACAACGGCGAACTGGGCCGCCTGCAGTTCCTCCAGGCCTCGCACCAACAGGACATGGAAGGCTGGCCCGGTTACTGGCCCGGCCTCCCGCCGATGTACTACGCCACGCACTGCGTCGGCCCGATGCTCGCCCTCACCCGCGCCGACGCGGAATACGTCTCGTGCTTCGGCTCCGGCCGCATCGCCGAGGACATGATCCCGATCTACAACTCGCCCTTCGCGGTCGAGACGGCCCACATCAAGTTCCATAAGTCCGACGTCTCGGCGCGCATCATCCGCTCGCTCTTCGACACGGCCCGCCAGTACCGCGAGTCCATCGACGTCTACGGCTCGAAGAAATCCTTCGAGTGGCCGCTCATCGAAGGCGAAGAGCCGGTCCTCCACACGGCGAAGAAGGCCGAGCCGGAGATCCCGCAGAAGGTCAAGGTACCCGACTTCGCCCATCGACTCCCGAAGGAGATCCAGCACTTCACGACCAAGGGCGTCTACGGCGAAGGCGAAGACCACCTTTCCTTCACGCAAGGCGGCGGCCACGGCGGCTCCCACCCGCACCTCGCCAACGAGTTCATCCAGGCGCTGCTCGCCAAGCGTGAGCCGTTCCCGAATGCGCGCCAGTCCGCCAACTGGACCTGCACGGGCATCCTCGCCCACGAGTCCGCGATGGCTGGCGGCGAGATCCGCAAGCTCCCTGCGTTCACGTTGCCCGGCTGAGCGCAGCTGGTAGGGATGCGATGACATCGCATCCGCCGTGCCTCAGGAAAGGACAGCACCACGTGCTGTCCTTTTTTGTGCCTTAGGCAGGGGCAGCACCGCGTCACGACAGTACTGTCTTGAGGTAGGGCCAAGCATCCCTGCTTGGCCGTGCGGCCGACCAAGGATGGTCAGCCCTACCAAACAAAAAGGGCGGCCAAAGCCGCCCTGATCATTCCCTCCAGCCCACGGGTCCTCCAGCCCTCGTGTCCTCGACTGGGCCCCCGCGAAGTGAGCGCCAGGCGCTCACTTCGCGTAGAGACCATCCTTCGCATTCCCGCCGGAGACGAGATAGGCGAGGAGATCGGCGACTTCCTGAGCGTTGAGGGAATTGATCAGGCCAGCGGGCATGGGGCTATTGGCGTCACGATCGATGCTCAGGATGTCGGAGCGGTTGACGGAGATCTGCACCGACGGATCGAAGGCGCTGACCGAGAGCTGCAGCTTGTCGCCCTCTTCGTTGAGGATGCGGCCGATGGTCTTACCGCCGTCGACGCGGCCGATGACGGAGTTCGCGTATTGGTCGGAGACGATGGCGTTGGGCTGGACGATGCTCATGAGCACGTCAGCCGGAGCGGAACGGGCGCCGAGGCCGGCGAGATCCGGACCCTGCGCACCGCCGTTGTCGCCGAGGCGGTGGCACTGCGAGCAAAGCGCGGCGGCGAACATCTTCTGGCCGTTGGCGAAGTCGAACGACTTCTTGGCCTTGGCGTCGTCCCAGGCCTTGAGGGCTTCGGCGTGCGTCCAGAGACGGCCCGGGCCGGAGGCAGCCGGGAGCGGTTCGACCTTCACGACGGGCGCGACCGGCTCGAAGCCCGCGCGGTCGGCTTCTGGCATGGCCGCCAGGGTCTCCTTGCGGATATTACGGACGAAGCCCTTCAGCGAGTTACCACCCTGGGCGAGGGCGAGTTCGTCGAGGAAGCCAAAGAACTGCTTCCGCAGTTCCGGCGTCCAGCCGACGGTGGCACGGCTGAGGTAGACGGCGAGGCCGATGCGCGTCGATGAGGGCGTGACCGCCATCGCGGCGGCGGCGGCCTTGGCGTAACCGGGATGGCGGGCGAGGATCTCCGGATCGGCGACGACGGCCGGGCTGGGCTGGGCGATCTTCATGGCCTGCAGGATGCGGCCGGGCGCGCTCGGTTCACCGAGGTAGATGGCGAGCTGCGCGAGCTGACGGTCGAGGGCGTTGTCGCCGGAAGGGATGCGCGTGGCGCTCTCCTTGCCGAGGCGGGCGATGGTGGCGGCGTCCGGCTTGCCGTGACGCGAGAACGCGACCTGGAAGACGCGCTGACGGTCCTGCTGCTGGCGGAGATCCTTGGTCTTCGCGGCCGCGTCGGCGGCGGCGACGATCGCGGCGAGGTCCTGCGGGCCACCACTGCGGGCGAGCGCCAAGGCGGCGTTGAGCGCGAGGTCGGCATTGGCGTCGGGCTTCACGCGGGCGCGCCAGGCGTCGACCGGCTGGTGCTCGACGGCGATGCGGGCGGCGAACCGCACCCAGAGATCAGGGTGACCCATGTTCGGCCAGGCCTTGGCGAGCGCCGCGGCGGAAGGAGCGACGTCGCGGAGGGCTTCGAGTTCACGACGTAGCTTCTGTTCGGGCGTGGCGGCGAACCAGGCGACCGGCGCGGTGGACTCCGTTCCCTTATAAGCGATACGGTAGAGCGCGGACTGACCGCCGCGGCCCCCGATGGTGACGTACATGTGGCCGTCCTGCGGGCGGATCACGGCGTCGGTGACCGAGAACGGCTTACCCGCGGCGAAGACTTCTTTGCGGGCCTTCCAGCCGCCGCCTTCCGGCGTGAGGTGGATCGCGTAGAGCGTGGCGAAGGTCCAGTCACACGCGAAGAACGCGCGCTGATAGGCCGCCGGGAACTTGGCGCCGGTGCCCATGGTGGTGCCGGTCGGGCTGCCCGGACCGACGTCGACGAGCGCGGGCTGCATGTCGAGCGTGGGGAAGGCGTTGTTGCCGGCACCGGAGCGCCAGCCGAGTTCGCCGCCCGGGGTGCAGAGGTAGATGCGGGTCGGACGATACCAAGGGGCGCCCATGTCCCATTCCATGTCGGAGTCGTAGGTGAAGATATCGCCGTCCGGAGCGACGGAGCAGTCGTACGGGTTGCGGAAGCTGGCGGTCACGCGGACCCAATCCTTGCCATCCTTATCCATGCGCGCGATCCAACCGCCGACGGCCTTGATGCCGGAGGCGTGGCCGTTGGCGTCTTCGTATTTCTTCAGGAGGTCGTCCTCGTCATAGCGCTTCACCGGTGCGCCGGCCTTCTCGTCGTCGGGCAGCTTGGTATGGTTGCCACCCACCACGAGGATCGAGCCGTCGCGGTCCAGGACGAGCTGGTGCGGGCCGTGTTCGCCCGAGCCCTTGAGCGCGCGGATCAGCGTCTGTTCGGCGTAGGAGCCGTCGCCCTTGGTGTCGCGCAGGCGCCAGATGTCGCCCTTGCCCTTCTCGCTCGTGCACGCGTAGAGCGCGCCGTGGGCGAAGAGCAGGCCGTGGCAGCCGAAGAACTTCGTGTCGATCTTGGTGACGACGGGCTTGTTGGGGTCCTTCAGCGAGACGCGCCAGAGCATGCCGCCTTGGTCGCCGGCGACGAGGTCGCCTTCCGGCGAGACGGCGAGCGAGACCCAGGTGCCCTGTTCCGCCTTGGGCACGAGATGCAGGAGTTCGGCCTTGAAGCCGGGCTGCAGGATGAGTTCCTCGGGAGCGGCCACGGAAGTGGACGGCGTGCGCTTGCCGCTCTTGGCGACCGCGGCCTGACGATCGAGAGGCTTACCCCAGGGCTGTTCGCCATACTTCTTGACGAAAGTCGCGGCGGCCCAGGAGGCGTCATCGAAGCCGGCGTTTTCCCAGCCCTTACCCGGCTTGGCGAGGGACGTCTTCCAGTTCGTGCCGGATTCAGCGAGGACGGCCGGGCCCGCGGTGAGACGGAAGGACAACGCGGCGATACCGCCATCGTTACGAGCGAGCACGGCGATCGTGTTCACGCCGACCTTGAGATCGCCGCCGACCTCGGCGTTGAAAGCCTCCGCCCAATCGTCGGAGCCGCCGAGCGCCTTGCCGTTGAGCCAGACGACGCAGTGATTATCCGCGGCGGCCTGCAGCAGCGCCTTGGCCGGGACTTCCTTCAATTCGAACGAGGTGCGGAACCAGACTTCTTGTTTCGCGACGTTGTTCTTCGCGCCCCAGATCCAGGAAGTCTCCGCCGAGGCGACTACGGAACAGAGGCAAAGGACGGACAGGCAGAGCAGGCGGAGGGGCATGGGGAGATGCGGGGTTATCAGCAGAGATAGATGGCAAACCGACGCTGGCAAGCGTCCGGGGCGGCCAAACGGCCCCTTCCCAAGCCTTTGCCGCTCATTTACGTCTTGCCCGCCCGCCATCCGGGGACTTCCTCAACAGTCCTGGATAGGAGGGGTGGCAGAGTGGTCGATTGCGTCTGATTCGAAATCAGATGAACCGCAAGGTTCCGGGGGTTCGAATCCCTTCCCCTCCGCCAGGTTACTTTAATTGATCTTTATGAAGCGCCCCGAAGTCAGCCCCGTGAAATTCCTTCGGTTGCTCTGCCTCTTGGGAGTCCTGCTGGCCGCCGCGCCGGGCGCTTTGCTCGCCGCGGATGAAGTCCGGCAGAAGGTCGCCGAATATCAAAGCAAGGGCTACAACGTCCTCTTCATCGCCGTCGACGACATGAACGACTGGGTGGGCTGCTTCGGCGGCAATCCGCAGGCGATCACCCCGCACATGGACAAGCTGGCTAAGGAAAAAGGGGTCGTGCTGAACAAGGCCTATTGTGCCGCCACGGTCTGCTGCCCGAGCCGTTCGGCCACCCTGACCGGCAAGCAGCCGGCTTCGACTGGCGTCTACGGCAATCGGCAGAACCTGAAGAACGCCCCGAAGGCGAAGGACGTCGTGACGCTGCCGGAATACTTCGCGAAGCACGGCTACCACACCCTCTCCACGGGGAAGATCTTCCATAAGCACCCGACCGCGAAAGGAATGGATGAAGGACAGTGGGCGTTCCAAGAGTTCGTGGACGCCGGCGGCAACAACGGTGGCATGCTCTGGTCCGAATCTCCCGCCACCCCGAAGGAAGCGGGAGCTGGAAAAGCCACGAAGGAAAAAGGGGAAGAATTCCGCTGGGGGGCCGTCACCGCTCCCGTCGAACAGACCAAAGACTATGTCTCCAGCAAATGGGCCGCCGATCAACTCAAGCGTGACTTCGACGGTAAGCCGTTTTTCCTGGCCCTCGGGATCTCCAAGCCTCACTTGCCCTGGGAAGTCCCGCAGCAGTTCTTCGACCTCTATCCCTTGGATAAATTCAAGACCGTCGAGATCTTCCGCGACGACCTGAAAGACATCACAAACAAGGCGGGGAAGGAACTGTTCTCGCCCGATCCGCGCTTCCAGGCCGCCGATCAGGCGAACCTGCACAAGCAGGCCCAGCGCGCCTACCTCGCGAACATCAGTTACGCCGACCACTGCCTCGGCGTCGTCTTCGACGCCCTGGCCAAGAGCAAATACGCCGACAATACCATCATCATGATCTGGGGCGACCACGGCTGGCACCTCGGCGAGAAACTCAAGTACGGTAAGACCGACCTCTGGGAAGAGTCCGACCGGGTTCCCTTCATCGTGAGCGTGCCAGGCGTGACCAAGCCGGGGCTGAAGAGCGAAGCGGTGGTCAACCTGCTCGACATGTACCCGACGCTCATCGAGCTGTGCGGGCTTCCCGCCAACCCCGAGAACGATGGCCGCAGTTTCGCTCCGGTGCTGAAGGATCCGACCCTGGCCTGGAACCACCCCACCCTGACCACTTATAACTTCGGGAACCATTCCGTCACGGACGGTCGCTATCGCTTCACGTATTACGGCTCGAAAGGCGGCGCCGAGGAACTGTACGACCACTCGACCGACCCGCTCGAGCACCGCAACCTAGCCGCTCAGCCCGAATCCAAAGATATCATCGAGCGCCTGCGCCTCGCGATGCCGAAGCACAATGAACCCGATTCGCCGGCCAATAATCTAAGCCCCGAAGAGAAGAAGGATATCGCGAAAGGCGCGCGGAAGGGGAAAAAGGCGGCCGCGGATACCGTCAAATAGAACAGCCACGCCGGATGTCGGCGAAGCCTCTCCTCGATTCGCCCCTCTGCCTCCTTCTTCAGCGCAGCGCGCGGACTCCGGCCGGGGTCAGATCGCCCGGAGGAGCGCTCACGACCGTCGGCTTACCGATGGTGAGTTCATCCGCGTCAGGTGGCGGGTTGCCACCGCTACGCAGCCACTCGACCATCTTGGACTGGCCGCCCGAAGCGGCGACGCAGCGGGCGAAGATCGGTTGCGGCTCAATCTCCGTGGAGAAAAGATAAAGCTTGGGCCCGCGGCCGGATTTCGCCGCCGCAAAGGCGCTGACGAGTTCGTCTTCCCAACGCTTCTCCGTCGGCTTGCGGTCATCGGTCGGCAGCCGTGAGCGGACGCTATCGCAGTAGATGATGGTTGTGTCCTGAGTTGAGTAGCTGTCCGGCTTGGCGCCTTTGGTGCTGCGGTACTGCGTGACGCCATCCTGGAAGTCGGAGAAGATGACCAGTCCATCGTAGGCCCGCTCATTGCGCATGATGTCAATCCAGGCGCCCACGCAGCCGGTCTTGAAGTTGTCATCGTATTGCTTGAAGATCCGCTTGCCGTTGGCGGTGAGTTTATCCGGATCGGTGAACTTCACCGGCGGGGACCCACTGCGACCGGTCGTGCCTTTATAGCGGGAACCGCCGATAATCACGTCGTCCTTCACGTTGGTCCAGACTCCGGCGTACATGAAGACATCGGCTGTCGGGAACTGCTTACGGATCTCGGACTCGACGCGATCGAGGTAACGGCCCATGGACCTCGAGGCGTCCATGAAGACCGCCACTTTGGTCGCATTGATGCGGGCTCCCATGACGGGCTTACCGACGAAGTTGCGCATATTGCCGATGCCGACGCCCTTGACCGCGCCGATACCACCGCCAGAGCCTCCGCCGAAACCCTTCGACGAGCTTCCGCTTAGCTTGGAAGCCAGGGAATCAATCGATAGCGCATTCGACTTCATGTCGGGCAGTACCACCGGGGCGTTGAGGTTCTTGGAGGTGATTCGGGAGACTTTCTTCGCGAGAGCCTTCTGCTTCTTCTGCTGGAGATTATGCTCCAATATTTTGGCGCGCTCGCCGGCCGCACCGCCGCCGGCGCCGGTGCCTATAAATTCCGGCTGCGTGGGACTCTTTTCGCTGATGCTGGAGACGACCCAGATGATCGCCAACGTCATCAACATGAGGTGGATGAACAACGAGACGACCAAGCCTCGGATGCCGAGTAGACGTTGGAGAAGATACCGTACCATCCCGCCTAGTCCAATCTGGGCTAACGTCGGCGGCGAAGGCCCGTCGGACGAACGTTCGCGAAGTAGCTTCTCCTTTGATTCGCTCATCGCTGACCCAGATTACTCGCCGCCGAAAGTCCCCATCAATCATCATGTCCCGCCGACGCCAAACCGTCACCCTTCTGCCATCTTTGAAATACGGTTCGTAGGTTTTTCCGGCACCACTTTCGTGTCTCGAGGTGGGGTCGAGCATCCCTGCTCGACCGCGGACGACCAAGGATGGTCGGCCCTACCCGCAACAGCTCCCCATATTCTATACTCGATACTCCATACTCTCATCTTGCGGCTCCGCCGCGCAACTCCCGCTCGACCTGCTCGACCGCCTCCTCCATGCGCCCCATCGCATTGCGCAGGACCGCGTCGACGACTTCGCTGTTCGGGATCCGACGATGAGACGCCAGGATCGCCTCGATCGAGCAGACGAGCAGCGGCGTAGGAGCGTCGACGAGGAAGAACTTCACGCCGCGGATCTCCCCATTGAAACGAGAGACCATCCTATGGGAAAGCCCCGCATCTTCATCGTCCAAGGCGAACGGTAGCACGACCTGCAGGTTCATGATCTCCGGCGCCGCAGCGGCGTCGAAGGACAAGGTGAACACGCGACGACCTTTCCGAAAGACCAGCCCACCGCGATAAGGCCCGGAACGCGGCACGACCTGCGCCTCTTCCCAAGCGACCGTATTGATCGCGTGGGCATAAAGGATGCGAAGCTCTTCGTAAGGAATCAGCATACATTCACCATGCCCACCTGCCGAGGGCCTGCAATCCCGGGGGCGGGTCAGCACCACGTGCTGTCCTAGCTGCCTCTACCTTTCTGCCGCTCCCAACCGCCAACCGCTTACCGCCAATACCTGACATGGGTAGGGTCGAGCATCCCTGCTCGACCTCGGCCGACCAAGGTTGGTCGGCCCTACCCACACCCCACCCATCCGGTTTCCCTTTGAGCCCTGTGGCTTGTCTGATCCACCGAGCTCCTGAGCCCCCGTGCCTCTAATGTAATGCCCCTTGCCCACGTGTCCCCTCGTCAACTTGCCCCCTCGCGGCTCCGCCGCGCCTACCCCTCTCTGCCCATTTGCGCTTTCCGTTTTCTGCTTTAGAATCCTCCTATGCCCAAGCCCGACAAGAATGACATCGAGCGACTCAGTCGCGGCGAGTCGACCCGGGGCAAGATCGGCAATCGCGGTGTCGGGCATCGGCTGACCCAGAAAGAGCGGATTCTCTTCGAAGCAGCCAAGCGCCAGGGTTTTTTGAAGATACCGGTCAGCGGCATCCGCAAGAATGTGATCAATATCTACCGTCTTTGGTGCCAAGCCTCCGACCGCGAGTTCACCACCCGCTAAGCGGCATAATGGGGTCTGACCCTATTAATGGGGTCTGACCCTATTATGAGTCAGCCGCGTTTGGACGCGCCCTAACCCGCGGCACCGTCTTGCCCGCATGGGGAACCCCCCTCGCCAGCGACCCGATTAAGCCTATTTAAACCCTCCGCCGGAGTCTTGATACAGAACGGTCAAGTTAGGGAATTCAGGAGACGCCTTCCATTATTTGACTCCGGCGGAACTAGGTGTTATATTCTAATCTATAACACCCTAGATATGTTTAAAAAGTTCAATCTAACCGACAAGCTGCTGTTTATCGCCGTTTTCTTGGTCATCATCTTTTCGAAGCTCCTTTATTTATTGGACTACAAATCGGAGGCGATCTTCGTCGGACTTTGGGCCCCTTCTATCCTTGCCTTCGGTATTTACCTGAAAGCCATCGAGAATTCCAAAGATGAATGAGCTAGTCCCTTACTTCGCGGTCCTCATCTTCTCGCTGTTCGGCATCGCTATTTTTGCCGCGATGCAGCGTCTCAAGAAAATGAACGCCGACGAGCGCGCCGACTACAATAAAAAGCCAGGCGCCTAAGCCCTCTGGCTTCTAATCTGCGTAGGCGTACGCGCCGCAGCAGTGAATGAATTGAATGGGGTCAGACCCCATTATGACTGGCCTTCCAGTCCTCGCTTCGGCCCCTAGCCAACTTGCCAACCGGTCAACGGGTCAACTCATCATCGGCCGGACATCTCTGACCGACGCATGGGCATGGCGTCGATCAAAGCGAAGAGCGTCGGGACGTCGACGGGGGCGCCCCGGTCGAGCTTCACCCCGCCATCCTTGCCGACCAGGCGGACCCGGAACACTTTCGCGGTCTGGGTCACGACTTGGACGTGCCTTTCCTGCAGGCCCGCTGACGCCGCCGCCAGTGCATCGCTTTGTCGCAGATACTCGGCCGACTCCCTCGACGGCGTATCGATGACCAAGACGCGGTGCCGCCACTGATGCGCCGACAAATCGGGGAGACCCGCCTCTATCGACGTCACGCCGCTTGCGCAGCCCTCGGCGAGCAAGGCGGCCAGCCCGGCGCAACTTAACGTCATGATGGCTTTCATCTTTCCCATCATACGCATCCGTGAGACGTAGCAAATCCTTCGCTGAGTACGGCTCAGCTTAGGCCGCCGGCGGCCGGATCCAGCCCATCAGGCGCACTCTTTCGACCAAGACCATGTGCGGGACGGTCAACGCCGCCAGTCCGACGAAGACGATCTGCAGCACGCGCGCGTCGAGCGGGGTGTCCTTTAAGAAAACCCAAGCCGCCGCCGAAGCAAGCGCCACCCCGATCATAGGCAACAAGGCGACCAGGCCGAGGAAGCGCCAGGAGTCTCGGCCGGAATAGCGGAACGCCCGGAGGATATGGCGTGCACCATGCATGCCGCAGAAGAACAAGGTGAAGGCGAGCAAGGGTGGCGCCACGAACGAGAGAACGCCGACCGCCGCGAATTCGAACGCGGTCAGGCGATCACGACCAATGCGCTCGCCGACCGCCACGAGCAGCCCCAGCGCCCACGGCCAGACGAGCCAACCCAGGACGGGCATGATCGCGCCGGCCGCCTCCGGCCCGACGAGCTGACCGAATAGGCCACTCATCTCGACCTGATGGCGCCAGGCCGGCAAGACCAGCACCGCGCCACCATAAAGGATACGCGATATCCAGGGCGTCCCCTCCGCGGGATCACCCGAAAAATGCGCGGCGGAGATGAGCAGGAAGCCGACCAAGAAGCCCGTGGGTGCCCACACCCAAGCGGCGACCACCAGGCCCGCGAGCGCCAGATAGCCGACCGTGAAACGCGTCCAATCCCATGCCGTCTTCAGGCCATAGAGCCGCTGCGCGAAAAGAGTATCCATCGCCCCATGCGGGACGCCGAGGACGAGGATCAACGCGGCGAGGATGATGAGTTCTAGCTGTGACGGAAACCGCCCGAGCGCGCCGGAGGCCGCCGCCGCCAAACAAGCGACGCACCCGAAGATCAGGCCCTGGCGACGTTCGGCGTTCATGGGCGCACCACGCTAGGAGCGGGTCGGAAAAGTTCACGGAGGAACGGCCCCGGTGGTAAGGCGGCGATGATGGCGAGGTCGTCGAGCAAGGTGCCCTGGTCGCTCATGAAACGAGCGAGCCTCGCCGGCGCGACCTTGCGGAACATGGCGAGGAAGATGGTCGGCGCCAACTCTGGCTGCCGCCGGAGCACCTGCAGGAAGAGCGCATCCATCCACCGTAGAACCAGACCGTCCTCCGCGTGCGCTTGGGGGCCTCGCCCTTCAGCTAAGCTGCAGGCACACGCCTCCGCCCATCGTTGGATGCGCTGGAAGGCATAGCCGCTGCTCGCCCGCGCTCCGCCCGCCATCAAGCCCGCACGGACGAAGGTCGCATCCGCTGAAGGCTTCGGCATCGGCATCCCCATCGGCAGGATGCCATGCTCCTCACGCCGAATCCGGTATGGCCGCCCTTCGAGTCGCTGCTCGATGAAGCGAGTGAGCTCCCCTCGGAATACCTCCGGTCCGGCCGGGGCCGGCGCGAAGGCGGTGACTTCCAACAAAGCCCGCGTGGGCGACAGCGGGAGCAGGTAATGGAAAAGAATCTGCCCCGCCTCGCCCTGCGTGAAGTGCATGATCTCCGCGACGGTCGGATCGAAGACCGGCCCCGCGCATTCGACCTCCACACCGAGGAAAGACTGCCAGAGTACCGCCGCTCCCGCGACCGGCACCGCCGGCGGGCGAGTGTCGACGACCCAACGGGCGCGCTGGACTCCGGCCGAGGTCTCTACTTCCCAAAGCCCGTCGACCTTGCGCGGCACGCCCTGGACGCTCACGCCCAAGGCCAAGCGTACGCGTTCCGACTGGGCGATGAGCTCGCCGCTCTCCTGGTAGAATCCGCCCGAAGGGAGAAGCGCGTAAGGAAAATCCGGGCAGTCCACCAGCACACGTGCGGACGAGGAAGCCAGCGACACCTTCGACCAACGTCGACGTACCAGATGGGTCAGCTGCGCCGAGGGATGCATCCAGAAACACCAAGTGCGGTCATCGACGTAAGCCACCCGACTCTCGAGCACCAAGGTGCGCGGAGCCGCCGCGCCCTGCTCAGCTAGCCGCCGGGCTAAGCTGAGTCCCGCGGCGCCCCCGCCTAAGATAAGCAGGTCAATCTCCATGACGTGCGGTGATGCCAGGCAGACCAATCAACGCCTGATGCAGCGAGATGGAATGAGCCTGCGGGCGCGACCAAAACGCGCCTCGCAGCGGCTGAGTGGTCAAGGCCGCGAGGGTGATCGTCGCCTTACGCCAGTCCGGTACGAACGCCCGTCCTTCCCAATACGCGTACTCCGCCGCGGCCAGGCGATGGCAAATCGCGCGATAGACGCGGCCCGCGACCAGGATGCCGGCGCGGGCGCGCACGGGCAGGAACGGCAACCCGGCTTCGCCGCTGGCATAATAAGTTTCCGCCAGGGCGAGGAGCCGCGCCACCGCGCCACGGAGCGCTGGCTGTAAAGCGGGCGACGGGTCGATGAGTTCGGTCGGCGCGATATCGCCGACGAGGCTGGCCGGCAGATAGCGACGCCCCATCCGTGCGTCGGCAGAGACGTCGCGGCAGAGATTAGTCAGTTGCATGGCGATGCCGAGGTCGACGGCGTGGGCCGCCGCGGCCGGTTCCGGCGCGTCGAGGACCCGGCACATCATCAGGCCCACGGTGCCTGCGGCGCGGTAGCAATAACGCAGGAGCTCGGCTTCATCCGCCATGCGCACGGTCTCGGCATCCGACGCCATCCCCGCGATGAGCTCACGCACGATTCCGGGCTCGATGCCGCATTCGCGCATGAGCACGAGCCCGTCTTGTAAGACCGGATCGTCTGTGCGTCCGTCAACGATGGCACGGTCCGCGGCGGCCAACGCTAGCCGTGCCTCCTCGGGCGAAGTCGCCTCGTCAACGAGGTCATCAAGCCGACGACAAAAAGCATAGAGTCGCGTCGCGCGGTCAGCGTGCGTCGCCCCGAGCAGGCGGCGCGCCCAATAGAAGCTCCGCCCTTGACGGGCCAAGGTCGCTTCGGCCGCGGCCGACGGGACGTGCGCGGCGGTGCGGCTCATGAGGCCGCCGGGATGAGGGCGTCGATGACCTTCGCGGAACAAAGGACGCCTGGGACACCCGCGCCAGGATGCGTACCCGCGCCGACCAAATAGAGGTTCCGCACGGATTCGGATCGGTTGTGGAAGCGGAACCAGGCGGACTGACGGAAAATCGGGGCCACGGAAAAGCCCGCCCCGTGGACACTACGGTATTCATCCCGGAAATCCTCGGGGGTCTTATAAAAATCAGCGGTGATCTTGGCCTTGAGCCCAGGAAGCATCGTGCGTTCCAAGGCGTCGACGATCCGATCCCGTAGGCGCGGGCCTTCGATGGCCCAATCGATGTCGGCCTGCAGGTTCGGCACGGGGCAGAGGACGTAGAAACTGTCCTGACCTGCCGGAGCAAAGCTGGGATCCGTGGCGGTCGGCCGGTGCACGTAGAGCGAGAAGTCCTCGGAGAGCTTCTGACGGTGGAAGATATCATTGAGCAGCTCCCGGTAGCGTTCGCCCATCCAGATGGTGTGGTGCGCGACGTCGGGATAAGTCCGCGTGGTACCAAAATACATCACGAATAGACCCATCGAATAATGGGCCTGCGACAGCTTCACGCGCGTGGCGAGCGCCTGCTCGGCACGCGGAACCAGGTCGCGATAGAGATGGGCCGCATCCGCGTCCGAGACCACGATATCGGCGTCCACGTTAGTGCCGTCGGCAAGCACGACCCCGCGGGCGACGCCCTGCTCGATCCGGACACGCTCGACCGTCGTACTTAGGCGCAGCGTGATTCCCTGCCGTTCCATCAGGTCTCCGAGCGCCTGCGTCACGGCCCCGGTGCCGCCCATGGCGAAGTGCACCCCATGCGCCCGCTCGAGGAAATGGATCAGCCCATAGATGCTGGTGGTGTCGAACGGATTGCCACCCACGAGGAGGGGCTGGATCGAAAATGCCCGGCGGAGCTTATCGCTTACGAGATGACGCGAGACCATCTGCCAAACGGTCTCGTAGTTGCGTAGGCCGAGCAGGTGTGGCACCTGTCGCAGCATCGTCCCGAGACGGTGGAAAGGTTGAGCGGATAGCTGGGTGAACCCGATGTCGTAGATCCGGCGGCTGTGCTCGAGCAAAGCGAGATACCCCGCCCGATCGCGCGGCTCGATGCGCTCGATCTCCGCCAGCGTGGCTTCCAAGGTGCCACCGTAGTCGAAGGTATCGCCGTCGGCGAATTGGAACCGATACCACGGCGTCAGCGGAACGAGCTTCACATGATCGGCGAAACGTTCACCAAAGAGGGCGAACAACTCTTCGAACAAGAAAGGCGCGGTAATGACCGTCGGGCCGGCGTCATGCCGGAAGCCTTCGCGCTCATAGACCTGGGCCCGTCCACCCAGGGCCGCGCAGCGGTCGATGAGGGTCACGGCATAGCCCTTGGCACGCAGCCGCAATGCGGCGGCGACGCCGCCGAATCCTGCGCCGATGACGATGGCTTTCACGCCTCCGACTTAAGCGGACTTCACGCGCTTAACGAGTGCGAAGGCGAATTCGGTCAGCAGCGCCCCCGCTTTGTTCGGCAAGGCGTCCGCGTGCCCGATGGCCGCTTCGAGATGCGCCCGCGCCATCTGGCGGGCTTGGTCGGCGGCGAGTTCGGGCGAGCGACCGGCGGCGAGCAGCAGGACGATGTTCAAGCTGTGCTGGGCGGCGTCGCCCTGCACGTCCTCGAGGTCGTCCACCATCTGATAACCGATACCGAAAGCATGGGCGGCGGAGCGGATGCGCGGCAGCCACTGTTCCTGACGTGCGGCCAGGAAG
This sequence comes from Opitutia bacterium UBA953, assembly GCA_002293125.1. Lineage (GTDB taxonomy): Bacteria > Verrucomicrobiota > Verrucomicrobiia > Opitutales > UBA953 > UBA953. The sequence continues at coordinate 35,516 of DBCR01000075.1, forward strand.
GCGAGTTCGAGCGGGAGGCTCAGCAGGACGCCGGACTTGCCGACGACGATTTCTTCATACCGAGCCACTTCAGCGAGGGCGTAATCCTTGGTGGCCAGCTCCGAGCATTGGCCTTGGATCACCTGGGCGGTCCGGGCGTGCACGCAGCGGAGCAGAGCGGGCAGAGGAGCGGGGTCAGGAAGGTCCGCCAGGGCGCCGTAGGCGGCCGAAAGCAGGAGGTCGCCGGTGCAGAGGGCGACGTCGGAACCGAAAGCAGCGCACACGGTCGGGAGACCGCGGCGTAATTTCTCCTTATCCTGCAGGTCATCATGGACGAGCGAGGCGTTGTGGAGGAGCTCGACGCAGGCCGCGAGGCGGACCGCTTGGTCGCCGGCGACGCCGAGGGCCTCGCAGGCATGCAAGGCCAGCCGGGCGCGCACTCTTTGGCCCCCGGCTTCGAGGTGATATTGGGCGGCACGCAGGGTAGCGGGCTCACCGGCGGACACGCCGGGCCCCGCCGCCACCCGGACAAGCACAAGCATCAGCCGTTCGACCGCAAGGAGGGCGGAGTCGGTGGTGGTGTGCATCGGGTGGGGAGGGGTACCGGGTGTGACCGTCAGGAAAATCCTAGGCGCAGGGTCCCAGGATACGTGGATACGAAAATCGGACAATGGAGCGTGCAGCCCCATTGTCCGATTCGTGAGGGGGGATTAGTTCTTGTCGGACTCGCTGACAGCGGCGGCCCAGATGATGACGCCGAAGCCGATCTTATTGACCACGTCCGCGAGGTTATAAACCACGTTGAGCATGACGGCAGAGTCGGCGGGTTTGCCGCCGGTCAGGTAGCCCAGGAAGTAGCCGATCGGGTAGATGGCCCAACCGAAGACGACGATGGCGCGCATCAGCTTGAAGGCAGACTGGACGGCAGGCGGAGCGGACTCAGCGCTGACCTTGCTGGCTTCACCGGCGTAGATCTCGTAGATGATGTAGAACCAACCAGCCATGCTGACGATGAAGGCCGGCCAAGCGCCGACGGTGCCGGCTTCGCCGAGGTAACCGGCGATGAGCATCACCAGGGTGCCGATCATGAGGCGCCAGAATATGCCGCCCGAAACCTTGGTGACTGCCGAAAGGATGAGGTAGAACTCGACCATCAGGAGGGGCACGGTGATGAGCCAGTCGATGTAGCGGAAGACGGTCGGGGTGTCGCCGGTGGCCACCCAGACATCGCGCATGTAGAAGTAGTGGGTCGCGGCGACGAGGGTCACGAGGCCCGAGACGGTCAACGAGGTCTTCCACTTCGCCTTGACGCGCTGCGTCTCTACGAAGAAGAAGGCGGTCGCGGCGACCAGCGCCATCGAGATAACCCAGAAGGATACGCCGACAAGGTCGTCGGCCTTCAGGTTAGCGGAGCCAGTGGCGGCCATCGCGTAGGTAGGAGTTAAAAGGCATAGGGTCAGCAAGGCGCCGATTTTTGCCACGGAGGATTTTAGGGATGTAATCATGGGGTGAGGTACGCTTTGAAGGAATATGAAGAAAAAAACCCATGACAAACCACTAATCGTCGTTTCCCGCCATTTTATCTGACGGTAAATAAATTGTTAATACAGGGGGGCCTGCGTCTGCCTTGGGCTGGGATGCGATCGCGAAGCACCCGCTTGTCTCTCTGCTGTTCCAAACCGCTGACCGCCAACCACTAATACCTGTAACAGGGTCGGTCGAGCATCCCTGCTCGACCGCGGCCGAAAAAAGATGGTCGGCCCCACCCACACCCCAAGCCCATCACCTGGTCTCCCCGGTATTGACCCCACCCCCTCATCCGCAAGGTGGCTAAAATTAAACAAATCGGGATGAGGAACCGCGGACCCTACGCCAAGCAGGAGGAAAACGAAAAACTTGGTGTCCGTCCTCTCCGATTGTTGGACCTATCCGTTAAGCGTGAGGGGGGTACAGTGAGCCGTTGGGGAAGTTGCCACACAGCGGCCGGTCCCCGTCGGTGAAGGCTGCGATCAGCAAATCGCCGCCCACGAACGCACCCCGCCATGAGGCTCCCCGACCGCCGAAGACTTCTTCGCGATCGCCACGACTCCGTGGAGCATTCACGCCAAACTTGAAGGACTGGACGTCGGGTCGGAGCCGCGCCGCGAAAGCGGGGTCGTCGGTCGCAATGGAGGCCACGAGAGCCCCATTCGAGACATTCATGGCCGATAAGAGCTCGGACTCGGTATCGACGATCACGATCGAATCAATCGGCCCAAACGGTTCGCTGTGGTGGAAGGACCAACCCGTGGGCGGATTAAGCACGCAGGCAGGCGCAATGTAGGCCGACTGATCCTGCCCGGCGATGAACCGACCGACGCCTAGGCCTCCCCTGATCAAGGGGATACCTCCGGCCACAATCGCTTCTTCGTAACGTGTCCGTAGGTCCGCGGCCTTAGCCTGTGAGATAACCGGACCAAAATCCAACTCCGGCAGCGGGTCGTCAGGCGAAGCCACCGCAAAAGGATTCCCGAACTTGAGGGAGGCGATGACTTCCTGATAAGTGGCGAGAAAATCAGGCAAGAGGCGTCGTTGGACGACGTAGCGCGGGTAGGCGGTGCAGCGCTGCTTGGCGTATTCAAAGCCTTTTTTAAGATGGCCCGCGAGCAGCGGCCATTGCGAGAAATTCCAGATCCCCCAGGCGTTGAGGCCCTCCTGCTCGAGAATGTGACGACGACGTAAGTCGGCTAAGGTACTCGCGGCTTTACGCCCGTTGGAGCGCCCGCCGACAAACGCCAGCGCGCCCAGCTGCGGAGAGGATATCAGGGCGTCGCTGAGGTCGCCGCCGATACCCGAAAGCAACGTCACGGGCAATCCGGCTCGCGCCATCAAAGCATGCGACAAGGTCAAAGCGTGGAAGCCCCCTTGAGAAGGGGTCTTGGCGATGACGGCGCTGCCCGCCAGCAATTGTGCCAATTCAGCGTGCACCAGGACGCTCAGGGGATAATTCCACGATGCGATGTTGGAAACGGGCCCCGCGAGAGGCGTCCGCCCTTCCATCTGCCGTTCGATTTCCTTGATATACCAATCCACCCCGTCGACGCAGCGATCCACGTCGGCGCAGGCGATGCGCCAGGGCTTGCCGATCTCCCACATCAGGAGAAGGGCGAGGGTGTCGCGGTGCTCGCGGAGGAGCCCGAGTGCCGCCTGCACCCGGCGCTGACGCTCGTCTAGCGGGACCTTAGACCAAGCGGCATGCTGACGGGCGGAGGCCTCGACCGCCGAGACGGCCGTCTGTTTGTCGATCCGCGGCGGGCCGGGAATCAACGAGGCATCGATCGCCAGGGCGTGCGGGCGGGTCTCTCCGACAAATTTCCATTCCCCGCCGATCAGGTTGGCGATGCGGTTAGCTTCAAAGGCTTCCGGGGCGGCTTGGCGGGCCCGGCGATAGACGTCGTCCCAAGTTGTGCCTGGCTTATGTTGTAGTGTCATAGGGAAAGTCTGTCTTCAAAAGTTGGGAACTAAGCCGCAAACGTTGTATTTATTTTCTACAAATAAGTGGGTTGGCAGGGCATTTAAACTGAATTTTAGAAACGTATTGGTGAAATAAATACGTGCAACCGACAGGCCCACTTTGACTCCGCCTAAGGCGTTTTTCAGGGTAAAAAGGGACAAATTAGCCTTAATCAAGAGATCGCGGGCCTACGCAGCACCTTGATTCTCCTCTCGATTATTCGCCGGTGGCCCGCCCCCACTGTCACGCTTTCCAAGTGAACGGGCTCGGATGAGCCATGCCCGGGCCCCCGACGGCGCTGTTTACCAACTTCGAACAGCCTGGAGATTGTGACAAACAAAAGACCCGAAGAGTCAGATGATCCGCGAAAAATAAATCGTGCCAGGCGCTTTGACATCACGCTTAAACCGAACACCTGAAGACAAGTAGCCTGTAGACGTTCGTCTGCAATCGGCAGAATGACGGGCACTCAGTCCACTTTTTCTCGGAAAACTGAAAATGTTTTCCTCTCTCCATTTTTCCCTAACCCAATAAATAAAAACATGAACATCGTCGAAACCGCCGTCTCCAACGGCTCCTTCAAGACCCTCGTCGCCGCCGTCACCGCGGCGGATCTGGTCGCCACCCTCAGCGGACCCGGTCCGTTCACCGTCTTCGCCCCCGTCGACGCGGCCTTCGCGGCGCTGCCGGCCGGCACGGTCGAGTCGCTCGTGAAGCCGGAAAACAAAGGCCAGCTGACCGGCATCCTCACCTACCACGTCGTGGCGGGCAAGGTCCTGTCCACCGACCTGTCCGACGGCATGAAGGCCAAGACCGTCAATGGCGCCGAAATCACCATCACCATTGCCGACGGCAAGGTGAAGGTGAACGGCGCCCACGTCGTCCTCGCGGATGTGGCCACCAGCAATGGTGTGATTCACGTCATCGATGGCGTGCTGCTCCCTGCCTAATCAGACAAAGCTAGGTCGAACCAAGCCCTGTCACCACAAGTGACGGGGCTTTTTGTTTTCAAAGCCATGGATTATGCCAAGGGGCGGGCCAGCCTCAGTCCTATACGTCCAACTCCAGCTGGTCGTCGCCGGCATCCGACGCGGCCCGTCGCGTCCTCTTGGTCCGGCGCGTTTCGGTCGCCTTATCGCCCTTTCGTTTACGGCTGCCATGCGTCCTTAACACCGCCCGCGTCTCCGCCCGATGTTCGGGGCGCTGCGTGATTTGGCTGAATTTTTCCCTGGCCTGCCTTACGGCCTCCTTATGGTCCACCACCGGCCGTGGATAATCTGTCCCGATTTCGCAACCAGCGGCCTTCTCCGCTTCGGCATTCATGCGCCAGGGTTCATGGATATAAACCTCCGGCACCGCCGTGAGCTCGGGCACCCAACGGCGGATGAACTCGCCGGCGGGGTCCTGGTCGAGCGACTGCTTGAGCGGCGAGTACATCCGCAAAGCATTGATACCGGTCGTGCCACTCTGCATCTGGACCTGCGACCAATGGATGCCGGGCTCGTAATCCGTGAACAGGCGCGCCAGTTCCAGCCCCGATTCACGCCACGGCAACCAGAGGTCGTAACTGGCGAACGACATCAGCATCGCGCGCATCCGGAAGTTGATCCAGCCCGTGGCCCGCAACGAACGCATGCACGCGTCGATCAACGGATATCCCGTTCGTCCGTAAGTCCAGGCCGCCAAACGTTCCGCCCGGTCGCCCACGGGATCGGCGGCGCGGAGGCCATCGAAGGCGGACAGGAAGGATTGCGTCTCGATCCGCGGCTCGTCTTCAAGCTTCTGCATGAAATGACAGTGCCAATGCAGCCGGGCGATGAAGGAGCGCACCGAACCGACGCGATAGCCGTCGCTGGGCGCTCCCACCTCGCGCGCCGCCTGTAGTTCGTCCCTGCGCGTGTGCGCGGATTGCACGATGGTGCGCATCGAAATGGTCCCGAGCGCCAGCGGTACGCTGAGCCGCGAGCAGGCGTTGGCCGCCGTACGCGGACTCGACATCTCGCGGCTGTAGTTACTGCCGCGGCGGCTCAGGAAACTGTGCAGAAGCTCCCGGGCGCCCGCCTCGCCCGAGTTTTGGCGATGCGGGCAAGGATCGGCCGCCAGTTGTAACTCTGCCGACGAAGGCAATTCTCCTGGCTCGACGTGAGTCCACCCGCTGGCCGGGTCCGGTACATCCAAGATGGGCGCGCGCATCCGCCCTTCCCATGCGGCGGCCCAGCCATCCCGCGAGGGCAAGCGGCGGACCACGCCCGTCTGTGTGCGTTCGTTCCACTCGACGCCTTGGGTCCGCGCCCAACGTCGGACGGCCCGGTCGCGGGCATAGGTGACCGCGTTACCCGTCTCTTCATGGGACCACAGCGCCAGCTTCGTCCCCCGCCCCGCCGCGTGCGTGCGTAGTCGTTCTAACAGCTCGACCACCTCGCCGACCCTCACCGCCAACGGGATCCCGAGCTGCCTCAGGTTTTGTCGCAGTTCCGCTAAAGCCTCGCGCGTCGCCGCCCAGTGGCGGCCAGCGTGGTCGGAGGCATGGATGACCGTGGGTTCGATGGCGTAAAATCCCAGGATGAAACCGCCGTGCGCCCGGGCCCGGGCGCACGCCTCCACCAAAGGGGCATGGTCGCACACGCGTAAATCGCGCTTGAACCACACGACCTCCAAATATCCGTAACCGGCCATCGTCGCAACGAACGGTCCTCGCCTATCCAGTCAAACCGCCCCCTCACGTATCTCTTTCGCAACGCGTCCATATGTCCCCTCGCGGCTCCGCCGCGCCGCCTCACTTCTGCCCTGCTCTCATCTGCAGATTCGCCTCGGCGAACGCCTCGCCCATGAGCGCGAAGGTCTTGGCGCAACCGAGATAATGATAACCGCCATTGGAGGCGCCCCGCTTCAGCATGGCGGATTCGTCCGCGGGGATGAGCTTGGCCTCGTAGTCCTTGAGATAAGCCTTCTGCTGCGCCTCGGTCATCTTGCCATCCGCGTTGGCCGAGCGCTTGCCCTTGATCTTGAGCTCGTGCGCCATCTGGCGGACCTTGTCCTTCTTATCCTGGATGGCACCGAGCTTCTCGTCCCAGAACGGGGCGGTGCGCACGGCGATGACGTTACCTTTGAATTCAGCCAGCGACGCCGGTGCGGCCATGGCTTCGCGGAAGGCGAGGTTGTCGTCGCTGCGGGGATCTTTGCCGCCGACGCCCATGACGCCGATGACGAACGGGAGCTTGGGCGCGCCGAGGTCCTTACGGACATCGCGGATGAGGGCGCCCATATATTCCGAGTAGAGCGCGAAGCGGTTGCCGGCCGCGCCCTTGGGCTGCTTGGGGTAGAAATTCGAGTCCACCATGTCATTGAACCCTTGGAACCAGATGAAGCCGGCCAACTCGTAGCCTTCCTTGGGATCGTAGGCCGGGCAGACGCGTCCAGGGTTCGCCAGCACCTGCTTCGCATGTGCCATCATGAGGCGATAGTAATGACCCGAGTTGGCGAGCGGATGCTTGTCGGTCTCGAGATCGCGGGCAGTCCGCGGATACGGGCCCGCTCCCGGCGAACGGAAATCGTAGTTCAGCGACTTGCCGCCCCAAGCGGCCTTGATGATCAAGACGGGGCCCTTGCCGGCACGCTCCATCGCCAGGCCGAAAGTATATTCCGGGCCGATCTTGCCGCCGTCCTTCGTCGGATCCTGGCGCGAACCGTAACCCGTCGTCAGCGGACCGAAGCCTTCGCCGTTCTTGTCGCCACTGCCGGTGAGATAAGTGATCCACACGTTCTTCGCGGCCGCCGGCTTGCCGTCGGGACCAAGCATGCGCTTCAGTAACGGTGCGGTCGCGGGGTCTTCGCCGATATAATCAATCGTCTCGACCTTCGCATGGCCTTCCATGTTCGACTGCCCCACGAGGATATAAACCTGCAGCGGCTTCGCGGAAGCAACGGCCGCGGCTAGGCCAAACCATACGAGGAGGGGGTATCTCATGACTCTACCATGCCCATCCCGCGCCGCACCGCAATCCTGAGGTAGGGTCGGGACCGCGTCACGACATAGCCTGCATCTTAGGTAGGGCTGACCACCCTTGGTCAGCCGCGGTTGAGCGAGGGCGCTCAACCCTACCATTCTCCTTTTATCTCTCCGGGCCTCCGAGCCTCTGAGCCTCTAGTTTACGCCCTCTCGCTGGCTCCGCCCAGCGCCGCCCTCACGACCCCCACCACATGCATCATGCCGAGAACATCCTGCCGGTTATACTCGATGAGGTTGGTCCAATCACGGCGGGCTTCGTTGGTCAGCTCACGATGCACGCCGTCGCGCTTGGCGAGCAGCTTACGCATCCGGCCCAGGATCGAGCCCGGCTGCACATCGAGCAGGTATCTCTTATAAGGATAGCCCACCGCGGGCTGAATCAGGAAATCCTTCAGGCCGGGCTTCCGTCGTTCCCCCGCCGTCCGACACGCCTCGGCGTACATCGCTGGGCGGTTATTCTTAAACCACCTCGCCGCGTTGGCGTTCAGGTAGTTCTCCTTGATCCACTCGGCGTGCTCCGGACAAGACTCCATCAGGAGATCACGTTCGGGGATGCTGTAGCCAGCGATCAGAGTCTCTGTTGCCATCGCCACACGGACGATTTCTGCGGCCAGCTGAGTCCACGGCTGGAACTCTAATCCGCGGGCCTTGGCCGACGCCGCCAGGATTGCATCGTGGGCATAGGTCTTCAGGCCCTCGGCCCAATGCACCGACGTCAGCGCCGGCTCGGCGTCGGCCTTACGCTTCTCGACGTCGAGCCAGATGACCGGACGAAGGTTATTAAGGAAGGCGGAGGATTGCAGGGTGTAGCGGGGCATGAGGTCGGCAGTATACACCGACTTTTCGAAATCACCCCTCTGTCACCCCCTGCCCCTCCGCATTCCCCTAAAGGGGAAGAATTCTCATATTAATCCTCGACGACCTCCGCGCCTCCCACGCCCCCAGCACACCACCCGGCCTCCGGTCTCCCTTCGAGCCCTGCGGTTTATCCGGTCCTCGTGTCCTCATGTCCTCCAGTCCTCGCGCTCACCCATTGCCCGCGTGTCACCGTGTCCACTTGCCCCCTCACGCGCCTGATACGCGTTCCACCTTTGCACTTTTGCACGCGGCTCCGCCGCAGTTGCACCTTTGCACTGCCTCTTCCTCCGGTCCTCGTGCCCTCAAGTCCTCGCGCCCTCGACTGCCTCCCTTGCCCCCGTGCCCCCGTGTCAACTTGCCCCCTCTCGACTCCGCCACATTATCTCCCCCATGCCCCCGATGACCGATCGCCGCTCCTTCCTGCGCACCCTCGCCGGCGCGACGGGCGCGGCCGCCCTCTCCGTCGGTTGCGCGAGCCGGCCGACGGCGACGCGCATCATCGACACGCACACGCACTTCTACGATCCGACCCGCGGACAGGGCGTGCCGTGGCCGCAGAGGGGCAGCTTCCTCGACCGGCCGGTGCTCCCGCCTGATTGGCAACGCGTCGCCGCCCCGCACGGTATCCGCGAGACGGTGGTGGTCGAAGCGAGTGCGTGGACGCAGGACAACGACTGGATCCTGCGCCTTGCCGACGAGCATCCGTGCATCGTGGGCTTCATCGGCAACCTGCGCCCGGCCGAGGGCACCTTCGCCGGTCATCTCCGTCGCCTCGCCGCGCACCCGCTCTTCCGCGGGATTCGCATCCCGGCAAGCAAGCTGAGCACGGACCTCTCTGATCCCGTCTTCGCGCGTCACCTCGGCCTGCTGGCGGATTTCGGCTTGGCGGTAGATATCAATGGCCTCGGCGATTTCCCCGGAGCCGTGCGTCTCGCCCGCGACTTCCCCGGCATACGTATCGTCGTCGATCATGTCGGCAACGTCCGTGATCCCGCCGCGCCCGACCTCGCCTGGCGCGAAGGCATGCGACGCCTCGGCGCTGAACCGAACGTGTACTGCAAGCTCTCCGGACTCGTCGAACCCGTGAAGACGCCGCACGGCGAAGCACCGACGGACGTGGCTTATTATCGGCCCACGCTCGATCACGTCACCGCCTCGTTTGGTCCGACGCGTGTGTTCTATGGCAGCAACTGGCCCGTCTCCGATAAAGGCGCGCGCTATGCGGACGTCTTCGGACTCGTGGCCGACTATTACGCCGAGCGCACCGCGGAAGACCGCGAACGGTTCTTCTGGCGTAATTCTCTCGAAGCTTACCGCTGGGTCTCCCGCGGCGCCTGAGGCTAATTAAAAGCGCCAGCGCGAACCGAGGCTGATCAGGAGGCCCGGGGCGAGGTCGTATTCGCTTTCGACGCCGCCGACTTCGCGACGGGCCTGCGCACGGAAGGCCCAGCCGAGAGTGAGGTCATCGATGCGGCCATCGGCGTTACGACGCAACCCGAAGAGGGCTGCGACGCGTTCGCTCTCATAATCTTGGCGCTGGCCCGCGAGATCCGCGAGGCGCGCTTCTTCCTGCTGGTAAGCGAGGGTCAGTGAGGCACGCCAGGCTTCGTCGAGCTTGCGCTCGAGGACGAGAGACTTGCGGCCGGTGCCCAGCGACCAATCCGGGGCGAACTGCCAGCGGAAGGTCGGGACGACCAAGACCATCGGCGAACGGACCGCGCGGGTCTCGGCGAGGAAAAGGTAACCCAGCGTGAAAGTCTCCGAGCGACGCCAGTCGGCGCCATAGAGGGCCTGCACGGTGAGGGCATCGCCGAGCGAGACGCCTTCCGCGGCATCGCCGTTGACCTGCAGGACCGCGTAACGGGAACGACCTGTTTCAGTGGAGGCGTAGCCGCTCAGGTTGAGCGACGCGCCCCGGACCAGATCGAAGTCGACCGGAGCGGCGGTCCAATCGTGTCGGGTCTGCGCGTAGCGGAAGCCCCAGTCGTACTGCCAGGAGCCCGACTTCAGCATCGGGAAATTACCCGTCACTTCGAAACCCGTCGCGCTATCCTCGGCCTTACCGCTACCGGAAGCCGAAGCGGAAGTGAAGCGGACGCCCACGCCTTCGAAGCCCGGACGAGGGCGAGGCGCTTCGGCGAAGACGGCGGCGGCGAACAGGAGGGGCAGAAGACGGGAGATCATGCCCTGCATCATCCTGATTCCTGGGGTAAGTCAAATGAGGTCGGCGAGCGGACCAATCCGTCACAAAGGGAGACCGGAAACCGGAAGAAATGCTGCGGTCATATCCCCCAAGCTAATTATCCGGTCTCCGGTTTCCCTTTGAGCTAGGTCTTTGCCCCCGTGCCCCCTTGCCAACGTGTCCCCTCGCGGCCTTTGGCCGCGCATGAACCAATCCTTGTGCATATGGCGGCGACTGATACCTGTAACCCTTTCACTTTGAAAACCTCGCTCATCTTCTTCTCTGCGCTATCGTTTCTAAGCTATGGCTTGGGCTGTTTCTTCTCGGATTACCTGAAAGGGGAATTCCGTCGATACCAGCTGAGCGCCCAATGCCAGCTCGTCGGTGCCTTGCAGTGCGCGGCGGCTTTAGGCCTCATCGCCGGCTTCGAGATCTCGTGGCTCGGCCAAGCCGCCGCCGCCGGCCTGGCCATGATGATGCTGGTCGCCCTCGGCGTCCGGATTAAGATCCGCGATAGCGTCGGGCAGATGCTACCCGCGCTAGGCTATCTGGCGCTTAACGCTTACCTTTGCGTCGCCGGCTTCTGAAGCCGTTCAGAGGAGCGCGATGCCCACGCACATCGCCAATACGGCGAGCGCCGGGACTGACTTGATCGCGGCGTCCTTGACCTTCAGGTGCATGGCGAAGGCCACGACCATGATCAGGCCCAAGGCGATCGCCGAAGGTTGAGCGAGCGCCGTCCACCAAAGGGAGAGCAGGAGCGCCGTCGCCAGGATGACTTTCGTCACGCCGATGACGGAGAAGACCCAGGCCGGGAGTCCGTAGACCGCGAACTCCTCGCGCAAAGTCTGCGCCGCCTGGCCCCGATAATCCGTCGGCTTATCGCGACGGAGCACCCAGACGTTGAGGATGCCTAAGGAGACGACGAGCTTGAGCGCGATGAGGAGATATTCCATGGGAGATGGGCGACGCTGACATTCAACTCCGCCGCCCGCCTTTCCGCTACCTTATAATCAACATCACAAGGTAGGGATGCGATGACATCGCCTCCGCCTGCTGGCTCGTTGTGTTCCCAACCGCCAACCGCTACCCGCCATCACCTAACATAGCTAGGGTCGAGCATCCCTGCTCGACCGCGGCCGACCAAGGATGGTCAGCCCTACCCAAAACCGGCCGCCGCAGGGCGAACCAAGGTAGGGGCACGATTTATCGTGCACTCCTATCTAGGAGGGCGCGGCGGAGCCACACCCCTACCCTCGGCCGCCCTGCGGCGGCCGTGCCTCGCAGCCGTTCACCATGCCAGCAGTCCCCCCGCGAAGGCTATGCCTTCGCTGCATCGCTCGGATTAGGCTCCACGATCACCACGCGGCAGTTCCAATCGAGGGCGACGAGGGCGCTCTGCAACGCGGCGAGCGTGGCGTAATCCGGCGCCGTCGCGGCCACGTAGGTGTCGTTGCCCGGGCAGGCGCCGTCATAGAAGTCGATGCTGCCGACATCGGCGTAGTCGCCGGCATCGACCTTGTCTCTGCTGGCTTCCAGCTTGGAGAAGAGACCCTGCAGGTAAGGGACGGCTCGGGCGCCCGGGCAGCTGCGACGATACCAGTCGAACTCATGCTCCTCTTGGCGGCTTTCCCGGCTGGAGCCGTTTTCGCTTTCCCATTCTTCGCGGGCCGCTTCGACGCGCTCCTCGAATTCGTCGTCGGATTCGTCCTCGTCCTGCTCGAAGTCACTGGAGTCGAATTCGTCTTCTTCATCGTCCTCCAGGTCGGGCACCTCGTCGTAGATCGTGCCGTTGAGGCAGAGCTCGAAATAGCCCTCCGAGTCGTTCCAGAAGGCACGGATCTGGTCGCCCTTGGCGCTGACCTTCTCGCCAGGCAGGGCCGGGAGGAGTTTGCCGCCGGAGGCGGATTTGGTCTCATCGACCAGCTTGAACCAGTCCGGAGTGAAGAGGGCGATGCCGCCCAGCGTGAGGGTTTTCAGGAATTCGCGTCGGTCGTAACTCATAGTCCACTCATTTTACTATACCTATACATTCTGTCTAGGGGGTCGGTTGTCATAGAGTGGCATAACCCGAGAACGGGTATTAGCGGTTGGCGGTTGGGAAAACGTCTAGGTAGGGACGCGTCGGCGACGCGTCCGCTGTCTCGCTGTAGGGACAGCGCCACGTGCTGTCCTAGCTACCTTGCGGACGCGACACCGTCGCGTCCCTACCTCAAGACACGGCTGACCGGGGCGGTCAGCCCTACCTGGACCTTTTACCTTTGGCAGAACACTTTCCTGGCTTACGTTCCACTGCATGCCCCTCAGCCGACGTGAGACCCTCCGCCTCCTGTTCGCCGGGGTGGCCTTGGCGCCGCTCGCGAGCCTGGCCGCGGATAAGCCGGCTCGCCGTTCGCCCAAGAAAGGCTGGGCGGGCAACCGTCCGGAATCCGAAAAACAGTTCGGCTGCACGTGGTGGTATACGTGGACCTGCCAAGGCAGCAGCACTCCGAGCTATGAATTCGTCCCGATGGTGAAAGGCCATCGTCGGCCCGTGCCCGACACCGAGTTGGCGATGCTAAAGGATCCTGCCGCCAAGCACCTGCTCGGCCTGAACGAACCCGAGCGGGACACTCAGGGCAACCTTTCCATCGAAGAAGCGATCGCAGCCTGGCCGGCGATGGCCGCGGTGGCCACGGAGAAGAAACTACGCCTCGGCTCTCCCGGCGTCTCCTCCGACGGCCTCGGCGGGACCTGGATGCGCGCCTTCATGGAGCAGGCCCAGCGCAAGAAGCTGAAGGTCGATTTCATCACCGCCCATTGGTATCGCAGCGCCGACCCCGGGGCCTTCGAAGAATGGCTCAAGGAACTCTACGCCAACTATCGCCGGCCCGTCTGGATCACCGAGTTCAACGCCATGTTCACCAAGGCCGACGACAACGGCCATGCGCAGTTCCTCCGCGGAGCGCTCAAGGCCATGGAGCGGCAGCGCTTCGTCGAACGTTACGCCTACTTCAATCCCAAGGATGGCAAGGCCGCGCTCCTCAAGGACGGCTCCCTCACCAAACTCGGCGAGATCTACCGCGACGCGGGCGCCTGAGGCCCCCGCTCTCTCGCGGCAGGGATACGATGACCTCGCATCCGTTGTATCTAAGGCAGGGAGAGTACCACGCGCTGCCCTAGCTGCATCTGGTAGGGTCGAGCGTCCCTGCTCGACCGCGGCCGACCAAGGATGGTCGGCCCTACCCTATGTCGTGACGCCGTCCCGACCCTACCCGCCACCCGAAACGACCGCCTCCACCTTTGCACTTTTGCACATTCAGTGCCCCTCGTCGCGCCTTCGGCTGCGCCTGCTTCGCAGCAGTTCACCATGCCAGCAGTTCCCCCACGCGGCCTTCAGGCCGCGTTATAGTCAAGGACGAGCACTTTTTCGAGGATGTCGGGCAAAAGGGCGACGAACGCCTGATGCGCCGGCTCATGGAGATACTGCTTCTCAAGGGCTTCCTTCGAGGCGAAGGTCAGCGTGAAGATATGGGTGAAGCCTTGGTCCAGTCCTTCCGGGCTCACGTTCGTGCCCCACTCGAAGGCCTGGATCGCCGGCAGCTTGGACGGCAGTGCCTTGAAGGCCTCGACCACCCCGCGGACTTTCTCCGCGGGAGCGTCGGCCTTGAACTGAAAGATCACGATATGACGGTAAGAGCTCATCCCCCCAGCGAGCGTATCGAATCCCCGCCGTCAAGTTGTCTCGAGGTAGGGACGCGTCGGCGACGCGTCCGCCCTTCGCCCTGACGGACACGACACCGTCGCGTCCCTACCCACGCGGCTGACCGGGGCCGGTCAGCCCTACCTCAGCCCTTTGAAGTCGCAAATTGCGACTTCAAGTTTCCCGGCCGCCCACCCTTGAATCGCATCTCCCTGGCCAACCGGCCAACTGGTCAACCGGCCAACTCACTCTGCATCGTTCTGGTCCACTGAGCCTCCGAGCCTCTGGGCCTCTTAGTCTCCCCCATGCCCACGTGTCACCGTGCCAGCTTGCCCCCTCGCCGCTGACTGGCGGTCAGCGGCGCGCGTCAGGCCTTCAGCTGCGCAAAACGCACGTGCAGGAGCGCCCGGCCTTTGGCGGCGAAGACGCAGGAGTCCCTATCCGGCGAGAATTGCACGCCATCGCACTTGGCGAGCTGGGCGCGCTGGACCGCGTAGGCGCGGTGTAGGAGCACTGAGCGGACATGCTGTAGGATATCCTCGTCAGGCTTCGCGAGGAAACCCGGCAGATCCTCGACTTCGATCACCAGACCAGGAAGACGCTTTGACATGCCCGTAAACCAAAGACGGCGCAGGGGAGCCGTAAAGGATGAAGCATGCGGAATGGAGGGCTGAATTGAAAGCCCACCACCCGAAACCTGAAATGATGCCTCTGCCTTTAGGTAGGGTCGAGCGGCCCGCTCGACCGCGGATGCGACGTCATCGCGCCCGACCCTCAGTCGTCACCATCCAGGCTGCGGATGACGGCCGACTGTCCATCCAGACACAGGTCGACCACCTGCTTGCAGCGCAGGAACTCGGCTTCGAGCGGCAGGCCCGCGAGCTTGGCGCCGCGGGCGCTCGCGCCAAAGTCGGCGCCATGGGGTCCTCGCGGGCCGTAATCAGCGGACGGGTATCGGGCGCGCATCGCACGAACGAACGCCTGCATGACTCCCGGCGTCGCTTCCATGTAAGGGTTCTCCGTTCCGGCCGACAGCGTGAATTCCATGGGCGAATCCTCAGTTTGGACGAACAAGAGGTAGAGGCGGTTGTTCGTGATGAAGCTTAGCTTCACTCCGCCGCCCTCATCCGCCGAACGCATCAACTCCGTCGGGTAGAGCTTCGCAACCAATACCGCTAACTCTTCAGATAGATCAGCCATGTCAGTCTTTGCGCGGGCGGGTGACGTAGAGGCCGAGGACCCCGAGGCCGATGGCCAACAGACCGGCGCCGGAAAGGTCTTCGCCGCCCTTGTGCATGCCCAGCACGAAGCAAACGCCCGTGATGATCCATCCGTAGCAGAGAAAGCGGGCGCAGCCGGCGGGGATTGGAATCATGAGCCCAGACTGTCGGCGGGGAGTCCGAGGGCAATATGCTTCTATTAGAATGTTTACACCTGCTGCCGTCCCGCGAAACTCTGGTCATGGCTTCCAGTAAATCGCCCATGGACCCTCACTACCTGGAATCGCGGCTCCGTCACCTCGAGGCAATCCACCAGGCGCTCGGCGATGAGATCGCCGCCCTGCGGATGATGCTGAAAGAGTTCGGGCTGAGCATCTTCATCGGGACCATCGACCCGTCTCCGCCATACGCTGCGACGACCAAGCCTGAGGCCGCACCCGAGCCCAAGAAGAAGTCCGTCAAAGCCGCGGCTTACGAAGGCCCGCCCAGCAAGGAGCAGTTCGAGGAAGCCCGTCGCGTCGTCATGGACGGCTATACACCCGACAGGCCGGGGGACGGAGACCGGCTTCTCAAGACCATCGTCTACCGCCTGCTAGACGGCAGCAGCAAAGGCTTCAAGTCCGCCGACCTCCCGTCCGCGCGGACCGTGGCCATGTATCTCATCGAGCAGGCCGGACTCCGTTCGGGTCCAGGCTTCCGCGACGGGAAGCTCCGCTCGCTCCTGAAGAAATTCGTGCCCTTTGATCCCATCGACTCGATTCGGCGCCTACCGCGCTGAACTAAGGGGTCAGGCCGTTACCACAGGACGTGTTACCAAAAACGCGCCAATACTGAACTTTTAGTATCAGCCCCTAGCAAGTAACGGCCTGACCCCGTGCTCGGCCCGACTTGGGCCCGGGCGAAGTCGTCGGCTAATTCGCCGATTGTCGCCAATTGCTCGACGGTCACCTCGACTTCGGGCCACTGGTTGGTCCACGGCTCCGGGCCGTCAGAGGAGAGACCTCGCGAGGCTTCCTCCTGTTTGGCCAATACGTCCTTGAGCCTTTCGACGGTGGACTGGATGGCGCTCGCCCAAGCTTCTGGCGAGTCCTCCGGCCCTACCGGCAAAGGCAACGTCGCGACGATTGGGTGATGATACTTCTCCAAGTAAGCGACACTGACGTCAGGGCACAGTTGGGAAAGACGATGGACGAAAATCGCAAGGTAGGCGGGGGAGATTTCCCCGAACGGACAATCCTGCGAAAGACGCAGCAGGACCTCTTTATAGCCGAGCTCCAGGGCCACCGTTGAACCGAATGCGGCGGCCAACCTAAGCCTGTGCTTTTCGGGAGGGCGAGTCGGGCGCTCGCAAGGATACAGCCGGGTGAACGCGACGATCGCGTTATGCGGGAGGAAAGGAAGTGGTTCGTTCATGCCGAATCCTCTCCGGATAAGTCGCCGCGTCTAGTCACCCCCGCGTCATAGACGCCAGCAGGCTGCCCCCTTCATTCGGCCAGATCGTCGGCTTCGCTGGCCCGTTCCCGTGCACGCTTGGAGGCAAAAATCACTTCATGCTGGCCATCCAAAGCGATGTCGAGGACTTGCTTGCAGCGCAGAAGCTCCGCCTTGACGAAAAGTTTCCGTTCGGAGGAATCCGGGACGACCCCTTCGGCGGAGACGCCCATCTGATAACCAAGGACGCCGCGCCAACAGTAGTTAGACGACGGGTGGGCCTTGTTCATATCGACGATCAGCTGGTCGATAGTCTTCTTGTCCGCCTCCCAGTATGGGCAGTCGGAACCTGAAGCCAAAGTGAAAGCCAACGGTTTGTCCTCGGTACGAAAACTAAGCTTATAAAGTCGGCCGTTCGTGATGAACGCAAAGCCGCCGCAGCCGAACTCCTCATCGTAATCATCCACGATATCCTTCGTGAAAAGTTCATGAATCAGCGCCAGGCATTCGCCGGGCAATCGGGAGTCAGGGAAGTCCATGTCAGTCTTTGCGCGGGCGGGTGACGTAGAGGCCGAGGACCCCGAGGCCGATGGCCAACAGCCCGGCGCCGGAAAGGTCTTCCCCGTTCTTGTTCAGGCCCAGCACGAAAATGACCCCCGTGATGATCCAACCGTAGCAAAGGAACCGAGCGCAGCCGGCGGGAATGGGGATCATCGGCTTACTTCTTGATGAGCCAGTAGATCCAGCCCCAGAAGAGGCCCTTCAGCGGAGCGAGGATCAACCCCGCGCCGATGGCATAGCCCAGGCCGCCGCCTCCGCCACTGAGGAAGCCCAGCGCGCAGCCGATAAGGAACAGGACCCAAGTGGCTTTCCACCAGCAGGCCCAGTAGGTGACTTTCGGGGTATTTTCCATAAGCCCCATCCTGCCCAGGCCACTACTGCTGGCAATATGCTTCTATTAGAATGTTTACAGCCGTTCGCCGACCCACAACCTTGAGGGATGGATCCACGCACCGGCAGTTTTGGTGAAAGCAGGCGAGCCAGACGGCCGGTCGGCGCGAAGCCAGCGGGCAAGCAAGGCAAGCTGAAGTCCGTCACCTTGTCCGTCGAATGGGGCTACGAGATCCACAGCCTCACCATCGGGCCGCGCAACTGGGCGAAGATCCAGGCCGGCAAGGAATGGGGCACCGGCGGTGAGACTTACTACTACGAGGGGGAGCGCTTCAGCTGCTACTGGGATTTCAACGGCCGCGGCGAACCCGGCTCGCTGATCGTCAGCTATGGTAATGATGGCGGCGAAGGTTACGTCGGCACCTGGGCCGACGTCGAGATCACCGAGCATTACGCCTAAGCCACGGGGTCAGGCCCTGTTGCCAGGTCCGCATTGAGATCTAGGTAAAACTTATTCGGGCGACAGGGGTTTCATCTATATGGAAACTCGCCCCGCGAATATTTTATCCGGCAAAAAAGCTTCAAGAGCCTGCCTGGCGTTCACCTGTGCGGCTTTGTCTGTTATCTTCACGCCATCTTTCGCCCATGAGGGAGCCTCCGTCCCTCACGAGCATCCGACCACCGATACACGCGCGACGCCCCGTGAAGCCGCGACGCATGTGACCGGTCAGATCGCCCGGTCGCGCGGCGAAAACACCTCGGCCAAGAGCAAGGTCCGTTTTGAGATCCGCGATGGTTATCGCATCGTGACCGCAAACGGCGTTCCCGATCACGGGATCGGACGATTCCCCAACAGCGGCAACCCCAACGTCCTGAGCGAGCAATCGTACACCTTTCGCATTCCTCTGGATCCCCAGCCGCCAAGCGCCCCGGTGTTGACCAGCGATCGTGTGCACCGCGACAACGGCTACCTCTTCGGAGTAGCCCTCAACGGGGTGCCCTTCGAGCCGGCCACGGGCATGAACTGGACTCCGGAAGGCGTACGGCGCGGCGGCAGGCCCGGGGATTGGGTACACGAAGCCATCGGCGGCTCGGTGAACTTTGGCATCGACCACGCCAACGCGCACCTTCAACGAACCGGCGCCTATCACTACCACGGCATACCCACGCCCATGGTCGGCGATAAGCAGCCGACGCTCCTCGGTTACGCCGCCGACGGCTACCCGACCTATGGTCCTCTAGGCTATAAGGATCCCACCGACGCGAGGAGCCCGCTGGTCGCCTTGCGGCCCTCTTGGCAGCTCAAGACCATCGCTCGTCCCGAGCAGCCGCAAGGGCCCGGGGGGACACCCGATGGACGCTACACCTCGGACTTCGAGTTCAAGCCCGGCAGCGGCGACCTGGACAGACTCAACGGACGATTCGCGGTCACGCCCGAATACCCCAAGGGAGTCTATCACTACGTCCTGACCGCTGCGTTCCCCCACGTACCCCGGGGATTCGCCGCGCCTCCGGACACATCATTTCGCCGCACGCCCGGGGAAGGTCCCAACCATGTCGAGCAGCGTGGCGACCGACTCCCGGTGGGTGATCGCAACGACGCCCCGGCCCGCTGAGGCATTTGGAGTCATATTGATCCCCAGAAGTGATCCAAAACAAACGGGGTCAGGCCGTACCCTGTATCTCAGCGAAACTAGATTCGAGGCTTTCCGGCGTTTTTAGTTACGCCCCTCCCTATGGTGCGGCCTGACCCCGTTGGCTGAGGGCTTTCCGTCAGGGATTGTCCTGCGTCGATACTCATCAGGACCGGCCTGACGCTGGGGCCATGGCACGTCGTCGTCGACTCGTCTCCAACCAAGGGGCCTATCATGTCTACAATCGCGCCGAACTCGGCCAACCCATCTTCGAGTCCGACGCCGCCAAGCAGGTCTTCCTCGAGACCCTGCTGCGCACGACGCATCGCTTCGGCTGGGATCTGCCCGCCTATGCCATCATGACGAACCACTTCCACCTGGTCGTCACCACGCCTCGCGGGAACCTCAGCGAGGGCATGCACGCCCTCCAGTCGGCCTTCGCCAACAAACATAAGGTCTTCCGGGGCTCGCCCGGGCACGTCTTCCAGTCACGTTTCGGCAGCGCGCACTTTCCCGCCGGACCTTCGGCGGCCCGCAAGATCGACTACGTCCACCTGAACCCGGTCCGCGCCGGGATCGTCACGCTCGAAGAGCTCCGCGACTACCCTTGGACCAGTTACCGCCTGCTCCGCCGGCCGGAGCTCAGAGGATTGGTCACCATAGGGCAAGCGCTAGGCCTCATGCATGGTCTGCGGGACGACCCTATAGGGTGGGACGCCTACGAAGAACGCCTTCGCTTCGAACTCGCGACCGAGGAAAGGCCGGCGACCGACGAGGAGCTCTTCGGGCTGGTTCGTAAGGAGAAGGCCGGCCGGCGGACCGACGACATTTCCCTGCCCGCCGTCGTCGGCAAGAGCGCGGACCTGCTGCGCACGGAGGAGGAGGCGCGGTGGGAGAAAGTCCTCCAGGCCGAGCTACCCGCCGTCGGCCGCCACAACGACGAGCTGACGGCCTTGCCTCACTCGCAAGCCTGGAAGCTCACCCTCGCCCGTCGCATGCGCGACAACCATGGCGCACCAGCCAGCTGGATCGCCCGGCGGATGGGCTTTAATTCGGTCGCATACCTTCGCAAACTTCTCGCACAGAGCTAAGGGGTCAGGCCGTACCCTGTATCTCAGCGAAACTAGATTCGAGGCTTTCGGGCGTTTTTAGTTACGCCCGCTCCCATGGTACGGCCTGACCCCGTGTTCGGCCCAGGCATGATGGGTAAGCGCGACGGACATGGCCAAACCGGGTCGCAGAGGGCGAAACGCTTATCTAAAGAAAGTCTTGAGGAGGCCCACCCGGAGGAGGAGAGTGCCTCATCATGAACCCCCCGCCCGTGATCCCCGTCCCCTCGTACGCCAACCCGATCGACAACCTGCGCGATCGCAGCGAGGGCACGGCCCGTACGCTGTGCGTCGTGCTCGGCATCATCCTCTTCATCGCGTTGCTCTGCGCCGGCGGCATCGGCATCGCCATCCTGGTCATCGGATTCTTCACCTGGGTCCTGAGCTTCCTCGCGGCCGCCCGCCTCAAGGGGGGCGCCGTCCTGATCACCCCGCAATCCTGGCCGGAACTGCATGCCCTCGTCGAAGAAGCCAAGGCGAAGCTCGGCGTCAGCGATGCCAAGGCCTACGTGACGCAGGATAATGCCTTCAACGCCTTCGCGACGCGACTGGCCGGCCGTAATTTCGTCGTCCTGAACAGCGGCGCGGTGGATACCCTGCTCCGTAAGGGCAAGCTCGAGGACCTCAAGTTCCTCGTCGGTCACGAGTGCGGCCATGTCGCCATGGGGCACGTGAGTTTCTGGGGCGGCACCGTCCCGCACATCGCTTCGTTGATCTACCCGCTCTATGCCTGGTATCGTCGCTGCCAGGAACGTTCCGCCGACCGCTGCGGCCTCTGGTGCGCAGGCAACCGAGCCGACGCCCATCGCAGCATCGCGGTGCTCGCCGGCGGGTCCGAAATGGGCACCCGACTTGATATCAACGCGGTGTCGGCTCAGTGGACTGAGATCCGTGATGAGACGTGGATCATGATCTCCCGTTACTATTCCGAGTACCCGCACACCATGGAACGCATCATCCTCGTCCATCAGGCGGCGGATGAGCTGAGACTGCCGTAAGGAGTCGCAGTGATTGGCGGGATGTAGGAGACAGCGGATGCGATGTCATCGCATCCCTACCTCAGGGCGGCGAGGACGAGGTCGGCGGTGAGCCAGGTCCAGGTGGCGAGGGTGAGGAGGCTGGAGATGGCGAGACCGAAGAAGAGCGCAGGGAGGCCGAGGAAGATGATCCGGATGGCGCCGAGGGAGTGGGCTTGGGCGAGCGAGACGAGGAGCCAGGTGTGCGCGACGAGGCGGATGAGGAGGAGGCCGCTGAGCAAGAGGAGGCACTGCGAGACGTGCGGGAGCTTGAGTGCGAGGAGGAGTCCGGCCCAGGCGAGGGTAGCGAGGTCGGCGCTGGCGTGATTGAGGAGGAACGCGCGCGCGGTGCCCTTCCATCCGCCGGGCGCTCCTCCGAGCAGGAGGACGCCGTGCACGGTGGCGAAACCGAGGAGGAGGAACGACGCGGGGAGGATGAGTGTGAGGAGGATTGCCCAGGTCCCCATGAAGGCTTCTCCGGCCAACACATAGGGTCCAACGTACTGGTTAATTAACTGGATGACGGGCTGGGCTAACCCACCCATCCACTCCTGGGGAATCGCCTTCAGGGCTTGTTCTTTCGCGAGGTCGGTGCCGAGGGTGATGGCGCGGGTAAGAGGGTTGTGGGAGACAAGCAGCTGAAGGCTTAAAAACCAGACGACAGGGAGTGCGACAAGACACCAGAGCGGTACAGAGGCATTGGCCGAGGGCTCGTTGGCCGGAGGACACGTGGGCCGGAGAGAGCCAAGGGGAGGCGGAGGTGGAATGAAGGACATGAGGGCTGGAGAGCCGGGTTCGAGGGCACGAGGACAGGAGGACACGTGGGCCGGAACGAGGCAACGTTAGTTGATCAGTGGGCCAGTTGGCCGGGGAGACAACTAGCTGGCAGGTTGACAAGTTGACAGGTTGGCAAGGAGCAAAGGCGGGGCTCAAAGGGGAACCGGAGACCGGGATGTTTGCTGCGGGCATTGGGTAGGGCCGCCGAAGGGCGGCCGGAGGTAGGGGCGTGGCTTCGCCGCGCCCTCCGTAAAAGGAGTGCACGATGAATCGTGCCCCTACCTGGGTTCACCCTGCGGCGAACAGATACAGCTATGTCGTGACGCGGTCCCGACCCTACCCGTTGAAGGTGGTGGCGGGAGAGGTAGGGGCGCGACGGTGTCGCGACCGAGGGGATGAGAGGCGAGGCGGACGCGTCGCCGACGCGTCCCTACCCGCGCGACGGTGTCGCGAGGTGATGGCGGTTAGCGGTTGGCGGTTGGGAACGGCAGGGAGGCAGGCGGACGCGTCGCCGACGCGTCCCTACCAAGGCGGCGGGGGCTTAAACGGAAAGAGCCCGGCCTTGCGGCCGGGCTCAGGTGCATGAAGCTATCCGTGAAGCTTAGAAGCTGTAACCGGCCGAGACGCCGAACTTGTTGCCGCCGACGTCGTCCTTCTTGAAGGCGTAGTTGAGTGAGATATCGAAGTTCTTGTTCACGTTGTAGCGCAAGCCGACGTTAAACACGTTGTTATTGAGCGAGTCGGCGGCGGCGACGACGGTATCCAAGTCTCCATCGCCATCCGTATCGGCAACGCCAACGCCGAGACCAGAGGTTTTAATGCGCTGGTAGCCTACGCTGAACTCGATGTTGCTGGAAAGAGCCTGGCGGTACTCGATACCGAAGCCTTTTTCCTCACCAGTAGCGGCGGCGGCGGCGGATTCATCGATATAAGTATACTGGCCCTGGCCGTAGCTGTATCCAACCAAGAGATCGCCGGATCCCACGCTGAACTTATAGCCAAGTCCGTAAGTGACCTCTTTGCCCGAAAAACCATTGAAGTCGGCGCTTACATCTCCGTATGAACCGGAAATAATGAAGCCGGAGTCGCCGAGCTGGGCGCTGCCGGCAAGGGCGACGGTATTGCGGAAATCATCGGTGCTGTAGCCAAGGCCGAGGCGGTTATAGTTGAGACCCGAACCGAGACCGTCAGCGGCGGAAGCCGAGGCAGCGACGAGGGTGAGGAGGAGGATGGGGGTGTGTTTCATAGCACCTCTGAGTGAAAACCCCCAGCGCCAGATAGCAACCGTTATCTTATATTAAGTTTCTTATATAATAAAACGGGCGCGACCAGTGTCGCGCCCGTTGGGAGGGAAAGGGCTTAGCCTCAGGGCTTCACCGGCGTGGCGACTTCGACCTTCTCGAGCGTCACCATCAGGGGGTTGGGCTTGTGCTCGTACATGGCACCCGTGCCGGCATCGATGCCCGCGCCGATGATACCGCCGACGAAAACGTTGCCGGCCATGGCGGCGCCACCGCCGCCACCGATCTCGGCCGCCACGATGATGGTCCGGTCCTTATAGCCGGGCTTGCTGATGAAGACAGTGAGGGTGTCGCTGCGCGGCACCTGGAAGCTGGCCGGGGTCTTGCCGACCATGCCGGTCGACAGACGGACGTCGGCATCCTGCGGGACGGAGTCGACGACGAAGACTTCCTTGCTGCCACGGGTGATCGAGGCGCAACCAGTGAGTAAAACGAGGCCGAGTAAGGCCGGGAGCAGGCGGGCGGGGTTCATGACGGCCGACTGTGAACTCCGACTGAAGGGGGGCAAGGGGTATTTTATAGAAGAAGATTATAATGTGATACGCGGCGCAGGGCGCCGCGAGGGGACATGATTCGAGGACACGAGGGCCGGAGGGCACGAGGACTCGAAGCACAAATGAGAAGCTCGGAGGCTCAGAGGCTGGGTTGAACAGAAGAATAC
This sequence comes from Opitutia bacterium UBA953, assembly GCA_002293125.1. Taxonomy (GTDB): domain Bacteria; phylum Verrucomicrobiota; class Verrucomicrobiia; order Opitutales; family UBA953; genus UBA953. The sequence continues at coordinate 59,759 of DBCR01000075.1, forward strand.
AGCACTCAAGAGGAGACCGGAGACCGGGAAGTTGGCTGGGGGCATTGGGTAGGGCTGACCATCCTTGGTCGGCCGTGCGGTCGAGCAGGGATGCTCGACCCTACCTAGCGCGGCGGAGCCGCGAGGTATTGGCGGTTAGCGGTTGGGGGTTGGGAACGGCACAGAGGCAGCGGCCGACCAAGGATGGTCGACCCTACCCGAGGCCGAAAGACAGGCGGACGCGTCGCCGACGCGTCCCTACCCTGCTTGACAGGTTTACAGGGGTGGGCAGAGTGGCGGGGTGTCCTTAAGAATGCGAATACACTATCCATGCGGGTTCAGCGCACGCTGATCCACGGGAGTTTTTGCGCTTAAAGAAACTGGCCGATCGGCCGCCTCCCTTCCCCGCCCGGGGTTAATCTGCGCCTTCCGACGTACGCGTGCCGCCGTCGCGAGATTCTGCCGCACGCAACCATTCTCACCTACGTGAAATCCGACAATAACAACGAAGGCATCGTCGCCCTCCTCCAGCAGCTCGTCGCCCAGAACGAAGAGCTCGTCAGGGAAGTCGCGGCCGTGAAGGCCAAGCTCGTGCTCCTGGAGCACAAGATTGATACGATCGCCGAAGAAGCGGGATGGATCTGAGCGGCATGCGTGGCGTCGCCACGCAGACGAGGGGACACGTGGGCGGACGCGTCGCCGACGCGTCCCTACCCAAGGCCCGGTGGTAGGGGCGCGACGGTGTCGCGACCGAAGGTTCGAGGGGTCGGGGCGGACGCGTCGCCGACGCGTCCCTACCCGAGGCCCGGTGGTAGGGGCGCGACGGTGTCGCGA
>DBCR01000075.1:60586-61201 GCA_002293125.1 Opitutia bacterium UBA953
GTCGCGACCGGAGGGGTTAGGGTTAAGGGCGGACGCGTCGCCGACGCGTCCCTACCTTGGAGGCCAGATTTTGACGAAGGGCCATGCCGAGGCATCGGCAACCAAGCCGGCACGAACGGGGTTGGCCAAGACGTAGGCCCATTTTTCGCGCAGGTGATCATCGCTCCGGACGCGATGATCGAAGCCGCCCTTCTGCCATCTGACTGGATGAAGGTAAGAGACCTTCCGCTTGAAGGCAGTCAGTACGGCGCCGACACCCGGACGGGCAGCAACACGCGCGAGGATATGCACATGATCGGGCATGGCTAAGAGCAGTAATGGCGCCCAACAACCGGAGGCACGCAAATGTTCAGCTGCCTCTAACTGCGCGGCCCAAGCTTCTGCTTTCGCAAATTGGTTCAGGCCGCGTGGCTGTCCACAGAGCGTAATGAAGACGGGGTCATCGGCGTCGACCCAGGCCGGACGCGTATGACTTAGCCAGCGGCGAATTGGTCGGTCCATACACGAAGGGAACGCGCCCGGGCGGCGGATTCGAATCAGGAAATCCCTCAGGCGGACGCGTCGCCGACGCGTCCCTACCCAACGCCGCCACAGGTAGGGGCGCGACGGTGTCGC
>DBCR01000075.1:61278-61679 GCA_002293125.1 Opitutia bacterium UBA953
GTCGCGACCGGAGGGGTTAGGGTTTAGGGCGGACGCGTCGCCGACACGTCCCTACCTCAGGACAGCTTCTTGAGTTCGCCGGTGCTGTCGCCGAGCTGGACGTCGCGGATGTCCATGCGGTTGAGCATGCTGACCCAGAGATTGTTCAGCGGGGTCTCCTTCGGATAGACGATGTGGCGGCCGGGGCGGATGGTGCCGCAGCCCTTGCCGGCGAGCAGGATCGGAAGGTCGTCATGGTTATGACGGTCGCCGTCGCCGTTGCCGGAGCCGTACACGATCATGGAGTGGTCGAGGAGATTGCCGTCGCCTTCCTTCACCGACTTGAGGCGCTCGAGGAGATAAGCGAGGTGCGTGGCGTGGAAGACGTTGATGTCTTCGATCTTCGACAGCTTCACGGGGTC
>DBCR01000018.1:0-216 GCA_002293125.1 Opitutia bacterium UBA953
AGGACCGCGGTCGCCGCGGAATTCACCGCGACCGCCACGGGAACCATCCCGGGAGCCTTCACGACCGCCACGGGAACCGCCGCGGAATTCACCGCGACCACGTCCACCGCGTTGACCGCGATCAGAGCGTTCGCCACGGTGTTCGCCGCGGGGCTGCTGGGTGCGGGCGGAAGGAACGAAGACGGCCTTGGTAGGCACGCCGAACAGGGTGGCGAG
>DBCR01000018.1:349-9302 GCA_002293125.1 Opitutia bacterium UBA953
CGGACCACGTTCGCCTTCGGCGCGCGGTTCACGACGCGGGCGGTCGCCCTGCGGGATGCCAGGCTGACGACCTTCTTCGGTGAAGCCTTCGGGGCGACGTTCACGCGGTTCGCGACGGGGACCAGGCTCGCCTTCGGCGCGCGGTTCACGACGTTCACGCGGTTCACGCTGCTCGCGCTGTGCCGGGGCGGACGACTGGGCGCGATCGCCCGAGAGGTTCTCGGTCAGCTGAGACGGGTCTTCGACGACACCGCAGGTCGGGCGGGCAGCCTGACCATTGGCGGCCGACGGAGCGGCGCCACGGGGCGTACCACGGCGACCGAACTGCTTCGGCGTCGTGATGGTGCCGGGCTTGGCGGCGGGTTCGGACGAGGCCCCGATCACGGAGAGCGGAGGGAGTTCCGCGTGGGCGGACTCCAGCTTGGCTTCGTTGAGGCGGGGTGCGGGGGTGCGGACTTCATTGGCGCCTGCGTCCGCGGCGGGCTGGTGGGGGGAGACTGGCTCCTGGCCCTGGGTTTCTTCTTGGCTCATGTTGCTTATGTTGGGGCGGCCTTCGTTGTGGCCGACCGGATGATGCGGCCGTTCCGTTGTGGAGCGGCGACGCGGTTTGTCGGACCCTTGGTGACGGAGGACGAACCTCCTTGGGGTGCCGAAATGACCCGGGAGAGACTCCCGGAAAGAATGTGAATAATTATCCCCCCCCGGCTTAACAACAAGAAAGTCCCTCAGCGGGCCTCTTCGGTGAACCTTTGTTCACGAATCAGCACGATTTTGACCGTTCCTTGGTAGGAAAGCGTTTCTTCGACCTTAAGGCGGAGGCGGCGGGCGAGTTCAGTGGCGCCGAAGTCGTCGATCTTGACCGGGTCCACGATGACCCGGAGTTCGCGGCCGGACTGGAAGGCGTAGGCCTCCCGGACCCCTTCGAAAGAGAGGGCGACCTCTTCAAGGCGGCGGACGCGTTGGGCGTAGGACTCGAGGGTGGAGGAGCGGGCTCCGGGGCGGGAGCCGGAGGCGGCGTCGGCTATCATCACCAGCGGAGCGTAGAGGCTTTCGGCTTCGACTTCACGGTGGTGGGCGGCGACGGCGTTGACCACGCGGAGATCTTCGCCGAGGCGGCGGAGGAGGGCGGCGCCGGCAAGGGCGTGGCTGCTACCGGCTTCAGCTTCGATCGCCTTACCCAGGTCATGCAGCAACCCGGCGCGTTTCGCCGGAATCGGGTCGATGCCGATCTCAGCGGCGAGCATCGCGCAGAGCTGCGCGACTTCGATCGAGTGCGAGAGCGTATTCTGGTTGGCGGAGAGGCGGAAGTGGAGGCGACCGAGAAGTTCTTCGACGGAGGCGTCCATCGGCGGAAGGCCGAGATCGCGGACCGCGTCGCGGCCGAGGCGGCGCGCGTGCTTCACCACTTCGTCGGCGGCGTCGCGGACGCTATCCTCGATGAGTCCAGGCGAGATGCGGCCGTCCTTCACGATGCGTTCGAGGGCGATACGTGCGATCTCGCGGCGGACCGGGTCGAAGCAGGAAACCATTGCTAATCCAGGGGTTTCGTCGATGAGCAGCGTCGCGCCCGTGGACTGTTCGAAGGTGCGGATGTTCCGGCCTTCGCGACCGATGAGGCGCCCCTTCATGTCCTCGTTGGGAAGCGAGACCGTGATCGCCGTCGCATCCTGGGTCGTCGAGGTCGTCAGGCGCTGCATCGCCGAGAGCAGTTTACGGCGCGCTTCGTCGTCGATGTCCTGTTCGACCTGGTCGAGCAGGCCGCGGCGGAGGTGCTGGGCTTCTTCGCCGTATTCCTCACGGAGGTGGTCGATGAGTAGTTCGCGCGCTTGCTCTGGGGTGACCTTGGCGAGGCGTTGGAGTTCGCGGACGAGGTGGTCGCGCTGGCGCGCGTTCTCGCGGGAGAGTTCGGCGGCGGCTTCGACTTCGATTTCGGCGGCGGTCTTCATCCGGGCCGCCTCGCTCTTTTCGGCTTCCGCCTTCGCGTGGAGTTCGGCGGCGTCGACGGTGGCTTCGCGGCGGGCGAGGTCGACCTCGGAGCGGAGGCGGGCATCGCGGATCGCGCCGAGGGTGTTCTCGCGCCATTTCGCCACCGCATAGGCCACGAGGGCTCCAGAGGAGAACGCCACGGCGGCGAGGATGCTTTGGTCGGCTGCCACAGGCATGTTCGTCGCGAAAACCGGAGGTCCGGGGGGATACCCTTGCGGACGGAGCCCCTTCGGCAAGCCCTTTCGGGAGGTTCGCCTTGCCTCCGGCCCCTAAGCGAGGTTGCCTCCGGCATGTCCCAACACCTTGACGATGAGCGGTCTCCGGCCGCGGTCTGGTGGGATAATTTCGCCAATTTCGCGTGGCGTACGGATTGGACTCAGGTGGTCATCATCCTCTTCCTGAGCGGATTGGGGATCGTGGCGATCCAGTCGGCCGGCAGCGCCCGCGAGTCCACGTTCTACCGTTCCCAAATGGTCTTCGTGATCATCGGTTGGCTGGCTTATTGGGCGGTCTCCGCCCTCGATTATCGGCATATCCAGCGCTATGCGCGTCGCATCTACCTGGCCTGCCTGGCCATCCTGCTGCCGGTCTCGATCTGCGCTATTTTACAAAAGGATCTAGGGACGTTTATCCGAAGCGTCTATGGCGCGCGCCGATGGATGGATTTCGGCCCATTCTCGATTCAGCCGTCGGAGTTCGCCAAGATTGGCGTGCTCGTCTTTATTGCGGCGATGTTGGCCCGTTCTCCGATCGGCTCCTTCCGTGCTACCTGGCGCACCGTCTCCTGGTGCCTGGGGGCCGCCGCAGTCCCGTTTGTCTTGATTTTTGTGCAGCCAGACCTAGGTTCAGCCCTCATCTACCTGCCGCTCTCATTCATCCTGCTTTTTGTCGCCGGCCTGACTTTCAGGTTCTTCCTAGTGGCCGGTGCCGCCACCCTTTTGATGGTGGGGGTAGTGGCGGTGGATTTGCATGATTACGCGGCCAAGGTTGACCAATACGCGAAGGCCAACCCCGCCACGAAGGATCCGTTTGTCGCATATCGTAAAGAGAACTCCCAAGAGGTCGGTTACTCTTTGCTCAAGAATTACCAGCTCGAGCGCATCATGTCCTTCGTCGCCCCTGAGGTGATCGACCCCAAGGGACTCGGCGCGACCTGGAACGTAAACCAGGCCGTCATCGCCGTCGGTCGCGGCGGTTTCCGCGGCCAAGGTATCGGTAACGGCACCCAGGCACGCTTCGGGTATCTGCCGGAGGCTGCGGCCCATAATGACTTTCTTTTTTCCGGGATGGCCGAGGAAATCGGCTTCACCGGTGGATTCTTGGTGATAGGCGCATTTGTCCTGTTGTTCTGGCGCGTCGTGCGAACGGCGGCTCGGGCGGCGGATCGTTTTGGTTCCTTGCTCGCGATTGGCGCGGCGGTCGTGCTCGGCACGCACGTCGTGATCAATATCGGCATGAACATCAACCTGATGCCCGTCACCGGGGTCCCCCTTCCTTTCCTTAGCTACGGAGGGTCTTTCGTTCTCAGCTGTTTCCTGCTCCTTGGACTAGTCCAGAGCGTTCACCGGCATTCGGCCGGTGGCGGCGAAGGCGGAGGCTCTCCGGCAACCGGCTTAACCGCCTGACCGAGATGCCCGATAATAACGAACCCGAAGATATCAACGACGAGCTGCCTGAAGAGGGCGGCGAACAGACCTCCCCGATCGACCAGCGACAGCTAGCAGACGAGGCGGCGAAGCGGCGCAAGGAGCTCCCGCTCCTCCAGCGTATCGTCAAACACTTCTCCAAGGACCGCGCGGTCTACCGAGAACTCGTGATCAACGCCGAGACGCTGGAGAAGCGCGTCGCGCTCCTCACCAACGGCGTCCTCGACAAGTTCGAGATCGAGCACAAGGGCGAGAACCGCATGGTCGGCGCGATCTTCAAGGGCCGCGTCCAGAACCTCGAAGGGGGCCTCAAGGCCGCCTTCGTGGATATCGGCCAGCCGAAGAACGCTTTCCTGCACTACTGGGACATGCTCCCGGCGGCCAACGACTCGCAGGTCGAGTTCATCCGCGACAACGAGTCCGCCGAGCAGAAGCAGCGCATGGCCCGTTACCAGGCCAAGGATATCCCGCAGCTCTTTCCAGCCGGCTCCGACATCGTCATCCAGGTCGTCAAAGATCAGATCGGCACCAAGGGCCCCCGCTCGACGACCAACATCGCGCTCCCTGGCCGCTACCTCGTGCTGATGCCGTCCAGCGGCGCGTGCGGCGTCTCCCGGAAGATCGAGGACCCGAAGGAGCGCGAACGCCTGAAGGATATTCTCCGCTCCCTGACCATCCCGGAAGGGATGGGGGTCATCATCCGCACCGCCGGCGAGGGCAAGCAGGCCCGCTGGTTCGTCCGCGACCTGCACATGCTGCTCAAGCGCTGGCAGGGTATCGTCGAGAAGATCAACGCCCCGGACCGCCGTCCCGTCCTGCTCTACCAGGAGCCCGGCCTGATCGAGCGTACCGTCCGCGACTTCCTGACCGAGGAAGTCGACCGCATCCTCGTGGATAACCCTGAGGACTTCAAGCTGGTCCAGGATCTCGTCGGCGAGGTGTCGCCGCGCTCCCGTTCGCGTGTCGAGCTGTACGCGGACCCGATTCCCGTCTTCGAGCGTTACAACATCGAGCGCCAGATCGAGCAGCTCTTCCAGCGTCGTGTCCCGCTCCCGAGCGGCGGCGAGATCGTCATCGACGAGACCGAGGCCCTCACGGCCATCGATGTCAATACCGGCGGCCATCGCGGTAAGGATGGCGCCAAGGACGGCAACTTCATCACCCAGGCGAATCTCGAGGCGGTCACCGAAGCTGCCCGCCAGATCAAGCTCCGTAACCTCGGCGGCCTCATCATGATCGACACGATCGACATGAAGAACCCGAAGGATCGCAAGAAGGTCTTCGATACGCTGCGCGACGCGATGGAAGACGACCGCGCCAAGCACCAGATCCTGCCTATCTCGCAGCTCGGCGTGCTCCAGATGACTCGCCAGCGCCACACGGAGTCCAACACGACCTCGATGTATACGGCCTGCCCGCACTGTCAGGGTCGCGGCATCGTCAAGAATCCCCGGACCGTCTCCGTCGAGATCCAACGCAAGCTCCTCAGCGTCATTCGTCGCTTGCGCGAGTCCGTCGGCGCCGAGCGGGAGATCGAGATCAATATCCTGCTGCACCCGGTGAACCTCGAGCGCATCATCACGGAGGACCGCGAGTTCTTCCGCGACCTGATGAAGTCCTGCAAGGTCCGCCTAGGCACCAAGCCTGACCCGACCTATAGCATCGAAGCGTTCAAGCTCTTCGACGGCTCCGGGAAGGAACTGCGCTAAGCCGACCAAGGCTTATGCCATCGAGGCCTCCGGGTTCGCCCGGGGGCCTTTTTTGTTTACCGGCGGGGGCGGTGGGCGAGGAGGCGTAGGCCGTTGAGGCAGACCAGGATGGTGCTGCCTTCGTGGACGCTGACGGCCAAGGGCAGGGGGGCGCCGCGGAAGATCACGTAGGCGGCCATCCCTAGGGCGGCGCCGACCGAGATCAGGACGTTGAAGCGGATCGCCATGCGGGCGCTGCGGCTAAGTTCGATCGCGTCGACCAGGCGGCCGATCCGGTCGTCGGTCAGGACGAGGTCGCTAGATTCAAGAGCAGCGTCGCTGCCGCGCCCGCCCATCCCGACGGCGACGTCCGCGGCGGCCAGGCTGGGAGCGTCATTGACCCCATCGCCTACCATTGCGACCACGTGGCCTTCGGCGGAGTAGCGGCGGATGGCGGCCATCTTGGCGTCGGGCGTGAGCGCCGCGGCGTAGGATTGGATGCCGACTTGGCGGGCCGCGACGATGGCGGCTTCCTCGCGGTCCCCAGTGAGCATCACCGTGCGGATCTTGCGGGCGTGCAGGGCGGTCAAGGTCGAGCGGCTTTCATCGCGGATGCGATCGACCAGCGTGGCCCGGACGGTGATCGTGCCGTCGGAGGCCCAGACTTCGCTGACGATGGCGCCTTCGGCCACCGCCGCGGGCGGCAGGGTGTCGCCGCCGACGAACTCGCGGGTGCCGACGCTCCAACGGGTGCCCGCGACGGTGCCGGAGACGCCTTGCCCCGGGGAATTGGAGAGGCCTTGGACCGGGAGCAGGCTCGCCCCTTCTTTGAGGCAGGCGTTAACCACGCCGGCGGCAAACGGGTGGGTGGTCGATGATTCCAGCGTGAGCAGGGCGCTGAGGGCGCGCAGGCGTCCTGGGCCTTCGGGGAATACCTCCAGGGCGGCGACCTCGGGTACGCCGGCGGTCAATGTCCCCGTCTTGTCGAAGCAGATGCAATCGACATCAGCCAGGCGTTCCACGGCCGAGCCGCCGCGGAAGAGGATACCTTGGCGGGCGCCGGCGGCGATGGCGGCCAGTACGGCGGAGGGCACGGAAAGGACCAAGGCGCAGGGACTGAGCACCACCAGCAGCGTCATCGCCCGATAGAGCGGGGAGGCCTCGCGGACGCCGTCAGGGGCGGTGAGCTGCAGGTAGAGGAAAAAGAGGGCTGAGGCGGACAGCGTGAAGATCGCGTAGCCGTCGCCCCACTTATCGATGGCACGCTGGGCTGGCGCCTTGCTGTCTTGGGCTTCACGGATCAGGCGTACGATGCGTTGCAGGGCGCTGTCTCGTTCCGCCCGGGTGACTTCGACAATCAGACGGCCCCAGGAGTTGAGCGTACCCCCAGCGACGTCGGATCCAGCCTGTTTAGAGGCGGGTTTTGCTTCGCCAGTGAGGTTGGACTCATCCACGGCGCTCTCGCCGGAGAGGACTTTACCGTCCGCCGGTACCAGCTCGCCCGGCAGGATGGCGATGCGGTCGCCGGGGAGCAGGGCGGACACGGGCACCTCGATTTCGGAGTCATCTGGACCCAGTCGGCGGGCATGCTTCGGAGACTTGTCGAGGAGGGCGTCGATGGCGCCGCGCGTGCGGTCCATGGCGTAATGTTCGATGGCACCGGCGGTCGAAAAGAGAAAAAGAAGGAGGGCTCCCTCCCACTGGGCGCCGACGATCCAGGCACCCACCGCCACGACGATCATCAGAAGGTGGACGTCGATGCGACGCTCCTTCAGTGCTGCCCATCCGTCGATGGCGGCGTCCCATCCGCCCGCGAGACAGGAGCCCGCGATGAGGATGAGCGCCCAAGGTGAACCGTTTCCGAGGAATTGATCCGCGATCAATGATAGCAGGCCTAATACGCCGCTGACGGCGGCGAGGAAGGCGAGTTTTCGCCATTCGCCCGGCGCTTCGTGTTCCGTGCCGTGCGCGCGTTCGCTCATGTCGTCATCCTGTCGTCGCGCATCGCGTCGGTCAACTGCTCGCACGGTCTCCGGTCGTATCAAATTCATCTTTACGAGACGTCGTGCGAACAGATTTTTTACGCGTCATCGGAGACGTTCCCGTGACATGAAAGTTTCCTCTTGCGCAAGCGCGGGTTATACCTATGTATCTTATTAAGAGTTAACCGCAACGTGACGAACCGAACCGAAACCCCGAGCGCAGAAAGCCTCATCACCGTGTCACTTCCCCCGAAGTTGCACTCTGAGGTGGTCGCCTTCCAGCATCGGTCCGGTTTGAGCACCTTGAGCGAAGTGATCCGTCACGCGCTCAACCGTTACGACGACTCCCGTCCTTCCCTGGAGACCACCCGGTCTCGCCAGGTTTCTTTCCGCGTACCGTCGGAGCTCCGTACTCGTATCACCCGCCAGGCGCGCAACGCCCGGGTGAGCGTGGGGCGAATCGTCAGGGTGGCGCTTCAGGCGCTGCCCTCAAACCCAACAACGATCCAAAAAAAGGACACACCTATGGCTAAAAAGAAGGCTGCTGCTAAGAAGAGCGCCAAGAAGGCCACCAAAGCTAAGAAGAAGTAATTCTTCCTAGTCTTTTCCGTCCCTCGGGGCGGATGGCGCCGGCACTCCCGGTCATAACAAGGACCCTCGCAAGGGGGTCCTTTTCTTTTCCCCGCTTTGCCGACCAGCGTATTGGCTTGAAAGAGGCCCCCTGAACACGGTTTGTTATCTTCCTTCTTACTATGAGCTCCCCTGCATCCGGCCGTATCACGATCGCCAACGGCAAACTGACCGTCCCTGACCATCCGGTCGTCCCCTTCATCGAAGGCGACGGCACTGGCCCGGATATCTGGCGTGCCTCCGTGCGCGTCCTCGACGCTGCGGTCGCCAAGGCCTATGCTGGCAAGCGCAAGATCGAGTGGCTCGAAGTCCTCGCGGGCGAAAAGTCCTTCAAGGCGACCGGCGACTGGCTGCCTGAGGCGACGCTCACCGCTTTCCGTGACTACCTCGTCGGCATCAAGGGTCCGCTGACCACGCCGACCGGTGGCGGCATCCGTTCCCTCAACGTCGCCCTCCGTCAGCAGCTCGACCTCTATGTCTGCCTCCGCCCCGTCCAGTGGTTCACGGGCGTCCCTTCTCCGGTGAAGAACCCCGGCAAGGTCGACATGGTGATCTTCCGCGAGAACACCGAGGACATCTACGCCGGCATCGATTTCGAAGCCGGTTCCGAGATCGCCCTCAAGACGCTCGACTTCATCAAGACGAACTTCCCCAAGGAGTTTAAGAAGATCCGCTTCGGCGCCGAACAGCCCGCCACCGTCGGCCTCGGCATCAAGCCGGTCTCCCGCCCGGGTTCCGAGCGCCTCATCCGCTCGGCCATCCAATACGCCATCGCCAATAAGCGCAAGTCGCTGACCCTTGTCCATAAGGGCAATATCATGAAGTACACCGAAGGCGCCTTCATGAAGTGGGGCTACGACCTCGCCAAGAGCGAGTTCGGCGCCGAGGAGATCGACGGCGGTCCCTGGTGCAAGATCCCGGAAGGCAAGCCCGGCGCCGGCCTGGTCATCAAAGACGCGATTGCCGACATCACCCTGCAGCAGATCCTCACCCGCCCGACCGACTTCGACGTCATCGCGAC
>DBCR01000018.1:9371-86591 GCA_002293125.1 Opitutia bacterium UBA953
GGCATCGGCATCGCCCCCGGCGGCAACATCAATTACCTCACCGGCCATGCGATCTTCGAGGCCACGCACGGCACCGCTCCGAAGTACGCGGACAAGGATGTCGTCAATCCGGGTTCCGTTGTGCTCTCGGGTGAGATGATGCTTCGCTACATGGGCTGGACCGAAGCGGCCGACCTCGTCCTCAAGGGCCTCAACGGCGCGATTGGCGGTGGTCGCGTGACCTACGACTTCGCTCGTCAGATGCAGGGAGCCACCGAGATCAAATGCTCGGAGTTCGGCGACGCGATCATCGCGTCGATGTAATCGGACCGGTTCGACACATAATCCGCACCGCGCCGTTGGCGGCCCCTTGGGGCTTGCCAACGGCTTGTTTTTGGGCGGAAATAAAGGCCTAGACATCACTCTATGAAACACGCCCTCACCGCCCTAGCTCTTTCCGTCTTCGTCGCCGGCGTCAACGCCCAGAGCCCGGCTCCGGCGCCCGTCGCGGCCTCCACCACTGACCTCTCCCTTCGCGGCAGCGCCTCGTGGAACGGCAAGAACGTCTTCCGTGGCATCGAGCGCTCCGATGCCGATGGCCTGTTCCAGACCGCGGTCACTTTGGATTACAATCTTCCGGGGCTGACCGGAGCCTCGGCCTATGCCAACTTCTTCAACGCCGACGCCATGGAGCGTACCTATACCTTCGGCCTGCGTAAGGACGTCGCCTTCGGCGAACTCGACCTCGGTTATCAGCGCCTCACGACCCGCACGGCTCGCACCATCGGCGCCGACGGCTTCACCCAGATCTCCGCGAACTCCGAGATCTACCTCGGCTTCTCCCTGGCGAATCTCTCCCTTAAGCCCTCGGCCTATGTCTATTACAGCACCGATCTCGAGCAGCTGACCGTCGAACTCGCCGGGTCCAAGTCCTTCGCTGGTTCCAATATCGGTCTTTCTGGCTGCGACATCGTATCCAAGTTCTACGGCGGCATCACCGACGCCTCCACCACCAGCTTCGCAACGCGTAACACCTACGGCTACTTGGGCGCCTCCCTGGATCTGACCCGTCAGGTCGGTCGGGGTGGCGAATTGGGCGTGGGAGCCAACTGGGCCTACAACACCGACAGCCAGGTCAAGACGGCCGGCTCCGCCGTCTGGGCCCGCGTCTTCGCCACCTTCCGTTTCTAAACCGCCCCCCATCAAAGGGGAGGGCAGGGAGGCGTGGCTTAGGCCATGCCTCCCTTGTTTTTGGTCTATTTAAGGCACACCCCCTCTGGGGTGCATTCGGGTGTTGACGGAGGGGGGTCCTTTCTCATGTTCCCGCTTTCCCTCTTTATGAAGACCACGCTAGCCAAGAACGTGCAGCTCAAGGACAAGACCTGGTATGTCGTTGACGCCAAGGACCAGATCCTCGGCCGCCTCGCTGTCAAAATCGCCAATATTCTCCGCGGCCGCCACAAGCCCACCTACACCCCTCACGTCGACACCGGCGATTACGTCATCGTGATCAACGCCGACAAGGTCCGCCTCACGGGTTCCAAGGAAGAGGACAAGACCTACATGTTCTACACCGGCTGGGTCGGCACCGCCTACCGCCGTACCGCCGCCGCCATGCGCGAGCGTCGCCCCGAGTTTATCGTCACCCATGCCGTCAAGGGCATGCTCCCCAAGAACCGCCTCGCTAACGCCATGCTCCTGAAGCTGCGCGTCTATGCCGGCGATAAGCATGATCAGGCCGCTAACAACCCTCAGCCTTTCCCCGAGGCTAAGAAGGTCTAATCGCCCTTTCCCCTTTTTTAATGAGCGCCAAGTCCTCCGCTATCCTTGCCGTCGGCCGTCGTAAGACCGCCTCGGCCCGCATCCGCCTTTCCCGCGGTACCGGTGTCATCGTCGTCAACGGCAAGCCCGTCGAAGAATACCTTTACACCGAGGCCCTGGTGAAGTCGGCCACCCTCCCGATCACGATCGCCGGCCTCGACGGCCAGCTCGACGTCATCGTCCGCGTCATCGGCGGCGGCCCTAACGGCCAGGCTGGTGCCATCTCCCATGGTCTCGCCCGCGCGATCCAGAAGATGGACGCCACCCTCCGCGCTCCTCTCAAGAAAGAAGGTCTCCTTACCCGCGACGGTCGTATGCGCGAACGTAAGAAGCCCGGCCGCCCTGGTGCCCGCAAGCGCTTCCAGTTCTCGAAGCGTTAATCCGCAAAGGGACAGGAAACCTCGAAGGCCCCGGCACCCCGGGGCCTTTTTGTTGCCCAGTTCGCCGTGTCCCGCCATCAATTCGTCATTCAACCCACCTATTCTCTCAAGCCATGTCCCAAAACCTGACCAAGGTCGGCATCGTCGGCGCCTCCGGGTACACCGGGGAGGAGCTCGTCCGCGTCCTGGCCCGCCACCCTCGGGTCAAGTTGGCCGCGGTCTGTTCCCGCACCTTGGCCGGTAAGTCCGTGGCCGACGAGATCCCGCGCCTCCGTGGTATCGTCGAGCCCGCCTTGGTCTTCTCCGCGTCCTCCCCCGAGGAGTGCGCGAAGTCCGACGTGGACGTCTGGTTCCTGGCGCTGCCCCATGGCGTCGCCGCCGAATACGCCGCGCCGCTCGTCGCGGCTGGCAAGCGGGTCCTCGATCTCTCCGCCGACTTCCGGCTGCGCGACCTCGCGCTCTACAAAAAGTACTACGGCCATGACCATCCGGCCCCGGCGCTCGCCGCGCAGGCCCGTTACGTCATCCCGGAACTCCAGACGGATGAGGCGTGGAAATCCGCGAAGCTCATCGCTTGCCCGGGTTGCTACCCGACCAGCATCCAGGTGCCGCTCGTGCCGCTCCTCCGTGCGGGTCTGTTTAAACCCGAGCCGGGTCGGTTGATCATCAACTCTTACAGCGGCGTCTCCGGCGCGGGCAAGAAGGCCGACGTGGCTTTCCTGTTCTCTGAGCGTGACAGCTCGCTCAAGGCCTACGGCATCCCTGGTCACCGGCACATCGCCGAGATCGAGGAGCAGTTCGGCGTAGCCGCCGGCCAGCCGGTCGTGGTCCAGTTCAATCCGCACCTCGCCCCGATGCATCGGGGTATCGCTACGACCATCGTCGTGCCGGCCGCCGGCGTCACCGTCGCCCAGGTCGAAGCCGTGTGGCAGCAGGCCTACGCCGGCCGGCCGTTCGTGACCTTGCTCAAGTCGGGCGAATTCCCTGACACCGCCCACGTCGCGAACACCAACCGGGTCGCTTGCTCCGTCGTCGCCGACGCGCGCACAGGCAATCTCATCATCACTTCGGTGATCGATAATCTCCTGAAGGGCGCCGGCGGACAAGCGGTCCAGAACCTCAACCTGATGATGGGTTGGGACGAGTCCGAAGGCCTTCGCTGATTTTCCATGTCCATCGAGTTCACCAATGATTCGCCGGGCGTCTCCGACGTGCCCGGCTTCCGCGTCGGCGCCGCCGGCTGCGATATCCGTAACAAGGGTCTCGACCGCCTCGACCTGACGCTCGTCGTCGCCGACCACCCTTGCGCCGCCGCCGGCGTCTTCACGACGAACGACGTGAAGGCCGCTCCGGTGCGTTTCTGTCAGCAGGTGCTCGCCGTCTCCGCGGAAAAGATCCGTGGTATCGTCGGTAACAGTGGCAACGCCAACGCCTGCACGGCCGCCCAAGGCGATGCTGACGCCGTCGCGATGGCGAAGCTGGCCGCCGCCGCCGTGGGCGCTCCTTCCGACGCGTTCCTCGTCTGCTCCACCGGCCGAATCGGTGAGCTGCTCCCGATGGCCAAGGTCGCCGAAGGTATCAAGGTCTCGGCCTCCCGTCTTTCGCGCGATGCCGCCGAAGGCGTGCGCTCCGCCAACGCCATCCTCACCTCTGACACCCGTCCGAAGTCCGTCACCGCGCGCTTCGTCTGGGAAGGGAAGACCGTCACCATCGCCGGTATCGCCAAGGGCGCCGGCATGATCGAGCCCAACATGGCCACGATGCTGGCCTTCGTCTGCACCGACGCGGCCGCTTCGCCCGCGGAGCTCAAGACGGCCCTGAAGTCCGCTTCGGACCAGTCCTTCAACTGCGTCAGCGTCGACGGTGATATGTCCACTAACGATACCGTTCTGCTGCTCGCTTCCGGCGTCTCGGGCGTGTCCGTAGGCGCCGCCTCCGCGCCCTCAGGCCTCCGCACTCTCTTTCAGGAAGCCCTCGATAAGGTCTGCTTCGCGCTGGCCGAGAAGATCGTCGGCGACGGCGAGAAGATCACCAAGGTCGTATCCGTGGAGATCGAAGGCGCCCGCACCCGCGCCGACGCCGAGAAGATCGCCCGCGCCATCGGCAACTCCCTCCTGGTGAAGTCATCCTGGTATGGCGAAGACCCGAACTGGGGCCGCCTCGCCGATGCCGCCGGCTACGCCCGTACCGGCCTCGAGGAAGCCAAGCTGGACATCTATTACGACGACATCCCGGCCGTCCTCGGGGGCAAGCCCCTGCCCGAGAACAAGCCCCAGTGGAAGCAGGTCGTGAAGGCCGCCCGTTTCGCTGTTCGGCTCAAACTTAACCTCGGTGACGCAAAGTTCCGGCTCCTAGCCGCCGATCTCACCGACGGCTACGTGAACTACAACAAGAGCGAGTAAGGTTTTCCGTTTACTCACCCGTCCGCAATCCCGACACTCCTTCCCGTAAGATGAGCATTCCCGCCACGCAAAAAGCCGAGGTCCTTCTCGAGGCGCTTCCCTACATCCACAAGTTCCGTGGTTCCACCTTCGTGGTGAAGTACGGCGGTAGCTTCATGGATGATCCAAGTCCCGAAGGTCGCGACCGTGTCGCCACGGATATCGCCTTCCTGGCCGCCGTCGGAATCCAGGTCGTCGTCGTCCATGGTGGCGGTAAGGCCATCACCCGGGCCATGGATAAGGCCGGCATCAAATCCGAGTTCCGAGGCGGCATGCGCGTCACCGACGCCGCGACGGTCAAGATCGTCGAAGAAACCCTCAACATCGAGATCAACGGACAGATCTGCGAATCCCTCAAGGCGCGCGGTGCTAACCCGCTCGGTATGCCGGGCAACCACGTCAATCTTTGCGAGAAGCTCTTCGGTACCGATGATAAGGGCCAGCCGGTCGATATTGGCTTCGTTGGCGACATCAAGTTCGTGAAAACGAAGCTGATCAAGAAGGCGCTCGCCGATGGCCACCTGCCGGTCGTCTCGCCCATCGCGCTCGACGCCGATGACCAGGCTTACAATACGAACGCCGACGTCGCCGCCGCCGCGGTGGCCAATTCCCTCCGCGCCCGCCGCCTGATCTTCATGAGCGACGTCCCCGGCCTGCTCGCCGACGAGAAGGATCCGGCTTCGCTCATCACCACGCTGAAGGTCAGCGAAGTCGACGAACTCAAGCGCAAGGGTGTCATCGCTGGCGGGATGATCCCGAAGGTCGATAGCGCCGTGAAAGCCCTGAGAGAGGGCGTCCGCCGCGTGCACTTCATCGACGGACGCGTCCCGCATGCGCTCCTGCTCGAGGTCTTCACCGATAAGGGTATCGGCACCGAAATCGTCCACGGTTAATGAACGGCCCCTCCACAGATCCTGCCGCCGCGAACTACGCGGACAATGTCGCCCATAACTACGGCGCTCCGCCCATCACGCTCGTGAAGGGGCAGGGGACGTACGTCTGGGACGCCGCCGGTAAGCGCTATCTGGATTTCGCCTCCGGCATCGCTGTCAACGCTATCGGCCACGCCCACCCGTACTGGGTCAAGCGCGTCTCCGAGCAGGCCGGCAAGCTAGTCCACGTCAGCAATCTCTACCGGAATGAGCCGCAAGGCCAGCTGGCCCATGCCCTCGCGCAGCGTTGCGGCCCGGGTCGCGTCATCTTCTGCAACAGCGGCGCCGAAGCTAACGAAGGCCTGCTCAAACTCGCCCGTCTCCATGGTCAGCGTAAGTCTGGCGCCGAAGGCGCCTGCATCGGCGTCATCGTCGCCGAGAAGGCTTTCCACGGACGCACGTTCGGCGGCATGTCCGCCACGCCGCAGGAGAAGATCCAGAAGGGCTTCCGTCCGTTGCTGTCCGGCTTCACCGCCGTCCCGCTCAACGACCTCGCCGCCTGGGACAAGGCCATCGACCCCCAGACTACGGCCGCCGTCCTGATCGAATCGATCCAGGGCGAAGGCGGCGTGAATCCCGCCGCACCGGAGTTCCTCCGCGGGGTCGAGAAGATCTGCCGCGAGCGCAACGTCCTGTTCCTGATCGACGAGATCCAGTGCGGCATCGGCCGGACCGGTAAGTTCTTCGCCTATGAGTTCGCGGGCGTGAAGCCCGACGCGATCGCCATGGCCAAGGGCCTCGGCGGCGGCTTCCCCATTGGCGCGATCTGGATGGCGCCTCCCCACGACGACCTCTTCCAGGCTGGCTCGCATGGTACTACCTTCGGCGGAGGTCCGCTGGCGGCCACCGCCGGTCTGGCCGTGCTCGAGATCCTCGAGTCCGAACAGCTTGTCGCCAAGGTCGCGGAGCGTTCCGTCGCTTGGCACGCTGCGCTCCGTGAGCTCGTCGCCCTCCGCCCTGACCTCGTCAAAGAAGTCCGCGGGGCCGGCTACATGGTCGGCGTTATCCTTCATATCGACCCCGTTCCGGTCGTCGCCGCCCTGCGTGTGGCTGGTGTCCTGACCGCTCCGGCGGGCGGGGTGGCCGTGCGTCTACTCCCTCCGCTCAACGCCTCTCCCGAGGAGCTGGCCGAGGCTGTCGCAATCCTGCGTCAGGTCCTTGGCGGATGGAAGACCGCCTGAGCGGTTTCCACCCTTATTTTCCTCTGTCCAAACAGGGCTTGAGGCCTATGTTCAAACGCTTTCCGAGATGCGTCATTTCCTAAAGGAGACCGACCTGAGTCCGGCCGAAACGGCCCAGGTCTTCGCTGCGGCTTCGGCGCTCAAGGCCGGCCGGGGCAAAGCCGCCGGGGTCGCCCTCGCGCACCAGTCCTGGGGCCTGATGTTCTTCAAGAAGAGCACCCGTACCCGCGTCTCCTTCCAGGTCGGCGTCCATGAGCTCGGCGGCCAGCCGGTGATGCTCAACGCCGATGACCTCCAGATCTCCCGCGGTGAGACCGTCGCGGATACCGCGCGCGTCCTTTCGCGTTATCTCCATGGCATGGTCATCCGTTGCCACGAACACAGCCTCCTCGAGGAATTCGCCCGCTGCGGCACGATGCCGATCGTCAACGCGCTGTCCGACTTCCTGCATCCGTGCCAGTTCATGACGGACATGTTCACGCTCGCCGAGCGCTACGCTCCCGGCCGTCCGGAACAGTATGCCGCTTCGCTCAAGGGCAAGAAGGTGGCCTTCCTCGGCGACACCGCCTGCAACATGGCGAATTCCTTCGTGCTCGGCGGCGCCGCCCTCGGCGTCGAGGTCGCGCTCGCCGGCCCTGCCGGCTATGAGCCCGGCGCCGAGGTCCGCGCCCAGCTGAAGAAGGACGGCCTTGCCGAATCCTTCACCTTCTCGACCGACCCCGCCGCCGCCGTCAAGGGCGCCGACATGGTCTATACCGACGTCTGGGTGAGCATGGGTATGGAAGCCGAGAAGGCCGAGCGCCTGCGCACCATGCAGCCTTATCAGGTCAACGCGCAGCTGATGTCCTTGGCCAAGCCGTCCGCCTACTTCATGCACTGCCTCCCGGCCCACCCCGGCGAGGAAGTCTCGGCCGAAGTGCTCGCGAGCAAGCAGAGCATCATCTTCGACCAGGCCGAGAACCGTCTGCACGTGCAGAAGGCCATCCTCGCGCACCTCGCCGCCCACCGCGGCTGATTTTCCCATACCACTAACATGAGCAAGAAGAAGAAAATCGTCCTGGCCTACTCCGGTGGCCTCGACACCTCCGTCCTCCTTTCCTGGATCAAGGACAAGCACGACGCCGAGATGATCGCGTTCTGCGCCGACATCGGTCAGGAGGACGAGCTCAAGGGCCTCAAGCAGAAGGCCATGAAGACCGGTGCTTCCAAGCTGTATGTCGACGACCTCCAGGCCGAGTTCGCCCGCGACTTCATCTTCCCGATGATGCAGGCTGGCGCCATCTACGAAGGTCAGTACTACCTCGGTACTTCCATCGCGCGCCCGCTGATCGCCAAGCGCATGGTCGAGATCGCCCGCAAGGAAGGCGCCACCGCCATCGCTCACGGTGCCACCGGCAAGGGTAACGACCAGGTCCGCTTCGAGCTTACCTGCGCCGCCCTCGCCCCTGACCTCGAGATCATCGCCCCTTGGCGCAACGAAGCCTTCCGCAAGGACTTCCCCGGCCGCGCCGAGATGATCGCTTATTGCGCCGACCACAAGATCCCGGTCGAAGCCAGCGCCAAGAAGCCTTACTCCTCCGACCGCAACCTCCTGCACATCTCGTTCGAGGCTGGTATCCTCGAGGACCCGTGGATGGACGCTTTCCATCCTTCGAACAAGGCCATGTTCAAGCTCTCCGTTTCCCCGGAAGACGCTCCGAACAAGCCCGAGTATGCCGAACTTGAGTTCCGCCAGGGCGACTGCGTCGCCGTCAACGGCAAGAAGCTCGATCCCCTCGGCGTCATGCGCACCCTCAATAAGATCGGCGGCCGCCATGGCGTCGGCCGCGTCGATATGGTTGAGAACCGGTTCGTCGGCATGAAGAGCCGCGGTGTCTACGAGACCCCAGGCGGTACGATTCTGCACTTCGCCCACCGTCAGATCGAGTCCCTGACCATGGACCGCGAGGTGATGAACCTGCGCGACTCGCTCGTCCCGCGTTACGCTACGCTCGTCTACAACGGCTTCTGGTATGCTCCGGAGCGCCTCGCCCTCCAGGCCCTCATCACCGAGTCCCAGCGCAACGTCACCGGTACCGTCCGCGTGAAGCTCTACAAGGGCGGCGTCTATGTCGCCGGCCGCAAGAGCCCGCGTTCGCTCTACAATCCGCACATCGCCACGATGGAAGCGGATCCGACCAAGGCCTACAACCAGGATGACGCCACCGGCTTCATCCGCCTCAACGGCCTGCGTCTGCGCGTGAACTCGAAGGTCAACGGCGTCGCGAACCTCAGCAAGACGGTCCGCTAAGGTCGGTCTGATCGATCAAGAAGAAGGGCGTCCCGGTTCGGGACGCCCTTCTTGTTTTAAACTGGAGGCGCGGGTCGGAATTGAACCGACGCATGGGGCTTTTGCAGAGCCCGGCCTTACCACTTGGCTACCGCGCCTGAAGACTGACAGGACCGTAAAATGCCTCCTCGGGGAGGGCGTTTCAAGGGTTTTGTGCAAGGGCTTCCCTTTGGGCGTTTTCTCGCCTATTAACGAGCCATGAGCCAAGCCCAGCCAGCCTTCCGCGTCGGTCTCGGGTATGACATCCATCCGCTGGTCGCCGGCCGGCCGTGCATCCTGGGCGGGGTGAACATCCCGTCGCCGGTCGGGCCGGACGGGCATTCGGATGCCGATGTGCTGCTGCATGCCGTCGCCGACGCGATCCTGGGCGCCGCCGGCCTGCGTGACATCGGTCATTATTTCCCGAACACCGAAGCCTCCCTCAAAGGATTGGATTCCGCCGTGATCGTGAAGAAGGCCGTCGCCGAGGCCAAGGCGCAGGGTGGCTGGGTGGTCGGCAATGTTGATATCGTGATCATCGGGGAGCGCCCGAAGGTCATGGCGCACGTCGAAGCGATGAAGGTCAACGTGGCCGGAATCATCGGAATTTCCCCTTCCCAGGTGGGCATCAAGGCCACGACCAACGAAGGGATGGACTCGATCGGGCAGGGGAAAGCCCTCGCCGTTCAGGCGATTTGCCTCGTTTTTAAAGGTGTTTAGGGGCGTTTTAAGGCCATCTTAAGGTTCGGGCTTGTGTTTTTGGCCTTAAAATCGAATAGTGAACGACCCTTAAGTACGAGGGGCACCCTATGGAAAAGACTCTCATCATCCTTAAGCCCGACTGCATGGAGCGCCGTCTCTGCGGCACCGTCCTCGCCCGCTTCGAAGCCGCCGGCTTCGAAATCCAGGCCAGCAAGATGACCCGCCTCACGTCGGCTCAGCTTCGCGAGCATTACGCCCACGTCGCCGACAAGCCCTTCTACCCGGAGATCGAGGCCTTCATGTCCTCCCGTCCGGTGATCGTCGCCGTCCTCGTCGGCGACAACGTCATCTCCCGCGTCCGCGAACTTCTCGGACCGACTAATTCTAAAGTGGCTCCTAAGGGCACCATCCGTGGCGATTTCGGCACCGAGATGATGCGTAATGTTTGCCACGCCTCCGACAGCCCCGCTGCCGCGGATGCCGAGGTTCGCCGTTTCTTCCGTCCTGACGAAGTTTTCGCCCCCGAGGCGAGCCGAGTCTAAGCGAAAGCATAGCAAAATAAGCCCCGCGGTTCGCGCTGCGGGGCTTATCTGTTTGGCAGGTGAACGACCGGCGGCCATTTTGCCTGCATGGAGTTTCATTGCCCAGGTTGCGGCCTACCGATCGAGGTGGCCGACCTCGCGCCGGCCCAGGGTGTCGCGGTCTGTCGCTTCTGTGAGAAGCCTTATCCTTTGGCGGCGTGCCAGCAGGCCGTACCGTATGAGCAGCGCAACATCGTGCCAGAGCAGGTGCTGCCGAAAGGCGTGGTGCTCGCGGAGACCATGGACGGCTTCCGGCTGACGCTTTCGACCCGCAGTTGCATCGCCTTCTTCCTGGTCCCCTTCACCATGTTTTGGGCGGGCGGATCTGTCGGCGGCATCTACGGCATGCAGATCGCCAAGGGAGAGTTTGATCTCGTGATGTCGCTTTTCGGTCTGCCGTTCCTCGCCGGCTCGGTCCTCCTCATCGCCATCACCGTCATGGCCGTAGCCGGAAGCTGCGTGGTCGAATTGGCCGGAGGTAAGTTCTCGATTCGTACGGGAGCCTTAGGGGTCTACCGGACCCAATCAGCCGCCTGGGACGACGTGGTTTCCTGCCGCCTCACCGAGGCGACGAGTCGCGGGCGCAGCTCTTACACGACCACCTATCAGGTCGAGGTCGAGGTCGAGGGTGGCAAGCCGCTCAGGTTCGGGGGCACCGGGGCCGAGCGCGAGACGGTGCTGTGGCTCAGTCGCTTCTTGGCCGGCCGAATCCAGCGCGGGCGATAATTCCCCGTTGCCCTTGGGCGGGTGATTTGGGCAAAGTCGGCCTATGCTGGATTCCAAGTTCCTCCGCGAAAACATCGACCTCGTCCGCAAGGGCGTCGCCCGGAAGAAGTTCCAGGTCGACCTCGACGCCGTGCTGGCCGCCGACGAAGCCCGCCGCCACGCGGTGGCGGAGTTCGAGGTCGCCCGTTCCGCGCAGAACGCCGCGAACAAGGAGATGGCCGCGATGCCGAAGGGCTCGCCGGAATTCCAGGCCAAGGTCGCCGAGATGAAGTCCGCTTCCGCCAAGGTGAAGGAGCTGGAGAAGAAGGTCTCGGAGGCCGAAGAGCAGATGAAGGTCGTCGCGCTTTCCGTGCCGAACATCCCGCACGATAGCGTGCCCGAAGGCCGCACCGAGGCCGACAACAAGGTCATCCTCGAATGGGGCGACCACGCGAAGCTCATCTCCCCCGCGGCCAAGCCGCACTGGGACATCGCCTGGTTCAGCAAGGCGATCGACTTCGAACGCGGCGTCAAGGTCACCGGCGCGGGCTTCCCGTTCTATATCGGCGACATGGCCCGCCTGGTCCGTGCGCTGATCCAGTACTTCCTCGAAGAAGCCGGCGCCAACGGCTACACCGAGGTCCACGCCCCGTTGCTCGTCAACGCCGCCTCCGCCACCGCCACCGGCCAGCTGCCCGACAAGGAGGGGCAGATGTACCACGCGCAGACCGACGATTTCTACCTGATCCCGACGGCCGAGGTGCCCGTCACGAACTTCTTCCGCGACGAGATCCTCGACGAGGCCTCCCTGCCGGTGAAGCGTGTCGGCTACACGCCGTGTTTCCGCCGCGAAGCAGGTAGCTGGGGTGCGCATGTGCGCGGCCTGAACCGTCTGCACCAGTTCGACAAGGTCGAGCTCGTGAAGTGGACGCACCCCGACAAGTCCTTCGAAGAACTCGAGCTCCTGCGTGGCGACGCCGAGCGCTTGCTCCAGAAGCTCAACCTGCCGTACCGCGTGCTGATGATCTGTGCCGGCGACATCGGCTTCTCCCACAGCAAGCAGTATGACCTCGAGGTGTGGGCTGGCGGCCAGAAGCGCTGGCTCGAGGTCTCGAGTTGCTCCAACTTTACCGACTTCCAGGCCCGACGTGCGGGGATACGATTCCGCCCGAAGGATGGAAAGCCGGAGTTCGTACACACCCTTAACGGTTCCGGCCTCGGTCTGCCCCGCGTCCTCGCCGCCATCTTGGAGAATAATCTCCAGGCTGACGGTACCGTCCGCGTGCCCGAGGCGCTCCGTCGCTGGTACGGCAAGGACACGCTGTCGTTCTGACGTTCGCTTTGGATTGGCAGGGCTTCGGTGTGACGTAGTCTGACCGCGTGCCGATGAGCCTGCCCACTCCCGATGCCTTGCGCGCGGCTGCTTTACGTTTGCCACGCTTGCCGTCGGCACCGGCCTCGTCCGGCCCCATTGCCGTCGCGGTTTCGGGCGGCGCGGATTCGGTCTACTTGCTCTGTGCGCTCTGGGCGGACGAAGGCGTGCGGCGGAGATTACACGTCCTACACTTCGATCACCGGGCGCGGGGCGAAGCTTCGGCGGAGGACGCGCGTTTCGTCTTGGCCCTATGCGCCGCCCTCGACGTAACTTGCGTGCTTGGAATGAGGGCAGAGCAGGGGGGCGCTTCGGAGGCGGACCTGCGTTCGGCCCGCGACGCGTTCTTCGCCGAACAGCGTCAGGCTCTTGGTTTCGAACTGCTTTGCACCGCACATCATCTCGACGACGTCGTCGAGAACGCACTGCTCCGCCTTGCTCGCGGCGCTGGGCTCGCCGGACTCGCCGCCCCGCGGGTACTGCAGGACTTCCGCGATGCCCATCGCCGCTGGCGTCCGCTGATCGCCGCAGGCATCGCGAAGCCCGCCTTGCTGGCTTCGCTTCAGACCGCTGGCATCCCTTGGCGTGAAGATGCGACGAACGTTCTGCCCATCGCGGCCCGCAATCGCATCCGTGCTTGGCTCGCCGAGGGCGGCGAAGCGGCCTTGGGCGCAGGATATGCCGATGGGTTCGCGCGTTCTGCCCGCATTATCGGTGAGGCCCAGGCGGCCTTGGTCTGCTGGGCCCGGGAGCTGGGTTGTGTCATTCGTTCCGACGGCACCATGCCCGTCTCCTCGTTGCGTGGCCGACCTGAGTCCTTGGCCCAGGAGTGCTTGCGGGAGTTTCTCCATCACCATGAAATCTCCGACCCCGGCACGAAATCACTTTTACCGCTCACCTCGGCGATTGTCGTCGGGAGTGACGCCCAATCCGCCGTGCGCGGGATCGTCGTGCGGGTGAAGGGCGGAGAACTTTCTGTTCTGAAGGAGATGGCACCCTTCGGTCCGGATGAGCGGTGCTTGCTGATGGGTTCGCCTGATGACGAAGGCGGCTTGCTTGCCGAAATCGTGGAAGTCGACGCGACCCTGTGGGCAAGCCTGTGCCGCGGCGAAATCTCCCCTGCGAAGGAGGTCTACGTCGTGGCGCCGGTTGAGGCGCTTGTTTGGCGAGGGCGAAAGGAAGGCGATCGCTATCAGCCGCTCGGCACATCCGGGTCGGCCAAACTGTCGGACCTTCTCATCAACCGTAAAATCCCCGCGGAAAGGCGGGAAGCCCTCCCGGTGGTGTTGGCCGGTTCCGAGATTCTCTGGGTGCCGGGCCTGCCGCCAGCCGAGTCCGGCCGTCTGGCCGGGCCTACGAAGGGGGCTCTCCGGTTGACTTGGCTTGGCCTCTGCTTAAGTTAAACCTTCTGCCCATGAGTCAAAACGACCAGCCGGATGATAATAAAAACGGTCCCCGCTTGAACGCCAAACCCGTGCTGGTCTGGCTGCTTTTGATGGCCGCCATCATCGCCCTTTTCAATTTTCCGGGCGCGGAGTCCCGTAACGCCGTCCAGAAGCTGGAGGTTACCCAGGTGCTCGCTTACGCCCAGGAGAAGAAGATCAAGAACCTTACGATTCAGCCTAACCCGACCGGCGGTAACAATCGCTGGGTACACATCACGGGAGAACTCGAAGTCGCGGGCGCCAAGGAAGACGAAAAGACGCGCTTCTTCGCCGATGGCAGTCTGACCGAAAAGGCATTCGAGGCGCTCCAAGCTTCCGTCTCTCGCGACTCTTTTAAGGAACTTCCCGCCCAGACGGGTTGGACGATGTTCCTCTACAACGTCCTGCCCACGCTCCTCATCTCGGGGGTGGTGCTGTTCATGATGTACCGGTTCCTTAAGAACGCCAACCGCGGCGCGATGCAGTTCGCGAAATCCCGCGCGCGTCTTAACTCCACCGATAAGGAATCCACGACCTTCAAGGACGTCGCGGGCTGCGATGAGGCCAAGGAAGAGGTGAAGGAGATCGTCGACTTCCTGAAGGACCCTAAGCGTTTCACCAAGATCGGCGCGAACATCCCGAAGGGGGTGCTGATGGTTGGCCCTCCTGGCACGGGTAAGACCCTGCTCGCCCGCGCCGTCGCCGGCGAGGCCGGCGTGCCTTTCCTCAGCATCAGCGGGTCGGATTTCGTCGAGATGTTCGTCGGCGTCGGGGCCGCCCGCGTGCGCGACACCTTTGAACAGGCCCGCAAACTCGCCCCCTGCATCATCTTCATCGATGAGATCGACGCGGTCGGTCGCCAGCGCGGCGCTGGTGTCGGCGGCGGCAACGACGAACGCGAGCAGACCCTCAACTCCTTGCTCGTCGAGATGGATGGTTTCGATGGCCAGGCTGGCGTGATCGTCATCGGCGCCACCAACCGCTCCGACGTCCTCGACTCCGCCTTGCTCCGTCCGGGCCGCTTCGATCGCCAAGTCTTCGTCGACCTGCCCGACTTGCGTGGTCGCGAGGCCGTCCTGGCCGTGCACGCCAAGCGTTTCCAGCTCGCTCCGTCCGTCGACCTGCAGCGCGTCGCGCGCATCACGACCGGCATGTCCGGCGCCGATCTGGCCAATCTCCTCAACGAAGGCGCGCTCCATGCGGGCCGTCGCAATCGCGAGAAGGTCGAGATGTCGGACATCGAGGAAGCCCGCGACAAGATTGCTTACGGCCGCGAGCGCAAGAAGGTCATGGACGAGTCCGACCTTAAGAACACCGCTTACCACGAGGCTGGGCACGCCGTGGTGCAGGCCCTCATCGACGACGGCGCGCTGCCTCTCCACAAGGTCACCATCATCCCGCGCGGACGCGCCCTCGGCATGGCTATGCTCATGCCGACCAAGGAAATCCTCGGTTACTCCCGCAAGCGCCTGCTCGATTACATCTGCATGGCCATGGCTGGCCGCATCGGCGAGAAGGTGATCTCTGGCGAGATCTCCAACGGGGCCTCGAGCGACATCAAGCAAGCCACGCGTTTCGCACGCCAGATGGTCTGCGACTGGGGCATGAGCGACCTAGGTCCCATCGCCTTCGGCGAAAATTCGGACACCGTCTTCCTTGGTCGTGAGATTTCGCGCACCCAGAATCACAGCGACGCCACCGCGCGCCGTATCGATGAGGCCATCTCCGCCATCGTGCAGGAGCAGTACGCCCGCGCCGAGAAGCTCATCGCCGACAACGCCGAAGCCCACCGCAAGATCGCCGAGGCGCTTCTGCTGTACGAGACCCTCGACGGCGTGCACGTGATGGAAATCCTGAAGACTGGTTCCATCCAGACGCCCATCGCCGGTCCCGTCGTGGCGGCTGCTCCGGCGGCGGACGTCGCCCACTCTCCGGCTAGCCCAGCCGCCGACGCTGGTCCCGGCCTGCAGTCCTCGCCCAGCCCCGCTTGAGGTTTGCCCTCGGCTGGCCGGGAAGGTAGGGTGGGGCATGGTCATCGGACTCACGGGCGGTATCGGCTGCGGTAAATCCGCGGCGGCCGCCTGCTTTGCCGAGCTCGGCTTCAACGTGGTCGACGCCGATCAACTGGCGCGGCAGGTGTTGGAGTCCGCTCGTTGCATGAGCCAGCTGCGGGCCCGTTGGGGCGACGCCTGCCTGGGGGCGGAGGGCCGGCCTAATCGCCGATGGATCGCGACCAAAGTTTTCGACGACCCGGCGGAACGGGCCTTCCTCGAGGGCCTGACGCATCCCGAGGTGGCCCGACTTCGGCAGGCGGCCGTGGTAGATACGAAACGGCATCACGTGGTCGAGATTCCGCTCCTTTTTGAAAAAAACCTGACGACAGGATTCGAGTTCATCGTGTGCGTCGCTTGCTCCGAAGAGACACGTCGGTCCCGCCTGCTTAAAAAGGGCCTCGCCGATGAGGATATTTCACGCCGTACCGCTTCACAAATGCCTCTTGCGGAGAAGGTTAAGCGCTCGGATGTCGTCTTTTGGAACGACGGTGAGCTGGAATTCCTGCGTGCGCAGGTCGCGGTGCTGGTCGACCGGCTTCCAGTCGCGTAAATACGGCCATCTTTGGTTAATTTGCGGTTGCGGGCAAGGTGCCCCGATTTAGGGTGATTTTTCCCCATTGTTCTCCTCTCTGAGGAACAATCTCCCTACCCTATCTTCCGCTCCGGATTTCCCCACTGTGACGACCGCCGACGACTACGTCATCCAATTCATTCAGGACAAGGGACTGGTGTCTCTTGCCGATGTGACCGAGGCCCGCGCCGCCATTGAGCCCGTCCCGGATGGCCAGAATGCCGACACCCTCGCCATCGCCAAGTTGGTCGAGACTAACAAGGTCGCGTGGACTAAGATTACGTCCGCCCTCAGCCAGGAGTTCGACATGGAAATCGTGGATGTCGCGCAGGTCACGCCCTCCGATGACATCCTGAAGCTCATCAGCCGCGAACAGGCCGAGAAACATAACATCCTGCCGCTCCAGATGGACGGTACCGAGCTGCTCTTGGCTATCTCGGATCCGCTCGACACGGAGACCATCGATTCCATCTCGCGCGTGCTCAAGCTCGCCATCAACCCCAAGCTGGCTCCACCGGACGCCCTAAAGGAAGCCATTTCACGCTGTTATAACGGCGGTCAGATTGGCGGGTCCAATTCCTATTCCGACATCCTGGGCAAGGGCGGCGACGACGGCCTATCCGTCGAGCTCCCGCAAGGCGGCGACGTCAAGGAAGACGACGCGCCGATCATTCGTTACGTCAACTCGCTCATCGTCGACGCCATCCGTCGCAAGGCTTCAGACATCCACCTCGAGCCTCTGGAGAAGCGTTTCCGAGTCCGTTTCCGTGTCGACGGCGTCCTGCAAGAGATGAAGGGCCCGCCCAAGCGTCTCCAACCTTCGATCATCTCCCGACTCAAGCTCATGGCGGAAGTCTCGCTCGCCGAGAAGCGGATTCCGCAGGACGGACGCATCCAGGCCCGCACCGGTGGACGCGACATCGACTTGCGCGTCTCGGTGCTCCCGACCGTCTACGGCGAATCGATCGTCATGCGAATCCTGGACAAGGAGGGCCTCAAGCTGGGCCTCCCGGAGCTGGGTTTCTTCGCCGACGACCAAGCCAAGTTCCAGGGCCTGATCTCGGGCTCGGATGGCGTCTTCCTTGTCACCGGTCCGACCGGTTCGGGTAAGTCCACCACGCTTTATTCGGCCCTGAACTACATCAACAAGCCGGACCGGAAGATCATCACCGTCGAAGATCCCGTCGAATACCAGATGGCCGGCATTAACCAGGTGCAGGTGAAGCGCGATGTCGGGATGACCTTCGCCGCCGCCCTGCGTGCCATGCTTCGACAGGCGCCTAACATCGTGATGATCGGTGAAATCCGAGATTTAGAGACGGCGGAAATCGCGGTCAACGCGGCCCTCACCGGCCACATGGTGTTCTCGACCCTGCACACCAATGACTCCGTCAGCTCCGTCACCCGACTCGTCGATATCGGCGTCAAGCCCTTCCTCGTGTCCGCTGCCTTGCGCGGCGCGCTCGCGCAGCGGCTGGTGCGTCGCAATTGCCAGGCTTGCGCGGCCCCTTATAAGCCGACCACGAAGGAACTTTATTCCATCGGCATGACGGAGCAGGACCTCGCCAGCGCCACGCCCATGAAGGGCGCCGGCTGCCCGAAGTGCGGCGAGCGTGGCTACAAGGGCCGTCGCGGCGTCTTCGAGCTTTTTGTCATCACCGAGGAGGTTCAGGAGATGATTTACGGCGGCTCCAACCTCGTCGACCTCCGCCGTAAGGCCCGCGAGGCTGGCATGCGCACCATGCGCGAAGACGGCCAGCGTAAGGTCGCCTCGGGCATGACCACCATCGAGGAAGTGCTCGGTGCCACCGTCGCCGACGACATCATCTGACCCTATGGCCTACGAGATGAACCAGTTGCTGGAGGCCATGATCGAGAATGGCGCTTCGGACTTGCACATCCGCGTGGGCCGTTCCCCCAGTCTCCGCGTCAACGGCGAAATCATCTCCATCGACGGGCCGGCCCTGACGGAGGCCGAGGCCAAGACTATGGTCATGGCCATCGTTCCGCCGGGTCAGGTCGCGCGCCTTGCGGCCGATGGCGGCTGCGATTTCGCCTTCTCCTTCCGCGACAAGATACGCCTGCGCGTCAACGCGTTCCGCGGCCTCGGCGGCCATGGCATGGTGCTGCGCTTGCTGCCGTCGGCGATGTTCACGCTCGAGCAGCTGCGGCTTCCGCCGGTCATCAAGGATATCCTCACCCGCTCGCGCGGCCTGGTGCTCGTGACTGGCCCCACCGGCTCCGGTAAGTCGACCACGCTCGCCTCGATGATCAACTGGATCAACGAGAACGAACAAGGGCATATCATCACGATCGAGGATCCGATCGAGTACACCCATGCCCATAAGAACTGCCTGATCACGCAGCGCGAAGTCGGGGCTGACCTGCCTTCCTTCGCGGAAGGGGTACGTTCCGCGCTCCGTCAGGACCCCGACGTCATCCTCATCGGCGAGATGCGCGACCTCGAGACCATCGAGGCCGCCGTCACCGCCGCGGAGACGGGTCACCTCGTCCTTGGCACGCTCCACACCTCTGGCGCCACGCGCACGGTCGACCGTATCATCGACGCTTTCCCGGCGTCCGCCCGCGATCAGATTCGCGCCCAGCTTTCCACTTCCCTTAGCGCCGTGATCTCGCAGTGCCTGCTGCATACCACCGACGACAAGCGGGTCGCGGCGTTCGAGATCATGCTGCGCACCGACGCCATCGGCGCGAAGATTCGCGAGGGCAAGACCTACCAGCTGCTCACCGATATCGAGACCGGTGGCGCCCGCGGCATGCGCACCCTCGACAGCGATCTGCTCGCTCTTTTCTTCCAAGGCACCGTGTCCGAGGAGGTAGTCTTCAATTACTGCCAGAGCCCCGAGGCCATGCGCGAGCGCATGCGCGGCGGGGCCGCGGCGCGTTAAAACCCTCCCCAACTCCTTTCCCTCCATTCCCATGTTCGACGACCACAGTGACGTGATCCGTGATATCGCCCTCGAGGCCGGCCTCGTGACGCCTGCCCAGGCCGAGGAGATCTGGGAGTCCCACGCCACTACCGGAAAGTCGTTCAGCGATAGCCTCATGGACGCCGGGCTGGCTGACCGCCCGACCATCTTGCAGGCCATCGCCGACCACCTTCAGGTCCAGTTCTATTCCGCCGTGCCGGCCGACCCGGGTGAAGCCCTGACCAAGCTGCTGAAGGCGCCGCAGGCCCACAAGTATGTCGTGCTGCCCGTCGCTGACGAGGCCGGCAAACTCACGCTCCTTGCGAAGGACCCTTTCAATTCGTCCGTCATCAGCGAACTCAGCTTCATCCTGCAGAAGGATATCGAACTGGCCGTGGCCGACCCGGCGCAGGTCGAGGCCGCCGTCACGCGGGTCTACGGCGAAGCCACTTCCGCTTCGATGGAAGAGCTGCTGGGCGAATTCGGCGAAGTCGATGCCGCCGCCGTCACCGACGAGGATGTCACCAAGCAGGCCAGCCAAGCTCCGATCATCCGCTTCGTCGACCTCGTGCTCCAGGAGGGCGTCAAGGCCAAGGCGTCGGACATCCACTTCGAGCCGTTTGAGCACGAGTTCCGCATCCGTCTCCGCATTGACGGCTCGCTGTACGAAATGGCACCTCCGCCCAAGAACCTTGCCTCGGCCGTCATCGCCCGTGTCAAAGTCCTCTCTTCGCTCAACATCGCCGAGCGACGCGTGCCGCAGGACGGTCGCATCAAGACCACCATCAGCGGCCGCCAGATCGACCTGCGCGTGTCGACGTTGCCGACCCAGTTTGGTGAATCCGTGGTGCTCCGAATCCTAGATAAGACCGTCGTCAACTTGAGCCTCGAGGCTCTCTCGATGCACGACGATATCAAGGAAGGCATCCGCGCGATGGTCAGCCGACCTAACGGCATCTTTATCGTCACCGGCCCGACTGGTTCCGGCAAGACGACCACGCTTTACTCGGCGCTCCGCGAGGTGAACACCGAGGACGTCAAGATCCTTACCGCCGAAGACCCCGTCGAATACGAAGTCGAAGGCATCATGCAGGTGCCGATCAATCACCAAGTCGGGCTGACCTTCGCCGCCGCGCTCCGCTCGTTTCTCCGACAGGATCCGGACACCATCATGGTCGGTGAAATCCGAGATCTCGAGACCGCGCAAATCGCCGTGCAGGCCTCGCTGACCGGCCACGTCGTACTTTCCACGCTCCACACCAACGATGCCCCCGGCGCCGTCACCCGACTCATCGACATGGGGCTGGAGCCGTTCCTCATCTCGGCGTCCCTCGAGGGCGTACTGGCCCAGCGTCTGCTCCGTCGCGTCTGCAAGACCTGCCGCACGGCCTACGAGCCAGATAAGGACGTCGTCAATATGCTCGATGTCGATGCGCTCGAGATTGCTAACAAGAAATTCTACTACGGCAAAGGCTGCGCCGACTGTAATCGCTCCGGTTACAAGGGCCGCCAAGGCCTCTTCGAACTGATGACGATCACCGACCAGCTCCGCTCGCTCATCACCCAGAAGGCCCCGACGCTCGTCCTCAAGCAGAAGGCGATCGAGTCGGGGATGCGTCCGCTCCGTGAAGACGGCCTGCGCTGCATCTTCGACGGCCATACCTCCATCGAGGAAGTCCTTAAGTATACCTAACTTTCACAACCCCCCACTACTCCCATGCCCGACTATAAGTACACCGCCATCGACCGCAACGGGGCGCAGACCTCCGGCAAGATCGAAGCCACCAATGACGAACAGGCCCGCCAGAAGCTCATGGCGAAGGGCCTCATGGTCACCACCCTCGCCAACGACGCCGGCTCGGCGAAGCCCGCCGCCGCCCAGGCCGCCCCGGCCAAGGGTGGCTTCACGTTCGGCTCCAAGGTCAGCCAGAATGACGTGACGATCATGACGCGTCAGCTGGCGACGCTCATCGTCGCCGGCCTGCCGCTCTTGCGCGCCCTTGAGCTTATCACCAAGCAGGAGCGTAATCCGGCCTTCAAGGTCATCCTCGCCAATGTCGCCGACAGCGTCTCCCAAGGTAACAATCTTTCCGAGGCCATGCAGGCTCATCCGAAGGTCTTCGACAAGCTCTTCGTCAACATGATCCGCGCCGGCGAGGCGGGGGGCGTGCTCGACAAGGTCCTCGACCGTCTTGCGAAGTTCCGCGAAAAGGCCGAGCGCATCCAGAAAAAGGTCAAGTCCGCGCTGGTCTACCCGGGTGTCGTCATGTCCGTGGCCATCATCATCGTCTATATCCTCATGGTGAAGGTCGTCCCTTCTTTCCAGAAGCTCCTCGACGGCCAAAAGACGGAGATGCCACCGCTGACGAAGTTGGTCATCGGCATCTCCCAGCTGCTCACGGTCTACTGGTGGGCCACCCCCATCCTCGTGTTCGGTATCTACTTCTTGCTGAAGCAGTGGTTGTCGACCGAGAAGGGCAAGGAACTCTTCGATCGCATGATTTTCCGTCTGCCCAAGGTCGGGGCCTTCGTGCAAATCGTCTCGGTCTCGCGGTTCGCCCGCACGTTTGGTACGCTCATGGCTTCCGGGGTGCCGATCTTGCAGTCCATCTCCATCACGCGTGACACGCTCGATAATGTCGTCATCGCGAAGTCGCTGGAGCGCGTGCATGACCGCGTCCGCGACGGTGAGCCGCTCTCCGTGCCGCTCGAGCAATCCGGCGTCTTCCCGCAGATGGTGACCTCCATGATCCAGGTCGGAGAAGAGACGGGCCAGCTGCCTGAGATGCTCAATCGCGTCGCGGACATCTATGACGAAGAAGTGGACAACGCCGTGACCGCGCTGACTTCCATCATCGAACCGGTGCTCATCGTCTTCCTCGCCGTCGTTGTCGGTGCCATCGTGCTCGCGATGTTCCTCCCGCTCATCGCTCTCATCACCAAGATGACCGGCGGCGGCTGAGCTGATTCGAGGAGTCACGACGAAGCCCGATCCGCAAGGAGCCGGGCTTTTTCTTGTCCAGCGCAGGGGAGTGATTCCCCCAAAAAGGAGGCGGCTTGCATACCCCTATGCAAGCCGCCTGTTTTTTACTGCTTTATCTTACTTACCCCATTGTCCCGTAGGACAAATTTAATATCTGATAACGTGCAATTAACTGCGGCCGCTTCAAGCCTATTTCTAATCTTTTTAAGCCACTCGTTTAAGTAACTGCCCTTCAAGGGCTTAAAATTGGGTGCAGGGGTAGGATTTGAACCTACGACCTTCAGGTTATGAGCCTGACGAGCTAACCGGGCTGCTCCACCCTGCAATAAGTGGGAGGCGAAGGAGAAAGCGGCTAGAGCCGAGTCGCAAGCCATTTCTTATGCGAGTTCAACCTCGGCGTTTTGGGCAAAAAGGGTTGAAGCAGGCGGGTCAGAGGGGAAGATTACCCACCCCCTTCTCGCGATGACTGAAGAAACTCCCACGCCCCATCCCGGCGAAATCCCTCCAGCTGACCAGGTCAAGGTCGACGCGGACTCCATCGTATCCAAGCGCCGGAAACTCAACTTCTGGCAACGTATCGGCGCCAGTGGCCTTTCCGTCTCCTTGGCGATCCACGTCTTATTGGTCTTCATCGCAGCCGCCTTCGTCGTCTCGACGGTCACCGACAGCGGCAAGAAGGATCCGAATACCTTCGCCACCGGCGCCGGCGGCGGTTCCGGCGGCGAGCGCGTGAAGAGCACCGAGCGCAAGGTCAAACCGAAGAACGTCAAGTCCTTGGCCAAGACGACGACCCGTATCACTTCCAAGAGCGCCTCGGCTTCCATCGCGCTCCCCGACATGCCGAGCTCCGCCTCCGCTTCCTCGATGATCTCGGGGGCGATGGCCGGCGGTGCGTCCAAGGGCTTTGGCGGCGGCGCCGGCGGCGGCATCGGCACCGGCAAGGGCATGGGCTCCGGTGGCGGCAAGAATTTCGTAGCCCGCCCGGTCATGGGAGCGAACATCTTCTCGCAGCGCCTGGCGGTCTACTTCGACGCCTCGGCCTCGATGCTTCCTTATCTCGACCGCGTCGAAGCGGAGATCCGCGATAAGTTCCCGGATGCGGACGTCTTCCTCAGCAACGGCGTGTTCATCGACGTGCATGATAACGAGATCGTCGGCGGCGACAAATTCAAGGGTGCGCCGTTCCTGAATCGTCCCACCGGCGGCGGCTCGAAGAAGAACGCCAAGGGTGAGCTCGTCCCCACCGAGACGAATCCGGCTAAGCTCACCACCCAGGGCCGCGCGATCCTCAAGAAGTACGGCAGTAATTTCAAGACGGGCTCCGTCGGTGGTTGGATCGACATCCTTAAGGATGACCGCACCTACGATGCGCTGATCGTCTTCTCTGACTTCCAGGACGGCGTCCGCCAGATCCGCACCAAGGCCATCGGTAACGTGTCAGCCTACAAGCCCGACAAGGGCATGCGCGCCGACCCGCCCGTCGTCTTCTCCGATCGCACCAATCAGGGCGGCGGCTTTGCCCGTTCGGTCACCCTCATCGCCAGCGGCGGCGCCTCCGGCCAGCCGGTCGTGCAGTGTAAGGAAACCACGGGTCTGATCGTCGGCATGGTTGCCCTCGGCTCGGGTATCCCTCCGGGCACGACGGTCATCGAGATCAAGGATAACGTCAGTTTCACTCTCAGCAAGCCCCTCACCGCCGCCCCCTCTGGTCGCGTCGTCTGTAATAACGGCGGCGACAAGCGCTTCCCCGAAGAGAAGAAGTGGGAAGACGAGTGGGAGAAGGCCTTCGCCGGTGCCCGCGAGAACAAAGGGCCTCGCCTCTATCTCATCAGCACCTCCCGTGCTTACGGTAACAAGCCCGGGACCATCCTTCAGCGCTGCGTCTCCGCCTCCGACGGCAGCGCGATCATGGTCAAGTTTGGTAACGCCAAGAAGGGCGCCAATACGATCGATGACCTGCATAACTATGACGACCTTTACGTCGGAATGCCGGTGAGCGGCCGCGGGCTTCCCGACGGCGTCACGATTGTGGCGATGCCGACCACCAAGGAGATCATCGACCCCGAGGATCCCGAGAAGAAGCGCAAGAAGCGTGTCATCGACAAGCAACTCGCCATCTCCGCGCCGGTGCTCGAAGATTCCACTAACGCGGTCTTCGCCTTCACCCCGCTCATTCAGGCGGTCGGTACGCTCGCCAAGGATTCCAAAGTCATCGACGATGTCTCTGGCTCGATCGACCTCAAGACAGGCATGATCGTCGTGGACGGCCGCTTCCCCTCGGCCACCAAGGTGATCTCGGTGACCCCGAACAAGGCCGCCGCCGGATTCTTTACGGTTGAGATGTCGGCTCCCGCCAGCGCCACTGCCGCCAACGCGGTCCTACGTTTCCGTCCGGCTGCTTCGACCACGGGCAACGCCCGCGGCGCCGCTCCGACTCGCTAAGTTTCGGTCCATGGGGCCAGAAGGCGAAGCCACCTGGCTTCGCCCTTTTTGTCCTTAGGGCATGGTCCCCATGCGACAAAAACAAAATATGATTCCCATGTCCCTCGCCCGCTCGCACTATTGAGGCAACCCCACGAAGATGAATCCCCCGAAGGTTTTCACGGTCCTTGCGCTGGTCTTGCTCTCCGCCTTCGCCCACGCGGCCAAGACCGGCGGCAAGTCGGGGGGCGGTGACGAGCCGGCTCCGCGTATCGCGGTCTACCTGGATTGCTCCAGCTCGATGGTGCCCTACCTCGAGGCCGTCGAGGCCGAGGTGCGTAAGCAGTTTCCCGACGCCGACGTGTTCAAGGTGCCCGCCATCAAGGTCTGGGTCGATGGCGCCGTCGTCCGCGGTGGCGCGGCCACCGTGCTGCCGCATAAGCCCGCGGCCGGGCCGACGGTCAGCCTGGACACGAGCCGTCTTAGCGCGACGGGCAAGGAGATCCTGGCCCGCTATGCAGGTAATTTTGAAGTAGGTTCCGTCGGGGCCTGGGTCGATATCCTGCGCACCGAGAAGCGTTACGACGCGCTGGTGATCTTCTCCGACTTCAACGACCAGGTTTTACAGGTTCGCCTCGGCAGGCCGCCGCTGCGGACTTACGTCGACGATGCCGGCCAGCGCTCCCTTCCCGAAACGGAGATCAAGGATGACCGCACCGTCGCCGAGAAGGCTTGGGAAGACGTCTGGGTCGGTTCCTTCGATCTCGCGAATGCGGGCAAGGCGCCGGCGCTCTATCTTTTCTCCACGCGTAATCCGGCCAGTCGGATCCTGCAGAAATCGGCCGATGTCTCGGGCGGAAAGTTCACGCTCATCGACTGGCTTCGTCCCGACGGTCCGCCTAAGCCGAGCAACTGAGGCTAGTCCCTAGGGTCATTCTGCGGTCGGGTTGCAGGGTGAACCTGAGTGCTCGCTCGCTTGATGCAGGCCATGGGTTCGTAGGCTTGGGGGATGGATCAACCCAAGCCTTTCGTGGCCGGTCGGCGACGCGCTTCGGCACGTTCATGGCGCGGCTTCCTGCTCTCCCTGGCGATGCATAGCTTGCTCGTCGTGGTCGCTTGTTGGGTGGTGTTCCACGAGCCGGTGTCCCCGACGAAGCAGGAGTTCACTGCGCATGCGGTGGCGGGGGGCAAGTCGGGTGGCCCGTCGCAGACGCACCCCATTACCCGCAAGCCTAAGGTGCTCATGCCGCAGAAGCGGCTGACTTCGAAGTCTGCCAGCGCGACCTTGGCGCTGCCGCCCATGAAGGCGATGACTCCGGAGATGGGGTTAGCTGGACTGTCCGGTGGACAAGGGAAGGGCGGCTTCGGGCGCGGGCAGGGTGCCTTCGGCGGCAATGGCCTGGGCGCTGGTTTAGGTAACCGTGCCGGGTTTGTCGGCCGTCCGGTGATGGGCGCCTTCATCCGCGCCCAACGTGTCGCGGTCTATCTCGATTGCTCCGGTTCGATGCGCTCCTATTTGCCGCGGGTCGAAGCGGAGATCCGCAAGCAGTTTCCCGATGCTGATGTGTTTCGTTTCGATGGCGCCCGGGTCGTCGGCTTGGGGGACGTGGTGGTCTTCGGCCGCCGGTTCCACGGTAACGCCCCGCGTCTGCGCGAAGGCCCGACGCAGACCGCGCTCGAGACGCTGACGCCGAACGGCCGCTCCGTACAGGCCAAGGTCCGCGTTGCCTGCGAGAAGGGCTCGTTGGGCGCGTGGATGGATCGACTATTGGCGGAATCCTACGATGCCTTGGTGGTCTTCTCCGATTTTCAGGACGGAGTCCGTTTGTATGAGTCGAAAAAAGGTGAGCCGAAGATGGTCTATTCGGATAGTTCCTATCACAAGGTCGGCGGCGTCCAGAAAGGGCACACCCGTTGGCAGCGGGAGTGGCTGGAGGCCTTTGCCAAGGCGCCGAGCGGAGCCGGTCCGAGGCTTTACCTCTACACTGTCCAAAAGGAGCCGCAGGCTTTCCTTCAGGCCTGCGTAGCCGCGTCGGGAGGAGCCTCAACTTCGGTATCCTGGCTGAAAAATGGCGGGCGCAAGGCGTCGCCTTGACGGTTGCACCCTTCGGCGGGACGGCTTGGATAGGCGCATGGTCCCCTTCACGGCAGAATACCGCGCCAATTTCTCCGACACCGACGCCGCGGGCATCGTGCATTTCTCCACGATCTTCTTCTGGGTCGAGGCGACCGAAGAGGCCCTCTTCCGTCATCTCAAGCTACCGTTCCTCCGCACCGAGGGCGCCAAGCTCACCGGCTTCCCCCGCGTGCGCGTCGAGTGCGACTTCCTTTCGCCGATCTACCGTGAGGACGTCGTGATCGTCGCGCTGACACCGATCGAGATCGGCGACAAGAAACTCGTCTGGGGCTTCACCGCCGCCGTCGGCGAACGCGCCGTCGCCAAGGGTGCCCTGACCACTGTCTACGCCTGGCGCGAAGCCCAGGGTCCCATGTCGGCCGCCCTCGTGCCGCTCGACATCAAGACGGCCCTGCAGAATCATTTCGGCGCGTGAGGGAGGCGGCGACAATCAGCGAAGGTGCGGTCTCCCGGGTCGGCTTGGCCGCCGTCGTCCTCGCCGCCTTACTCTGGTCGGCGATCAGTTTCATGCCTCCGGGGCCTTTGCATGCGGATGAGGCCGTCCAATGGTCTCTCGCCAAGGAACTCTCCGAGGGCACGCCCTATAGTTCGCATCAGGACAAGTTCCACGGGCCGACGCTGGCCACGGTCCTACTCATCTCGGCTAAGCTGACGGGCACCGCGCCGATGGACATGGACGAGCATTACCTCCGCAGCGTCGTTTCGATCTTCCTCGGGCTTATGGCGGCCGCGGCTCTCATCCTGCCGGGTATCGGTCGGTCAGTCCGTTACGTCACCGCAGGTTTCGTCGTTCTGACGGCAGGCTGCACGCCGTTCAGCTATTACTTCGTCCAAGAGATGCTGCTGGTCACGGGCTTCGTCTGGGGGGTCGCGTTGTGGATGCGCGCCGAAGGCTCGCCGCCTTCTTCCCGCTGGTGGCTTCTCTCCGGCGCGACTTTCGGTTTCGCTCTCGCCTGTAAGGTCACCGCGGCGGCTTACCTGTTTCTGTTCATCGTGGCCTTGCTGCTGTTGCGTCGCTTTGTGCCCGACCGGCGGTGGCTTCGTTTCGGTTTCGGTCTGGTCGCTTCCTGGGCGTTGTTCCAATCGGTCGGCTTCACGGATTTCGACGGCCTGCGGACCTGGTGGGTGCAGCTTGCCCGGGCCCTCGGCGTCGCGAGCGGTCATTCCGAGGACACCTTACTTGCCGCCAGTCTGGCACCATGGGGCTGGGCCGCCGCTTGGTTGGCGGTCTTCGCGCTGGCTCGCTCCGGTCTTTCGCTCGCCGGTTGGCGGAGCCGTCATGAAGCTGATCTCCCTTGTTTGGCCGCCTTCCTCGTCTTCCTGTTTCACCTCGCGCTACCCTATAAGACTCCGTGGCTCCTGCTGCTGGTCTTCTCGCTACCTCTGACGCTCGCGTTGCCGTATCTTCTGGTCGGACGCACCGTGCGGGCGCTGGTCCTTGCACCCGCCTTG
Source organism: Opitutia bacterium UBA953 (assembly GCA_002293125.1). Taxonomy (GTDB): domain Bacteria; phylum Verrucomicrobiota; class Verrucomicrobiia; order Opitutales; family UBA953; genus UBA953. The sequence goes on from DBCR01000018.1 coordinate 37,746, forward strand.
GTGACGGTCGCACTGATGGCCCAGATGTCGCTGTCTTCCCATACGAAGACGTCGGTCGCAGTCCCAGACTTTCATCATAAAGTCGCGAAGCTGGCCAAGGCTTACGGTGATAAGTTCTATATCGCGGTGGAAGGCGGGCATTACTGGCCGCTCCCTTATTATCTCCGGGCGCACCGGGTCGGCTACGGCGACTTCCCGCAGTCGGCCAAGGCGCCACTCCGGCTGATCCCGGCGACCGATGCGAGCGAACCGGTCGTCCCAGGGTATACTGTCTCGAGCCTGACCCTGCGCGAGGGCGGTGATCGCTATTGGGTGCTGGTTGCCAAAGGCTACGAAAGCGTTTTCATCGGTAAGTAAGCCATGGAAGACACCCCTATCATCCACAACTTCTCGCACGAGGCCTTCGGCTCCCGTTTCTGGGTGCGCATCGCCTCCGAAGACGGCGTCTATGCGCGCAATGCCGCCGAGGCGCTTTTCCAGCTGCTCGACGACCTCGATTTCCAGACCGACCGTCGCCACGACAGCGGACCGGTCGCTTCGATCAACCAGATGCCTGAAGGGGCGATGGTCGCCACTTCCGAACACGTGCAGGCTCTCTGGAATTTCTCGAAGGACGTGAGCGCCGACACCAACAAGGCGTTCGACGCCACCGCCGGGGCTTTGTTCGACTATTGGAAGAACCGCGGCGACATGCCTTTAAATCCTGACGATCAAGCTTGGACGCAGATCATGTCGGCCTACCGTGAAGGCGAATTCCGCCTTGATGGTTGCGAACTCCACTGCGTCAAGTTCGGCATCGCCGTCGACTTTGGCGCCATCGTCCGCGGCTACGCACTGGATCGCATGGCCGACATGCTCGAGAGCAGCTGGGGCATCCACCGCGCCTTGCTCATGGCCTCCGGCAGCGTGACCCTTGCGCTCGATCCGCCCGGCGAATCGGCCGGCTGGCGCATCGGCGTCGGCGCCCAGTCCGAGATCAAGCTCTGCCGATTCGCCATGGCCAGTAAGACGGCCGACACGACGCACGGTAATCTTGTCGACCCTCGCACGGGTCAGGTGATTTCCTTGCCCGGTCCGGTGCGTGCCATCGCGACATCTGCCCTCGAGGCAGAGGGATTGGCGATGGCCGGCGCTGTCCTCAATGCCTCCGAGGCCGAAGAATTCGTCAATCGCGGTTGCAGTCGCGGGCTCTGGCTGCCGGACGGCACCAAGCTGGGTTCGGTGACGTATTTCGAGGTGACCGATCGTTCGGTGCCCGAAGCTACGACGACTTCCTCCGAAGAGTCGGCTACCTGAGCTTGGTCTCGATGTCCCGTAGCAAGGTCTCGCGGTTACCGGAGAACAGGTAGACGTCGGAACCGAGGCGTCGGAGCGCGGCCTGCAGGACTTCCTTCGACGGGCGACGGTTCTCCATCAGCCGGCGCAGGTAGGTCTCGAGGTCGGCCGCGATGCGCGGGTGGTCGAGTTTAAGCTGCACGATCTGCTGCAGCACGGCCTGGCTGCTCTCATTCTGGAGATGGGCCTGGATGAGCACGTCGTTGGCCTCGTCGTAGCGCTTGGCAATAATCAGCTTACGACTCGCCGAGATCAGCACCTGGGGCGGCACCTTCCGGTTCTGCATCAGTTTCTGAAGATTGATCGAGCCGATCTCCGTCTGACCGTCGGCGAAGTAGGCGATGGTCCGCAGGGCTTCGAAGGCCATGCGGGTCTCGGCCACCCACTGGTCGCGCTCCGCCTGCTTGTAGAGCTCGTCCACCAGCAGGATGGTCTCGCGTGCGCGACCGGCGTTCAGCAGGCATTCCACGTGGACAAGGTCGAAGCGGACGCGATTGGGGAAGCGGCGCTCCTTGGCGAGCTTCGCCAGGCGGGCAGTGAGGGCGACGTCGGCGGTCTCGTTGCCGAAGCGCGCGAGGTCGAGCATCGCCTGCTCTTGGTTGCCGTAGCGGGCGATAGCCTTTTCCGCGATGGTCGAACGGGCTGAACGGTTAGCGTCACCTGGCAGGAGGTAGAGTGATTGGATGAGCGGGCCGGGTTTATCCGGCATGCTGATCGCCAATAGATCGAGGCAGTCTTTGGCTCGTGAAAGTTCTCCGCTTTCCTTCAGCCAGCGGGCCTTCATCTCGAGGAGCCTGATGCCGGCGGGGTAAGCCGCGAGGGCGGCATCAAGTTCGGCCAGAGCGCCGCCGCGATCCCCGCTCTCCCAGAGAATCTGGCAGTTGAGCAGGTAGCCGTCCGCGGTCTGGTCGAGCCGGTAATCCTTGATGAACTTCAGGGCCTCGCTGAAGTTGCCACGAAGGAAGTGGGCCTGGGCCGCCGCGAGCCGAAGGTCCGCCTGGATTTCAGGCGATACATCCTTGTCGCCCTGATACTTGGCCGCCGTCGCAATCAGCCGCGCATCTTGGTCGAGCATGAAGCAGCGGGTGATGTATTGGCGGAAATAGTCGGGGTCCTTCTTGGCGAAGATGAGCGACTCTTCGAGCAGTTGATAGGCGTCGAGCGGGCGCTGGAACTGGAAGAACAGATCCGCGCAGAGCCGTTGGGCTTCGAGATTAGCCGGGGTGAGCTGCGCGCCGGTGCCGATGTAGCGCGCGAACTCGGCGTAGTCCTGCCGGGCAAGCGCCGCCTGGGCGACGCTGACGAAGTATTCCCCTTTACGGTAGAGATGCGCGGACCGACCGTACGTGTCCTTGACCGTGAGGAGCTTCGCCCGCTCCCGGAGCCGGATTTGCTCCTTGTCGCGGAAGAGATTGGTGGCGGAATTGACCACGGAGTCCGGGAGGTAGAGATACATGTCGGCCCGGCGCGTGGTCGGGATGCCGTTCATGAAGCGCTCCTTGAAGTAGTTCACTTCCGACAAGGCTACCCAAAGGATCAGCAGGAAGACCGGGAAGAGCAGGGCGATCCGCTTCCAGCTTGGGCGATACTTGCGCTCCTTGTACCCGATCGCTTCGACGATGACCATCCCCAGCAGGATAGGGTAGCTCGAGCGTGAACTCTGCCCTTGGCCGTAGACGTAATGGGGGTCGGCTGACATGCCTGCCACGATGTTCCTGCTCCCCTCGGGGCGGGCAAGAGCGGATTGCCCGTCAGAGGCTCGCGGCGGCCTCTTGGGCGGTCTGGACGGGGGCGAGGCAGGTCTGGCCTACGCAGACGGCAAAACCGGTCGCAGAAGGCTCTGCGACGAGAAAGACGGGCCGATACGGCCGGGTCTGGGGCGCGGTCTTCTCGTCGCCGTTTAGGGCCTGGCGCAGTTCCTCCCAACGCCCGGATGCTTTGACGGTCGCATGACCGATGGCGAAGCGGGCGATACCGTCCAAGGCATGGGCGACGCCGTTGGGCACGTTCTTGCAGAGGCCGCCGTAGGCGGTGGAAAGATCAGCAAACTCACGCGCCCAGCGGGTGTCCGTGGAAAGCATCTGGATCTGCCCGAAGCCGTGGAGGAGCGAGGAGTTGCCGGAGGGTACGGCGTTATCGAACCAATCCTTCTGGCGGACGGAAAGGTCGTCGCGGTCGGCCGATACGACAAAGGAGCCGATGGAGTGCGGATCGCCGAACAGAGTTTGCGATGCCGACAGCAGGCCCTCGGCGCGTTGGGCGTAAGGATGCGCCTGCCCCGGTCTGGCCCAGCGGGCATAGGCGGCCAAGGCGAGCTCCGCTTCGGCGAGCCAAGCGTAGTCGCTGAGGTTGCCGACCAAGGTCGTCTTGTCGCCGTGCGCGACGGAAAGCAGCTTGGCGCCGTCTTCACGGGCGAAGCGCGTCCACAGGTTGGCTTCGGTTTCGATGGCGAGTTCGACCCATTCCTTGCGTCCGAGGATCCAGCCGGCCTTGGCGAGGTTGCCGACGAGCAGGGCGTTCCAGCTGAGGAGGTTCTTGTCGTCGCGCGCTGGCTGGGGACGCTGATCGCGGATCGCGAGGAGCTGGGCCCGCGCGGCGACGAAGCGTTGCCGTGCCGCATGGTCACCCTTGAGCTTGGGGATATTCTTCCCCTCGAAATTACCCTTATCCGAAAGGCCGTAGGCCTGGGCGAAGGCGAAGGCCTCGTCGCCGAGGGCGGCCGCCACTTCCGGCGCGGTCCACACATAGGTAGTGCCTTCGTGGTGATCGGTATCGGCATCGAGCGAGGCGGCGAACAGTCCGTTGGCGGTGCGCATCTCACGGAGCATCCAGTCGACGGTCTCGATGCAGACGTCGACGTAGAGCGGATCGCGGTAGCGGGCCCAGGCTTCGGCGTAGGTGCCGAGCAGCTGGGCGTTGTCATACAGCATTTTCTCGAAGTGCGGGACGGTCCAGTCGCGGTCGACGCAGTAGCGATGGAAGCCGCCGCCGACCTGGTCGAACAAGCCGCCGCGGGCCATGGAGCCGAGGGTGATGGTCAGGACGGCATCGATGCGGGAGGCGAGCGCGCGGTCGGTTTCGACCGCCGCGGCGCCGCGCAGGCCGAGCAAAAGGTTCAGGGTGTGCGGGGTGGGGAACTTCGGTGCGGCGCCGAAGCCTCCGAAGGTGTCATCATGCTGCTCGCAGATGCGGCGGGCGGCGGCCACGAGGTCATCAGGCGTGGGGGCGCTGCCATCGGCGTCCGGCGCCCGGGTGAGGTGCGTGAGGTTTTGCGCGATGGCGTCGGCGTTGGCGGCGAGCTCGGACTTGTTGCGATGGTAGAAGTCAGAGACGCGCATGAGCAGTTGCGGCCAAGGTACCTGGCTGTGCCCGCGGTCTTCGGGTGGAAAATACGTCCCGCCGAAGAACGGTCGGCCATCCGGCAAGCAGAAGCAGTTGAGCGGCCACCCGCCGTGACCCTGGATCATCTGCACGGCGTCCATCATGAGTTTGTCGACTTCAGGGCGTTCCTCGCGGTCGACCTTGATGCAGACGAAATGCTGGTTCATCAGGTCAGCGATCCAGGGCTGCTCAAAGGATTCGCGGGCCATCACGTGGCACCAGTGGCAGGAGGAGTAGCCGACCGACACCAGCACGGGCTTATCCTTGGCCTTGGCCTCCGCGAAGGCCTCGGCGCACCAGGGCCACCAATGCACGGGGTTGGCCTCGTGTTGGCGGAGGTAGAGCGAGCTTTCGTGGGCCAGGCGGTTCGACACGTCTGGAAGGTTGGCATCCTTCGGCAGGGTGCAACAAAGACCGTTTCCGAGCCGTTCGACTTGCAGGGGAGGGGGCGAAGGGCAAAGGTTCGCGGGTGCCTTCCGTCCGCCCCAGCCGCGTCCTCGGCCGTCCCCTCGGACGGTCTGAGGCCAAGCCTGCCTGATCATGTCGACCATTCGCATCCTTGAGGCGACGGTGGCCAACCAGATCGCTGCTGGTGAAGTGGTGGAACGTCCGGCCGCGGTCATCAAGGAACTGCTCGAGAACTCCCTCGACGCCGGTGCGCGTCGCGTGACGGTCGATTTCTCCCGGGGCGGCAAGGCCCGGATGATCGTCGAGGACGACGGGAAGGGCATGACGGGCGACGAAGCGTTGCTGAGCCTTGAACGTCATGCGACCAGCAAGATCCAGGTGGCTTCCGACCTCGACCGCATCGCGACGTTCGGCTTCCGCGGAGAGGCGCTGCCCTCCATCGCCAGCGTGGCCCGCTTCACGATGCAGACCCGCCCGGCCTCCGCGCCTTCGGGCACCGAAATCGCGATCAATGGCGGTAAGCTGGTGCACCGGCGTGACCATGGGATGGCGCCGGGTACGCGCATTGAGGTTTCCAATCTTTTCCATCCGGTCCCGGCTCGGCTGAAGTTCTTGAAGTCCGATGAGACCGAGGCTGCTCATATCGTGCGTCTGGTGCGTCTCTACGCCATCGCTCATCCCGAAGTCGGTTTCCTGCTGCGCGAGGACGGCCGCGAGATCTTCCGTTCGCCGGGCAATGCGCCGCTCCTGGATCGCGTCCGCGAAATCTGGGGCCGTCAGGTAGCCGAAGAGGTCACGATCATGCCTTCCTTTGCGCGTCCAGACATGCGCCTCAGCGGCCTGCTGGGTAAGCCCGGCGTGAGCCGCGGTACGCGTCAGGACCTGGTCACCGTCGTCAACGGCCGTCCGGTCGACAGTCGTACGATGGCCTTCGCGCTGACGGAAAGTTATCATACGCTGATCCCGAAGGGTCGTTACCCGCTGGCGTTCATATTTCTTGAGATGGATCCGGCATGGGTCGACGTAAACGTCCATCCCGCCAAGCGTGAGGTGCGCTTCCGCGACGAAGCCAAGGTCCGCAATTTCCTGATCGAGTCCGTCCTCGCGGTGCTGCGCGCGCGTGCCGACGACGGTCTGCCCGCCGAGACGGTTCCGGCCGTAGCACCGGCCACTCCGTTGGCCGCCGCCGCACCCCCGACGGTGAGCGGTCCGATCGCATCCGGCGCCGCGCCCTCGGCTTATGTGCCGCCGGCCGCCGCTTCCGCTGCGCCGACCCACGCGCCGGCGGTCCGCCTTGGCTGGCGTCTGCTCTCCCGTCTCCGCGAAGAACGCGCCGTCTTCGAGACGCCCACCGGTCTGGCCATCCTCGATATCGGGGCAGCGCACCAGCGCGTGCTCTACGAATCCATCCTCGCGCAATTCACCGCGCAGAAGCCCGTCAGCCAGCCGATGCTCGTGCCGCTGAGCATCGAGCTCGAACCGTTGCCCGCCGCGGTGCTCAAGGAGCGACTGCCGCTACTGGCCTCGGCCGGTTTCGATTTCGAGGAGTACGGTCGCAACTTCTGGCGCATCCAGGCTCTCCCTGCATGGCTCGAGCCTGAGGACGCCTTGGCCTTCGTCCGCGACTTGCTGGCCGAGATGGCCCGCCGCGAGGGTGACTTCGGTCGTCCCTCGCTGGCCTATGATGCCCTCGCCAAGATTGCTGTCATCAAGGCTCGCCGTAAGGGCGACAGCCTTTCGGACGCCGAACTGATGGAGCTGGTGCAGGCGTTGTTCCGTGCCGTCCAGCCCGGCAGTTGCCCGCGTGGACGCCGGACCTATGTCGAGTGGACGGATGCCGACCTGACCCGCCGTTTCGGCTGATCAGCGGCGGCCCTTGTGGCGCTTCGGCGAAGCCGGCTTGCCGGTGCGCAACGCTTCAATCTGGTCGCGTAGATTCGCCGCGCGTTCGAACTGAAGTTCGTCCGCCGCCGCGAGCATCTCGGTTTCCATATCGGATAGGACGCGCGCGATATCGCGGTCGTCGGTACCTTCGGCCACCGCGAGGGCTTCGTCGGCTTCGAGGTCCACGAGGCTTTCCTCGATCCTGCGGCTCGTGCTCTTCGGGGTGATGCCGTACTTCGTGTTATGGGCTTCCTGGCGCTTGCGGCGGTCGCCGCAGATGGTCAGCGCACGCGTGAGAGACTTCGTCATCACATCGGCGTAGAGCAGGACCTTGCCTTCGACGTGGCGCGCCGCGCGGCCGGAGGTCTGGATGAGGCTCGTCTCGCTGCGGAGGAAGCCCTCCTTGTCGGCGTCGAGGATGCCCACGAGCGCCACTTCCGGAAGGTCGAGGCCTTCGCGGAGCAGATTGACGCCGACGAGGACGTCGAAAGACCCGGCGCGCAGGCGGCGTAGAATCTCGACGCGTTCGATCGCATCGATGTCGGAGTGCAGGTACTCGACCTTCAGGCCGCTATCCCGCATGAAGTTGGCGAGGTCCTCGGACATCCGCTTGGTCAGCGTCGTGACGAGCGTACGGAAGCCGCGGGCGGCGACGCCCTTGGCTTCGCCGATGATGTCCTCGACCTGACCCGCGATCGGGCGGACTTCCATGATCGGGTCGAGCAGGCCCGTCGGGCGGATGACCTGTTCGGCGACGACGGATGAGACTTTGTACTCGTGGGGCGCCGGGGTAGCCGAGACGTAGACCGCTTGGTCGACGAGCGTGTCGAACTCCTCGGGGCGGAGCGGGCGGTTCTCGAGCGCGGAGGGCAGGCGGAAGCCGAACTCCACGAGGCGTTCCTTGCGGGCGCGGTCACCGTGATACATCCCGCCGATCTGCGAGACCGAGACGTGGCTTTCGTCGATGAAGACCAGCTTGTCCTTCGGAAAGAAGTCCAGGAGGCAGTGCGGGCGCTCGCCGGGACGGCGGCCGGACATGTGCATCGAGTAGTTCTCGATGCCCGGGCAGAAGCCCGTCTCGCGGAGCATCTCGAGGTCGTGCTCTACGCGCATGCGGATACGTTGTGCTTCTACGAGACGATTCGTCTTCTCGAAGTGGGTGACCCGTTCCTCGAGCTCGGTGCGGATGGCGGCGGCGGCGGCTTTCACGCGGCCCGGTGCCATCACGTATTGGTTGGCCGGGTAGAGGTCGAACTTTTCGAGCTGCTTGCCCGGCTTCACGCTGACCGGGTCGAGTTCGCGGATGGCCTCCAGCGTGTCGCCCCAGAATTCCAGGCGGACGGCGGACTCCATGTAGGCCGGCCAGACGTCGATCGTCTCGCCGCGGGCGCGGAAGTTACAGCGCTCGAGGATGGCGTCGTTACGGACGTATTGGTTGGCGACGAGCTTCGTGAGGAGTTCGTCGCGGCGCATCGTCATGCCGGTCTTCAGCGCGATCATCGCGGCCAGGAAGTCCTCGGGCGAACCGAGGCCGTAGATGCAGGAGACCGAAGCGATGACGACGACGTCGCGACGGGAGAGCAGGGCGCTGCTGGCGCTGATGCGCAGACGCTCGATGTCCTCGTTGATGGCCGAGTCCTTCTCGATGAAGGTGTCCGTCGACGGCACGTAGGCCTCCGGCTGGTAGTAGTCGTAGTAGCTGACGAAGTATTCGACGGCGTTCTCGGGGAAGAAGTTCTTGAACTCCGAGTACAGTTGCGCGGCCAGCGTCTTGTTGTGCGAGATGATGAGCGCCGGGCGCTGCTGCTGCACGATCAGGTTCGCCATCGTGAACGTCTTGCCCGAGCCGGTCACGCCGAGGAGCGTCTGGCGCGCGTTGCCGGCGCGCAAGGAGGCTTCGAGCGCGGCGATGGCGGTCGGCTGGTCGCCCATCGGGCGGTAGTCGGATTTGAGACGGAATTCCATCTCAGCCTAGGCGTCCGCGGGCGAGCCACTGCGGGTCGACCTCCGAAAGGTCCTTCACGATACGGTGGGCGCCGACAGGCTCCAGCTGCTCGCGGGTGTTGGTCGTCGCGAGCGCGATGGTGATGAAGCCACCGGTGAGGCCGGCCTGGAGGCCCGAGAAGGAATCCTCGAAGACGAACGACGCCGCCGGATCGCCGCCGCCGAGGGCGCAGGCCTTCAGGAAGACCTCCGGGTCAGGCTTGCCCTTCGTGACGTCCTCGCTGGCGACCGCGCCGGCGAAGAAGTGGCCGATGCCGAAGAGCTCGAACGACAAGGCGAGATTCTCCTTGTGCGTCGACGTGCCGATGACGCACGGGATGCCGAGGTCTTTAAGTGCGCCGCAGAGTTCGCGGACACCGGGGAGCAGGCGAACGTGGCCGGTACGGGCGATGTCGCGGTAGAGGGCCTCCTTGCGATGAGACAAGCGCTTCACCTCGGCGGGGTCGCGCGTCCAGTTAAGGATGTCGGGGATAATCAGCTCGTTGCGCTTACCGAAGCCACGTTTGAAATGTTCAGCTGGCAGGGGGAGGTTCTGTTCCTTGGCCAAGGCTTCCCAGGAGCGTTCATGGGCGACGGAGGAGTCGATGACGACTCCGTCCCAGTCAAAGACAGCGACAGTACGAGGCATGGATCAGTGCTTGTCCCAAGGCAGCGTGACCTTGATCGGACGATGCTCCCAGACATTGAAAGGTTCGAAGATCTGGCCCGGGGCGAGGATGCCGTTCGGGTCGAGGGCCTTCTTGATCGCGAGCATCGCGCCGATCTCGGCCGGCGTGTGCTGTAGGGAGAGGAAGGGGGACTTCGCCAAGCCGATGCCATGTTCGCCCGTGATCGCGCCGCCGAGTTCGACGACCTTTTCCATGACCTCACGGATGGCCTGTTCGGCCTTGCGGCAGTGCTCTGGGTTGAACCGGTCGTACATGATGTGCACGTGGAAGTTGCCGTCGGCCGCGTGACCGAAGGTCGGGGTCGCCAGGCCGAAGCGGTCGCGGACCTCGCGCGTGAAGCGGAGCAGGGCGACGTAGCCGCGGATCGGCACCACCACGTCTTCGTTCAGCTTGGCGTCGCCCAGGGCGAACATCGCCTGCGAGCAGGTACGGCGGAGTTCCCAGAGCGCTTCGGCTTCCGCGGGGTCTTCCGGCGCGCGGAAAGCGACCGCATGGCGCTTCGCCCAGGCGTTGACCTTGACCGCATCATCGGCGAGGGCGGCGGGGTGTCCGTCGATCTCGACCAGCAGCGCCGCGTGCGTCTCGGCGGAGCCAGCCAGTTCGCTGTCGGTGAAGACGCGCTGGCCGCGGCGTTTCTCCGCGGCGGCGACCGTCTGGACGTCGAGAAATTCGAGCACCGACGGATTCACGCGCAGCGAGAGCAGGTCGATGGCGGCATCGAGCGCGGCTTCATCGGTACGGAAGGCCAGCAGGAAGGTGCGCCGGGCGGCGGGTAGGACGGAAAGCTTGAGGGTCGCTTTGGTGATGACGCCGAGCGTGCCTTCGGAGCCGATCCAGAGGTCGCGCAGATTGAGGCCGCTGACGAACTTGCGGAGCGGGGCGGCCCAGCGGACCTTCTCGCCGGTGGGGAGGAAGCCTTCGAGGGCGTAGACGTGATCACGGACCACGCCGTATTTCGCGGCGCGCAGGCCGCCGGCGTTGGTGGCGATGTTGCCCCCGATGCTGCAATGTTTCACCGAGGACGGGTCGGGCGGAAAGAAGAGGCCGTGCGGTGCGGCGAGATCGTTGATGTGGGCTGTGATCGCGCCAGGCTGAACCGTCGCCATCGAGGAGACCGGGTCGATTTCGATTTTGTCCCAGTGGTCGAGGTGGATGACCCAGCCGCCCTTGATCGGGGCGCAGGCACCGGTCGTACCGGTGCCGCGGCCGCGGACCGTAACCGGGACGCGGTATTCGTTGGCGAGTTTCAGCGTGATGCCGATGTCGTCTTCCGTCGCCGGGCGGACGACCGCCTCGGGCATGAAGGATAGGCGCATGTTGTCGAACGACGCGGCGAAGCATACGGCTTCGTCGGTCAGGACGACCTGCGGACCCAGCTTCACCAGGAGGGCCTGGGTGGCGGCGGGATGCGTCTGCGCGGGAGGGCTCACGCCTCCCATCAAGCAGGCTTAGCCCAGTTCGGCAAGCCACGCCGTCGCCTCGGCGTCGGAAGGCATGCGCCAATCGCCGCGGGGGGACAGGGCCAGCGAGCCCACCTTGGGGCCGTCCGGCATGGCCGAGCGCTTGAACTGCTGGCTGAAGAAGCGGTTCAGGAAAGAGCGGAGCCAGTGGCGGATCTCCGCCTGGTCATATTTCCCGGCAAACGCGTGCTCGGCGATCCAGAGGACCTTCGAGGGGCGGAAGCCGTTGCGGATGATGTGGTAGAGGAAGAAATCGTGGAGCTCGTACGGTCCGACCAGCATCTCCGTCTGCTGGGCGATCTCGCCATCGTCGCCCGGAGGCAGCAGTTCAGGGCTGACGGGGGTCGCCACGATGTCCTCGAGGATGGAGCGTTCGGTGCCGACGTGGCGGGCGTGGGCGGCCCAGCCGACGAGGTGCTTCACCAAGGTCTTCGGCACGCCGATGTTCACGTGGTACATCGACATGTGATCGGCGTTGAACGTGCACCAGCCGAGCGCGGCTTCGGAAAGATCGCCGGTACCGACGACGAAGCCGTGGCTCTGGTTGGCGACGTCCATCAGGATCTGCGTGCGCTCGCGGGCCTGGGCGTTCTCGAAGGTGACATCGTGCTTGCCGGCCGGATGCTGGATGTCGCGCAGGTGGCGTTCGACGGCTTCATTGATCGGGATCTCGCGGGCGGTGATGCCGAGCGTTTCCATCAGGCGCATCGCGTTGACGCGCGTGCGGGCCGAGGTGCCGGGGCCAGGCATCGTGAGACCGATGATGCCCTTGCGGTCGAGGCCGAGGCGGTTGAAGGCTTCGAGCGTGACGAGCAGGGCGAGCGTCGAATCAAGGCCGCCCGAGACACCGATGACGACATGCTTGAGGCCCGTGTGGCGGATGCGGCGGGCGAGGCCCGTCGACTGGATAGCGAAGATCTCCTGGCAGTTCTCGTCGCGGCGGTGCGGGTCCGACGGTACGAACGGATGTTGGCTGTAACGGCGACGCAACTTAGGTGTCTGGCCGGTCGGCACGCCGAGGGTGAAGCCGATGACGCGCGGGCGGACGGCCACAGGGGCGCCGAAGAAGGTGCTGTTGCGACGGCGTTCGGCCGCGAGGCGGTCGAGGTCGATCTGCGAGACGATCAGCGCGAGGTCGAAGCGGAAGCGCTCGGATTCGCCGAGGACGACGCCGTTCTCGGCGATGAGACCGTGGCCGCTGTAGACGATATCGGTGCTCGATTCGCCCGCGCCGGCGGCGGCGTAAACGTAAGCGGCGAGGCAGCGGGCGGACTGTGACTTCACCAGGTCGCGGCGGTAGGCGGCCTTGGTCAGGAGCTCATCGCTGGCGGAAAGGTTGCAGAGCAGGGTGGCGCCGGCGAGGGCCTGGGCACCGCTCGGAGGTTCGACGGCCCAGAGGTCTTCGCAGATCTCGATGCCGAGCATACAGTCGGGCATGTCAGTTGCCTGGAAGAGCAGGTCGGTGCCGAAAGGGACTTTCTGTCCGAGGAGTTCGATTTCGGTGACTGGGGCGACCCGGGCCGAGGCGAACCAGCGCTGTTCGTAAAATTCCCCGGTGTTCGGGAGGTGGGTTTTTGGAACAACCCCGAGGATTTTACCGCGGGAGACCGCTACGGCCACGTTGAAGAGGCGTCCATGGACCTCCAGCGGGGTGCCGATGAGGGCAGTGAGGCCAAGCCTCGTGGTAGCCTCGCAAACCTGCCCTAGGGCCTTTACGGCACCGTTTAGGAGGGTCCGTTGGCCGAAGAGGTCGCCACAGCTGTAGCCGGTCAGGCAGAGCTCGGGGAGAACGACAATTTCCACCCCCTCTTGGGCGGCTTTTTCCAGGGCCAGAATGATCAGGGTGGCGTTGGCCGCAGGGTCCCCCAGGCGGAGGGCCGGCGAGGCGGCCGCCACGGTCACAAAACCGTTCTGGTGGATGCGGTTGGACATCAAAGGACTGGTATCCGTCATGTTCACCGTTGACCGAAGGGGAGGCAACCCGAAAGGTCTGCCCACCCCTGTTAAAGGGGCCTTATGTCCGCTCAGCCGCTCAAAGAAGTCCGTATCTTTTCGCCTGCCACCGTGGCCAACGTGGCCTGCGGTTTCGACGTGCTTGGCTTCTGCATCGATGCCCCGGGCGACGAGATCGTGGCTCGCTTCTCGACCACCCCCGGCCTGCGCATCACCAAGATTACCGGCGATGACGGGCGACTGCCCCTCGATTCGAAGAAGAATACCGCCGGGGTCTCCGCCCACGCGCTGCTTCGTCACCTTGGCAAGAGCGACCTGGGTATCGAGATGGAGATCCACAAGAAGATGCCCTTCGGCAGCGGCCTCGGCTCCAGCGCCGCGAGCGCGGTCGGCGGTGCCTTCGTCGTCAATCGTCTCCTCGGCGACCCGCTGACGCGTCTTCAGTTGTTGCCTTTCGTCGTCGCCGGCGAAGCCGCTGCCGATGGAGCCTGGCATGCCGATAACGTCGGACCTTGTCTCCTGGGTGGCATCACCCTCATCCGTTCTAACGCTGAGCTCGACGTGATGGACGTCCCGATCCCGGAGCGTCTCTGGGCCGCCGTCGTGCACCCGGACATCGTTGTGCTCACCAAGGTCGCCCGCGAGATCATGCCTCGCCAGATTCAGCTCGAGACTTCCACGCAGCAGAGCGGCAACCTCGGCGGCCTGCTGTGCGGCTTCTTCAAGAGCGACTACGCCCTCATCGGTCGTTCGCTTCACGACCTTATCGCCGAGCCCCACCGCCACCGCTTGATCCCTGAGTTCTACCGCGCCAAGGCCGCCGCCATGGCCGCCGGCGCGCTGGGTTTCTCGATCTCCGGCGCCGGCCCAAGCGTGTTCGCGCTTTGCGACGGCGAGGAGACCGCCCGGAAGGTCGCCGCCGCTGTCGCCGCCGTGTTCGCTTCGGTGCCGATCAAGGCCACGCCTTACGTCTCGCGCATCAATCCCAAGGGTGTCCATGTCCTCTCCGAGTCCTAAGTTGGAATTCGTCTCCACCGTCGACGCTTCCTGTCGCGGTTCCCTGCGTGACGTGCTGCTTTCGGCCATACCCGCCAAGGGCGGCCTCTGGGTGCCGACGCATATCCCGCAGATCGCGCCCGATTTCGTGGAGCGCCATCGCGACGCGTCCTATGCCGACCTCGCCGAGGCCGTCATCGCTCCCTATTTCGCCGAAGTCCTCGGCCCGGCGGTCCTTCGTCAGCTTTGTCACGAGGCTTTCAATTTTCCCGTGCCGCTCGTCCACCCCGAGGGATTCAAGGGCACGCCGGCTGAACGCATCGCCGTCCTTGAACTCTTTCAAGGCCCGTCCGCGGCCTTCAAGGACTTTGCGGTCCGCACGCTCGTGCGCGTCACTGCACGTGTCCTCGGCGACGAGTTTCCGCAGCTGACCGTGCTCGCCGCGACTTCCGGCGATACGGGCGCTGCCGTCACGGAGGCTTGCTCCGGCGTCCCCGGCGTCCGCGCCGTGGTGCTCTACCCGCGCATCGGTGTCAGTGGCGTGCAGGAATCCCAGATCGCCCGCGCCCGTCCCGGCGTGGTCGCGCTGTCTGTCGATGGCACGTTCGACGATTGCCAGGCGATGGTGAAGCGCGCTCTCGCCGATGAGTCCCTGCGTCGTCGCCGCCCTTTGCTCACGGCCAACTCCATCAATCCGGTCCGTCTGATCGCCCAGGTTCCGTTCGCCTTCCACGCCAACCGCCTGCTGGCTCCGGGACGGCGCATGGGCATCGTGGTGCCTTCGGGCAATCTCGGTAACGTCGGCGCGGTGCAGCTCGCCCGTCGCATGGGTCTCGATGTCGCCGCCCTTGTCGCCGCGACCAACACGAATTCGCCTTTGCCCGCCCTTTTCGCCACCGGCGAATATCGTCCGCGCCGCGCCACGCCCACGGCCTCTAACGCCATGGACATCGGTGACCCGAACAACCTCAGTCGCCTGCTTGCCTGGCGTGAGGGTGGCCCGGCGGTCGGCGCCGTCACCGTCGATGACAAGGCCACGCTCGATGCCATGCGCCGCGTTCGCGATGCGGGTGGTTATGTTCTTTGCCCGCACTCCGCGGTCGGCTGGAAGGCCGCCGAGGATCTGCTGGCTCGTGACGGCGATAAGCTCGACGACATCATCGTCTTCGGCACCGCGCATCCGGCCAAGTTTCCGGATGTGTTGCAGGAAGCCTTTGGTGAAGCTAATGCTTCTCGCTTCCCGGGCGAGCTGCCCGCGCCGTCGCCGATCAAGATCGGCAACGACTTCGAGTCCGTCCGCAAGGTCCTCGAATCTGAAGCTGGCTTCGGACGCTGAGGCTTACTTTGAAGCGTTGTCCGGATCCGGCTTGGCCGCGGCTTTCTTGGCCGGGGTGGCTTTTTCGGCGGGCGCCTGTTCGATCACGATGATGCAGCCCGAGAGGGTGAGGCTGGCGAGCGCGAGGGCGGCGGCGAGGGCGGTCTTCATGTCAGGAATAATAGGGTGTGGACTGGCTGGGTAAACCCGCAAAACAGAAAAGGCCGCCAGGAGGCGGCCTTTGCGGACGGCTAAGACGTCGCTTACTCCGTGTCGGACACCGCGAACGTGACGTTCGTGATGTTCGCCTTGGCGAGGCAGTCGAGGACGTTGATCACGCGCTCGTAGCGGGCGTTCTCTTCGGCCTGGACCGTGATGAGTAGCTTCGTCTTGGACTGCTCGGCAGCTTCGCCCAGTTGCTTCATCTGGTTATAGAGGTTCTCGAGGAGTTTGTCGCCGGACGCGCCGACCGGGTCTTCGTTAAGGGTGATTTCTCCGGTCTCGCTGATGCCGATGGTGACTTCGTCGGGAAGCTCGGTCTCTTTGGAAGTCTCGGCGTTGCCGGGGAGGGTGGTCTTCAGCTCATGTTCGACCTTCACGGCGCCGGCCATGACCATGAAGAAGAGCATGATCACGAAGACCACGTCGATCATGGGAGCAATCTGGAAGCCAGGATTTGCGTCGGGCAGTTGTGGGGCTTGTCTCATGGCTTATTCTTCTTTGTTAAGGCCGGAGAAGGCGATGTTGTCGATACCGGCTTCGGCGCCCCATTCGAGGGCCTTGGAGATGTATTTCGCATGGCACTCCTTATCGGCGCGGATCAGCAGGCGATACTTCTCATTCGTGCCCTTACGATCGGAGAGTTCCTTCGCGATGCCTTCCTTGTCGTTCGGGTCGATCTCGCGATCGTCGATCTTGTACTTGGCCTGGCCCGTGGTCTTGTCCCACGAGATATTGATCAGTCCCGCAGCGGCCTTATCGTCGCGCTTGATGCCGTTGGAAGCGACCGGCAGGGAGATGTTCTTGTCCACCCTGAGCACCTGCGCCGAGGTGATGGACATGAAGAAGATGAGCAGCACCAAGAGCACGTCGATCATCGGCGCGACCTGGAACTCCGGCTCCCCTTCTCCGCCTCCTCCTCCGCCTGCCATGGCTGTGTTGTTTGGTTAGGGGTGGAAAGGGCTTACGACTGGACGTTCGAGGACGTGTTCCAATCGGGCTTGGAGGCGTAGATTTCCTCGTCGCCGACCTTACGACCTTCGATTTCTTCGTAGGGGAAGGCGCGGAACAGGCCGGTCACGATCTCGGTGATGTCGTGGACGCCCTTGTTGATGCGGTTCGCGAGCAAGTAGTAGGACATGAACGCCGGGATAGCGACGGCCAGGCCAGTGCCAGTCGCCACGAGCACTTCGCCGATCGCGCCAGAGAGCTTGGAGGGGTCGCCCACGCCGGAGGTGCCGAGGGTTTCGAAAGCGGCCATCATGCCGGTCACGGTGCCGACCAGGCCGATCATCGGGGTGCAGACGCCGATCACGGAGAGGTAGGAGGAACGGCCCTTAAGCTCGGCGTTGACGCGAGTGATCTCGGAGATGATCGCTTCTTCGGTCATGGTCTTGCCATCTGGGGTGAAGGCGACACCGGCGCGGACGACGTCAGCGAGGGGGGAGCCGGCGGACTTGGCGAAGGCGTAGGCACCGACGTAGTCACCCTTTTTGAAGAGCTCGCGGAGCTGAGTGACATGGTCGACCGGGTAGAGTTTACTAGCGCTCGTGCGCATGTAGCCGTCGACGATGAACCAGACCATCGCCACGGAGCAGGCGGTGAGCGGGTACATGACCCAACCACCTTCGATGAAGATGTCTATGAGGGTCTTCTTGTGGGCGCCACCGGCGGCTTCCTGGGCCGAGGCTGCGATGGTCATCAGGCCGAGGAGGACGGCGCTGAAGGAGGTATTACGGAGGTTCATCTTCATGATGATGGGGTGTAGGTTGGTTTTAGGTGAGGTTTTGGAAAGGGGCAAGGACTCACTTGTTACCTTCGACCTTCTCTTCGGCGGCAAGTTTAGGCTTGGCCATGATGACGCCGTCCGGGAGGGGGCCGCCGGCAGCGATCTTCTTTTGATCGGCCTCGGCCTTGGCACGTTCTTCCTTGGGAAGCATCTTCTTGGCTTCTTCGGCTTCTTTGGAGACCGGGTAGGAGACGATGATGTCGTAGAGGTAGCGGTTGGCGACGGTCTCGAGCTTCTGGTCGCGAAGGGCGGGGCTGTCCATTCCGCGGAACGACCGGGCGGCGCCCAGCATGGCCTTCGGTACGATTTCGGACTCGGAGCCGAAGAAGACTGGTACGCGGAGGTAGGTGGTCATCGCGGCTTCGTACTTCTTGGAGGCGAAGAGCGAGTTGCCCTTCACGAGGTGGAGGCGGGCCTGGAGTTCGGCTGTATCCACCTTGGCCAGGAGTTCCGTGGACTCCTTTATGACCGCCTCGTGTTCGCCTTTGCGGGCGCGCTGCATCAGGCGGGCGAGCTGGATCTGGGTGGCTACCTCGGGGAGCTTGGCGGCCTCTTCCTTCTCGAAGGCGGTGAGGAATGATTCCGTGGCGGCGTCGTTCTCGAGGCGGTCGAGGGCGTCGAGCTTGACGATGGACGCACGGGCCCACCAGGAGCCAGGGACGTTCTTGATCGGTTCGAAGAACTTCAGCACGGCTTCAACGTTGTCGAGGGCCTTGGCCGGTTCGCCCCGGCTGACGTTGGCCTGGGCGTCCGTGAGGCGGGAGGGCATCGGCCAGATCACTTCGGTGACTTCGGATAGCTTGCGGGTGAGGGTCACCTCGATGCCGCCGGAGTTGCTGACGCGGACGATCTCTCCCTTGATGACGTTGATCGTGCCTTTCTTGGCATCGACGATCGGTTTCGGCGGGATGGAGCTGTCCATCTTGAACGGGTCGTTGATCTCCCAGCGTTCGCCTTTGAAGACGAAGGTCTGTGCCGGCGAGGAGGCGGCGGCGAGGAGCGCGAGGGCAGGGAGGAAGAAGGAGAGACGCATGGTGATCAGAGTCCGAGGAGGAAGGATTTGGCTTCTTGGGCTTCGCGGGTGTCCTTGATGCGGTCCTTCTCGAGCATCTCCTTCAGGAGCACCTTGGCGGCGTCCTTCTGGTTGAGCTTCGTGGCGAAAAGCTTGGCGGACGCGAAATAGGACTTGGCGGCCCAGACCTCATATTTCTTCCAGGTCATGAAGCAGCGGCGGTAGTAGGCGATGGCCTCGTTGTAACCCTTCTCGTCGGTCGCCTGGCGTTCGGCCATCAGGCCGAGCCAATAGAGGGAGGCGGCCGTCTTTTCTCCGCGCCATTCCTTGGTCTTGGCGATTTCCTCGAACTCATCCTTGGCTTCCTTGTACTTGGCGAGTTCGGCGAGGGCGCGAGCCCGCGTGAAGCGGAGGTCGAGCTCCTTCGACATCAAGATATTGTTATCGATGGCCTCGTTGCAAAGCGAGAGGGCTTCGGCGTACTTCTTGTTGGCGTAGGCGATCTCGGCCAGGCCGGCGAAGCCGTAGTCGGCGTATTCCGAGGAGCGGGAATGTTCGAGGATGTAGCCGAAATAATCGGCGGCCTTCTTGTCGTCGCCCTTCGCGAGGAGGCTGTCGCCGACGAGTCCGAGGATCGTCGGGTTGAGTTCCTCGGCCTTGTAGATGGCCGCGATTTTGGCGTAGTTGGCGGCGGTCTTCTCAGGTTCGCGGGTGAACACCGCGAGCTGGCCGAGGGCGAAGAAGCCGCGGGCTTGGGCGACGAGGGAATTGCGGTGGTCTTCGAGGCGGAGCAGCTTGACCAGCTCTTTTTCAGCATCTTCGCTGGTGTAGGCGCCGGGCTCGGGCTTGGCTCCCGGCTTCACGCGCTTGACCTTGCGGGCGATTTTCTCGGCCAGGAAGACGATGAGCTTCTCGGTGCCTTCCTGGGTGCGGTCGTTGATCGATTCGGAGACGGCGTCGGAGAGGATCTTGAGGGCGCGCTTCTTCTGGTCGGCGATGGAGGTCTGGCGCTTGACCTCGACCTTGGCGAGTTCGGCCTCGAGTTCGGCGGAGAGCTTGCGGACGGAAGCCTTGGCGACGTCGATCTCCGGTTGGGTGATGCCCGGCTTGCGCTCGAGCGTGTCGACGGCCTTACGGGCGGCGGCGAGCTGGGCGCTGAAATTCTTGCGGACCTTCTCGGATTCAGCGGCGAACTCGGGCATGTCGCCCATACGCTCGGTCGAGCGGATGACCTCGTAGAGGTAGGTCATCGCCTTGGGGTCGTTATGGTTCCAGTCGAAGATTTCTCTGAACAGGTCGCGCATGCGCTTGTGTTCGCCGCGTCCCGGGAGGAGTTTGCGGAGTTCACCGAGGACGAATTCGAGGGCCTGCGGATTGGTGCGGGCGTTCTTGGCGGCGGCTTCGTAGGCGTCGATGGCCTTATTGGTGACGGCTTCCTTCTCTTTTTCTAACTTGGTCTTGATCTCGACGAACTTGTCCTTGTCGGGGGTCTTGGCGTTGAGGCGGACATCGAGGTCGGCGGCCTTGACCTTCTTGTCGATTTCGTCGGCGAGGGCGATGTTGGCGTCGCCGATCAGCGTGTAGACCTCGGGCACCTGGGACATGACCTCATCGGTGTTGTCCTTGGAGTAATCCTTGAGCCAGTCTTCGCAGATCTTGATGGTGCCGGGGATGTCGCGAGGGGAGGTGCCGAACTTGACGATGGCCTGACGGTAGCGGACGTCAGGGATGAACTGGCCTTTCGGGTATTCCTGCTCGTATTTATCGAAGTCGACCTTGGTCTCCTTGTACTTGCCTTGGAAGAACGAGCAAAGCGCGTTCATGTAGAGCACCTGCTGGCGGACCGGGGAGCGCTCGTGCTTCTTGAGGAATTCCTCGAAGGCCTTCTGGGCGGGCGCCCAATCGACCTGGGAGAAGAGGCAGGCCGCGATACGGAAGTCGATCTCTTCGACGACCTCGGGCGTCAGGGTCTTTACGTTGGCCAGGACCCACTTGTAGTGGCCGATAGCCTCGGGAAACTCTTCGCGCTCCTGGGAGATGTCGCCGAGGATCAGCGCGATAGCGGAGACCTGTTCGTCTTTCGGGAACTTGGAGATGAATTCCTTACACTTCGCCTGGGCCTCGTTGTTGCGACCGATGCGGCGCAACGCGAGGATGTGGTAGTAGTAGGCGCCGGAGATGCGGCTGAAGCCGGGGCTGTTCTCGAAGATGTCGAGGAAGGCGACGTGGGCCTCCCATGGGCGCTTCAGCTCGAGCAGGCAGAGGCCGATGCGGTAGGAGATAAACGCGTCGTAGTCCTTGTTGGCGTTAAACTCCTCCTGGATCTTCTTGAACTGCGCGACCTCTTGCTTGGTCTTCTCGAGGTTGGCGGCCTGTTCGGGGTTCGGCTTGGGGAAGTTCTTGGTCAGCGTGTCGACTTCCGTCTGCTTGGCCTCGATGGTGCGACCGAAGGAGCTGCTGAGGTTGGCGCGACGCAACGTGCCTTGGTAATTCGTGAGGGCCTGGCGGTAGAAGTCGGCGCGGAAATTCTCGTCGGCGGCCGTTTCGGCGGCGGAGAAGCGAGCGTCGCCGATCTCGAGGCGCTGGAAGTTGGAGCGGACGACTTCGACGGGTGAACCGGTGCTCTTCGCGTCGATCTCGTTCTTCAGCTGGGTCGCTTCCTTGGTCAGGCCGAGCTTGGTGTACATGTCGACCAACTTGTAGGCGGCCTCGCGGCGTTCCGGCGTGTTGATGCCGTCGGCGGTCGCCTGCTTCAGCAGGGTCAGGGCCTGGGCGTAGGCGGCCTTCTTGACGTCATCCGGCGAGCTCTTGGCGCGGTCGACGATGATCTGGGCGGAAAGGGTGTAGGCGCTGACGCGCTCTTCGGGGCGGGCGAGCGAGTTGGTGCGAATCTTCTCGAGGCGGGCGAGCGCGAGCTCCCATTTACCCTGCTTGGAATAGGCTTCGATGAGCAGAAGCTCGGCGGTGCCGCGGCGATTGTCGGTATCAGAGAGGAAGTCCTCCGTGCCCTTGGGGAACTTGTCGAGGAAGGCGGTCAGCTCGGTTTCGGCCCGCGGCCAATCCTTGATGAAGAAATGACAGAGGGATTTTTGGAAGGAGACGACGGCCTTGAGCTTCGGTTCGACGTCGACGGCTTTGGCGTCGAGATCTTCGAAAAGTGCGAGGGCCTCCCGGTACTTCTTTTCTTCGAGGTTCTTGATGGCATCCTTGTAAAGGAGGGACAGCGGGTCCTCCTGTGGCTTCTGCGCGGTCGGCAGCGGGCGAGCCTGCGCCTTCAAGTCACTGGTGACGGGGGTCAGGGCAATGAGGACGGCGAGCAAGGCGGCCTTGGCCAATTTATAGGTGCGGGACTCTTTGATAAGCATCGGTTGAGGGGAGCGTTTAGCTCCGCATCGGGGGTATGTAGAATTAGCCCAGCCGGCCGCAGATTGCCAAGCAATAAGCCCCTTTTGAACGACATTCATTCGAGGGGGTATGCCCCAGGGGTGGCCCCTGTGAATAACTCAGCCACCGGGCTTCATGCCTGTCGCCAAAATAGTCTCAAAACAGGGTTCTTTGACTTCTTTGGCAACGACCCGCACCTCGGATTGGCGGAAACCAGCCTCCTCGATCCAGTCATGGAGCTCGTTTTCTTTGAATCCGAGCCAGCGGTCAGCGTAAAGTTCTCGGGCTTTCTCGAAACGATGGGCGCGGAGGTCGAGGATGAGCAAGCGGCCGCCGGGCTTGAGGATGCGAAAGGCTTCCGACAGCGCCAGCCGCGGGTTCTCGGCGTGGTGCAGGGCTTGGCTGAGTAAGGCGAGGTCGATGCTCCGGTCCGGCAGGGGGACTTTCTCGATGTTGCCGAGGATGTAGGTCAGGTTCCGGAGATGTTCCTTCTTAGCCAAAGCACGGCCGACCTGGACCATCCGGGGGGAGTTATCGACACAGTGGACGCTCTCGGCTTGGCGGGCCAACAGGCGCGAGAGCGTGCCGTCGCCGGCGCCAAGGTCAGCGATTCGCACGCGCGGTGTGAGGAGGAAGAGCATCTGCCCGATCGCTTCCCATGAGCGGCCGGGGCAGTAGTTGCGGCCGAGACGGTCGGCGACGAGGTTGAAGTGCTGCTCAGCTTTCTGGCGGCGCTTCTCGATGATGCGTTGCAGGGAGCGCTGGTCCGCGGCGGACTTCGACTCGCGCGCGCTGGCGGCGAGGGCGGCGTCCACGATACCGATGACACTCACCGGCAGGTCGCGGGCGAGCGAGTAGAACGACTTCTTGCCATCGCGGCGGTCGTTCACGAGCTGGGCTTTTCGAAGCAATGCCAGATGGGTCGAGATGCGCGACTGGGGCAGTCCGAGGATTTCCTGGAGCTCACCGACCGCCAGCTCACCACGGTGCAGTAGGTGCAGGATACGGGACCGGGTCGGGTCGGCTAAGAGGCGCAGGGTTTCCCAGGGGTCGGACATGCGGGCAGGTTGGGGTGCGCCGGCGTCCGTGTCAAAAGAGGAAGCCCCGTTTCCGGGGCTTCGTCAGCAGGCCATCTGGCTGGGTGCTTAGCGCTTATCGACCCAGCGGGTGATGCGGATGACGGTCCAGGATTCAGCCTTACCGTTGATGTTCGTCGTGAAAGTCTCCCCCGTCCTGTGGTTGAGGAACTGCTTGGCCAGCGGGGAGATGTAAGAGAGGATGTTCTTCTCCGGTTCGCCGTCCCAGGCGCCGAGCAGGTCGTAGGCGAACTCCGTCTGGTCGGAGCCGCGGCGGAGGACCACGCTGGAGCCGACGCTGATGGTGTCCGTGTTGGCTTCCTTGAAGTCGGTGACCTTGGCCTTCTTCAGCAGAGCGTCGAGCTCGGCGCGACGGGCGGCGAGGGTGTCATGGTCCTGTCGGGCCATCTTGTATTCGGAATTTTCCTTCAAGTCGCCGTGCTCCTTGGCGATCTGGATGGCTTCCTTGACCGCGGGGAGGCGTACCTTGACGATGTCCTCGAGCTCGCGCTCCTTTACTTCCTTCGAGTTCTTGGAGACGAGGAGTTCCTTTTCCTCGGCTTCGGAGCCGGAATGCTTGGACTTGGCGAGGCGCTGGACGTGCGGCTCGATCTTGGCGAGGCGAGAGAGGAGAGCCTTCTTGGTCATCTCGTCGAAGCCCTGGCTGCTCATCATCGTGCGGGTGAGGTCGAAGATCGTCTCGCTGTCGGCCTTCTTGCCGTCCGCGGGGATCAAGATGTTGGCGATGAGCTCCTTGTCCTTGATGAGTTCGTTGGCGAGCGGGATGCGGGCCGTGGAGTTGGACTCGAGGGACTCGGTGTCGATCGAGGAAAGGATGGCTCCGAGCAACGACGGGTTGATCAGGCGGCCGACGATATCGGCGTACTTCTTCGAGTCGCGATTCTTGATGACCCAGATGATGACCGGAGCGCGGAGTTCGCGGGTCTCGAGCCACTGAGCGAAGCGGGCGGAGACGACGGCAGCGAGTTCTTGGTCGCAGAGGTAGGCGATCGATTCGGAGACGAGCTTGGCGGAGCCGCTCTTCGTGCCGCCGATATCGCGGTTGCGGAGCAGGTCGAAGGCGCGTTCGGACCAGTTGTCGCCGTGATGGGCGCGGACGAGGTCGAGCAGGCTGCGGATCTTCTCGGTGGTGTGAGGGATGTTCAGCGCGACGAAGGCGAGGTCGCTTTCGGTGCAGAGGGCGATGATTTCCGAGGCCGTCGGGCTGACGGTTTCGACGTTCTCGACGGCGGAGCGGAAGAATTTATCGCGGTTCCAGATGCCACCGAGGATGGCAGGGAGGTTGTCGCGCTTGCGGGCGGTCTCGAGCTTCTTGATTTCCTTGGCGAGGTCCGCGGAGACCTTGTCGAGATTGGCAGCGTTGGCGGCCGAGCGGGTCTCCGAGGAGGCGCTGCCGGCGAGCTCTTCGAGGAGAACGAGCTTACGTTCGAAATTAGGGGCGCTTTCGTACTGGGCGAAAAGGTCTTCGCCGAGGTCCTTGGGGGCTTCGAGGAGGGCGTACAGACCACCTTTACGCTCCGGGACGAGGATGGCACGGTCCTTACGGAGGGCGGCTCGAGCCTTGGTCCACCAGGCTTTGAAGGAGGTGGCGCGATCCTTGCCGGCCGGCAGAGAGGCGAAATAGACGCGGTCGAGGTTGGCCTCGAGGGCGTAGGAAGTGCATTCGCCGGTAGGGTATTCGGCGAGGAGGGCCTTCACGACGCCAGCAGGGTCGTTGGCGACCATGTTGGCGACCTCGGCTTTGGTGCTTTCGCCGTAGGCCTTAGCCACGACGCCGTTGGGATTGATGACCTCGATCTTGCCGAGGAAGAAGGCGGCATCCATCGCGTGGGCCTTCTTGTTCTGTTCGGGGAAATCGACGGTGAGGCGCTTGGTGGCTTCGTCGTAGGCGCGGATGACGCCGATACCCCAGGCTTGGTGGAGGCAGAAGGCCGGCTGACCCGTGGCTACCAAGTCGATGGCGGCCTGCAGGGAGTTGATTTTACCACCTTGTGGGTTGTGGGCCTTGTTGCTCATTGCAAAAGTGGGTTTTGGGGATAACAATTCTCACTTGCAAGCAGGAAGGCGGGGGGCCTTGGGGTCTATGCCTCGACAGCCCTCCTGGCCTGCGTCCCACATGGCCTTTAAGCCCGAAAAACCCTCAATCCACGGCGAAACTCCCGAGACCCTCGGCGAGCGATTGGTCACGGATGGCCATCCTCGCTACCGGGCCGGTCAGGTCTTCGAATGGCTCTACCCTCGCCGGGCCGAGACCCCGGAGGCGATGACCAACCTTCCGGCCAACCTCCGGACCTGGCTTTCGGCCAATTATGATTTCGAGGCGACCAGTCTGATCCAGCGGAAGGCCTCATCCGACGTCACCCAGAAAATCCTCCAACGCCTCCGAGACGGTTCCCTCATCGAGACCGTCATCATCCGGGCCCCGATGGAGGGGGTGGGGCAAGAGAAGTCCCGTCGGACGATCTGCATCTCGACCCAGGTCGGCTGCGCCTATGGGTGCAAATTCTGCGCCTCGGGCCTCGAGGGCTGGAAGCGCGACCTTTCAATCGGTGAAATCGTCTCCCAACTCGTCCAAGTCTGCCGCATCGAAGACAAGACCGACCCCGCCCGCGCCGCCGAAGGGCTGGCGTCCTTCGACAACATCGTGGTGATGGGCATGGGTGAGCCGCTGGCTAACTACGAGAACCTGATGTCCGCGCTCCGCATCGTGAACGCGCCCTGGGGCTTCGGCTTCGGTGCCCGCCGGGTCACGATTTCCACCTCAGGCGTGGTCCCTAAGATCCTCAAGCTCGCCGAGGAGCCGCTGGGCTTCCGCCTTGCCATCAGTCTGCACGGCGCGACCAACGAGGTTCGTGATCAGATCATGCCGGTGAACAAGAAGTTCCCGCTCGAGGAACTCATCCCCGCGGCGAAGGCCTTCGCCCGCAAGCATGGCCGGATGCTGACCTTGGAATTCATCCTGATCGAAGACATCAACGACTCGCTCGAGCAGGCCAGGAAACTCGCCGTGATCGCCCGGGAACTGCACGCGCACGTGAATCTCATCCCGTACAACAAGGTTGAAGGCCTGCCGTGGGTGCGCCCGTCTCTGACGCGTCAGGATCGCTTCGTGAAGGAACTCCGCGGGCTCGGCGTGACGGCGACGCTCCGTCGCGAGAAGGGGCACGATATCGACGCGGCCTGCGGTCAGTTGCGTCTCCAGACGGAGAAGGCGCAGGCCGTGAATCCACCGCCCGCGGCGGCTTAAGCCGTCAACGCGGCCGCGAAGGCCTTGCGGTCGGGAGCCTTGAAGAAGGCGGTGCCGGCGACGAACGTATCCGCGCCCGCCTCGCGGCAGCGGAGGCCGGTCTCGATGTTGATGCCGCCATCGACCTCGAGGCGGAAGTGGGCTCCGCGCTTCGCGCGTTCGGCTGCGAGGAGGCGGATGCTATCGAGGACGGAAGGGATGAATGACTGTCCGCCGAAGCCGGGGAAGACCGTCATGCAGAGCACGAGGTCGACAGAGTCGAGGTAAGGAAGTACGCGGCGCGGGTCGGCATCGGGGTTCATCGCAATGCCGGCGGAAAGCCCTGCGGCCTTGATTGCGGCAATGGTCTTGGCGACGTCATGGTCGGCCTCGACATGCACCGTGAGGCGTTCGGCGCCGGCCTTGGCGAAGGCCTCGACGTAGCGGTCGGGATGGCTGAGCATCAGGTGCACATCGAAGTGCAGCTTTGTCAGCGGACGCAGGTCCGCGACGACCTGCGGACCGAAGCTGATGTTGGGCACGAAGTGTCCGTCCATGATATCGATGTGCAGCCAGGTCAGGCCGGCTTCCTCCACCGTACGGACGCCTTGCGCGAACGCGCCGTGATTGGCGGCGAGCAGGGAGGGGGCGACGACTGCGGGGTTCATGCTTACCAGGCGGTGGTGGCGGCTTCGCGAATCTGCGAGGCGATGTCGCCGAAGAGCGTCGGTCCGAGGCTGAGTTCCTCGGCGGCGGGATCGCCGGAGACCTGCAGTGTCGCGATGGAGCGGAAGAGGCGGTCCTTGAAGAGGACGCGCTTGCCGCCGTCGGTCGTCAGGGTGCAACGCACCTCGAAGCTCACGCGGTAGCTCGTGAAGGCGTACGCGTCGCCGGTCTTGGTGGTGAACCCGTCGCGCTGATACCGCGTGACTTCGGCTTCAAGGCGGGCTTCGCCAGGGCCGACCTTCACGCGAGGATCGCCCGCGAGGGCTTCGACGATCTTGCTGTGCAGCACCGCGTGGGTGCCGGTGCGTGCCGTGGAATTGCGGATCGGCGCGACTTCGATGTTACGGAAAGCGGGCTTGGGTCCGCCGAGTTGGTAGGCGGAGCAACCGACCAGCAGGGAGGCCGCGAGCAACCCGAGGAGGCCCTTCATCGACGGTCTCCTCCCGTGGCGGGCTTCGGCTCTTCCTTCTTGAAGCCGAGCGTATCGAGGTCTCCGCCGACGACCTGCGGTTTGGCTTCGGAGGGGGGGCGCGGACGCGGAACGGTGCCGAGCAGTCGATCGGCGAAGCTCTTCGGAGGATTGGGGTCCTTCTGGATAAGGGCGAGGAGTGCTTCGGCTTCCGTGGAGGCGGCCGATTCCGGCGCGATGTTGCGGCAAGCGTTGGCCATCAGTTTGGCGGCTTCCGGATTGTTGCGGTCGTAGAAGTAGAACTTGGCGAGATTCAGGCGGGCGCGGGCGGCGCGGTCGCGCAGAAGGGCGATTTGTTCAAGGGCCTGTTTGGCGCGCGGGTCGTCGGGGAACTGGTCCGCCAGCGTGCGCCAGTGGTCGGCGGCTTCGATGGTGGTAGCTTGGTCCCAGGCCGGCCCGAGTGATTCCTTGGAGCGCATCGTGGCGAGCATCTCGAGCCCCTCGGCGGCGAACTTGGAAGTGGGGTAATCGCTGACGAGACGTTCGAGGGCCTCGATCGTCTTGGCATCATTGCCGCCCTCCAGACCTAGGCGGGCCGTGCGGATGAGGCATTCGTCGGCGTACGGGCCATTGGGCGCGAGGCGGAGGGTCTTCTGCCAGAGGGCGACCGCTCCCTGGGGGTCGCGGAACCACGGGAACCAGCCGCCTAGCTTGCGGCGTTCGCCAGCGGCGAGACGGTTCGCAATCTCGAACTGCAGCTTCACGGCTTCGCCGAAATTGACGAAACTCGAGTGGCGTGCGTAGAGGTCGTCGATGAGTTCGGTGGCGGTCTCGAATTCATGGCGCGCGGCATGCAGGCGGGCGCGCTCGAGGATGGAGACGGCCTCGGCTTCGGTGCCGGTGTTGGCTTCGCCGATGACGGACCATTCCTTGATGGCCCTCCCTTCGTCGCCGCCGGCGGCGGTCTGGGAAGCGCGGTTCATCGCGAGTAGCACGACGGGCAGGCGGTCAGCAGGGACGACGTCGTTCGTCGTGCCGGGCTTGAGGTGCCATCTTCCCTCGAAGTGGACGTATTCGGCACGGGCGAGAGGGCCGAGCAGGAGCGCGACGGCGAGGAGGGTTTTAGCGAGGTGGTTCATGCCAGCGGAGAAGGGTTGCGCCCCAGGTGAGACCGGCGCCGAAGGCGACGATGAGGACGAGGTCGCCGTGCTTGATCTTGCCGTCTGTCCAGGCTTCTTCAAGCGCAAGCGGAATCGAGGCCGCCGACGTGTTGCCGTAGCGCTCGAGATTCGAGGGGAAGCGGTCCATGCCCACGTTGAGCTGGCTCGCGACGGCTTCCAAAATACGGCTGTTCGCTTGGTGCGGGATGAACCACGCGACCTGTTGCGTTTCCACGTCGCACTTGGCGAGGACGCGTTCGCAGGATTCCGTCATCACGCGCACGGCGTGGCGGAAGACTTCCTTGCCGTTCATCCGCAGGAAATGCTTGCCGTCGCGCAGGGAGTCGGCGGTCGCGGGGGCGGCGGAGCCTCCGCCGACGCAATGCAGGAGCTCGGCGTTGTTGCCGTCGGCGCCGAGCAGGTTGCCGAGCAGCCCGACGTTCTTCTCTGGGGTGGTCTCGAGTAGGACGGCGCCGGCGCCGTCGCCGAAGAGCACGCAGGTCGTGCGGTCCGACCAATCCACGACGCTGGAAAGTTTTTCGGAGCCGATGACAAGGGTGCGGCGATAGGCCCCCGAACGCATCATGTCCTTGGCGACCTGGAGGGCATAGACGAAGCCGGAGCAAGCGGCGGAGACGTCAAAGCAGGGGATGTCACGGCGGAGGCCGAGCTTGGCCTGAAGGAGGCAGGCCGTGGACGGGAAGGGAACGTCCGGCGTCATGGTGGCGACGATGAGCAGATCGACGTCGGCGGGGGTCAGGCCGGCGCGTTCGAGGGCCTTGGCGGCGGCCTTGGCGCCCATGTCGGAGGGGTTCTCGCCTGGAGTGGCGATGCGTCGTTCGGCGATGCCGGAGCGGGTTTTGATCCACTCGTCGGAGGTGTCCACCATCTTGGACAGTTCGGCATTGGTGAGCTTGCGTTCTGGAGTGTGGACCCCGATGGCCCGAATGAAGACTGAAAGCTCAGCGCTGCTCATCGATGCGTGAGAAAAGACCCCTTGGGCGGGGAAGGGAACACTAAAACCTCAGGCTTCCTCCGGGGTCGAGGAAATCACCGCATTCGCCTCGGCCAGCGAGGTCAGCATACGGTGGCCGGCACCGTGGCCAAGGGCTTCCAGACCTAGGCGAATGGCGCTGGCGATGCTCTGGCGGTTGCTTGAGCCGTGGGCCTTCATGACGAGTCCGGTGAGGCCGAGTAATGGCGCTCCACCGTAACGTTCTGGTTTCAATTTGCCTTTGAGGTCGCGCAGGAGGGGGAACATCGCGATGCCCCCGGCCAAGTAGACGGGATTGCTCTTCACCTTGCTGCCGACCATGTCGCGGACCATGTAGACGAGGCCTTCCAGGGTCTTGAGGATCACGTTACCCGTGAAGCCGTCAGTCACGACGACATCGCAAGCGTCGCCAAAGACGTCGAATCCTTCGACAGGGCCGACGTAATTGATGCGATCTCCCATGGCCTTCAGGAGGGAGTGGGTGCGATTGATGCGCGCGCCGCCTTTGCCTTCTTCGGTGCCGACCGAGAGGAGGCCGATGCGCGGGCTGACGATACCGAGGGCGCTTTGGGCGTAGATGGAACCGAGGACGGCGTTATGCACCATCTGGGCGGGCGTAGCCTCAGGGTTGGCGCCCACGTCGAGCATGACGAAATGGCCTTCACGGCGCGGCATGATGGCGGCGAGGGCAGGGCGTTCGGCGCCTTCCATCGGGCGGACCTTGATGGTACCCGCGGCGACGAGGGCCTTGGTGTTGCCGGTCGAGATGACGACGTCGACTTCGCCAGCCTTGAGCATCTCAAGGGCGATCACCATGGAGGAATCACGCTTCGACTTGAGCACGGCCATCGGGGCGTCGTCCGGAGCCACGATGCTGGCGGCGTGGCGGAAGCTGACGCGGCTGTTCTTCAGCGTACGATGCTCGATCGCGAGCATGCGTAGGTTATCTTCATGGCCGACGAGCACCAAGGCGTCGTCCGGCCCGATGATGCCTTCCTTGAAAGCGACGGCGGCAGCGGCCACGGCTTCCGAAGGCCCCATATCGCCACCCATGCAATCCAGGGCGATACGATGACCTTTCTTCAGAGGGGCGTCGCTCATGGGGTCGGGCTGGGCCCGGAGAGGAGCTTAAGCTCCGGCATCCAGCACCTGACGGCCGCGGTACTTGCCCGAGGTGGGGTCGACGCGGTGGGAGCGGCGGAGGGCGCCGGATTCGCCGTCTTTGACGAGTTTCGGGGCGCGGAACTGGTTGGCGGCGCGACGGAGTCGGCTGCGGCGTTTGGACTGTTTACGTTTCGGATTGGCCATGGTTCTACGCTGGGATGAGGGTTGGTTCTACCCCTCCCTCCCCCTCGGTCAAGCCCCCTTTCCATTCCCTTGCGATTGTGGGCCGGTTTGTTTGGCTGGCCTTATGCCCGGCCATCCCGCCCTTTTCCTCGATCGTGACGGTAACCTGATCCGCGACCACCACCATACCTGCCGGGAGGAGCAGATTGAGCTGATTCCGGAGGTGAAGCCAGCCCTGGAGGCCTGCCTGCGGGCCGGCTACCGTCTCTTCGTGCTGACCAACCAGAGCGGCATCAACCGTGGCATCTTCACCTGGGCGCAATACGAGGCGTGCAATCGCCGCATGCTCGAACTGTTGGCGCTGCCGGCTCCGGGCATCCTGGAGATCAAGGCGGCGCCGGAGCGGCCCGATGAACCTTCCCTGTATCGTAAGCCGAGTCCCCGTTTCATCTTGGAGAAGATCGCGGAACATGGACTCGATCCGGCACGCTGTTGGATGACGGGCGACCGTGCCACGGACTGGGAGGCCGGGCTTAACGCCGGCATCCGTTCGTGCGCCATGCGCAGCGGCGCGGCTAAACCAGAGGAGCTTTGGGAGGCGGCCCGCCGTGGTTTCGCGGTACACGATGATTTTCCTGCATTCGTGCGCGCGGAACTGAAGCTGGCTTTCTAGGCCAACAAAAAGGACGAACCGGTGGGTTCGTCCTTTGATCGCCTGGAAAGGAAATTAGGCCTTCGGCTTTTCCTTATCGCAGGGGCACTTGTCTTCCTTCTTGTCGTCGCCGGCAGCAGCCTTGGGCTTTTCCTTGTCGGACGGGCAACCGTCGCACTTCTTCTTTTCTTCGGAAACGAGGGAGGCCTTGGGCTTTTCCTTGTCGGACGGGCAACCGTCGCACTTCTTCTTTTCTTCGGAGACGAGGGAGGCCTTAGGCTTTTCCTTGTCGGACGGGCAACCGTCGCACTTCTTCTTTTCTTCGGCGCTGACGAAGGCAGCGGAGAGAGCGAGGATACCGACGGTGAGGGTCAGGAGTTTGAGGAACTTGGAGTTCATGATAGATGACTATGGTTGGTGAATCCTAGCCCAAGTCAATCGGCCGGAGGTCATTCCGGCCAGTGAGTTTACCCTACCGACCGATCGCGTTACGGATGCGGGCAATCTCGTCCAATGACTTCGTTAAACCGCTGCCAGGCAACCAGTTGCTACCACTATTGACCTGATAGACGTGCTTGTTCTTAACGCAGCCCAGGTCTCTGACTCCGGGGATTCGCCCCATTTCAGTGGCTTTTTCAGGGCTGGTCGTGATGAGGCTGTCCACTCCGGAATTTTGGACCCAGAGCACGGCGTCCGGTTTTGCAGCGACCAGGAGCTCCCAGTCGAACTTCAACCAGGCGCCGCGCGACAGGGCGGATTGCAACCCGGCGGCGGCCAAGGGTTCGGCAAGATAACTTTCCGGGCCGGCCATGACTCCATCCCAGATGACGATGATTTTTCGCGTCGGCGTCGCAGGCCGATTGGCGAAGGTCGCGGCAATCTTCTTTGCGGCATCGGTGCGTCCAGTCGCTTCGCCGATGAGAAGGATGTCCTTGCTGACGGAGTCGCGTGACTCCGGGTTCAGGACGAGCGTTCGCAGCCCGGCCTTCGCGCACTTCTCCGCCCAGAGTGGATTCGCCATGCGCGGGAGAATGACGAGGTCGGGCTTGGTCTTCAGCAGGCGCTCGAGGTCAGGCAGGAAGACGTCGGCGTCGCGCGCGGCCAGATGTTCTTTCAGGAGCGGACACCAGCGAGTCGCCATGACGATCTCCGTTGAGCAGCCTAGATCGATCAACGTCTGCGTCGCGCCCGGGCTGAAGCTGGCGATACGGTGACCAGCGGCGCTCAGCGTCAGGCAGGTCGCGAGCCAGAGGAAGAGCGGGCGCATCAGGCCGAAAGCAGGCGCGCGAGGCGCATCGCCGAATCGAAGCTTCCGCGGTCCGCCTTGCCTTGGCCGGCGATTTCGTAGGCGGTGCCGTGGTCAGGGCTCGTGCGCACGTGCTTCAGCCCGAGGCTGAGGTTGGCCGACGTCGAGAAGTCCACGGCCTTCAGCGGCGCGAGGCCTTGGTCGTGGTAGATGGCGGCGACGGCGTCGAACTCACCCTGCAGGTGGCGGTGGAAAACGGTGTCGCCCGGCAGCGGGCCGACGACTTCATGCCCTTCGGCGCGCAAGGCTTCGACGGCCGGCCTGATGATGGCATCGTCTTCCTTCCCCAGTAGGCCGCCTTCGCCGGCGTGCGGGTTCAGTCCGCAGACGGCGATGCGTGGCCGACGGTCGCCGAGCTTCACACGGAGTGAAATGAGCGCGAGTACCGTGCGACGGATATCCGCGGCGGTGACGTTGCGCGGTACGTCGGCGAGCGGGAGATGCCAGGTGACAAGCCCGACGGTCATTTTGCCCCCAGCGAAGGCCATCACGGGCTCGCCACTCCAACGCGATGCGAAGAATTCCGTCTGGCCGGGAAAGGTATAGCCCACGCCAGCGAGGCCCTTCTTGTTCACGGGTCCAGTGACGACGGCGGCGAAGCGCTCACCGGAGGCGCCGCGGGCCGCCATCTCCATCGCGTCGATCGCGATGAGCTGTCCAGCGTCGTCGGGTTTGCCGGGACGGGTGACGAAATCTTTCGGCCCGACGGAGATGCCTTGGCCGAGCCGTGCGATCCAATCGGCCGGGCCGATGGGCACGACGGTGGGCGCTGATTCCGGGTGCGCTTTAAGCCAGCTGGCGAGGAGTTCCGGGCCGACTCCGGCTGGATCTCCGCAGGTGACGGCGATGGGCAAGGAACTCATTCGGGCGAGACGAAGCGGCCACGCTTACCGCCGAGAAAGAAGTTTAGGAAATCACGCGCCTCCAAGGTCTGGTAGTTGCCTTCGCTCAGGGCTTTCTGCGCGAGCGTGGCGCAGGTGCCGTGGGTGGCGTAGACTGCGTGGTAGGCCTGCTTGATCTCCGCGACGGCGGGGGCTGGCACGGCACGACGGCGCAGTCCGATGAGGTTGAGTCCAGAGATCAAGTTGCGCCCGTGGGCCAGCGCGTTGGGCGGCACGTCTTCAGTGATGACGGCGTTACCCGAGACGAGCGCCCCGCCGCCGATACGGCAGAATTGGTGCACCGCCACGCCCCCGCTGATGAAGGCCTTATCTCCGACGGACACGTGGCCACCGAGCATGCAGCCGTTGGCGAGGATGACCCGATCGCCGAGTATGCAATCGTGGGCGACATGGCTACCGGCCATGAGCAAACCATCCGCGCCGATGACGGTGTGCGTGCCGGCCTTGGTGGCGCGGTGGATGGTGACGTGTTCGCGGATGACCGTGCGGTCGCCGACGCGCGTGCCAGAGTCCGTCGCGGGGTCGAAGGAAAGATCCTGCGGATCACCGCCGACGACGGCGAAGTGGTCGACGCGTACGCCGGCCCCGAGTTCAGTCCGTGCCTTTACGATGGCATGCGCCGCGATGCGGCAGCCGGATCCGAGCGTCGCGCCGGCTTCGATGATCGCGAACGGTCCGACCTCGACGTCGGTCGCGAGTCGGGCGGAAGGGTGGACCTGGGCGGAAGGGTGGATCACTTCGGAGGGTTGGCGCTGCCGAACAGTTCAAGTTGGGCGGCTTTGACCATATCGTAGACGCGGAGCAGGCGGAGCAACTGCAACGTGTCGGATTTGGCGTAACTCTGGTTCGATTCGACCACTTGGACGAGGTTCTCGAGGATTGTCCGAAAGGTCAGCACATGGTCGACGCCGCTTTCGCGGAGCAGGGTGATGCTTTCGGAGCGCTGCGGTTCGGTGGACGGGATGCCCGGTAGCACCAGGATTTTCGCCATGGGCTGGTCCTCGGGCGATGTCAGATCGGCGAACGCCTCCTTCGCGGCCTTGACGGCTTCCTCGCGGACGAACTCGAGGAGGTCACCCTTCTTGATCATCGTCGGGGTGATGGCCTTGGTCGTATGCCAGGCTTTCACCGCGACGACGGCGGCACCGATTTTCGGCAGGTCCGAGCTGAAAAGCTGGAAGGGGGCATCGGCTCCGCGGAGCGGCGCCGGATTGATCACCAGCAGATCGCCTTCTTCATCGGCGCGTTTCCTGCGGGATTGGACGGCGTACTTGCGCGACTGACGCACGAAGAAACCGTTCATCTCGAAATACTCGCGGACCAGACTGTCGTCGAAACCCGCCATTGGCTGATAGGATGCGGGCGAGGGGGCGGTTTGGTCAACCCGCGATAAAAGACCTCAAAGGACGAAGCCGGCCGGAGCAATCGCCACGGTGAACTCACCCTTGAGTGAGCCCGCCTTCAGCGCTGGCACCAGTTCCGAAAGGGCGGAGGTGCGGATCGTCTCGTGCAGCTTGGTGAGTTCGCGGCCGACGCATGCGACCCGCTCGGGACCGAGAATCTCCAGCATCTCGTCCAGGAAGTCGCTGATGCGGTGGCAGGACTCGTGAAGTACGATAGTCTCATCGGCCTCCTTGAGGCCTTCGAGGAAGCGACGGCGGGCCGCGGATTTCGGCGGCAGGAAGCCGACGAAGCGGAACGCGTTGGTCGGGAGTCCGGAGGCAGAGAGCAGGGCCACGATCGCGCACGGGCCAGGCAAAGGGGTGACGGTTAGGCCGCGCCGCCGGCATTCGCGGGTGACGCGAAAGCCGGGGTCACTGATGCCTGGCGTGCCTGCATCGGTGATCAGGGCGATCTTCGCGCCGCCGGCGATCTTGTCGGCGATCAGGACGGCGGCGTCCTTCTCGTTGTGCTCATGGTAGGCGAGCATCGGCTTGGAGATCGCGAGGTGGCGAAGCAGGCCGCCGGTCACGCGCGTATCTTCGCAGGCGACCAGGTCGCATTCCGCGATGGCCTCGCGGGCGCGGGCGGTGATGTCGCCGAGGTTACCCAACGGCGTAGCCACGACCCAGAGCCGTCCGGCCGGTCCCTGCGGACGGCCAGCGGCACCTGCGTCGGCGGGCGACATCAGCGTCGGTAGCCGGAACCCGGCGTCGATACGCCTGGGAGGCCGCCCTGCCAGCTGGAAGGCTGGGACAGGGGGAGCATGGAGTCGGCTGGCTTCTCGACGGTCTCACAACCTGTCAGACCAAGAAGGCAGGCAAACAGGGCGAAGGCGATGAGCGTGCGGCCGAACATCAGTTGAGCGTGATCTTAGTGGAGGGAGCGAGAGACACCGAGTCGGCCTTGGAGATGGCGCGGATGTCGAGTTCCTTGTCAGGCTGCAGCTGGCCGAAGGACAGGACTCCCTTGACGGTCGAGATCTGGACCTTGCCGACCTTCTTGCCGGCGATTTTCACGTCAAAGATGTCCTTGGCCTTGATACCGTTGGCTTCGCCGACCGAGAAGGCGACGATGCCGGAGTCGGCGTCGAGGGCGAGAACGTAGGTCAGGATGTTTTCGATCGGCGCATCGACGGCGACGACGGCTGGGGCATCATCACCCGGCTTGGCGGGCTCGCCGAGAGGGTCGCTGGCGAAGCCGAAGGGGGACGGGTTGTTATCCATCGCGCGGGAGACCTTGGCGTGGAGGCCGCGGTATTTGCCGATGATGAGTTCGGCTTTCTGTTCGGCGTTGGTAGCCTTGGTTTCGATTTCAGCGAGCTGTTCTTTCGTGAACATGGCGGCAGCCTTTTCAGTGGCCTTGACGAGCTCTTCCTTGGTGCTGGCGAGGGCGGCTTCCGCGCCGTCCTTCTTGCTGTTGGCGTCGGTCAGCTGGGCGGCGAGTTCGTCGCGCTTGCGGGTGAGTTCGGCGCGTTCGCCTTCCAGCGTGGTGTTCGCGGCGGTGAGGCCCTCGATCTTCATCTTCTTGTCGGCGACGTCGGCGATGAAATCCTTCTTTTCTAGTTCGAGGTCGTTGATGCTCTTGCGCTTGGCGGTAAGGAGGGGGCCAACGGTTAAGAGCGAAGTCATGCGGGCGTCATATTCCTTGCCGGCCTTAACTTCGGCGTCGGTCACGGCCCAGGCGGTGTTCGTGAGGGCGAGATCCATCTTGCCTTTCAGGAGGAAGGCAAAGACGGCGGCGGCGCTGGCGGCGACGACGGTCAGGACGCGGAGGAAGGTGTTGAGCTTCTTGTTCATGGGGTAGGTGAAGGGGTAGGGCTGGGGTTAGGAATGGCTGAAGAGGGTCTTCCCGGGATCAGGAGAATCCTGACGGGAAATGGCACCGGGGTTGGACGAAACGTGCAGGAGGACTTTAAACACCAATTCTTCCTGCCCCTCAAGTGCAATTTCCTCGCAAACCTGCGAGACGGAGAGCCATTTGCCCTTGGCCTTGGCCAGGTTGGCGAGGGCGGCGGCCCGGACTTTGAGGGTCTCGGCGGCGGCCTTCTTGCCGGCCTCGACGCCAGGCTGGTGGTAGGCGTTGATGCCGAGCAGGTTGGCGTACAGGCCGACGGCTCGTTCGAAAAGCGCGATCAGCATGCCCACGGAACGGGCGTCCACCTGATTGATGGTAATAGTAATATTAGCACGGCCGCTGCCCGAAAGGGCCTCGCGGGTGCCGAGCAGGAAGGCCTGGAGGTAGTCGCCGGAGGTCACGCCGGGCTCCACCTCGAGGGAACTGCCTTCGCGGTCCTTGAGGACCTCGATGAAGACGGCGAAAAAGTTATTCACACCGTCGCGGAGCTGCTGCACGTAGGCGTGCTGGTCCGTCGAACCTTTGTTCCCATAGACGGTGAGGCCTTGGTGGACCTTGCGGCCCTGGAGGTCGAGTTCCTTGCCGAGCGATTCCATGACGAGCTGCTGGAGGTAGCGGGAGAAGAGCAGGAGGCGGTCCTTGTACGGGAGCACGACCATGGCCTTGGTGCCGCGGCCCTCGGTGAGGTGATGCCAGGCCAAGGCGAGCGTGGCGGCCGGATTCCTCTGCGCATCAGGCACGCGGGTCAGCGCGTCCATCCCGCGGGCGCCGTCGAGCAGTCCGCGGATATCAATGCCCTGTAATGCGGCGGGCAGCAGGCCGACCGGGCCGATCTCGCTCGTCCGGCCACCGACCCAATCCCACATCGGGAAACGGGCGAGCCACTTCTCAGCCGTGGCGACCTTATCGAGCTGGCTACCTTCACCGGTGACGGCGACGGCGTGGGCGGCGAAGGAGAGTCCGGCCTGCTTCCAGCGGAGCGCGGCTTCGAGCTGTCCGTTGCGCGGTTCCGGCGTGCTGCCGGACTTCGAAGTCACGATGGCGAGCGTGGTGCCGAGGCGCGTGCCCAGCGTGTCGAACACGCGGTCGATGCCGTCGGGGTCGGTGTTGTCGATGAAATGGACGCGGAGCTTGTCCGCCTTGCCGCCAAGTGCGTCGGCGACGAACTGCGGGCCGAGGGCCGAGCCGCCGATGCCGATGCAGAGGAGGTCGGTGAACTTACCAGCGGAGCCTTTGACCTGGCCAGCGTGGACCTGAGCGGCGAAGCCAGCGATGGCGTCGATGGCGGCCTTCACTTCGGCGGCGATCTTCGCATCAGGCGCGAGCTCAGGGGCACGCAGCCAGTAGTGGCCGACCATGCGTTGCTCATCAGGGTTGGCGACGGCGCCCTTCTCGAGCGCCGCCATGTCGGCGAACGCCTGGGCCATGGCCGGGGCCATCTTCTCGGCGAAACCGGCCGGCGCCGGGGCGCGGCTGAAGTCGAGCGAGATGCCGAGTTCAGGGAAGTTCTGGAGTTGCTTCCGGAAGAGGTCGAAGGAGTTGGCCACGATAGGGGAGTCTTCCCCGCCACAACCCTGCTTGGCAACAAAAAGGGCGGTCCGCCGAGGCGTCCGCCCTCTCATTTGCGCTCAGGTGAAGACCTCAGTCGCCGTCGGTAATAGCGCCTTCGGAGGCCGAGGACACGAGCTTGGCGTATTTGGCGAGGGTCCCGCGCTTCTCTTTGCAAGGGGAAGCCTTCCAGGACTTCAGGCGATCCGCGATCTCTGCGGTCGGTACGTCCAGGTTGATCTCGTTCTTCTGCGAGTCGATCGTGATGGTGTCGCCGTTCTTCACGACCGCGAGCACGCCGCCGACGGCGGCCTCGGGGGTGATATGGCCGACCACGAAGCCGTGGGAGCCGCCGGAGAAACGTCCGTCGGTGATGAGCGCGACGGTCTTGCCGAGGCCCTTGCCCATGACGGCGCTGGTGGGTCCGAGCATCTCGCGCATGCCAGGTCCGCCCTTGGGGCCTTCGTTGCGGATGACGATCACGTGGCCGTCCTTGACCTCGCCGTCGAGGATACCGCGAAGCGAGGCTTCTTCGGATTCATAGACGATGGCCTTGCCGGTGAAGGCGTTGCCTTCCTTGCCGGAGATCTTGGCGACGGAGCCTTCGGGGGCGAGGTTGCCGCGCAGGATGCGCAGGTGGCTGTCGGCCTTGATCGGATTGGAGAAGGGACGGACGACGTCCTGATCGGCGGCGTAACTGCCGACGTCCG
Source organism: Opitutia bacterium UBA953 (assembly GCA_002293125.1). Lineage (GTDB taxonomy): Bacteria > Verrucomicrobiota > Verrucomicrobiia > Opitutales > UBA953 > UBA953. The sequence goes on from DBCR01000018.1 coordinate 76,868, forward strand.
CGAGGTTCTCGGCGACGGTCTTGCCGGTGACGGTCATGCAATGGCCGTGCAGGAGGCCCTTATCGAGGAGCATCTTGAGCAGCGGCTGCAGGCCGCCGATGCGGACGAAGTGGGCCATGTTGTATTTACCGCTCGGCTTGAGGTCGGCGAGCACCGGCACGCGTCGGCCGACGCGCTCAAAATCCTCGAGGGTGAGTTTGATGCCCGCGGAATGGGCCATCGCGATGAGGTGCAGTACGGCGTTCGTCGAACCACCGAGGGCGATGACGACGGTGATGGCGTTCTCGAACGCATCCTTGGAGAGGATGTCGGAAGGGCGGATGTTCTTCTTGATGAGTTCCAGCACCGCCTTGCCCGCGCGCTCGCAGTCCTCGAGCTTGGCTTTGGAATTAGCGAGCTGCGCAGAGCTGTCCGGCAGGCTGAGTCCGAGCGCTTCGATGGCGGAGGCCATGGTGTTCGCGGTATACATGCCGCCGCACGAGCCTTCGCCGGGGATGGAGCAGACTTCGATCTCCTTGAGCTCGCTTTCGCCGATCTGCTTGCCGGCGTGCTTGCCGACGGCTTCGAAGACGGTGACGATGTCGGCCGACTGGCCGCGGTGCAGTCCCGGGACAATCGTGCCGCCGTAGACAAAGACGGAAGGGCGGTTGAGGCGCGCCATGGCGATGGCACAGCCAGGCATGTTCTTGTCGCAACCGCCGATGGCGACGAGGCCGTCGAAGCCTTCGGCGCCGGTCACGGCTTCGATCGAGTCCGCGATGATCTCACGCGAGACCAGTGAGTAGCGCATGCCGGGGGTGCCCATCGAGATACCGTCCGAGACGGTGATGGTGCAGAAGATGACCGCCTTGCCGCCGGCCGCGTCGGCCCCTTTGACGGCTTCGTCTGCCAGTCGGTTGATGTGCATGTTGCAGGGGGTGACCATCGACCAGGTCGAGGCGACGCCCACGACAGGCTTGGCAAAGTCGGCGTCGGTGAAGCCCACGGCCCGGAGCATGGCTCGGCTGGGGGCGCGGTCGGGGCCGTCTACGACGATCGCGGAGTGTTGGCGGCAGTGGTTGGCGTCGGTCATGATAGGGGTGAAAAGTCTGCGGTTGTCAGTCGGTGAGCGCCTCTTAATAAGAGGGGCAGGGAGCGGACTGTGAACCGCCCCGTCGCTCCCGACAATCCGATTTAAGCCTCCCCGACCCGTGGAATTCAACCTCAAGAAAATCATCAAGGCCCTCCTGTTCTCGACCTCCGAGGCGGTGTCCATCAAGGACATCCAGAAGGTCGTGCAACGCTACCACGCCCAGGCGGCCGCCGAGCGCCAGCCTGACCTGCTCGAAGCAGCCGGCGAGCCCACGATCGTGCCCGCGGCTCAGCCCGTCCAAGAAGTCATCCAGGATATCATCGATCAGGTTCCTACTTTGCTCACGGCCACCCAGATTCGCGAAGCGGTCGACGCCCTCGAAGCTGAGATGCGCGACGCTAACGACGCCTGCCGCATCCTGCAGGGTCCCGAAGGGTTCCGTCTGGTGATCTCTCCGGCCTACGCCGACTGGGTCCGCCTCCTGCGCGGCGAGCCGCGCCCGCAGCGCCTCAGCCCCGCCTCGCTCGAGACGCTCTCGATCGTCGCCTATCGCCAGCCGGTCACCCGCTCAGAAATGGAAGCCATCCGCGGAGTCTCCGTCGATAGCGCCCTCAATCGTCTGCTCGAGCTCGAACTCGTCGCCGTCACTGGCCGCGCCGATCTGCCCGGTCGTCCGATCCAGTATGGCACGACGGACAAGTTCCTCGATTTCACCGGCCTGCGTTCGCTGGGCGAACTGCCCGCCTCCGACGTCCTGTCTCCCGCTCAGATTTCCGAATGGATCACCCGCGCGACCACCCCGGTCGCGGTCGGCGATGCCGAAGTCGGCCTGCCGCTCGAAGATCAGTCCTCCGCCGCCATCGCGACGGAGGCCCCGCCCGAAGACGAGAAGCCTGCCGAATGAGCCTGGAAGAGCACCGCCGCGAGGTCGATCGCATCGACCGCGAGATCCTCAAGCTGCTCGGTGAGCGCTTGCAGGTGGCCCGTGCGATCGGCGAAGCGAAGCTGAAGTCGGGTGCGCCGGTCTACGCTCCGCAGCGCGAAGAACAGCTCCTTCGCTCTATCACCGAAGCCGCGCCAGCGATTCCGGCCTCGGGACTCCGCGCGGTCTACCGCGAGATCATCTCCCTTTCCATCGGCGCCCAGATGGCCAATCCCGTCGCCTACCTCGGACCGGAAGGCTCCTTCACCCAGCAGGCCCAGATCCGCGCCTTCGGCACGAGCGTGCCGTCGCTCCCCCTCCGCGCCATCGGCGATATCTTCGCCGCGGTCGAATCCGGCGAAGCCTCCTACGGCGTCGTCCCGGTCGAGAACTCCACCGAAGGCGTCGTCAGCCACTCCCTCGACCTGCTTGCGGAATCCGATCTCAAGGTCGTGGCCCAGGTCACGCTCTCCGTCGAGCAGTGCCTCGTCGGCCAAGGCCCCCTCGATCAGGTGAAGAAGGTCCTCTCGAAGGACATCGCCCTCGCGCAATGCCGCGGCTGGCTCTCTCGTCACGTCCCGGGCGCCGCGCTCGTCGAGACCGACAGCACCGCCGCTGCCGTGGAGATCATCGCCCGCGATCCGCAAGGTCAGGCCGCCGTCGCCTCCGCCACCGCCGCCGAATCGCGCGGCGTCCCCATCCTCGCCCGCGGCATCCAGGACCGCCGTGACAACGCCACGCGATTCTTCGTCATCGCCAAGACGGCCAACACCGTCGGCGCCAAGGACGAGGTCACGAGCGTGGTGCTCACGCTCAAGCATGAGCCAGGCGCCCTGCAAGGCGCCCTCGCCGCTTTCTCCGACCGCGGCATCAACTTGATCCGCATCGAGTCCCGCCCAAGCCATCGTCGCGCTTGGGAGTATCTCTTCTTCATTGATTTCCCAGGTCACTGGGACACCGCGGCCGTGCAGGCCGCCGTCACCGAGCTCAAGGGTCGCTGCGAAGTGGTGAAGTGGCTGGGCAGCTATCCTCAATCCGCCGGATGAGCCGACGCGCCCTAGGAGGCGTGATGCTGGCCGTCCTCGGCGTGGCCGTGCTTTGGTCGGGCTATTCCTGGTGGCGCGCTTGGTCCGCTCCGCTCATTCCCGTGGTCTTCCGTCCGGCTTTCTCCGTTGAAGGCATCTCTTCCGGTACGCCGGTCCGCGTGCAAGGCGTCACGGTGGGGCAGGTGAGTTCCATCGGCCTCGACGCCGATGCCGAAGGCCGCCTCCGTCCGGCGGTCAGGCTCGTCCTCGATCCGGCGACCTTGGAAGATCGCGGCTTCGCCGACCGTCTGCGTGGCGATCGCCTACGGACCGAAGTCGCTCAGGGCCTCCGCGCCCGTCTCGTCGCGGTGAGCCCTGCTTCCGGCATGCTCCAGGTCGAATTGATTTGGGATGCCGCCGCGGCGGCGCCGACGGAACCCTTGGCCGTCGACGAGATCCCTCCGCTCAGCAGTCATCTCCAGAGCAAGATCGTCGGGTTCGTCCAGCAACTGCAGGACCTCGCTGAAAAAGACCTGGTCGGTCTGGCGGCGGAGCTCGAGCGCGATTTGGACGGCTTCCACGATGCGACCGACCCCGAGCGGGCCGCCCGTTTCTCCGCGATGATCGTCCGGCGGACGGGCGCAGTCCTTGAAGCCACCGGCGACGGTAAGCTCGATGCCCAGGGCGCTCGGCTGATCGCCGTTTGTGCCCGACTGCGTGCAACGGTCGAGCAGGCTGACCGCAAGATGGACGACGAGACGCTGGCTCTCCTGCAGGTAAGCCTCGCCGACGCCGCCGCGGCTCTGGCCTCCTTCTCTGCTTCCCTCGAAAGTTCGCAGACCCGCATGAACGCCGCTTCGACTGAATTCTCCGAGCTCTTCCGCGCCGTCTCCGAGGCAGCCCGGACGTGGTCCAAGAAGGCGGCCGGTCTGACCACGGAACCCCGCCCCCGCTGAGGGAACAGGCTTGCGGCGGACCCCCGGAGCGGGGATAGGTTTGGGCCTTACCAGCCATGGCCGACCCGACCGACAAGATGGAATCCATCATCAACCTGTGCAAACGCCGCGGGTTCGTCTTCCCTTCCTCCGACATCTACGGCGGCTTCAACGGCTTCTTCGATTACGGCCCTCTCGGCGTCGAGCTGAAGAACAATATCAAGCAGGCCTGGTGGCAGGACTTCGTTCACCGCCGCGACGACATCGTCGGCCTCGACTCTTCGATCATCCATCACCCGACGACCTGGAAGGCCTCGGGGCACATCGATAATTTCACCGACCCGCTCGTCGACTGCAAGGAGTCGAAGATGCGCTACCGTGCGGACCAGCTGTTCTTCGCTCCGGTGCGCGTCGCCGGCGAGACCATCGGCTACGTCTCCGTCCTTGAAGACGACGGCATGCAGGCCAAGGCCGACGAGATGGCGAATGACATGAAGCGCAAGCTCGCCAAGCAGGGCGCGCTTGAGGCGGTGGTACTCAAGGATTACACGGAGTCCACGGCCGAGGAGCATGCGCTCATCCCTTCGCCTGCCACCGGCAAGCCGGGTTCGCTCACGCCGCCCCGCTCGTTCAACATGATGTTCCAGACTTACGTCGGCGCCATGCAGGACGCGTCGGCTACCGCCTATCTCCGTCCGGAGACCGCGCAGGGCATCTTCATCAACTTCAAGAATGTCGTCGACACGGGCCGCGTTAAACTGCCTTTCGGTATCGCCCAGATCGGCAAGGCTTTCCGCAACGAAATCAATCCGCGCAACTTCATCTTCCGCTCCCGTGAGTTCGAGCAGATGGAGATCGAATACTTCATCTCGCCGGATTCCGACTGGGCCACCGCCCATAAGGATTGGATCGAAGGCTGCCTGGCCTGGTTCGAATCCATCGGCATCCCGCGCGCCAAGCTCTCCCTCTACCCGCACCCGACCGAGAAGCTTGCCCACTATTCGAAGGGCACGACGGACATCATGTTCGAGTTCCCCTTCGGCGTGCAGGAGCTCCAGGGCGTCGCCGCCCGCGGCGACTTCGACCTGACCCAGCATAGCAACGTCTCAGGCCAGAAGCTCGATTGGTTCGACGAAGTAGCCAAGGCCCGCTACATCCCGCACGTCATCGAGCCTTCCGTCGGCGTCGACCGCGTCTTCCTGGCCCTCCTCACTACGGCCTATCATGAGGACGAAATCGAAGGCGAGAAGCGCATCGTTCTCCGGCTGCCGGCCCGCATCGCCCCCTTTAAGGCCGCGATTTTCCCCCTCGTGAAGAACAAGCCCGAGCTCGTCGAGCGTGCCGAGGCCCTCTACCGCCGCCTAAAGAAGCGCCACAACGTTTTCTACGACGCCGCCGGGGCCATCGGCCGCCGCTACCGTCGCCAGGACGAGATCGGGACGCCTTACGGCATCACGATCGACTTCGAGACCATCGAGAAGGGCGCCGGCGTCACGGTCCGCGACCGCGATACGCTGGAGCAGGTGCGCATGACCGAAGACGAGGTCGTCCGCTTCCTCGACGATAAGGTCAACGGCTGACCTTCGCCGGGGCGCCCGCGAGTTCTTCCGCCAGCTTGGCGATGCGTCGCTTCCCGCAGAGGGAGGCGGCGATCGTCAGGTTGCGCAGGCCTTGCGGCAGGTGCGCGAGGTATTCCGGCCGGCCCTTCTTGTGGCCGAGGAAACCGTAGGCGCCGCAGGCCTGCAGGAGGCGCTGCGTCGCGGCGACGTGGAAGAGGTAGGAGAACTCATCGCTGGAACCCTTCCAGTCGGAGACTTCACGCGCATGGTCCTCGATCTCGATACGCCAAAGGTCCATGTCGTGGCGCGTGAGGTAAGGGTCGAAGGCGAGCGAGGCGAAGTCGTAGAACATGCAGCCGTGGCGGAGGCCCTGCAGGTCGATGAGCCAGGCGGAATCATCGCGCACCATGATGTTCTGCGACTGGAAGTCGCGATGGATCGTGACGACAGGCTGGCCCATGAGTTCTTTGGCGAGTGAGGCCATCTCATCGGTGATGGCCCGGTCGGGCTTGCGGCCGCCGAGCGCGTTGTCCTGGAAATATTGGCGCTCCCATTGGTAGAGGTTTGGACCGAACGCCTCCATCAACGTGACGCCGGAACCGGCGAACGCGTCGACGCCGAGGCGATGGATGCCGGCCACCTGTTCGAGGGCCGAGGCGACGGGCGCCCACGGGAATTCGGGACCCTGGGCGAGGGAGCAGAGGTCGGCGTCACCGAGGTCTTCGAGGATGAGCACGCCTGCGGCCTTGTCTTCGGCGAGCACCTGCGGGACCTGGACGCCGATCTTGTCGCGCAGCACGCCCGCGATGGCGCCATAGAGCTGGTTCTCCGCGCGCGAATCATCGTAGACGCATAGCACGGAGGACTCGCCGGAGGCGTTGCGCATGCGGTGGAACTTGCGGCCGGAGCCCCCCTTGAGGACTTCACCGCCGCCGGTCAGTTCGTAGCCATAAGCCTTGGCGGCGTCGGCGCCAGAGATGGCCCCACGTACGGGCTTTTCGTGCTCGGCCTTCACGGCCTGATATTCTTCGACGGTGCCGAGGTCATGCCAGCTGGCGGAAGCATCGAGGAAACCTTGGATGCTGTTGGGTTCGGCTTGGAGGCGGCGGAGGAAATGTTCGACCAGCGATTCGATCGTCGCGGGAACGCCTTGGACGAAGGCCTTGGTGACGACGCAGATACCGGCGTACTGGTAGGAGGGGTCGGCCTTGCCGAGGCGGTCGCGCATATCGGTCACGAAACCTTCGTCGGTGATGCGGACGTTACGGTTCGGGCCCTGTTCACGGACGACCAGCGTCGCGGCGCCGCCATTGGCGAGGTGGTGCGCGTAGGCGGCGGCGATGTCGCAGCCAGAGAGGATGTCGCCATTCCAGAGGATGAGGTCCTTATCGTCCTCGCCGAGCAGGCCGGCGATGTTCGCGAGGCCGCCGCCGGTCTCGAGCAGCACGGGCTCATGCACGAGCTTCACTTCGGCGTCGCCGAAGCGACCAGAGGGGAAGGCGAGCGCCCAGGCTTCGGGGCAGTGGTGCGTGTTGATGATGAAACGGCGCGTGCCCGCGGCATGGAGCTTGTCCATGGCTTGGGCGATCATCGGCCGTCCGCCGATCGGGAGCAGCGGCTTGGGGCAGTTTTCGGTGAGCGGACGCAGGCGCGTGCCGAGGCCGGCTCCGAGGAGAAAGGCGGTGCGAGGGAAGTCAGACATGGGAAGATTGGGTGCAGGCCGGGCAGATGCCGTAGATCTCCATGATATGGGTCAGTTCGGCATAGCCCTTGGTACGGGCGGCGGCTTCGAGGCGGGAGGTGTCGCAACCGGGCAGTCGGTCGATCCGACCACAACGACGGCAGATGACATGGTGATGGTGGTGCCCGGGTGAGACGAGGGCGTAGAGGCTGCGGCCTCGCTCGAGCGGGTGTCGCTGGACGATCCCGGCGTCGTCCATGGCGCCGAGGCTGCGGTAGACCGTGACGAGGTCCAGCTTGTCGTCGCCGGCTGCTTCATGGACCTGTTCTGCGCTGAGGGGGTGCTTGGCCGCCGCGAGTACCTTGAGCATGACCAACCGAGGGGACGTAACCCGCATGGCTTTCTCCTTCATGCGGAGGACGGCCGCTTCGATGCGACCATCGGAGCCCTCCCCGCAGCATCCTTCCTCATGGCGGTTGCCTTGGGACATGTCCCGTAGGTTTGGGGTCGTTTATGACGAGGCAACAACGAATGGCCACTTGCCTCCCGCCCGGGTCTGGTTTGGCTGGATGAGTCCATGTCCGACCGTCCGGCTAATCCGACCTCCGCTCGCGAGCTCTGCCCGGTCTCGTTCCGTGACTTTGTCTCGTCCGAGCCGTTCAAGCTCGAGTTGGGCGGCGAACTACCGTCCTTGACGCTCCGCTATGAGACCTACGGAACCCTGCTGCCTGACAAATCGAACGCGATCCTGGTCCCCCATGCCCTGAGCGGAGACCATCATGTGGCCGGACGCTACTCGGCCGAGGACCGCAAGCCGGGCTGGTGGGATTGCTTCGTCGGGCCAGGCAAGGCCATCGACACCGACCGCTTCTTCGTCATCGGCGTGAATTGTATCGGCGGCTGCCGCGGTTCGACCGGGCCGCTCTCGACCGACCCTCGCACGGGTAAGCCTTACGGCGGTTATTTCCCGGAGATCACCCTTGGCGACATCGTCCGCGCCCAGCGCTTGTTGGTCCGTCACCTCGGCGTCGCCAAGCTCCATGCCGTCGTCGGCGGCTCGATGGGTGGCATGCAGGCACTCATCTGGTGCGCCGACTACCAGGCCGAGGTCGGCCGCATCGCGGTGCTTGCCGCTGGCCTGAGCCAGTCGCCCATGGCGATCGCGCTTAACGCCGTCTCGCGTGCCTGCGTGGAGCGCGACCCGCATTTCCGCGGCGGTCATTACGCCCCCGGCGAAGGGCCTGACTCAGGCTTGGCTGTCGGCCGCATGATCGCGCACATCAGCTACCTTTCTTCCGCATCGTTTGAGCAGAAGTTCGGTCGCGCCAAGGTTCCGGGCGCCGGCGCCGGCGATGCCGTGCACTGGCAGGTCGAAAGCTACCTCGAACATCAGGGCAGTTCGTTCGTCCGGCGCTTCGATGCCAATAGCTGGCTGCGCATCACCCGCGCCGTCGACCGCTTTGACATGACCGCGCGCGCTTCCTCTGGCACGCTCTTCGCGCAGGACGGCCCGGATGTACTCGCGATCGGTTTCTCGAGTGACTGGCTCTATCCGACCAGTGAGCTGCGTATGCTCCTCGCCGCGGCTACCGCGGTCGGCGTCAATGCGGCCTATCATGAGGTCGTGACGGATGCCGGCCACGACGGCTTCCTCTTGCCCGACACCGGGCTGACCGTTCGCCTGCACGCCTTCCTGGGCTGATCAGAGAAGCGGGGAGATCACCTTCGAGACCGCTTCGATCAACCGTCCGGTCAGCGTGCGGCTGCGGCGGTAGAGGTCTTCGGTGTAGCGCGTGGATTCCGTCTCCCAGCCCGCGATGAGCGCGCCGACTTCGGCCGCCGCCACGGGGTCGCGCACGACCGCGACTATCTCGTAGTTCAGGAAGAGCGAACGCATATCGAGGTTCGCCGACCCGACGACCAGTTGCTCTTCGTCGACAATGACGAGCTTGGCGTGGAGCACATCCGGCTTGAAGAAGTGAATCTCCGCGCCGGCCTCGCGCAGGTTGCGCAGGTACCAACGACGGGCGAGGTCGAGGAGGCGATGGTCCGAGCGGCGCGGAACCATGATCTTCACGTGCCGGCCGGCATGGGCGGCGGTGACCAGGAGCGTGAAGAGCGTGCGGTCGGGCACGAAGTAGGGCGTCACGACCGTGATCGATCGCTTGCAGTTGGAGAACAGCTTCACGTAGGTCTCCCACAGGGGGTCGCCTTCGCAGTCGGGTCCGGAGGAGATGACCTCGACGCGCGCTTGGCCGACCCGGGGCGAGCGTTCGCGGAGCAGCGTCGCGAAATGCAGCGGGGCCTCGTCGGTGGCCTGGCACCAGTCGGCGATAAAGACGCGCTCGATGGCGGCAGCGGTCGGTCCTTCGATCAGGAACGAGCAGTCGCGGAAGCGTCGGTTCGAGGGCTTTTCGCCCATGTAGCGCAAGCCGAGGTTCTGGCCGCCGATGACGGCGAAGGTCCCGTCGAAGACCGCGATCTTGCGATGGTTACGCCAGTTGGCCGAGCCTTTACCCTGCATGGGCAG